>NZ_AP018498.1:2705000-3305000 GCF_003569745.1 Altererythrobacter sp. B11
GCGACGCTGCGGAGCGCCTGATTGCGGCGGGCAGCAGCGGCTTCCTATTTGATATTGCCGAACCGGTCAGCCCCGCGCTGCTCGATAAGCTCAGCCAGCTGCGAGCCCGCGTACCCCTGCTGTGCGACGCCTCCACCAACCTTCCCGTGGCAGCGGTGGTCGGCAGCGGGATCCTTGCGCCGCAGGATTGGCTCGCCAACGAAGGCGGGCGCGAGGCGCTGGCCCGGGCACAGCGAATCCTCGCAGAAGCGCGCAGCTATCCGGGCGAGCTCCGCTCCATTGCACCATCCTCCCGCGTGATCGCTTTGCTGGCGGCCGAACGAGCGGATCTTCGCACATCCGACAAGGCCCTGATCATAGTCGCCAATACGACAAACGAGACCCAGCCCATTCCTGATCGCGCACAGATATCCGCCACGACCGGCGCGTTTAGCCCCGCTGACTGGGGGAATGATCTGGCGCCGCACGAGGTTCGCCTGCTGCATGTAAATCGCCAGGCTCCGATCCAGAGCAAAGTCGACGCGGGCGCGGTGAACGAGGCTGCGCGGGGAGCGAGGCTAGTCATTGATCGGGTCGAACCGACGGTCGACGGCGGGGCCTTCCCCATCAAGCGAGTGGTTGGAGAGGCCATCCCGGTCGAGGCGACGATCTTCGCCGACGGTCACGAGCTTCTCGCCGCCGAACTTCACTGGCGCGCCGCAGATGAAACTGAGTGGCGTAGCGTCCGGATGGAGCCGCTGGCCAATGACCGGTGGCGGAGCGCGCTCACTCCCGAACGGCTCGGCCGGCACGAATTCGCAATCGAAGCATGGCTGGACCGCTTTGGCGCCTTCCAGCGCGATTTTTCGAAGAAGGTCGCCGCCGGCGTCGCCCAGCCCGTGGACCGCGCCGAAGGGCAGGCACTGGTCGAACGCGCCCTCGCCCGAAGCAGCGGCGATCTTGCCCGTGAGTTGAAGAAGCGCGTCAGGCAGCTCGGCGGAGCGGAAGAGGAGAGCGCGACCGAACTGCTGCTATCGCACGAACTGCGGGACCTGATGGACCGGGCGGATGATCGGCCCCACAAGCTGACCACACCTTCGTTCCCGCTCGAAGCCGAGCGGATCGAAGCGCGCTTCTCCAGCTGGTATGAGATTTTCCCGCGTTCGATGACGGATGATCCCGCGCGGCACGGCACCTTCGCCGACGTCGTGAACCACCTCCCCCGCATCCGCGGGATGGGCTTCGACACGCTGTATTTCCCGCCGATTCACCCGATCGGCCGGACCAACCGCAAGGGTCCCAACAACACGCTCACGCCCGGCCCGGATGATCCGGGAAGCCCCTATGCGATCGGCAGCGCCGAGGGGGGCCATGATGCGATACACCCGGAGCTCGGCAGCTTCGAGGACTTCGATCGACTTGTTCGCGCCGCGGCTGAGCATGGGCTGGAGATCGCACTCGACTTTGCCATCCAGGCTTCACCCGATCACCCGTGGTTGAAGGAACACCCGGGATGGTTCGCCTGGCTGCCGGATGGCAGCATGAAATACGCGGAAAACCCGCCCAAGAAGTATCAGGACATCGTGAATGTCGATTTCTACGGTCCGGACGCAGTGCCCGGATTGTGGGAGGCGCTGCGGGATGTGGTGCTGCTGTGGGTGAGCCATGGCGTGAAGACGTTCCGGGTGGACAATCCCCACACCAAGCCCCTGCCCTTCTGGGAATGGATGATCGGCGAGGTTCGCGCGCAGCACCCGGAGGTCATCTTCCTGTCGGAAGCCTTCACCCGGCCGGCCATGATGTATCGCCTGGCCAAGGCGGGATTCAGCCAGAGCTATACCTATTTCACCTGGCGCGACCGCAAGCAGGAACTCACGGAGTACATCACCGAGCTGACGGAAGAGGCGCCGAAGGAATTCTACCGGCCACACTTTTTCGTGAACACGCCGGATATCAATCCCTTCTTCCTGCAGACCGGCGGCCGCCCTGCCCATCGCATCCGGGCAGTGCTGGCGGCCACGCTTTCCGGCCTGTGGGGCGTCTATTCCGGCTTCGAACTGTGCGACGCCACACCGCTGGGCCCGGGCAAGGAGGAGTATCTCGATTCCGAGAAATTCCAGATCCGGGTCCGCGACTGGCAGGCGCCCGGCAATATCATCGAGGATATCACCACGCTCAACCAGCTACGCCGCACCTATGCTGCCCTGCAGACCCACCTCAACACACGCTTCTACGTCGCGCATGATGACAATGTCATCTGGTACGGAAAACCGTCCGGACCGGCCAACGCGCCGCTCGGCGAGATGATCATGGTGATGGTCAATCTCGACCCGCACCAGGCCCACGGCTGCGATTTCGAGGTTCCACTGTGGGAATTCGCCCTTCCCGACCACGGCACGCTTGCAGTGGAAGATCTGGTCGGCGGCTATCGGTTCGACTGGCAGGGCAAAATCCAGAACATCACCCTTTCGCCCGATGAGCCTTACCGGATCTGGCGACTTTCGCTTGCGGGAGGCGCAGCATGAATGAGGTGCTTGACCCTGTCACATCGGACGCCGTCCGCAATGTCACCGATGCCGCCCCCGGCGATCCGCTGTGGTACAAGGACGCCGTCATCTACCAGCTGCACGTCAAATCGTTCTTCGATTCGAACAATGATGGGATCGGCGACTTCGCCGGTTTGCTGCAGAAGCTGGATTATGTGGCCGATCTTGGCGTCACCGCCATCTGGCTCTTGCCCTTCTATCCCTCTCCCCGGCGGGATGACGGATATGACATTGCCGATTACCGTAGCATCAGCCCCGATTACGGCACCATGGAGGAATTGCGCGCCTTCATCGACGCTGCCCATGAGCGCGGCTTGCGCGTGATCACGGAGCTGGTGATCAACCATACCAGCGATCAGCATCCCTGGTTCCAGGCCGCGCGGCGGGCGCCGCCCGGTAGCCCGGAGCGGGATTTCTACGTGTGGTCGGACGACGACAAGCTCTACTCGGGCACGCGCATCATCTTCCTCGATACCGAAAAGTCGAACTGGACGTGGGACGAGGAGGCCGGCGCCTATTTCTGGCATCGGTTCTATTCGCACCAGCCCGACCTCAATTTCGACAATCCGCGCGTGCTGGAAGAAGTGCTGTCGGTGATGCACTTCTGGCTCGATGCGGGCGTGGACGGGTTGCGGCTGGATGCCATCCCCTATCTGATCGAGCGGGACGGCACCTCCAACGAGAACCTACCCGAAACCCACGACATCCTGAAGAAAATCCGCGCAGATCTGGATGCGCATTATCAGGGCAAGATGCTGCTGGCGGAGGCCAACATGTGGCCGGAGGATACGCAGCAATATTTCGGCGCCAGCGCCGAGCGCACGGAAGAGTGCCACATGGCCTTCCACTTCCCGCTGATGCCGCGGATGTACATGGCGGTGGCACAGGAAGACCGCTTCCCCATCACCGACATCATGCGCCAGACGCCGGACATTCCGGCGGATGCGCAATGGGCGATCTTCCTGCGCAATCACGACGAGCTGACGCTGGAAATGGTCACCGATGCCGAACGGGACTATCTGTGGAACACCTACGCCGCAGATCGGCGCGCGCGCATCAACCTCGGCATTCGGCGGCGCCTTGCCACGCTAATGGAACGGGACCGGCGCCGCATCGAGCTGATGAACGCGCTGCTGCTGACAATGCCGGGCACCCCTGTCCTCTATTACGGCGACGAGATCGGCATGGGGGACAACATCTTCCTTGGCGACCGTGACGGGGTGCGCACGCCCATGCAGTGGTCGCCCGATCGCAACGGCGGGTTCTCCCGCGCCGATCCGCCTTATCTCGCCCTGCCCCCGATCCAGGATCCCCTCTACGGGTTCGAAGCGATCAATGTGGAAGCGCAGGAGCGCGACCGGCATTCGCTGCTCAACTGGGTAAAGCGCATGCTGGCCGTGCGCCGCGAACATCGCGCCTTCGGCCGGGGCACGCAAACCTTCCTTCGCCCGGCGAACCGCCGCATCCTCGCCTATCTGCGCCAGTTCGAGGATGAGACGATCCTGTGCGTGGCCAATCTCGGCCGGACAGCGCAGGCCGTCGAGCTCGACCTGCACGAGTTCGAAGGGTGTTCCCCGGTCGAGCTCTCCGGCGGAGCGCCCTTCCCCAAGATCGGCCAGCTTCCCTATCTGCTCACGCTTCCGCCTTATGGCTTCCTGTGGTTCAACCTGTGTGGCGATGCGCAGGCACCGGAATGGTCAAGCAGCGGCCCGGGGCAGGAGGTGGAGCGCCAAACCTTCGTTCTTCGCCCGGAACTCACCGACATCCTCCGCGCCGGCAACCGCACTCTGCTGGAGCAGGATGTGCTGCCGGACTACATCCGCCAGCGCCGCTGGTTCAGTGCCAAGGACGAGGTTCTCGAAAGTGTCGAGCTCACCCGGCTCACGCCAATGCCGAAAGCCACCGACTTGTTGCTGGGCGAAGTGTGCGTCCGCACGGCGGAGGGGGAGGCGATCTACTCCTTGCCGCTGGGTATCGCCTGGGAAGGCGAGCAGCAGGGGCCCTTCGCCTCCAACCTCGCCATCGCGCGTGTGCGACGCGAGCGTTACGTAGGACTACTTACCGACGGGTTCACTCTCGCCGAGTTCGCCCGTTCGACCATGCGCGGAATGCTGGACGGGGCCCGCGTCCCCACCGAAGGCGGCGAAGTGGTGTTTGAAGCGCTCGTGCCGGAGGCGCTGGCCGTCGATCTGGAGCCCGAGTGGCTTGCGGCGGAGCAATCCAACAGCACGATGGTCCTGGGGCAGAAGGTCGTGCTCAAGCTGCTGAGAAAGCTGGCGTCGGGCATGCATCCCGATGCCGAGATGGTCCGCTACCTGTCCGGCCATGGCTTCGCCAATGTCCCGGCCGTGGTGGGAACCGTAAAGCGCGTCTCGCCCGAGGGCGAAGAGACGCTGCTGATGATGGCGCAGGCCTTCGTCTATAATCAGGGCGATGGCTGGCAATGGACGCTCGGCACGCTGGAGCGGCTCGCCACCGATACCGACCGCAGCTTCACGAATTATGAGAATTTCGCGGCCAATCTGGGCCAGCGCGTGCGCGAGATGCATGACGTGCTCGCCCGTCCGACCGACGACGCTGCATTTGCGCCGGAGCGTGTCGCAGGGACGGATGCCGAGGCTCTGGCAGAGCGCGTGAACGCGGAGCTGGATCGGGCTCTCGCCCGCCTGGGAGAGCGGGAGCTCAGCGATGAAGCGGCCGTGGAGGCCAGCTGGCTGGCCTCTCAGCGCGACCGGATCGCCGATCGCGTAACCGCGCTGGCGAAGGGTGCGGTCGGGCGCATGCGCACGCGCATCCATGGCGATCTCCACCTCGGGCAAGTGCTCATGACCGGGCACGATGTGATGATCATCGACTTCGAAGGCGAACCGGCCCGCCCCCTCGCGGAACGACGCGCCAAGGGCATGGCGGCTCGCGACGTGGCAGGCATGCTGCGCAGCTTCGACTATGCCGCCGCAGTGGCGGAAAGGAACCGGCCTGCCGGTGCGGAAACCTGGGAAGTCCGCGCGGAGCAGCGCACCGACCTGTTCCGCGACCATGCGGAGCGTGCCTTCCTCAAAGGCTATTACGGCGAGGAAACGCCCGATCCGCTGCTGCCGATCTTCCTCATCGAAAAGGCAGCATACGAAATCCTCTACGAGGCGGCGAACCGGCCCGAATGGCTGTCGCTGCCGCTGGGCGGCCTCGCCCGCGCCGCCCGTGACCTGCTCGGCGGAGAGACATCATGACCGCGCACGATCACCTGCTCACCGCAGCCGCCGCGATGCTGGAAGGCCGGCTCGACGATCCCTTCGCCCTGCTCGGGCCTCACGACAGCGCGGACGGCCGTCTGGTGCGCAGCTTCCAGCCGGGTGCGGAGGCTGTCGCGCTGCTCTCCCGTTCGAGCGGAGAAGTGATGAGCCTGATGGACGAGGTGGCGGAGGGACTCTTCACCGCCCCGCTCCCTTCGGACGAACCCTATACCTTGCGGATCACCTGGCCGGGCGGTGCGGTTCAGGAGACGGAGGATCCCTATTCCTTCGGCCTCATCCTTTCCGACCTCGATCTGCACCTGTTTCGCGAGGGCCGCCATTTCGAACTCGCCCGCGTGTTCGGCGCGCGTCCCACGCGTATTGATGATGTGGTCGGCGTCAGCTTCTCCGTCTGGGCGCCCAACGCGCGGCGCGTGTCGGTGGTGGGGGATTTCAACAATTGGGACGGCCGGCGCCATCCCATGCGGCTCCGTCACTCCGCCGGAGTGTGGGAACTGTTCGTCCCCCGCATCGGCCCCGGGACGCTCTACAAGTTCGAAGTGGCCGGGGCGGATGGGGCCGTGGTGCAGAAGGCCGATCCCCTCGCCCGCCACACCCAGCAGCCGCCCGCCACCGCGTCCGTCGTCGCCCCGCCGGCGGACTTCGCGTGGCGCGATGCCGGATGGATGGAAACCCGCGCGGGCCGCCACGCGCCGGACGCGCCGATCAGCATCTATGAAGTGCATGCCGGATCCTGGATGAAGCGCGATGGCGGCGATGCCGGTGCGCTGGACTGGGCCGAACTCTCCGAGCGGCTGATCCCCTATGTGGCGGACATGGGCTTCACCCATGTGGAGCTTCTCCCCATCATGGAGCATCCCTTCGGCGGTTCCTGGGGTTATCAGCCGCTGTCGCAATTCGCGCCTTCCGCGCGCTTCGGCAGGCCGGAAGATTTCGCCGGCTTCGTCGATGCGTGCCACAGGGCCGGGATCGGCGTCATTCTGGATTGGGTTCCGGCGCATTTCCCAACCGATGCGCACGGCCTCGCCCGGTTCGACGGCACTCCTCTTTATGAACATGCCGATCCACGCGAGGGCTTCCACCAGGACTGGAACACGCTGATCTACAATTTGGGGCGTAACGAGGTAA
Source organism: Altererythrobacter sp. B11 (assembly GCF_003569745.1). Taxonomy (NCBI): domain Bacteria; kingdom Pseudomonadati; phylum Pseudomonadota; class Alphaproteobacteria; order Sphingomonadales; family Erythrobacteraceae; genus Altererythrobacter; species Altererythrobacter sp. B11. The sequence continues at coordinate 2,711,905 of NZ_AP018498.1, forward strand.
GCGGCTTCCTGATCGCCTCCGCCCTGTGGTGGCTGGAAGCCTTCCATGTCGACGGGCTGCGCGTCGATGCCGTCGCTTCGATGCTCTACCGCGATTATAGCCGCAATGCTGGCGAGTGGGTGCCGAACGTGCACGGCGGCCGCGAGAATCTGGAAAATGTCGCCTTCCTCAAGGAATTGAACACGATCGTGGCGGAACGCTGCCCCGGCGCGATCACCGTGGCAGAGGAATCGACCGCCTGGCCCGGCGTATCGGCGCCGGTGGCGCAGGGCGGCCTCGGCTTCGACTACAAGTGGAACATGGGATGGATGCACGACACGCTGCATTACATCGAACGCGATCCCGTCCACCGCCGCTGGCACCACGGCGAACTGACCTTCCCCATGGTCTATGCCTATTCCGAGAAATACGTCCTCCCGATCAGCCATGACGAGGTGGTGCACGGCAAGGGCAGCCTGCTCAACAAGATGCCGGGCGATCGCTGGCGGCAGCTCGCCAATCTGCGGGCCTATCTCTCCTTCATGTGGACGCATCCTGGCAAGAAGCTGCTCTTCATGGGCTGCGAACTCGGCATGGAGCGCGAGTGGAACCATGACGAGAGCATTCCCTGGCACCTTCTCGACCAGCCCGAGCATGCCGGCATCCAGATGCTGCTGCGCGATCTCAACCGCCTCTATACCGCCGAGGGCGCACTTCATGCCCGCGACACGGAGCCCGGCGGGTTCCAATGGCTGGTGGCTGATGACGCGCAGAACAGTGTCTTCGCCTTCGTTCGCTACGGCGTCGATGCGGCACCGGTCGCGGTGGCAGTGAACCTGACGCCGCAGCCGCACCCCGCCTATCGCATCGGCTTGCCCCGCAGCGGCCAGTGGCGCGAGGTGCTGAATTCCGATGCCGCGAGTTATGGTGGAAGCAACTTCGGCAATGGCGGAACGGTCATGGCCGAGGATAGCCCGCTGCACGGCCAGGCACACTCGGCAGCTGTGGCGCTGCCCCCGCTTGGAGCCATCATCCTTCGCCATGAGGACACCCGCCGTTGATCCAGCTTCCTGACCGGCTTGACGCCGGATTCCCCTATCCGCTCGGCGCCAAGTTCAACGGGCTAGGGGTAAACTTCGCCGTGTTCTCCGCCAATGCGGACAGGATCGAACTTTGCCTGTTCGACAGCACCGGCCGCAGGGAAATCGGGCGTATCGACCTGCCGGAATGCACGGACGAAGTGTGGCACGGGTTCCTCCCCGAAGCGCGCCCCGGCCTGCTCTATGGCTTCCGCGCCCACGGCCGCTACGAGCCGCAGAACGGGCACCGCTTCAATCCCAACAAGCTCTTGCTCGATCCCTACGCCCGCCGCCTCGCCGGCGAACTGCGGTGGACCGACGCGCTGCATTCCTATCGCGTGCGTTCGAGCCGGGCTGACCTCAGCTTCGACCGTCGCGATAGCGCGCCCGCGATGCCGAAGGGCGTGGTGGGCCACAGTGGCTTCGACTGGACGGGCGACGAGCGGCCACGCGTGCCCTGGTCGGACACGGTGATCTACGAAGCGCATGTCAAAGGGCTGACGCGGCTGATGGAGGAAGTGCCGCCGGCCGAACGCGGCACCTATGCGGCTCTCAGCCACCCCAAGGTCATCGGGCATCTGCAGCGGATCGGCGTGACCACGCTGGAACTGCTGCCGATCCATGCCTTCGTGCAGGATCGCCGCCTGCAGGAGGCGGGCCTCGCCAATTACTGGGGCTATAACACCCTGGCCTTCTTCGCGCCGGAACGGCGCTACATGGCCGGTGATACCGGCGACGAATTGCGGCTGGCCATCCGTCGGTTGCACGCTGCCGGGATCGAAGTGATCCTCGACGTGGTGTACAACCATACGGCCGAAGGCAGCGAGCTTGGCCCGACCTTCAATTTCCGCGGGCTCGACAATGCCGTGTATTACCGCCTCGTCGAAGGTGACCCGCGCTATTGCGTGAACGACACCGGCACCGGCAATACGCTGAACCTCAGCCATCCGCGCGTGCTGCAGATGGTGGCGGATTCGCTGCGTCACTGGGCGGAAAGCTACCATGTGGACGGCTTCCGCTTCGATCTCGGCGTGACGCTCGGCCGCGATGGCAACAACGGCTTCGATCCGCGCAGCGGCTTCTTCGATGTGCTGCGGCAGGATCCGGTTCTCGGCCAGCTCAAGCTGATTTCCGAACCGTGGGACATTGGGCCCGGCGGTTACCAGCTGGGCAATCACCCGCCGGGCTTCGCCGAATGGAACGATCGCTTTCGCGACGCCACCCGCCGCTTCTGGCGTGGAGATTCGGGTGTCCGGCCGGAGTTCGCCAGCCGCATCGCCGGATCGGCCGATCTGTTCGATCGCCGCGCCCGCCGTACCTGGGCCAGCGTCAATTTCGTCACCGCGCATGACGGCTTCACCCTCGCCGACCTCGTCAGCTATGCCGAGAAGCACAACGACGCGAATGGCGAGGACAATCGCGACGGCCATAGCGACAATCACTCCGCCAATTGGGGGCATGAGGGGCCGATCGATGACCCCGCGATCACCGAATTGAGGGCCCGAGTGTCCCGTTCGATGCTGACCACGCTGTTCTTCTCGCTGGGTACGCCCATGCTGCTGGGGGGCGACGAATTCGGCCGCACGCAGCGCGGCAACAACAACGCCTATTGCCAGGATAACGAGCTGAGCTGGATCGACTGGAGCCAGGTCGACACCGCGGAAGGACACAGCCTCAGCGATTTCGTCCGCCGCCTGACCGCGGCCCGGCGGCACTACCCCCTGCTTCGCGCGCGCAAGTTCCTGCACGGGGAGGTCGAAGTGGCGCCGGGCGTGCTCGACATCGACTGGTTCGACGAGCGCGGCGAGCACCTGAGCGAAGGGGATTGGAACAACAGTGAAGGGCGTGCGCTGGCGATGCGCCGCGCGCGCCTGCTCCCCGACGGACAGGTGGAAGTGGTGACGATGCTGATGAACGGGGCCGAGGTGCCGCTCGACTTCCATCTGCCGCCCCCCGTGCTCGAGCGCCGGCTGATTATCGACAGCGCCGATCCGAACGCGCCGGAACGCGAGGTGGTAGAAAGCGTGACCGTGCAAGACCGCGCCGTAATGTTGATCGTGGGAACCGGAAAAGTCTCATGACCGGCTGGGGCCCGCAATTGCTGGCGGAAGGGCGCACACTCTTCCGCCTGTGGGCCCCGGACTGCGATGCCGTGGAGCTGGAGCTGCGCGGCGGGGCTTCGCTGGCGATGCACAAGGATGCGGACGGGTGGTTCTCCGTGGAGGCCGATGCGGCGCCGGCAACGCGATACCGCTTCCGCCTCGCCAGCGATCTCGTGGTGCCCGACCCTGCCGCGCGCGCGCAGGATGGCGGCGCGCATGGCTGGAGCGTCCTGACAGACCCCGACAGCTATGCCTGGCGTCAGCGGCATTGGACAGGCCGCCCATGGGAAGAGGCGGTGATCCAGGAAGTTCATGCCGGAGTAGCCGGCGGCTTCACTCGGCTGGCGGGGCAACTGCCGCGCCTTGCGGAACTCGGGATCACCGCGGTGGAACTCATGCCGATTGCCGCCTTCGGTGGCGATCGCAACTGGGGCTATGATGGCGTGCTGCCCTATGCCGTGGCGGAAGGCTACGGCACGCCCGATGACCTCAAGGCGCTGATCGACCGGGCGCATGAGCTGGCGCTGATGGTGTTCCTCGACGTGGTCTATAACCACTTCGGGCCGGACGGAAATTACCTCGGCGCCTATGCCTCCCCCTTCTTCGATGAGCACGCGCATACGCCGTGGGGCGGCGCGGTGGCGGTATCCCGCCCGCCGGTGCGCCGCTTCTTCATCGAGAATGCGCTGATGTGGCTGGATGAATATCGCTTTGACGGGCTGCGCTTCGATGCCGTGCATGCCATCGCCGATGACGGCTTTCTCGACGAGATGGCCCGCGAGATCCGCGCGGCCCTGCCGGGGAGGCATATCCACCTCGTGCTGGAAAACGAAGGCAACGACGCGGCGCGCCTCGCCCCCGGCCTCTATGACGCGCAGTGGAACGATGATTTCCACAATGTGCTGCATGTGCTGCTGACCGGGGAGACGGACGCCTATTACGAAGGCTTCGCCGAGGATCCCACGGCGCGGCTCGCCCGCTGCCTTGCCGAGGGCTTTATCTATCAGGGAGAAGTGCCGCCGGGCGACGATGCCGAACCGCGCGGCACGCCGAGCAGCCATTTGCCGGCGACCCGCTTCGTGGCGTTTCTCCAGAATCATGACCAGATCGGCAATCGCGCATTGGGCGAACGGCTGACCCTGCTTGCCGAGCGGGATCGCCTGCGCGCCGCCACGGCGCTGCTGCTGCTGAGCCCGCAAATCCCGCTCATGTTCATGGGCGACGAGAGCGGCAGCCAATCGCCCTTCCTCTTCTTCACCGGCTTTCACGAGGAGCTCGCGGACGCCGTGCGCGAGGGGCGGCGGCGGGAATTTGCGCGCTTCGCCGCCTTCGCCGATCCTGACGCGCGGGAACGCATTCCCGATCCCAATGCGGTGGAGACGTTCCACGCTTCCCAGCCCGAGCCCGGGCCGGACGCGGAGGACTGGCTGGAGTTGTACCGGACGCTGCTTGCCCTGCGGCATGATCAGATCATTCCCCGGCTGGCTGGCGCACAGGGCGAAGGCGCGGAGGTTCTGGGCGAAGGGGCCGTGCACGCACGCTGGCGCATGGGTGACGGCGTGCAGCTGAACATCGCGATCAACATCGGCGAGCAAGCGGTGCCCTTTCCCTCGGCTCCGCAGCCCTTGTTCGCGCTTGGCGAGGCAGGTGCCCCCGCATCCTTCGCAGCGTGGCTGGCATGAGCGATCTCGCCACCCTCGCCCGCGCTGCCGGACTGCAGATCGACTGGACGGATGCCGCAGGGCACGCGCAGCATGTCTCCGACGAAGCGCTGCGCAGCGTACTCAGCGCACTGGGCTATCCGGCCGAAAGCGATCGCATGATCGGCGAAAGTCTCGCCAAGTGCCGCTCGGAGGAGGCTGCCTGCAGCTTCCTTTCTGCCGATCGCGGGCAGCCCATCCCCCTTCCCCCCGGCTGCGGCACGCCGGGCGAGGCCGAGATCATCCTCGAAAACGGGGAGGCGATCACGGTGCCGATCGAGCGGGGGAAGGATGGCCTCTCCCTCTCGGCGGTGGATGCTGTCGGTTATCACCGGCTGCGGCTGAGCTCGCGCGAACTGCTGCTCGCGGTCGCTCCTGAACGGTGCCTGCGCCCGCGTGACCTATGTGAGCGGCCGCGAAGCTGGGGGGCGGCGGTGCAGACTCCCTCGCTACGCAGCGATGCACAGCGACCCTATGGCGATTTCGCCGCGCTTGCGGAGGCAGCACGAAGCTTTGGGCGAACGGGTGCGGACGCGCTGGCGATCAGCCCGGCGCATGCTCTCTTTCCCGGCGATCCCGCGCGGTTCAGCCCCTATGCTCCGTCCAGCCGGCTGTTCCTCAACATCCTGCTCGGCGATCCGGCGCTGGTCGGCCATGCACCCGCCGCCGGCGAGCAATCCGAGCTCATCGACTGGGACGCCGCAATCCCGCGCCGGATGGCCGATCTGCGGCAGGCCTTCGCGCAGCTGGGCGATGCGCAGCGGCGAGAGTTCGAGACCTGGCGCATGCAACAGGGCGAGGAGCTCGAACGGCACGCCATCTTCGATGCGCTGTTCGAACATTATGCGCTTAGCGGCGCGGGCGGGTGGCAGGGCTGGCCGGACGAGTATCACGACCCGGCTGGCGCGGCGGTGGCCCTCTTCGCGCAGCAGCATGCGGAGGACGTATCCTTCTATGCCTTCGCCCAATGGCTTGCGGCGACGAGCCTGGATGCGGCGCATCAGGCGGCGCGCGACAGCGGCATGACAATCGGCATCATTGCCGATCTCGCAGTGGGCATGGACGGCGGCGGCAGCCACGCATGGAGCCGGCGCGAGGAATTGCTGACCGGCCTCTCCATCGGCGCCCCGCCCGACCTGCTCGGCCCGCAGGGACAGAACTGGGGCCTCACCAGCTTCTCTCCGGCCGCGCTGAAGCGCACGGGCTTCGCCGCCTTCATCGCCACGCTGCGCGCCGCCTTCGATCATGCCGGCGGAGTGCGGATCGACCACATCCTCGGCCTCAGCCGCCTGTGGGTCATTCCCCATGGCGCGGCCTCCGGCGAGGGCGCCTATCTCACCTATCCGACCGAGGACATGCTGCGCATCCTCGCGATCGAATCCCACCGCGCACGCGGCATCGTGATCGGGGAGGATCTGGGCACCGTGCCGGAAGGCCTGCGCCCGCGGCTGGAACGGCGCGGCGTGCTGGGCATGCGCGTGCTGTGGTTCGAGCAGACTGATGACGGAGACTTCCTCCCGCCAGCGGCGTGGGACGAAGAAGCCGTCGCGATGAGCGGCACGCATGATCTCTTCACCCTCGCCGGCTGGTGGAGCGAGCGGGATATCGACTGGAACCGCAAGCTCTTCCGCAGCCCGGCCGGGGTAACCGAGGCGGAGGAACGCGCCACGCGGGGGGCGGACCGCAAGCGGCTATGGGGCGCCCTGCTCCACTCCGGCGCAGCGAGCGGCGCCCTTCCCCCGGCGGACGAGCCGGGAGCATTTGTCGAGGCGGCGCTGGCCCATGTCGCCTCCGCGCCCTGCGAACTCGCCATCCTGCCGCTGGAAGACCTCGCGGGATTGCGCGAACAGCCCAACCTTCCCGGCACCACCGATGAGCATCCCAACTGGCGGAGACGCATGCCCGATACTACGCCTGCCCTCCTCGCCCGGCCGGACGTCATCCGCCGCATCGCCCGCGTGGACGAGGCCCGCCGATGATTCCCCGCGCCACCTATCGCTTCCAGTTCCGCCGGGAATTTCCCTTCGCGCGCGCCGAGGAACTGGTCCCCTATCTCGACCGACTGGGCATCAGCCACATCTATGCCTCCCCGGTTACCACCGCGCGCAGCGGATCGCCGCATGGCTATGACGTGGTGGACCCAACGCGCATCAATCCCGAGCTCGGCGGCGAAGCGGCACTGCGCAGCCTCGTCTCCGCGTTGAAGGCGCGCGGCATGGGCCTCATCATCGACATCGTGCCGAACCATATGGGTGTTGCCGGCGGCGAAAACGCCTGGTGGAACGACGTGCTGGCGCAAGGGGAAGCCAGCCCCTACGCCCGCTTCTTCGACGTGGACTGGAGCGAGCCGCTGCTGCTGCCTATCCTCGGCAGCCCGCTGGAACAGGCGCTGGAGGAGGGAGCGATCACCATCGACCAGGCGGCGGGCGAGCCCACGCTGCTGCTCTATGGCGAGCATCGCATTCCGCTCCGCCCGGAAGACCGTGCGAACCTTCCCGCCCCCGACGACCGCGCGGGACTTACCGCCGTGCTCGAACGCCAGCACTACCGGCTCGGCTGGTGGCGCGTTGCGGACGACGAGCTTAACTGGCGCCGCTTCTTCACCATCAACGACCTGGCTGGCCTGCGGATCGAGGATGACACGGTGTTCGAGGCCACCCATGCGCTCTACTTTCGCCTATGGCGCGAAGGCCTGATCGACGGCGTGCGCGTGGACCATGTGGACGGGCTGACCGATCCGGGTGCCTATTGCCGCAAGCTGCGCCGCCGCTTCGAGCAGGAGGCGCAGGGCAGGACAGATCCAGCCTATATCGTGGTGGAAAAGATCCTCGGCCCATCCGAACACTTGCCCGCCGATTGGGAGGTGGACGGCACCAGCGGCTATGACTTCATGGAACAGGCCGCCGCCCTGCTGCACGATCCCGCCGGCGAACAGCCGCTGGGCGAGATCTGGCGCAGCTTCTCGGGCCGCGCGGAGGACTTCGCGGAGGAAGAGCTGCAGGCGCGGCAGGACATGCTGTCCTGGGCATTCTCGGGCCAGCTCGAACGCTGCGTGGATGCCTTCGCGGTTCTGGCCGGATCGGCCGCCGAAACACGCGCCTTCAGCCGTGCCATGCTGCGGCGGGCGATCGAACGCTTGCTGTGGGTCTTTCCTGTTTACCGCACCTATGGAACGGGCGCGGATGCGCCTGCCAGCGACGCCCGCATCCGGCAGCAGGTGCGCGAGGCGGTGCAGCCGCATATCCCCCCGGGCGAGGCCCCGGTGGTGGACTCTATTCTCGCATGGCTGGCCGGAGAAGGACCGGGCGAGCCGACGCTGGCAGCAGAGGCGGTGCGCCGTTTCCAGCAATTGTCGGCACCGGTCGCGGCCAAGGCGGTGGAGGATACGGCCTTCTACCGCCACGGCCACCTGCTTTCGCGGATGGATGTGGGCTTCGATCCCGCCTGCTTCGCCATGGGAACGAAGGCCTTCCACCGCGCCTGTGCGGAGCGCGGCGCGCACTTCCCCCACGCCATGCTGGCAACCGCCACGCATGACCACAAGCGGGGCGAGGATATGAGGGCGCGGCTGGCCGTTCTGTCCGCCATTCCGCACATCTGGCGCGAGCGGGTGACCGGCTGGGACAGCACGGCCGACGGGCCATCGAGCGGCCTCACCGGGGCGGATCGCTACATCCTCTATCAGACGCTGTTCGGCGCCTGGCCCGAACGGCTGGAGGCGGAGGATCGCGAAGGGCTCGGGGAGTTTGCCCGCCGCCTGATCGCCTGGCAGGAGAAGGCCCTGCGCGAGGCCAAGCTCCGCTCCTCCTGGGAAGAACCCGATGCGCAATATGAAGGAGCGGCGAGCGCCTTCATCACCCACCTGCTGGAGAGCCTCGCCGCGGCCTCCGTTCGGGCCGACCTGCGGCAATTCGTCACCGAGACGCGTGCCGCCGCAACCGCCAATTCGCTGGCGCAGGTGGCGCTGCGCTACACCGTGCCGGGCGTGCCCGACCTCTATCAGGGCACCGAGCTGCCCGATCTCAGCCTGGTCGATCCCGACAATCGCACCCCCGTGGATTACACTCTGCGCCAGGCAATGCTGGCGGGAGAGACTGCGAAGGACGCCAAGCTGGCGCTGATCGAACGCCTGCTCGCCGCGCGGCGCGATGCGCCGGAACTGTTCGGCGGGGGCGACTATCGCCCTGCCCGCGTCACCGGCGAACGGGCCGGGCATGTGCTGGCCTTCACCCGGCGCGGGGGTGGAGCCGAGTTGCGCTGCGCCGTGCTGCTCCGCGCCGGGGAGGCGCTGCATGGCGCCGACCAACCCGTCCCGTCGGAGGACTGGTGGGCGGACACGGCGATCGTGTTCGAAGGCGATGATGGGGCCAGTGCGGCCGCAGAGTGCTTCGCCGAGGGTCCGGTGTTCTTCAGCCTGCAGCAGCAATAGCTGCCGCCGGGGCACCCCGCCCGCTTCGACGCGTTTGCTGGGGGAAGGAGCAAATCGATGGCCAAGGATCTGAAGGCAGGCGACGCCGTGCGGTGGAACAGCCACGGCGGCGAGGCGCATGGCAAGGTGGTGAAGAAGGTCACCAGCCCCACGAAGATCAAATCGCACAAGGTTGCGGCTTCCAGGGACAATCCCGAATTCATCGTCGAGACCGACGAAGGCAAGCGCGCCGCACACAAGCCGGGAGCGCTCCGTCGGGACTGACACGGCGCGGCCCGCGGATTTTCACGCCGATTTAACGCCCGCGCAGGCCATTCCCCGGCGATTTTTCACACTCTGAGGGCGCATGCAGGCTCCGACAAAGGAGCCTTGCATGATGTTCGACCTCGTCCTTGCCGGCCTCACCGCCGTGGGGCTGCTCGCCTATCTCACCTTCGTGCTGATCCGGCCGGAGCGTTTCTGATGGCCGGCGCTACCATGTTCGATCGTGCGCTGCTGCTGCCCGCGCTGCGCGATGCGGTGATCAAGCTCGATCCGCGCCGGCTGATCCGCAATCCGGTGATGTTCACCACTGCCGCCGTTGCGGCCGTGGCAACGGTGATCCTGCTGCGCAACCTGCTGGCTGGGGCCGATGACCCGCTGTTCCAGGCTCAGCTTGCCTTCTGGCTATGGCTGACCGTGCTGTTCGGCAATTTTGCCGAGGCGCTGGCGGAAGGGCGCGGCAAGGCGCAGGCGCGCTCGCTGCGCGCCACGAAGGACCAGCTGGTGGCGCGGCGCATCGGCCGCAACGGCGCGGCAGAGGAAATTCCCGCCACCCAATTGCGCCACGGCGACGTGGTGCTGGTCAGCCAGGGCCAGCAGATCCCCGCCGATGGCGAGGTTGTCGCCGGCGTGGCCTCTGTGAACGAGGCGGCGATAACCGGGGAAAGCGCGCCGGTGATCCGCGAGGCGGGCGGCGATCGCTCGGCAGTCACCGCGGGGACGACGGTGATTTCCGACGAGATCCGCGTCAAGGTCACGGCCGAGCCCGGCAGCGGCTTCCTCGATCGCATGATCGCGCTGGTCGAGGGTGCCAGCCGGCAGAAGACGCCGAACGAGATCGCGCTCACCATCCTGCTCACGGGCCTGACACTGATCTTCCTGGTCGCGGTGGGCACTCTGCCTGCCTTTGCCGCCTATGCCGGCGGGGCGATTTCGGTGCCGGTGCTGATCGCGCTGTTCGTGGCGCTGATCCCCACCACCATTTCCGGCCTACTCTCCGCCATCGGCATCGCCGGGATGGACCGGCTGATCCGCTTCAACGTGCTCGCCAAGTCCGGCCGCGCGGTCGAGGCGGCCGGCGACATCGGCACGCTGCTGCTGGACAAGACCGGCACCATCACCATCGGCGACCGGCAGGCGAGCGAGTTCGTGCCCCTGTCCGGCGTGCTGATGGCCGATCTGGTGGCGGCGGCGCGCCTTTCCAGCCTGTCCGATCCGACGCCCGAGGGTCGTTCGATCGTCGAACTGGCCGGCGCGGGGGAGCCCGTGCCGGGAGGCGCCGAGGTCGTACCCTTCTCCGCCCAAACCAGGGTCAGCGGGATCGACCTTTCGGGGAGGATCATCCGCAAGGGTGCGGTCGATGCGGTGCTGAAGCTCGGCGCCCACCCCGAGCCCGCTGTTGCCGAACTGCGCAAGGTCACCGATCGCATTGCGCATGCCGGCGGCACCCCGCTGGCGGTGGTGGAGAACGACCGGCTGCTGGGGGCGATCCACCTCAAGGATGTGGTCAAGGCCGGCATTCGCGAACGCTTCGTGGAACTGCGGCGCATGGGCATCCGCACGGTGATGATCACGGGTGACAACCCGCTGACCGCCGCCGCCATCGCCGCCGAAGCGGGAGTGGACGATTTCCTGGCCGAGGCGACGCCGGAACAGAAGCTGGACTACATCCGCAAGGAACAGGCCGAGGGCAAGCTGGTGGCCATGTGCGGCGACGGCACCAACGATGCCCCCGCCCTCGCCCAGTCCGACGTGGGCGTGGCGATGAACACGGGCACCCAGGCCGCGCGCGAGGCCTGCAACATGGTCGATCTCGACAGCGATCCGACCAAGCTGATCGAGGTGGTGGGGATCGGCAAGCAATTGCTGATGACGCGCGGCGCGCTCACCACCTTTTCCATTGCCAATGACGTGGCGAAATATTTCGCCATCCTGCCGGCGATCTTCGTCATGCTCTATCCGGCGCTGGGGGTGCTCAATGTCATGGGCCTTGCCAGCCCGTCGAGCGCGATCCTCTCGGCCATCATCTTCAACGCCGTGATCATTCCCCTGCTGGTGCCGCTGGCGCTGCGGGGCGTGAAATACCGGCCGATGCCGGCGGCGTCGCAGCTGCTGCGCAACCTCGGCATCTATGGCCTGGGCGGCGTGGCGGCCCCCTTCATCGGCATCAAGCTCATCGACATCGCCGTGGCCGGCCTCGGCCTCGCGTAAGCGGCGGAAGGATTTCCCATGTTCGCAGCACTTCTCACCATCACCCTGATCCTCGGCAGCACGGCGCTGCTCTCCTGGCCGCTCGGCCGCTACATGGCGGCGCTGTTTTCCGGCCGCTTCGCAGCCGCCGATCGCCTGTTCATCCGCGCCGCGGGCAGCGGCAGGGAGCAGGACTGGAAGCAGTATTCGCTGGCGCTGCTGGCGTTCAACACGGTGATGTTCGTGTTCGTCTTCGCGCTGCTCGCGCTGCAGCACGCGCTGCCGCTGAACCCTGACGGACAGGGGCCGGCCTCGCTCGATCTCGTGTTCAACACGGCGGCATCCTTCACCACCAACACCAATCTGCAGCACTATTCGGGCGAAAGCACCTGGAGCTATCTCGCCCAGCTCGGCGGGCTGATGTGGCTGCAATTCGTGTCCGCCGCCACCGGCATTGCCGCCTTGGCGGCGCTGGCGCGCGGCATCGCGGGCAAGGCCGGCATGGGCAATTTCTTCCTCGACCTGCTGCGCGCCGCCATCGGCGTGCTGCTCCCGCTCGCGATCGTGCTCGCCTGCTTCATCGCCCTGCGCGGCGTGCCGATGACCTTTGACGGCGCGGCGAATGTCACCACGCTGGAAGGCGCGGTGCAGACCATCGCGCGGGGCCCGGCGGCGGCCTTCGTGGCGATCAAGCAGCTGGGCACCAATGGCGGCGGCTTCTTCGGCCCCAATTCCACCCACCCGTTCGAGAACGCCGACTTCTGGGTCAATTGCGCGCAAATGATTGCGCTGATCCTGGTGCCGATGGCTTGCGTGTGGATGTTCGGGCGGATGATCGGGCGGATGCGGCATGCCGGCGTGGTGTTCGGCGTGATGGCCGCGCTGCTGCTGCTGAAGTTGACCGCGGCGATCGGTTTCGAAGCCGCGCCCACGCAGGCCTTCGCCGATCTTCCGGTGGCGCATGACGTGGGCAATCTGGAAGGCAAGGAACTGCGCCTCGGCGCCACCACCGGGCCGCTGTGGGCAGTGCTCACCACCTCCACCAGCAATGGCTCGGTGGGCGCGATGCATGACAGCCTCAACCCGCTCACCGGCCTCGTCCCCATGGCCGGCATGTGGCTCAACGAGACCTTCGGCGGCGTCGGCGTGGGGATGATCAACATGCTGCTCTACATCCTCGTGGCGGTGTTCATCGCCGGCATGATGGTGGGGCGGACGCCGGAATATCTCGGCCACCGGGTGGAGGGGCGGGAAATGCGCCTCGCCGTGCTGGCGCTCATCAGCCATCCGGTGCTGATCCTCGGCGGCACGGCGCTGTTCGCCGCCACCGCCTGGGGGCAGGAGACGCTGAACAATGTCGGCGCCCATGGCTTTTCGGAGATCCTCTACGAATTCAGCTCGGCCGCGGCCAACAACGGATCGGGCTTCGAAGGGCTGGGAGACAACACCGTGCCCTGGAACATCGCCACCGGGCTGGTGATGCTGGTCGGCCGTTTCCTGCCGATCATCATCCCGCTGGCCATCGTCGGATCGCTGATGGCCAAACGCCGCAGCGCCGAAAGCGCCGGCACGCTCAGCGTGGAAGGCGGCACCTTCGGGGTGATGCTGCTGATCACCGTGCTGATCTTCGGCGCGCTCACCTTCTTCCCCGCCGCCGCACTCGGCCCGATTGCCGAGCATGTGACGCTGATGCGCTGATCGCCAGCCCAGGAGCAGACATGATGACCTATCTTATCCCCTCGCTTCGCCTGTGGTTCGCCACCATGCTGGTGTGCGTCGCCCTCTACACGGCACTGATTTATGGCCTGGCGCAAGGCCTGGCCCCCTGGCGCGCCAATGGCTCGATCATCGAGGTCGATGGCCGCGCCGTGGGCAGCGAGTTGATCGCGCAGGATTTCACCTCGCCCGGCTACTTCTGGTCGCGCCCCTCCGCCGCCGATTACAACGGCATGGGCGCCGCCGGCAGCAACCTCTCCCCCACCAGCGAGGTGCTTCATGCCCGCGCGGCCGAGACGGTCGCCCGCTACGGCGCCACGCCCGCCAATCCCATCCCCGCCGATCTGGTGGCGGCATCGGGCGGAGGGCTCGATCCGCATATCTCGCTGGCGGGCGCGCTCTATCAAGCGGAGCGGATCGCCAAAGCGCGCGGCCTGCCGGTGGAGCAGGTCCGCCTGCTGGCGCGTGAGCACGCCTTCGCCCCCGGCGCCGCGCTAGCGCCGGAGCCGATCGTCAACGTGCTGCAGCTCAATCTGGCGCTCGATCGCCTGTCCCGGTAGGAAGCGCGCGGATGGACGACCGTCAGCCAGATCGCGATGCGGAGCGCTTCCTCAGGCTGGCGCAAAGCGAAGAGCGCGGCCGGCTGACGGTGTATCTCGGCGCCGCACCCGGCGTCGGCAAGACCTACCGCATGCTGCAGGAGGCCGCCCGCCGGCGGGCCGAGGGGGTGGACGTCGTGGTCGGCGTCGCCGAAACGCATGGCCGGGGGGAAACCGCCGCGCTGCTGGAGCCGCTCGAGACCCTGCCCCGCCGCGTAGTCGAGTATGGCGGCCACCGGCTGGAGGAGTTCGATATCGACGCCGCGCTGGAGCGGCGCCCGGACCTGATCCTGGTGGACGAGCTGGCCCACACCAATGTGCCGGGCAGCCGCCATCCCAAGCGCTGGCAGGACGTGGCCGAGCTGCTGGTGGCCGGGATCGACGTCGCCACCACGGTCAACATCCAGCACATCGAAAGCCTCAACGATGTGGTCGCCGGCTTCACCCATGTCCGGGTGCGCGAAACGGTGCCGGACAATATTCTCGACAAGGCCGAGCTGATCGTGGTGGACCTGCCGCCCGAAGCGCTGATCGAGCGGCTGCAGTCGGGCAAGGTCTATCTGCCGGAAACGGCCGGGCAGGCCATGGCCAATTTCTTCACTCCCACGAAGCTCGCCGCGCTGCGCGAACTGGCCCTGCGCTTCGCCGCGCGTAGCGTGGACCGGCGGCTGGCCGCGCAGCTGCTGACCAGTGGAGACGATGGCAGCTTCCTTGCGGGGGAGCGGCTGATGGTGGCGGTGAGCCCCGGCAAGGGCGGCGTGCAGGTGGTCCGCTACGCCAAGCGCGTGGCCGATCAGTTCCACGCACCCTGGACGGCGGTGGTGGTGGAAAGCGGCAGCGCACGGGCGGTCAGCGGCGCCCAGCGCGAACAGCTGGCCGACAATCTCGCCCTCGCTTCCGCCCTCGGCGCCTCGCTGATGACGATCGCCGCCGACGATGTGGGCAAGGCGCTGGCCGATCAGGCCCGGGCGCTGCGCGCCAGCCAGATCGTGATCGGCAAGAGCCGCCGCAGCCGCTGGTTCGAGCGGTGGCACGGCTCGATCGCGCAGGAAGTGATCCGCCGGGCGGAAGGTGCGGCCGTGCATGTCGTTCCGCTGGCCGAGGCGGACGAGAAACCGCAGCGTCCGCGCGATCCCTATTCCCAGCGCGACAATCTGCTCGCCTTCGTCATCGTGGCCGCCACGGTCGGCCTGCTCCACCTGCTGCGGCCCTGGCTCCCCTTCGGCGCGATCGACCTGCTGCTGCTGATCCCCGTGATCCTGTCCGCCACCCTGCTGCGGATGCGCGCCGGCCTGTGGTCGGTGCTGTGGGCGGCGCTGTCCTACAATTTCTTCTTCATTCCCCCGCTCCACACGCTGACCATCGACAATCCCCAGAATCTCGTAACCTTCGCCGTGCTGGCGCTGGTGGCGATTGTCGTCGGCGGCCTGGCCGGGCGCGTGCGGCGGCAGGCGGAAACCAGCGCCGGGGTTGCCCGCCTCAATGCCTCGCTGGCGCGTTTCGCCGGGCTGATGGGCAGCCTGTCGGGCAGCGAGGAGACGGCGCGGGTCGCCTGCCGCGAAATCGGCGGGCTGCTGGATGTGGAAGCGGTGATCGTGGCGCTGGAGGACGATCGTCTGGTGGTCCGCGGCAATGACAAATATCGCACGCTCGACGTGATCGACCAGACGGCGGCCCGCTGGGCGATCGAGCGCGGGGAAGCCACCGGCCGCGACACGGGCACGCTCAATGCGGCGGACTGGCAGTTCCACCCGCTGCGCACGGCGCTCGGCACCATGGGCGCGCTGGGTGTCGCCCGTCCGTCGCAACAACGCGTGATCCGGCCGGACGACGCCACGCTGCTCGCTTCGCTGGTGGACCAGACCGCCCTCGCGCATGAGCGGCTGGTGCTGGAGGCGCAGGCCCGGCAGGTCGGCACTTTGCGGGAACGGGACCGGCTGCGCGGCGCGCTGCTGGGCAGCGTGGCGCATGATCTGCGAACCCCGCTCACCTCCGTGATTGCCGCCACCGAGGCGATTCCCGCCGAAGGCCGCTTTGCCGAAGAGGTACGCATCGCGCGCGAGGAATCGCGCCGGCTGCAGCGCTTCCTCAACGATCTGCTGGAAGCCTCCCGCATAGAGGAAGGCGCGATCGAGCCGCGCTGGGAAAGCGTGGATCCCACCGATGTGCTGCCCTCCGTGCTGCGCGACCTTCGGCAGGACCGGCCCGGCGGGCGCGTGGTGGCGCGGATCGATTCCGATTGCCCGCTGCTCCGCACCGATCCGCTGCTGCTGCGCCATGTGCTGATCAACGTGATCGACAATGCGCTGAAATACTCGCCCCCGCCGGGGGAAGTGACGGTGGAACTGGCCTGCCGCGACGGGCAGGCGGTGTTCCGCGTGCTTGATCGGGGACCCGGCCTGCCGGCGCAAAGCGATGCGCTGTTCGAGCGGTTTCACCGGCTGGAAGGCAGCGACCGGGTGGGCGGCTCCGGCCTCGGCCTGTGGATCGCCAAGAACTTCACCGAAGCGCTGGGCGGCACGATCACCGCGGGCAATCGTTCGGGCGGCGGCGCGGCATTCGAAGTTGCCTTGCCGCTGGATGGCACCGGGGCAGGAAAGATGGACGATGCGTAAGGACGTGCTGATCGTGGATGACGAGCCGGCGATCCGCCGCCTGCTGACCGGGGCGCTCGATCGCACGGGGCTGAGCCATGCCGAAGCCGGCACGGCGGCCGAAGCGCTGCGGATCGGCGCAGTGGCGCAGGCGCCCTTCGTCGCCCTGCTCGATCTCGGCCTGCCCGATCGCGACGGGCTGGAAATCGTGCCGCAGCTCGCCGCCGCGGGCATCGCCGTGATCGTCCTGACCGCGCGCGACGCGACAGAGGAGAAAGTGGCCGCGCTGGACCTGGGCGCCGACGATTTCGTGACCAAGCCCTTCGACAGCGAGGAGCTGCTGGCGCGCGTCCGCTCCGCCATGCGGCGCAAGGCCGGGCCGATGGCCGCCGCCGACCGGCGCGAATTCGGCGAAGGCGAAATCGACCGCGCGGCGCATAGCGTGACCGTGCGGGGGGAGCGGGTGGAACTGACCCCGCGCGAATTCAACCTGCTGTGGACGCTGTGCGAGAACCCCGGACGGGTGATGACCCATGCCAGCCTGCTGGAGGCGGTGTGGGGGCCGGCACACCGCGAGGATCTCGATTACCTGCGCGTGGCGGTGCGATCGCTGCGCCGCAAGATCGAGCGCGATCCGGCCCAGCCCGTGCTGCTGCTGAACGAACCCGGCGTGGGCTATCGCCTCGGCACCGGGGCGGAGTGAAACAGGCGCTGGCGGCAAGCGCGGCGAAGCATTAGAAGGCCGTCTCACCACGGGCATCGGCCCGTGATCTGGAGCATCGACATGGGCAGTTTTTCTTCCGCTCACTGGATCGTCGTCATGGTTGTGGCGCTGCTGCTGTTCGGCCGCGGGCGCATTTCGGAAAGCATGGGTGATTTCGGCAAGGGCATCCGCGCCTTCCGCCAGGGCCTGTCCGACGAGGACGCGCCAGCCCCCACCCCCGCGTTAGCCGCGGTGGAGGCGAAGGAGCAGCCGGTGATCGTGGAAGCCGCGGGCGAGCCGCGCTGACGGATCAGGCACAGCCGGGCGTGGGCGGGTTCGCCCTCGCCATCGGCCCCGCAGGTCTGCGCGAAGCCGCACCCGGCCAGCCCGACTTCGCCCGGCGCGGCGAATTCGCGTGGGAGCATTTCGAGCTGCCCGACGGGCAGGAGCCGCCGCTGGCGGAGCGGGAGGACATTCCCGACATCGTCCACAGCGCGCTGGTGGCCACCGAGACCCGGCCGCGCTGCGACCAGATCGGCGACGGCGCCCTGCTCAACCTGCGCGGCCCGGCGACCGATCAGGCAGCAGGCGGGGACCGGCTCGTCTCCATCCGCATCTGGGTGCGCCACCGGCGCGTCGTTTCGGTCAGCCGCCGACCGCTCGCCGCCACGCGAGCCGTGGCCGATTGCATGCGCAAGGGGGAGCTGGCCGACCCGGGCGACCTCGTGGCCTCCTTCGCGCACAATATCAGCACCGAGCTCGATCCGCAGATCGCGCGGCTGGGCGACTATATCGACGATTGCGAGACGGAGTTGCAGGGCGCGGCGATCTATCGCCTGCGCCGCCGCATTGCCCAGAGCCGGGCCGACGCCATCGCCTTCCGCCGCTTCATCGCCCCCGATCGCGATGCGCTGATCACGCTGGCCGGCCTGCGGGTCGAGTGGCTGGCGGATGAGGATCGGCTGCATATCCGCGAGGCGGCCGATCGCTTCGCCCGCATGGCGGAAGAACTGGAGGCGATCCGCGAACGCTCCGCCCTGATGCATGAACAGCTCACCGATTTGCGGGCGGAGCTGATCGACCAGCGGAGCCTTTCCATCGCCGTGGTCGCCTTCGTCTTCCTGCCGCTCACCTTCGTCACCGGCCTGCTGGGGATGAATGTGGAGGGGATACCCTATGCCCATGCCCCCTGGGCCTTCTGGGGCGTGGTGGGCTTCTGCATCCTCATCGGCCTGGTCGTGCTGGTGTGGTTCGTCGCGCGGCACTGGCTGCGCGACTGAAACAGCCATCCCCACGGGTCGACACCCACCCCCCGCCCGGCCTATGCCGAGCGCCATTGTCCATGCCTGAGGAGCCCCGTCCATGATCCGCCCCAGGCGCAGCCGTTTCCGCCATGCGACCCCCGCCTTGCGCGCCGCCGGCGCGCTGGCGGCGCTTGCCGCGCCGGCCCTCGCTCACGCGGGCGAAGCAGCCGCCCCGCTGATCGGCGCTGTGCGCCCGGGGAGCGAGGACGGCGTGCTGGCGGTGGAACTGATCCTGCTCAACAGCGAGGGACAGGCGCGGGCGGTGGAGGTGCCGGCGCGGCTGCCGGTGACGCTCACCCTGGGCGGGGAGCGGCGCAGCCTTACGCTCGAATGCTCGCCTGATGCAGCCGCTCCGCAGGTGGAGGCCGGCGGCTTTGCCCGGCGCGAATGCCTGCTGCGCCTGCCCGAAGGGGTCAGCGCGCAGGATTCCGCGCTGCTCTCGCTCGGGGGCGATCTCGCGGGGTCGAGCTATGCCTTCGCCCTCCCCGCCGCTCCGGCCGCGCCCGCACCTGCGCAAATGGCCGGCGGCGCGGAGGAGCCCCCCGCCCTCGCCGCCGCACCCGCGCCTGCGGCCAAGCCGGATGACGGCAACGCCTTCCTCGGCAATCTCTCGGCCTATTCGCCGATCTATGCCGTCTATGGCCCCGGCACCAATAGCGACGGGCGCATCCAGATCAGCTTCAAATACCAGCTGTTCGGCGATGCCGGCGATGTGGGCGGCAATGCGCCGATCATCAACGGGCTGCATTTCGCCTATACGCAGCGATTGCTGTGGGATCTCGGCGCCGAATCCTCCCCCTTCCGCAATGTCGATTACATGCCGGAGATCTTCTATCTCCAGCCGGCGGTGGAGGTGGCGCCGCGGCTGGCGCTGGGCGGGCAGATCGGCTTCCGCCACGAATCCAACGGCCGCGATGGCGCGGCGTCACGCAGCGCCAACACCATCTATGTCCAGCCCATCGCCACGATGAAATCGGGCGATCTGTCCATTTCGCTGGCGCCGCGGCTGTTCTTCTATGTGGGGGATCGGGAGGACAATCCCGACATCCGCCGCTATCGCGGCAACACCGGGCTGTTCGCGGAAATCGGGCGGGACGAGGGCTTCCGCCTCACCGCCAACAGCCGGTTCAACTTCTCCACCGGCAAGGGCTCCGTGGATGCGGAGCTATCCTATCCGCTGGACCGGATCGTGGATACGCCGCTCAACCTCTATCTCTTCGGCCAGGCCTTTGCCGGCTATGGCGAGAACCTGCTGGACTATAACCGGCAGCAGACGCGGCTGCGCTTCGGCTTCGCCATCGTCCGCTAGGCGTCAGGCGCTGCGCGCGGCCGTGGAAGCGCGCAGCGCCTCCATCAGCAAGGTGGGTGAACAGGGCTTGGCGCAGATCGTCGCCTGCGGATAACGTTCGCGCAGGGTCTCGTCGCTGGCATGGCCGGAATGGAAGATGATCGGCACGCCCGCCGAATAGAGCCGATCGGCCGCAGGGAATACCTGCCCGTCCGCCAGCCGCACGTCCAGCACCGCGCCGGCCAGTTCCTGCACCCCGATCTCCTCGATCAAGCGCAGCACATCCCTCAGCGTGGCACACGGCCCGTGAACACGATATCCTTCATTTTCAATTGTTTCCCGCAGGTCAAGCGCAATGAAAAGCTCGTCTTCAACCAGCAGCACCTGCTCCGTCATGCACCATGTCCTGATGCTGCCGACCCGGCGGAGCGGAGCGCCATCGCCCCCGCGCCAATGTTACACGCCACTAACCTGATCCTCCGTCCGCGTCGCGACCGATACACCCCTCGCGTCGCCATAACGGCACGAACGGCATTTTGATCCCGGGCGCGAGGCGAAAGGTTTTCGAGGGGCGCATGAACAGGCGGACCGGACCGGGCAGAGCCCCTTTGTCAAAATCAACCAGTTCATGCGCCGGATGGAACCGAAGCAGTGCTGGCGCGTATGCCGGCAATTGCTATGAGGAGGGTGCGCCGGCCCCACACCAGCCCTTCCCCGGGTGCCGCGCTTCGGAGAGAGATCAAGCACTTGGCCCTGCCGGACGAATATTGGTTCCTGAAGGGCGGCGGCAATCTTGCGCGCCGGATCGCCGCGCACGACTGGGCCTCCACCGCGCTCGGCCCGATCGAGGAATGGCCCGAAAGCCTCAAGCGCGTGATCGCGCTGATGTTGCCCAGCCCCGTCCCCATGGTCCTGCTGTGGGGGCCGGACGGGGTGATGATCTACAATGATGCCTATTCTCCCATTGCCGGCGGGCGCGACAGCCAGTTGCTGGGTTCGCGCGTGCTGGAAGGCTGGGGCGAGGTCGCGGAATTCAACGCCAATATCATGCGCGTAGCCATGGCGGGCGGGACGCTGAGCTATCGCGATCACGAACTCACGCTGTATCGCCACGGACAGGCGGAGCAGGTGTGGATGGACCTCGACTATTCCCCTGTGCGCGGCGCGGACGGAGAGCCGGTAGGCGTGCTCGCCGTCGTGGTCGAGACGACCGAGGCGCATCATGCGCGCACCGCGCTGGAGGACAGCGAGCGCCGGCTGCGTTTCCTGGATGCGCTGGGCCGCGCCATGGCCGACAGCCGGGACGCCGAGGCCGTGCTGGCGATCGCCACGCGGATGACCGCGGATCATCTCGGCGCCAGCAATTGCGCCTATGCCGATATGGACCCGGATCAGGATGGCTTCACCATCCGCGGCAACTGGCATGCAGAGGATGTACCCTCCATCCTCGGCCATTACAGTCTCGCCGACTTCGGCGAACGCGCCGTGCGCGATCTGCACGCCGGCCGCCCGCTGGTGATCCGCGACAACCGGGCGGAGCTGGAACCGCAAGCGGCGCAGAGCTTCCGCGATATCGGGATCGGTGCAACCATCTGCATGCCGCTGCTCACGCAGGGGCGCCTCTCCGCGCTGATGGCAGTCCACGATCGGGATGCTCGCGACTGGAACGACTATGATCTCGCCGTTATGCGCGAAGTGGCGGAGCGATCCTGGGCGCATATCCAGCGCGTGGGCGCGGAAGGCACGCTGCGCGCCAGCGAGGCGCATCACCGCCAGATCCTGGACAGCGCGATCGACTATGGCATCGTCGCCACCGATCTGAACGGCTGCGTCACCCTGTGGAATCGCGGCGCCACCGAAATGCTGGGCTGGGACGAGGACGAGATGATCGGCCAGCCGATGGACGTCTTCTTCACGGAAGAAGATCGCGCAGCCGGGCGGCCGGCCGAAAAGCGGCGCGAAACGCTGGCGCACGGGCGCTCTCACGATGCCCGCCGGCACCTGCGCAAGTCCGGCGAACGGTTCTGGGGTCTCAGCGAAATGGTGCCGCTGCGCGGCGAAGGCGGCCAGCCCATCGGCTTCGTCAAGCTGATCCGCGACCGCACGGCGGAATATGAGGCGGAGCAGGCTCTGCGGCGCAGCGAGGAGCGGCTGCGGCGGGCGCAGGCCGCCGGCGGCGTCGGCCTGTTCTCCGTCGATATCGCCACCAATATCATCAGCACCACCCCCGAATTCTGCCGCATCTTCGGCCTGGGGCCCACAGAGGAGATTGCCGCCGCCGAAGTCGAACAGCTGGTGCTGCCGGAAGATCGCCAGGTCGTCTCCACGCTGAAGGGCCGCCGCTCGGGCGAGGGGCTGCTGGATGTGGAATATCGCATCCGCCGCCCCGATACGGGGGAGGTGCGCATCATCGCGCGCAAGGGCGAGTTCGAACGCGACGAGAATGGCCGGCCGGTGCGCATGGTTGGCGTGGTGCAGGATGCCACCGAGCGACGGCGCATCCAGACGGCGCTGGAAGTCAGCGAGGCGCAGTTCAGCGCCCTCGCCCAGAACATGCCGAACCAGGTGTGGACCGCCAGCGCCGATGGGACGCTCGACTGGTTTAACGACCAGATATACAGCTACACCGGAGTGGCGCGGGGCACGCTCGATGGCGATCGGTGGACCCGCTTCATCCATCCAGAGGATTTCGATGCCGCGGCGGAACGGTGGGCAGCCGCAGTGCGATCGGGCGCGGTGTACGAGACGGAGCTCCGCCTGCGGGACGAACGGGGCGATTATCGTTGGTTCCTCGCCCGCGCACTGCCGCTGACCGATCATCAGGGCAGGATCACCGCCTGGGTCGGCACCAATACGGAAATCGACGCTCAGAAGCGGGCGGAGGAAGCCAGCGCGCAGGATCGCGACCGTCTGTGGTCGATCAGCCAGGACCTGATGCTGGTGTGCGACTTCTCCGGCGTCATCACCGCAGTGAACCCGTCCGGCCAGCGCCTGCTGGGCTGGTCCGAAGAGGAGATGGTCGGCACCCCGCTGACGCAATATCTCCACCCCGACGATCAGGAAGCGACTGCGGCGGAGCTTTCCAGCCTTGGCGCCGGCTCCACCACTTTCGCCTTCGAAAACCGCTATCGCACCAAGGACGATGATTACCGCCTGCTCGCCTGGACGGCGGTGCCCGATGGCGGCCGCATCCATGCGGTTGGCCGCGACGTGACCGAGCAGCGTGAGGTGGAGGAAGCGCTGCGGCAGAGCCACAAGATGGAAGCCGTGGGCCAGCTGACCGGCGGCATCGCGCATGATTTCAACAATTTGCTGCAGGGGATCACCGGCAGCTTGGACATCCTCGGCAATCGGCTGGCGCAAGGTCGCACGGACGACGTGCAGCGCTGGCTCACCGGCGCCAAGAATTCTGCCGAGCGGGCCGCCGCCCTCACCCACCGCCTGCTGGCCTTCTCGCGCCGCCAGCCGCTCGATCCCCGCCCGGTCCGCGCCAATCCGCTCGTCAGTTCGATGGAGGATCTGCTGCGCCGCACGCTGGGCGAACAGGTGGATCTGGAACTGGTGCTGGCGGGCGGGCTGTGGCTGACGCGCTGCGATCCCAACCAGCTGGAAAGCGCGATCCTCAATCTGGCGATCAACGCCCGCGATGCCATGCCCGAAGGCGGCAAGCTGACGATCGAGACCTGCAACGCACATCTCGACAATCACTATGCCGCCCTGCAGCGCGACGTGAAGCCGGGGCAATATGTCTGCATCTGCGTGACGGACACAGGCACCGGCATGGACAAGGAGACGATAGCCCGCGCGTTCGAGCCGTTCTTCACCACCAAGCCGATCGGCCAGGGCACCGGCCTCGGCCTGTCGATGATCTATGGCTTCACCCGCCAATCCGAAGGCTATGCGCGGATCTATTCCGAGCCGGGCGAAGGCACCACGATCAAGCTCTATCTTCCCCGCCATCGCGGGGAAGAACGGGCGGAGGAACCGGCCGGCGAACTGGCCGAAGCACCCAAGGCCGATGACGGGGAAGTGGTGGTGGTAGTGGAAGACGAGCCGGTGGTGCGCGGCCTTATCGTCGATGTGCTGAACGAACTCGGCTATCAGGCGATCGAGGCGCAGGACGGGCGCGAGGGGCTGGAGGTGCTGCGCTCCGACCGCCGGATCGACCTCCTCGTAACCGACATCGGCTTGCCGGGCCTCAACGGGCGGGAAGTCGCCGCCGGGGGGCGCGAGGTGCGGCCCGGACTGAAGGTGCTGTTCATGACCGGCTATGCCGAAAACGCCGCCCTCGCCTCGGGATTCCTCGAGCCGGGCATGGCCATGATCACCAAGCCATTCGCAATGGACATGCTCGCCAGCCGCATCCGTGAAATCCTTACCGGATAAGCGCCGGATTGCGGTAGGTTATCGACAAGGCGACCGTTTTTCTGCATGCAGGGCCGGGGCAATCAGGCGCATTCGCGGGGCCGCCGGAGAGGACGAGGACCAGCTGCAAACATCACCGCGCTTCGCCGGGCTCTCGGTCCTCATCGTGGAGGATGAACCCTTCATTGCAATGCTGATCGAAGACATGTGCCGCGATCTCGGCTGTGAGATCCGGGGCCCGTGCTCATCCCTCGGCGCCGCGCTGGAGGCAGCGGCCCGGGGCGATTTCGATGTGGCGCTGGTGGACATGAACCTCGCCGGAGAGCGGGCGGACCCGCTGATCGCCGAACTCGCCAACAGATCCGTCCCCCATGCCGTGATCAGCGGCGGCGACGGCAATGGCCGCGGCCATCTGCTCAGCAAGCCCTTTTCCTTCGACGGCCTGACGGCGATGCTGGCGACCCTCCGCTCGGAACTCCCGGGGCGGCAGGGCGGCTGATCGCCGGACGGCATGCCCATACTCTTGCACAAGCGCTGCGGTCGCTTTGTACGGCGGATGCACCGGCAGTGCCTGCCGGAACGGCTATTTACCCGTAATACACTGTGAATACAGGATAATTACAGCAAAGGAGGGCGCAAAGCATGAAGCGGCTCGTTGCAGCGCGAATCCGTGCTGCCTTCCGCGATCCGGCCGGCGCCCAGCCCCCGGTCCAGCGCCGGCCCGACGGCCTCTTCGGCCCCTCCTCCACCATCTGGCGCGTCCACGGCGATGTCGCCTCGATGATGGTCGGCGGGCTCAGTGCATTGCTGTTGCAGATGCTCCACCCCGCGGTTCTGGCCGGCGTATGGGACCATTCCACCTTCCGCAACGACATGCGTGGCCGGCTGAGCCGCACGGCGCGCTTCATCGCACTGACCACCTACGGCAGCCGGGAGGAGGCGGAGACGGCGATCGAGCGGGTGCGCACCATCCACCGGCACGTGCACGGCACGCTGCCCGACGGCACGCCCTATCGCGCGGACGACCCGGCCCTCCTCGCCTGGGTACATGCCACCGAGGCGGCTTCCTTCCTCGGCGCCTGGATCCGCTATGTCCAACCGGGCATGCGCGGGGTCGAGCAGGACCGCTATCTGACTGAAATCGCCCGCATCGCGCGCAGTCTGGGTGCCGATCCGGTGCCCGCCACCCGCGCGGAACTGAGCGCCTATATCGCCGCCACGCGCCCCCGGCTACGGGCGGACGAGCGCACAGCGGAGGTCGCCCGGCTGATCCTGCACCAGCCGGCCGAGCCGCTCGACGCCGTCCCGCTCCATCTCATCCGCCACGCCGCAGTGGACCTGCTGCCGCCATGGGCGCGGCAGATGCACGGCCTCACAGCCGGCGCCCTTCCCCGCCCGCTGCTGCGTGCAGGCACCTTCGCCCTCGCCCGCACCACCCGCTGGGCGCTTCGCTAGCCGCGATGCGGCTTCAACAAGCCGCCGGAAGCGCTTAAGAACGCGCTCCGTTTTGCCAATTTGCCGAGGGCCGCCATTATCGCCACGCAGCACCACAACGAAGCCGCCACGCCTTCGGATGCGGAGCTGATGCAGTATTTCCTGCGCAAGCCCGGCTTCCTGCTGGCCCGCGTGGACCAGATCTGCACGGCGATCTTCGGCGGGTTGTCGGGCACGGCCACGCTCAGCCAGGCGGAGTTCCTGCTGCTGCTCGACCGGCTGGGGCCGATGATCCAGATCGCCCTAGCCGGCGCAGCGGGCGTGGACAAATCGACCACCGCCTACATCCTCGACAATCTGCAGGCGCGCGGCTGGGTCGAGCGGACCGTGCGCAAGGAGGACCGCCGCTCTTCGCTGGTCTCGCTCACTCCCGCCGGGCAGGCGGTGGTGCCGCAGGTGCAGGAGGATTTCGCCGAACTTCAGCGGCAGCTCGGCGCCCCCTTCACCGCGCCGGAACGGGCGCGGCTGATCGCCAGTCTCCAGAGCCTGGGGCAAAACCCCGGACGCGGCGTGCCCGTCTGGCGACGGGCATGCGATCCTGGCTCCGGCGTGCTGGACGGCGCGATCAGCTTCCTCACCCGGCGCGCGCTGCAATTGCTGCATGCCGAGTTTCTGGAGGCGACGCGCGGCACACGGCTGACGCTGCGGCAGTTCTCCCTGCTCTTCATCCTGAGCCGGCGCGAATCCATCACCCAGAGCGCGTTTGCCCGGCTGTTCGGGCTCGATCCGGCGACCTGCGCCGTCATCATGCGCGGCCCGGCGCAGCGGGGCCTGATCGCCAGCGCACGCTGCCCCAGCGACGGCCGGGCCCGCCTGTTCCGCCTCACCGAAGCCGGCAGCGCCTTGCTCGCCAGCATGCACCCGTTGGTCGACGAAACCGAGGAAGCGGTATTCCGCGATCTGTCCGCGGCTGAGCGCCAGAAGACCGTTCGGCAGTTGCAGCAGATCGTGAAGGCGCACAGCGCCCTGCTAAGATTTCCCGCGTCCGGCGGCGAAGGCTGAGCTCCTCCGGGCCCCGCCCCGCCGGGGCCGCTTGACACCCACTGCCGGCGATTTACAACGACATCGGACAATCGCTCCGGCCCCTGGCCGAGAGTCGGGCAGCGGAGAGGACGATGACAGAGGCCGAACAGCGCAGCGTGGCCGTGCGCAACCCGCGCACGGGAGCGGTCGATTTCCACCTGCCGGTGGCCTCCCACGCGCAAGTGGCGGAAAAGGCGGCGCGTCTCCGCAAGAACCAGCCCGCCTGGGCCGCACTCCCCCTGCAGCAGCGGATCGGCGTGATGCAGCGCTGGCTGGGCGAAGTGGCCAAGCGCGCCAACGATATCTCGGCTGCCGACGCGGTCGATACTGGGGGCTGCCACACCTCCTATGTCCAGGGCTTCATCACCATGGGCAATATCGGCGGCTGGATCGAGGATGCCGAGGCCGCGCTGGAGAAGGCCGCCTACCACGGCCCCTCCCGCGCCATGCCCAGCGTGGAGGTGCGCACGCAATTCGTGCCTTACCCGCTGGTGAGCGTGATCGGCCCGTGGAACGCACCGATGATGCTGGTGCTGCTGGATGCCATTCCCGCGCTGTTTGCCGGCTGCGCGGTGCTGATCAAGCCATCCGAAGTCACCCCCCGCTGGGTGGCCCCGCTATTCGAAACCGTGGCGCAGGTGCCCGAACTGGCCGCCGTGTTCGAGTTCGTGCACGGCGACGGCACCACCGGCAAGGCCATGATCGAGGAAGCCGATCTCGTCTGCTTCACCGGCAGCGTGCCCACCGGCCGCAAGATCGCCGTGCAATGTGCCGAGCGGCTGATCCCCTGCTATCTCGAACTGGGCGGCAAGGATCCGGTGATCGTCACCGAAACGGCGGATCTGGAACGGGCCACCACCGCCGTGCTGCGCGGCGCGGTGCACGCCAACGGCATGGTCTGCTTCTCGGTGGAGCGGATCTATGTGGCAGAGGCCATTCACGACGCGTTTGTGAAGCTGCTGGCCGAGAAAGCCGAAAAGGTACGCCTCAATTGCGACGATCCCCGCGCGGGCCATCTCCATCCCTTCACCTTTGCACCGCAGGCCAAGATCGTGGCGCAGCAACTGGCGGAGGCGGTGGATAAGGGGGCCAGCGTGCTAACGGGCGGCAGGGTGGAGGAGATCGGCGGCGGGCTCTACATGCGGCCAACGATCGTGACCGGCGTCGACCACACCATGGCGCTGATGCGCGATGAAACTTTCGGCCCGATCCTGCCGGTAATGCCCTTCGCCAGCGTGGAAGAGGCGATTGCCCTGGCTAATGATACCGAATTCGGCCTCACGGCCAATGTGATCGCCGGCAGCGAGGAAGAAGCGCTGGCCATTGGCGAGCGGCTCAATGCCGGCTCCGTCTTCATGCAGGATACCTTCCTCACCTTTGCCAAGAACCGCACCGTGGGCAGCAACAGCTTCGGCGTGTCCGGCGTGGGCGGCGGCGCGCGCACCGGGCCGGAAGCGATCCTGCGATACGTGCGGCGCAAGGCTCTGCTGACCCAGCACGGCGAACCTGCCGACATCCAGAACGATCATCACCTGGGCAAGCCTGCGGGCGCATGAACCAGATGCAGCGACCCGCTTGAAAGAGGGAGAAAGACACATGGCCTGGCAACTGACCGCACTCGACCGGCTCGAAATCCAGGAGCTCTATTCCCGTTACGCCTGGGGCATCGATCTGGCGGACGAGGCCATGGCGCTTTCCACCTTCACTCAGGACGCGGGATTCGATCATTTGTGGCAGGGCCGCGTGGAAGGGCACGAGGCGATCCGCGAGAACCTCCACTCGCTGTGGAACGACCGCCAGCACTGGTGGTATGGCCGGCAGCACCTGATGAACCATTTCATCATGGAACCGCGCGAGGAAGATGGCGAAGTGGACGTCCGCTGCTTCTTCCAGATCTTGCAGTTCCAGACCGACTACAACACCAATTTCGTATTCGGCATCGGCACGCGGGTGGACCACGTCACGCGCAAGGAAGGGCCCTGGCGGTTCCAGTCCTTGCATGTGAACGCCTGGACCGCGGCCGATCAGGTGCCTTGGAAGGGCGAGTTCCTGATGAGGGAAAAGCCGCGGCACACGCCGCCGCCGGTGCGGGGCTGAAGCGGTGCGGATCACCGCCGCCATCAGCCGCGCGGAAACTCCGGCGCCGCAGCTGGAAGAGGTGGAGCTGGAAGCACCCCGGCCCGGGGAGATGCGCATCCGCATTACCGCCGTGGGCATCTGCCACACCGATCTTCATGCGCATGAAGGCCGCCTCGCCCCGCTGCCGATCGCGCTGGGCCATGAAGGGGCCGGCGTGGTCGAGGAACTGGGCGATGGCGTGCGCGGCTTCGCGCCGGGCGATCACGTGCTGCTCAGCGGCACCTCCTGCGGCACCTGCCCCAACTGCCTGAACAACCTGCCCAGCTATTGTGACCTCGCCATGCCGATGACCTTCGGCGGGAAGCGGCTGGATGGGTCCACCGCACTGTGCGCCGATGGCGGACCGCTGCATTCGCATTTCTTCGGACAGTCATCCTTCGCCACGCACGCCATCGTGCCGGAACGAACGGCGGTTAAGGTGGACAGGGATCTGCCGCTCGCCACCCTCGCCCCCCTGGGGTGCGGTGTGATCACCGGCGCGGGTTCGGTGATCGAGGCGCTGAAGGTCGACTATGGCCACAGCATCGCCGTATTCGGCACGGGAGCGGTGGGACTCTCCGCCATCATGGCCGCGCGGCTGGTGGGCGCGCAGCGCATCGTGGCCGTCGATCTCAAGCCGGATCGGCTGGAACTGGCGCAGGAGCTGGGCGCGACCCACGTCTTCCAGGCGGATCAGGGCGATCTCGCCGCCGCGATCCGGGGCGTCACCGGCCGCGGCGTGGATTTCACGCTCAACACCACGGTCGCGCCGGCGGTTCACAGTCTCGCCCTGGAATGCCTTGCGATGCGTGGGACGGCCGGCTTCGTAGCGGCGCCGCGCGGCGAATGGGCGCCGGCGATGTTCCCCATGCTGGCCGGCGGCCGCCAGCTGCGCGGCATCCTCGGCGGCGATGCGGCACCGCGCCTGTTCCTGCCCCGGCTGATCGAATACTGGCGCCAGGGCCGCTTCCCCTTCGATCGCCTGATCAGAACCTATCGCTTTGCCGAGATCGCACGGGCCTTCCACGATCTGGAGGAAGGCGCAGTGATCAAGCCCGTGCTGGTGCTGGACGAAGGAGAGGCGGCATGAGCCCGGAGCTGCGCGAGCGCATAGAGGCCCTCGGCCTCGATCTCTCCCCACCCATGATGCAGGCGACGCAGGCGATCTTTGCCGAGAGCTTCCGCGGCATGGATGCGGTCACGCAGATCGAGCGCGACCTTGCCTATGGCCCTGACGAACGGCACCGGCTGGACCTGTTCCGCCGCGCCGACACGGCCAACGCCCCGGTGCTGGTCTATGTCCATGGCGGCGGCTTCGTCATGGGCAACAAGCGATCGCCGGACCTGCCGTTCTACGACAATGTCGGCGATTTCGCCGCCCGCTCCGGAATGATCGGCGTCACGGTGAACTATCGCCTCGCGCCGCAGCACCCGTGGCCCGCCGGTCCGGAGGATATGGGCCGGCTGGTTGCCTGGCTGCAGGTGAATATCGCGGAGCATGGCGGGGACCCTGCCCGCATCTTCCTGATGGGCCAGTCCGCCGGCGCCGTGCATGTCGCGAGCTATGTCGCCCATCCGCGATTCCATCCGGGCGGAAGCGCAGGCCTTGCAGGCGCCTTGCTGATCTCCTGCATCTACGATGTAGCGGCGGCGCAGCCCAACCCGTTCCACATCGCCTATTATGGGGAGGATGCAGGTGCCTATCCCGCCTGCTCCACCCTGGAAGGGCTGATCGACACGCAGGTGCCGCTGCTCGCCACGGTTTCGGAATTTGACGTGGTGGATTTCCAGAAACAGGCCGCCGCCTTCGTTACCGCCCACGCTGCCCGGCGCGACCGCTATCCCCGGCTGCTGTGGCTCGCCGGCCATAACCATCTGTCGCCAGCGCTGGAGATCGGATCGCCCGACAGCGCGCTGGAGCCCGCGATCACCCAGTTCATCGCCCACGCGACCTCCTGAGGAGAATGCCCATGGAACCGCTCCGCTTCCCCGATAACCCGCTCTTCCGGGGCTGGGGCTCCCCGATGCGAACCGAAAGCACCATCGAGGGGCTCGAGATCACCCAGGGCGAAATTCCCGCCGGGCTGGAGGGCACGCTCTACCGCAACGGGGCGGACTGGCAGTATCCCTCCGGTCGGGATGACGACATCTTCATCGACGGCGAAGGCATGTATCACATGTTCCGCTTCGAGGACGGGCAGGTCAGCTATCGCTCCCGCTGGGTGCGGACGGAGCGGTACGAGCTGCAGAAAAGCGCCCGCCGCGCGCTCTTCGGCCGCTATCGCAACCGCTACACCAATGCGCCGGAAGCGCGCGAGGCCAACATGGGCACGGCCAACACCACCGCCATGTTCCATGCCGGCCATCTCTATGCGCTGAAGGAAGACGATCTCCCCTATGAGATCGACCCCGATACGCTGGAGACCATCGGCCGCACGGACATGAACGGCCAGATCACCGCGCAATGCTTCACCGCGCATCCCAAGGTCGATCCGATCACCAACGAGCTGCTCGCCTTCTCCTACCAGGCCAAGGGCGACGGCACGAAGGATGTGGTGTTCTACCTCTTCGATGCCGAGGGGCGGAAGATCAACGAGGTATGGTTCGAAATGCCCTATGCGGCCTGCGTCCACGACTTCGCCGTGACGGACGAGTGGATCGTCTTCCCCTTCTTCCCGCTGATCACCGACATGGACCATGTGAAGGCCGGCGGCACCTACTTCCAGTGGAACCCCGACCAGCAGACCCATATTGCGCTGGTGCCGCGCTATGGCGATGCCAAGGACATCCGCTGGTTCACCGGCCCGACCGCCAGCGCCGGCCACATGATGAATGCGGTGCGCGAAGGCACGAAGGTGCATCTCGATGTCTGCTATTACGAGGGGAACTGCTTCCCCTTCTTCAAGACGCCGCAGGGGGAGACCACCAAGCCGGTGCCGCCTTTCCTCACCCGGCTGACGATGGACCTTGCCCGCAACGACGGCGCGATCGAGAAGCAGCGCCTGCTGGACGTGAGTTGCGAAATGCCCCGCACGGACGATCGTTATCAGGGCCGCCCCTACCGCCAGGGCTACGTTATCGTCTATCGCGCGGCGGACGGATCGAGCTCCACCGGCCGCTTCGACCTCGCGACGGGCGAGCTCGACACCTGGTCCCCCGGCCCCGGTGACACGGTGCAGGAATGCCAGTTCGTGCCCCGCACGCCCGATGCTGCGGAAGGCGACGGCTGGCTGCTGGTGCCGGTGGCCCGCGTATCCGAAGGACGCAGCGACCTGGTGATTCTCGACGCGCGGGATCTCGCCGCAGGGCCCGTGGCGACGATCAAGCTGCCGGTGCGCGTGCGCTCAACCTTCCACGGCACCTGGGTGCCGCGCGAAACGATGGAGAGCGGCAAGTATCCCTACGCACTTCAAGCCGCCTGACTGGCTGCAACGCAGCGCCATCCTTCCGCCCACCCACAACGAAAAGGCCCGGTCCATAGGACCGGGCCTTCTCGTTCCATGACGGAAATGCGTGCGTTCAGAAGCTGTAGCTGAAGCCCAGCTTCAGGCCGTGATCCGACCACCGATCGGACAAATTGCCGACATATGAGATGCCGAGCGAGCCGCCGGGGAGGATGTTGGCCTGCGCCCCTGCTTCCAGCCGAAGGCTGTCGCGCGCGACCGGCAGGCCTTCGATCGTGAAGGCGGAACCAGCCGACAGCGTGCTGGTACCGAACGCTGCCCGATCGCCGAAGCCGCGCAGCCAGGCTGCCGAAGCGCGCGGGGTGACCACTGCGCGGTCCGAAATCGGCACCACTGCACTAAGCCGCAGGCCGAGCGAGGTGTAGGTCACATCGCGCGTCTGGCCAGCCACCTGCAGTTCGCCTAGTTCGCCGCCGGTTTCCGCAAAGCCATCCGTCTTCACATGGACATGGTTCACGCCCGCGAAGGGTTCCAGCAGAGTGGTGCCCAGCTTGGCTGCATAGCTCAGCTCCGCGAAACCGGAAGCCGCCTTGCCATCATAATTGCCGGCAATGGACTCCTCCACCGAGGGGAAGGAGACCTGCCGGGCGCCCTTCACGTCCATCCAGCTATAGGAACCACCCAGGCGCACCCGCAGAGCTCCCCAGCCGCCACCGGCATAGGCGGCAACAGACGAGCCATCGATGCTCGCGTGGCTGCCCCGGCCGGGCAGGCGCACTTCGTCCTCGCCATAGGTGAAGGCTGTGCCGATCCGCCAATTGCCGACCAGCGTGTCCAGTCCCAGGGTAAAGCCGGCGCTGTCCTGCGTCGCGCGGGCGGCATTGCCGTCGCTCTTCACGCTGTTCCAGCTCCCTGCAGCCTGGCCCCAGATGCCGGTGCGACCACCCTGCGTCTCGCGCGCGGCGCCCGGCGCCTCAGCGAGCACTTGGCTGATGGTGTCCGCCTGTTCGAGCCGGCCCACCACCATCTCGCCGAGCCGCCGGGTGCGGTCGATCATAAAGGTGCTCGTGGTCGCCCACAGTTCACCGGAGAGCGCATCGAAGGCGCGGACGGCGCCGGCCGCGTCGGTCTGCCCCGCCACAGCGCGGTAAAGCGCGCTGTTCCGGTCTCCGCCGTCCAGCGCAGCCGCCACGGCGCGCTGGTTTGGCGTGATCGCCGCACTGGCAAAGCTGCGATCGTTACGCACCAGCGTCAGTACCACGTCATTCGGATCGTAGCGCAACGAGGGCGTGAGGAAGGGGAGATCGACATCGGTATCCTCGAACTCGCCCGTCACGCCGCCAGCGGCAGACAGGATCACGTAGTCACTGACCGAGCGGTAGTTGCCGGCCGCGGCCAGCACCGAAACCGTGCCGCCCGCGATCGTAGCGGTTCCGCCGGCGATAAGTCGGTCGCTCTCACCCTCCGCATTGAGTTCGACCGAATAGACCGAACCCGGCTGGAAGGACACGTCGCCCGCCACATTGAGAGTGCCGATCGAATTGCCCGGCGCCAGCGTGCCGCCGCTCAGCACGGTCAGAGTACCCGCCGTGCCGTTGCCGCCCAGCGTGCCGCCGGAGTTGACCGTAACCTGTGCCGGAAGCGTGCCGTTGATCGCAAGGCGGCCGCCATTCACATTCACCGCGCCTGTAAAGCCGCTGGTGCCGGACAGGTTCAGCGAACCCGCGCCGGTCTTGGTGAAGCTGCCGCTGTCTCCGCCGGTGATACTGCCGGCGAACTCGCTGTTGCCTTCCTGGTTCACCGTCAGCGAACCACCGCCGAGCAGCAGATTGCCCGCTTCGCCACTGAGGCCGGAGACCTGCTGGTCCTTTCCGTCGAGATCGAAGGTGCCATTGTCCACGACCAGATCGGTGTCAGAGTCGAGCAGTGCCGCCAGCCTGACGAGCCCGCCCTCAACCACGGTGGAGCCGGTGTAGCTGTAGGCGCCGGAGAGCAGCAGCGCGCCGTCGCCCCGCTTGATGAGCCCGCCGTCACCGGCAAGGGCACGGGTGAACTCGTAGTCGCCTGTCTGGTCGAAGATCAGCGTGCCGTTGTTGGTGGTGTCGGCCAGCAGATCGCCATCCTTCACGCCATTGCCGACCTGCACCGTTCCGCCGGTGCTGATCAGCAGACCGCCGCCCAGCGCACCGGTCAGCACCACCGTGCCTCCATCGACCGTCGTGTTGCCGCCGAAGGTGCTGCTGTTGCCGGAGAAAGTGATCGCGCCCTCACCCGTTTTGAGCACGGAACCGGTGCCGGTGAGGCTGCCCTTGTAGCTCGTGGTGCCGGGATTGGCGAAGACCAGGCTGGTCCCTGCAGCAAGTGCCGCACTGCTGCTCATGGAACCGAGGAACACAGCCGTCCCCTGTTGCAGGTCCAGCTTCACGCCGCTCATCGAACCGGTGAGGGTCAGCGTGTTGGCGCCTGTCTTCACAACCGTGCCCTGCCCGGTGATCTGACCCGCATAGGCGATGTCATCCGCCCGATCGAAGCGCAAGGTGCCGTAATTGGTCACGCCGGCGGTGATCGAGCCGGTGGTGCCACCGTCACCGATATTCACGACGCCTTCGTTCCCGATGCCGAGCCCGCCGGCAAAATCGCTGTCGCCGGTAAGCGTCAGCGTGCCGGCCTGGACCGTGAGACCGCCCGTGCCGGTCGCGCTGCCGGAGAATGTGTGGCTGGCGTCAGCGATGATGAGACCGGCATCGCCGAGGACGATCGTTCCCGAACCGGCAAGATCGCGGATTTGCGCCGAGCTTGCGCCAGTGACATCGAAAGTGCCGTCCACCGTCACGAGCGAAGACTGGTTGATCCGGCCCTGCCCGGCGAGGGCCAGGGTGGCGCCGGAGCCAATCTGCGTTGCGCCGGTGAAGGTGTTCATGCCGCCGAGGGTGATCGTGCCGCCCGCCACCAGCAGGCCGCCGGTGCCGGAGATAACGCGGTTGTGGACCAGCGCATCCGACCGGTTGATGGCCAGCGTGCCCTCATTGAGGATATCGCCGTTGAGCGAGCCGGAGGTGCCACCAGAACCAATCTGCAGCACGCCGTTATTGCCCACAAAAGTGCTTACGGCATTGGTCGAACCAGCCAGCACCAGCTTACCGCCGGTAACGTTCAGACTTCCGGCGAAATTGACACTATCACCGGTCAGGGTGCTGGTGCCCGCGAGCTGGTCAACCGTGCCGACACCGCTAAGCACGGCGGCGAGCGTGAAGCCGTCGTCCAGATGATTCAGGACCAGCCGACCGCTGTTGAGCACGATCTGTCCGGCTTCCACGGTTCCGGCTGCTGCTGCCGCCAGGTTGCCGTCTGCGCCGATGTTCAGGGCGCCGGCCTCGCCAATCGCGATGGTTTCCGACTCCAGGCGGCCACCATTGCTCAAGGTAATGCTGCCGGCGCCGAGCCCGCCGATGGTGGTGCCGCCGTCCCCGATCGTCAGACTGGATCCCAGACCGTCAACGGACACCATGCCGTTCGCACCGAAGCCGCCCCCGATGCTCAGCGCGTTGGCGGAGACCTGGCCGCCGCTCCGCACGATCAGCGTGCCGCTGCTGCCGTCCTGGCTGGCGACATCGAGCAGACCGGCGGCCGAGAGGGCCGCGCCATTTTCCACGGTGGCCGTGCCGGTGCCGCTATAACCCACGCGCATGTTGCCGGCGAAGCCCTGACGGGCGAGCACCGAGTAGGTCGTTCCGGGGCCGGAAAGAACCAGCGTGCCCTCCGATCCAGTGTCGACGCCCAGGGCGCTGGTATAGGACGTGACCGTGGCGCCGCCGGAGACGGTCACACTGCCCTTGCCCTGATCGCCGTTCCCGGTTCCGCCGATATAGAGCGGCAGGCCATTCGACCACGCGGTGCCCGCGCCATCCACCGTCATCTGCGTGACCGCGGGGCCGCTGCCACCGATATAGCTTCCGTCAGCCTCGAGATGCGCGCCATCGGTGACGGAAATGATCCCTCCTTCCGGGCTAAACCAGCCGTCTGCCTGGTCAAAGGTCGCGGGGAGATCGGAATGCAGCGTGCCAATCCGCAGCGCCGTCCCTGCTCCGCTGAGATTCACGCTGCCGCCGGCGCCCATGTAGAGTCCGCCCTGCGACGTTTCCACAACGCCGCCGTCCCGCACCGTCAGCGAGCCGGAGGTGCCCGGGCCACGTGCGATCTGGATCGCACCGGCTGACACCAGCTTGGCGGTTGTGCCCTCTACCGTCACATCCGCATTGGAGCCGCTCGCCTCGATCCACACGTTTTGCACGTCAAGCGTACCGCCGTTGCTGACGATCAGCGCAGCATCGCTCGTGCCGCCCACGCTCAATGCCTCGCCGGTGAGCGCGTTCCGCACCTCCAGCGTACCTGCATCCACGGTGATATTGCCGGCGAACGTGCTGCTGTCGCCGATGAGCGCAAGCGTGCCGGTGCCGACTTTCTCGAATGTGCCGGTTCCGGTGAGATGGCCGGCATAGGCGCCGTCCACGCCTTCGCGCAGCATCAAGGTGCCGCCCGAACCGATGTTGACGGTGCCATCCGCCGTGCCACCGAGAGTGCCGATTTGTGCGGTGAAGCTGGCGATATCGAGCGTGCCGCCATTCACGGTATACGCCTGATCGACCCCCAGCGCATCAGCGCTGCCCGCCTTCAACGTGCCGGCTTCCACGGTCCAGCCGTTCGTGCCGATGCCGTTCAGCGTCCAGACGCTCTGCCCGGTCTTCGAGAAACGGGTGAAGCCCTGATATGAATTGCCGACGAGCTCTGCGTTGAACAGATCGTTGCTGTCGCCCCCCAGAACCAGCGTGTTCACGCCGTTGGCGAAATCGGCATCCACCACCGGCCCCAAGATCAGCGATCCCGCGTGCAGTTCCAGCGTCACATCGCCCGAACCCATGACGATCGTGTCGCTCCCGTTGCTCTGAATGATGCCGGAGTTGACGATTGTGGTCGCCGCATTGCCGGTGATGATGGCGACGCCACCCGAACTGCTGGAAGAACCACCGGTGATCGTGCCGCTGTTGACGATCCGGACCATGCCGTTGGCGGTATCTGCATCGATTCCATAGACCGATCCATCGACGGTGCCGCTGTTGGTGATCGTCACGTCCCCATCGGGCGTGCGGGCATAGATCGCCGTGCCATCCCACGCGTCGAGATTGTCGGTGTTGGTGATGGAGATGTCGCCAGATCCGGCCTCCTGCGGATCGAAGCCGGCTACGGCACTGATGCCGGCCTTGCCGACCGCCTGCCCGTCGTTGACGATGGTGATGTCGCCGTTCTGCGTAGCGCCCTGCATGCTCACGCCGTCGAGCGAGTTGGCGGCGCCCGTGCTGGTGTTGGTGAGGACGACATTGCCCTGCGGCGACCAGGCGACGAGCGCCTGCTTGGTGGTGGAGGTCGCCGTGCCGCTGTTCTCGATGGAAGCGGTGCCGTTGTAGTTTACCGCACGCAGGCCCGCCTCATAGGCGTTCACATTGCCGCTGTTGGTGATCTTAACCTCAACCGGGGCAACGTCGTTGAAGCCGCCGTCGGCGTAGATGCCGCGATGCGTGTTCGGAACGGCATCCGTATTGTCCGTCACGGTGATGTTGCCGCTGTTGGACACGGAGACGCCGCCGCGGTTCGTTGTGGCGGAGATGCCGTTCGCTTCCGCGCCGGAAGCCGTGATCGCTGCATCATTCACGATGCCGATGTTGCCGGCCTGCTCATTGCGCACCCAGACGCCGCCATAGCCGGCTGTGCTGGTAATGGAGGAGTCGGCGGTGACCGTGACTGTGACGTCGCTCCCCTCCGCAACGGATGAATAGATATTCACGCCGCCATAGGTGGTGGAATTGACGGTGGTGTCGCTGACGGTGAGCGACATGCTGATCGGCCCAGTGGGGACATTCGCCCCGTTGGGATTGTAGCCGATGCCATCGCCGCCGACTTCGGCTCCGCTAACCACCAAAGTGGTGTCGCCCGACTCCACCCGCGCGGCAATGCTGGGCGCGCAGGACAGGATTGTAAGGTCGCCGGTGATGGAAAGAGGGCACGGTTCCGCCAGCGCCGGTGTTGCCGCCATCAGCCCAGCTATGGATGCGCTTGCAAACAGACCTGCATGCACGGCCGCACGAACGGAACGCCGACCCGCGGCAACTTTACCTTCAATCACCATCATACCCCCAATTCAGGACGAAATCGTCCGTGGTAATGAGAGCAAACCGGCATAGCCGGGGTGATCGAAGTCAAACTCCGCACGAGGCGGAAAGGCGACGAGAAAATGAGGATGCTGGCCGCGCCACCATCGCGGGGGCGCGCTTGCTTCTCCACTCTCTGTGGTCGCCCAGCTTCTCCTTCGGCAGGCCCGCCACCCCAAGGGGGTCGGAACCTTTGCGTCCCGCCGTTACCGACGGTTTGCCCTTATCAAAGACAGTAATTCGACCGGAAGGAGGAATCGCCGTCTGGGGCGCTGAGTGCCAGCAACAGCAATAAATAACAACACCTTATAGAAATAAAAACGTAGAAATACCGAGCGGGGAGTTAACTACATCTATTAAGCCTGTTTATTTACTTTTCTTGTTATTGCAGTATCGCGATTTTTTAGATGGCGTTGGAAGGCGGCGTGGCATGGGCGATGGCCAGGCCGCTGCCGAACACGAGTGCATCTTCCACAAAACCCGTGCCCGTCTGGCCGTGGCGGCGCATCGCTGCGCAACGCAGGCGCCAGCCAAGGTAGGAAGAGACGAGCGCGGTGCCCACCGCCACGGCCGCGCCGGCCGCTCGCCTGCCGCGAGGGGCCAGAGCCGCGCCGGCATAGGCGGCAGTGATGCTGCGCGTCGCCAGGCCGGCGGGGATGATTCGGTCCGGCGCGCTCTTCATCTTGTCACCAACCATCTCGGCCGAAGCGAGCGCGGCGGTGCCCGCGGCAATCACCGGGTTGAGCATCAGCTTCTGCAAGGGAAGCACCGGCGGGATCGCGCCGTTTCGCGTGGCCGTGGCGATCACCGCCAGGGGCGTCATGCCCCGTTGTCCGGCGACAAGACCAATCAGAAAGGAACGCAGCATGCCTTATCTCCCATAAGAGGTTCAAAGGCTTAAAGCTCCGCCAGGGCTTCCGTATCCCGCAGGCGACCAGGTGGTCTCCGACGCCCCCCGCCCCCTGCCCGGCTCAGTAAGTATCCTGATAGAGGGCCAAGGTGGCCGACCTCTATCCTTCGGCGATCACGCTCCCCGCCCGCAAGGAAAGAGATCCGCCATGCTCAAGACCATGAAAGCCGCAGTCGTCCGCGAATTTGGCCAGCCTCTGGTGATGGAGGAAGTGCCGATTCCCACCGTCGGGCCGGGCCAGATCCTGGTGAAGATCGCCGCCACCGGCGTGTGCCACACCGATCTCCACGCGGCGAACGGGGACTGGCCGGTAAAGCCGTCTCCCCCCTTCATCCCGGGGCATGAAGGCGTGGGCCATGTCGTCGCCGTCGGCAGCGGCGTCAGCCATGTGAAGGAAGGCGACCGCGTAGGCGTGCCCTGGCTCTACACCGCCTGCGGGCACTGCGTGCACTGTCTGGGGGGCTGGGAGACCCTGTGCGAGCAGCAGCAGAACACCGGATATTCGGTGAACGGCAGCTTCGCCGAATATGTGCTGGCGGACCCGAACTATGTCGGCCACCTGCCGGCCAATGTCTCCTTCGTGGAAATCGCGCCGGTGCTGTGCGCCGGGGTGACCGTCTACAAGGGCCTGAAGACCACCGACACCAAGCCGGGGGACTGGGTTGCCATCTCCGGCATTGGCGGGCTGGGCCACATGGCCGTGCAATACGCGAAGGCGATGGGCCTCAATATCGTGGCAGTGGACATTGATGACGAGAAGCTCGCGCTGGCGAAGCGGCTGGGTGCGGATCTGACGATCAACGCGCGTGATGCCGACCCCGCCGCGGTAGTGAAGAAGGAGATCGGCGGGGCGCAGGGCGTGCTCGTCACCGCCGTCAGCACCAAGGCGTTCCAGCAGGCAATGGGCATGGCGCGCCGCGGCGGCACGATCTCGCTGAACGGCCTGCCGCCCGGCGACTTCCCCCTGTCGATCTTCGACACAGTGCTGAACGGCACAACGATCCGCGGCTCCATCGTCGGCACGCGGTTG
This sequence comes from Altererythrobacter sp. B11, assembly GCF_003569745.1. Lineage (NCBI taxonomy): Bacteria > Pseudomonadati > Pseudomonadota > Alphaproteobacteria > Sphingomonadales > Erythrobacteraceae > Altererythrobacter > Altererythrobacter sp. B11. The sequence continues at coordinate 2,752,396 of NZ_AP018498.1, forward strand.
GACCTGCAGGAAGCGCTCGACTTCGCCGCCGCAGGAAAGGTCCACGCCACTGTTTCCACCGATCGGCTGGAGAACATCAACGATGTCTTCGCCCGCATGCACCGGGGCGAGATAGAGGGACGCATCGTGCTCGATTTCGAAAGTACGCCGGCGGCAGCCGCCTGAACGCGGAGCAACGTGGCTCACGACGCTGACGATCAAGGATGTAAACCACAAAATGGTAGCGGAGGAGGGACGCATAAATTTCTCTTATAATGTTGATATAGATATATCATTTTTTACTTTTCGAGAAAAATACCCCCACCGATACCCCCGCAGAAGCGATGCGATGAACCGTTACGATTGCACGACGAATCGGCGAAAAGCCTACAGTCTCTCATCGGACAATTCGCGGAGCACCTGAATGGATAGAGCCGCCAAAGGACTGGATCGCACGAAACCTGGCGCGGTTTGGGGCGGCACGTCATGGATTATGTCGGATCGCTCTTCGTCGTGCGAGAACTCGTCGCCGCGTTTCTGTTCGAACGTCGCGAGCCTTGCCTCACCGTCGATCGCGACCAGTTTGGATCGAAAGTTCAGATGCGCACCGTAGCGTTCGACGTGTTCCATCAGCGCGCGCACATAAATCGGCACGCCGAGCAGCACAGCACCGACCGTGTGGAACCGCACGTCGATGTCCTTGAGGACCCAAACCTGATCCTGCCATGGATCAACGGTTGCATTGTCATCCTGAATGAGACGCCCACTGGTCAGGATGATAGCCCGCACGAGCCTGGTTTCAGGCGTTCGAAACCCCGCCGGTAGCGCATTTCGGCTTGCGGTCACAGACTGATGCCCTGCAATCACATGTGGCCGGTGGCGATAAAGTTCTGATGCCAAGCCAGCGCCTCGCTTAGCAACGAAGGGGAATGCTTGCCGAAGGAATCGCGCAGTGCGCGCTCGTAATAGTCGGCCAGCCTGTCGCGATAGCGCGGGTGGACACAGGTCTCGATGATCAGGCAGGCGCGCTGCCTGGGCGCCAGTCCGCGCAGATCGGCAAGCCCCTGTTCGGTCACGATCACCTGCACGTCCTGGTTGATGTGATCGACGTGGCTGACCTGCGGCACGATCGTCGATATCGCCCCTCCCTTGGCCGTCGAAGGAGCCATGAAGATCGAGATATAGGCATTGCGGGCAAAGTCGCCCGAACCGCCGATGCCGTTCTGGATCGCCGAGCCCATGACGTGGGTGGAATTGACGTTGCCGTAGATGTCCGCCTCGATCATCCCGTTCATCGCGATGCAGCCCAGACGGCGGATCAGTTCGGGGTGATTGCTGATTTCCTGGGGGCGCAGGATAATCCGCTCGCGGTAGCGGTCCATGTCGGCATTCAGCGCATGCGCCGCCTCGGGGCTCAGCGAGAATGCCGTCGAGGATGCCATGCGCAGCTTACCCGAGGTGAGCAGGTCCAGCATTCCGTCCTGTAAGACCTCTGTATAGGCGGTCATGTTCTCGAACGGACTGTCGATCAGGCCGGTCAGCACGGCGTTGGCGATATTGCCGACGCCCGATTGTAGCGGTAGCAGATTTTCCGGCAGCCGCCCCTGCGCGACTTCATGCGCGAAGAATTCCATCAGGTGGCCAGCGATCCGCTGGGCGCAATCGTCGGCTGGCTTGAACGGCAGGTTGCGATCGGGCGTGTCGGTTTCGACAATAGCGACAACCCTGGCCGGATCGCAGCGGAAGGTGGGCTGGCCGATCCGGTCATCGGCGCGAACCAGAGGGATCGGCATGCGGTGCGGCGGCAGGGCCGTACCGTAATAGATGTCGTGCATCCCCTCCAGCGCCGGGTTCTGCCAGCGATTGACCTCGAGGATGACCTGCCCCGCCCGGTCCAGCCAGGTCTTGTTGTTCCCTACCGACGAGGCGGGGACCAGCGAGCCATCAGGCAGGATCGCCGTCACTTCGACAAGCGCCGTGTCCAGCGGACCGAAGAATCCCTGCCAGGCCATTGGCGCCACCTGGCTCAGATGCATGTCGAAATAGTTCATCTCGCCGCGATTGATCTGCTCGCGAGCAATCGGATCGGAATTGTAGGGCAAACGAAAATCGATGCCCTTGGCCTTGGCGAGTGCGCCGTCCAGTTCAGGCCCGGTCGAGGCGCCGGTCCACACGCTGATCGCGAACGGATCGCCGGCCGCGTGTGCCGCCTCGATCCGCCGCGCCAGCGCCTGCGGCACCGCCTTGGGATAGCCCGCGCCGGTAAAACCGCTCATTCCCACGGTCGTGCCCGGCGCGATCAGCGCCGCGGCCGCCTCGGCGTCCATCACCCGGGACTGGAGCAATGGATGGGCAATTCGTGAGGTCATCAATCTTGGGTCTCCATCGGGCCTGTCGGATTTAAGGGTGCCAATAGGGCCAACTTGGCATGGATCTGTGTAGACCTTGAATTGGAGCTCAGAGCGCGCTCTTCAATCGCTCATAGGAGGCGCGCAGTTCCTCGGCCAGCACCTCGATCGCCGACTTGATGTTCTGCCCGCTGTCATGAAGGCGCGCTTCGGCCACGAAATGGTTCCATTTGGTTTCGGCTTCCTGCCATTCCTGCTGGGCTTCCATGCTGCCCAGATGGGCCTGCACCTTGGCCTCATCGCGCAACGTGGCGAGTTCCGGCTTCAGATTTTCCAATGCGCTCATCATCTTCCTCCTGTGCTGATTTTCGCTGGTCTAAATTTCAGATTGCCGCAGCCGGTCGATCGCGCGCGCGAGCTTTTCCCGAACCGTGCTGGCGGCTTTGACCAGTTCAGGATTGCTGATCGCCTGCATCGACGCCACCGGGTCAATTGCGGCGACTTCAACTTCGTCCGAACCTGACTGCTGCACGATGACATTGCAGGGCAGCATCAGGCCGACCTTGTCTTCCAGCTGCAGCGCCTCGTGTGCCAATGTCGGATTGCAGGCGCCAAGGATCGTATAGGGGCGGAAGTCGACGTCGATCTTGGATTTGAGGGTCTGCTGGATATCGATCCAGCTGATCACGCCGAACCCCTCCGTCTTCAGCGCAGCCTCTGCGCGCGCTGGCGTCATCGAAGGGGACCTTCAACCTGGCGGAAATATAGTAGCTCATCGCCTGCCTTCTCCTGTCGGGGTGCGGGTTTCGTCAGCTTGCCGCAACCGTAGTGATCACCGGCGTGCCCTCCAGCGTGCGCTGCACCGGGCAGCGGGACGCCACCGAGATCAACTTTTCCCGCTGCTCATCGGACAGGTCCTCGCCAATGACACGGATCGTCTTGGCGAAATGGTCCGTCTTCGCCGACTTCCCCTCGACCGTGCCCTTGGCATGCGTAAGGGTGACTTCCACGCGTTCGAGCGGCCAGTTCTGCTGACGGGCATACCAACGCACCGTCATGGCCGTGCATTCGCCCAGTGCTGCCAGCAACAGGTCGTAGGGCGCCGGTCCCAGGTCCCCGCCACCCTGTTCGACGGGCTCATCGCCGATGAGGTGATGGCCGGACACGTCGATGCTGACGGCAAAAGCACTTTCACCGGTCTCGACGATGTGCGCTGTTGTCGTGCCTGTACTCAAAGAACGTCTCCCCTCATGCCGTGGCCATGCTGGGACCATAACAGGTCATTTCTCGACCTGTCTGACAAAATGCCACTTGCTTGGCGTGAGGGTTGCCGGGGTCGAGAACAGTGCGGGCCTGCCGTCACAGGCGTTCTGGTTGAAATGCGCGCAGGTGCGGAAAATCCCCCTTTTGCAGGTATGCCTTTTCCGCAGGCGTCGATTGCCTATCGAGGATTTGATTGCGGTGCGGGTGGCGGCCAAACGCAGCAATCACCTGGCGCACGTCTTCTGCCTGTTTCACCAGGGAACGATAAATCGGCTGCAAATGATCCGGGGCGCTTGACGCAATTTCTACCCGCAGGCGGATCAGAAGGTCGATCCGCTCGAGGTGGTCGTGGCCTTCGCAGTGACCGAGTGGCTGGGTGAAGGCGATCTTGAACCACGGCGTATCGAGAGCTTCATAGTGGTCAGTTGCCAACCCCGTCAGCGCCAGTTTCAGGGCGGCGGCATCCTGCGCGAATGCCCGCGTCGTGCCCCGCCAGAGTGACCGTGAAAACTGATCCAGCAGGATAATGAGCGAAAGTCGTCCCTCCGGATCGCCTGCCCAGTGATCGAGCCCGCCTTTCGCCCCACGGGTCGTCAGTTCTGGAAACCGGGCGACGATCGACTCGTCGGCGCCTCCCTGCATGCGCCAGAACCAATGCTTGCGATGAGTCTCTGCGTCCACATCCTTGCTGCGCCCTTCCGGAAACCAGAAGTCCAGAACGTCGTGCCACGGCTGAGCAGGGGTTTCGATCATGCGCTTTCAATCGGACGATATCATTGCTCGCTGCTTGCGCAGGAAATGCAGAGTGCGGCTTCCGGGCGCGCCTCAAGACGCTTGGGAGCGATGGCATCGCCGCAGCGAACACATTCGCCGTAGGTGCCATTTTCGATGCGTAACAAGGCGCGGTTGACCGACGCGATTTCGCGCGCGACCAGCGCGGCCTGCGCTTCGAGAGAGGCGTCATCCTCCATCTCGACCGCCTGTTCGGACGAGTCGGGGTTCAAGGGTTCCGCCAGATCCTGAGCGAGGCGCTGCTGCCGGCCTGCGAGTTCGGTGAGTTGTTGCGAAAGGCGTGCTCGGGCGGCGTCGGCATTCGGCATGGACAATAATCCTTTCAAGTCTCCAGCCCTTTGGTAGCAAGTGCCGCCGCTGCCTGACAACGAGAAGTCCTTCGGCGCAAAGCCGGCAGGCAAAGATTGGTTGTTTTATGCCGGCCTGCAGGATTTCTTCCGGCCTTCAAGCGACGTCGACAGTTGTGCTCGCCATCCCTAGGGTTAAAGAACGGCCAGTTCCGGCGCGGCGCGAGGGAATCTTCCAGCCGCATTTGAGACTGGGCCGTGATTGCGATTGGAGAATGTGAATGTCGAATACCCCCCACACTCTGGGCGATGAATTTCCTGACCAGATGGACCAGATCCACGCTCTGAAGGTGTCGAACACCCGGTTCGCCAAGCTCCTGGTGGACTATGACGCAGTTAACGACGAGATCCATCGCGCGGAAACCAACATCGCGCCGGTGTCGCAGGATCGCGAAACCGAACTGCGCAAACAGCGCCTCGCGCTCAAGGACCAGATTGCCCAGGCTCTTACCGAAAACGCCTGACCGGGATCGCGTGTTTGCCTCCTGCTCCCTCTAATTCAGCGTTGTGGGAGGCAATACCGATCAGAGCATAGCAGTACCGTGCCGGCAACCAATTGGACATGGTTCCTGCCCGTAACCACTGCGGTCTATCCCATGTCAGATCGGTGGTACGTAATCGCTTCGCTGCAATGATATCATGTAGGCAGCAAGGTTATCGATCTGGTCGGGATCGATGGCAAAGTTCATCACATCGGGAAAATTGTGTGATTTCTGCAGCCAGGGCTTGATCGTCGCGCCGGTCAGGCCTGGCGTGTTGACGACAGATTCAAAGGTCGGGGCATCAACGTTCGGGGAGTATCGTCGTCCGGCGCTCACAGCATGGCAACCGGAACAATGCTGTTGCGCAAATGCCAGCCCCCTGGCCTCAGCAGATTCTCGGATTGAGCCGGCACCTTCCGCAGTCGTGGCGGGGTTTGGTGCCCCTGCCTTGGGTATCATCTCGGGCGTGCACGCCGTTGTGAACAGCAAAAGAATGGTGAGACCTGGAAATTTACACATGGTCGCGACCTACCCCGATCACCATGCGGGGTCCAACTTCGAATGCGTGAAAGTCCCCCGACCACTCGCCCGCGGATATTCCGCAAGCGAGCAGTCGGGGATCAGGCTCGAGCGGTCGCCCGATGACTCGGGTAGCGATCGCTTAGCGGCGATCGCTCTCCATCACTTTCGTCCAGACCCTCACGAAATGATCCGCGAACATCTGCTTTGCGTCATCCGAAGCATAGACCTCGGCGACAGCCCGCAACTCTGAATTGGAACCGAAAACGAGATCAACCGGCGTTGCTGTCCACTTGGCAGCGCCCGTACCTGCGCACGGTCAAAATCGATTGAGCGCGAACCTCATTTGAATTTTTTTAACAGCGGGATCGGTTCGCGCCGGTCCCGCTTTTTGCTATGTAGGGAGACAATATGCTGCTCGAAAAAATCAAGACGCCCGGTCTGTCCCACTTGTCCTACCTCATCGGCTCTGGCGGCAAGGCCGCGGTGATCGATCCACGTCGCGACTGCGAATGCTACCTTGAACTGGCGCGCGCGGAGGGGCTGGAAATCACGCACATATGCTCGGAGGATGCCGAAGGCATGGATGAGAGGCAGCGGCGGTGGCAAGCATTCTTGAATGCTGCCAATGTGGTCTCGGTCAACCAACCTTCCCTGCTACAACCGACTAAACCTTGCCGACCTTCGCGGCTTGAGTCCCAGGCAGCGCGCACCGGTCATCATCGCGAACTGCGCCCATCCGGACTACCGGCCGGCGTTGGCCGACTATCTCGCGCGAGCACGCAAGGATTCCTATGGCCAGCAATCGCCCAGGCTGCTCAAGGAGGCACTGTCTTGGCACCAGCGCTTCATCGCGACGAGCACGATTCTGGCTTAGCGCGCTTGCGTAACCAGAGACGAGAGAGCGCATGGCCGATCCGACCGAGTTGATCGACCTCGACGATCCATCCACCGGATCGCCGGAGGAAGCCGCTTCCGCGCTGGGCGTCGATCCTGCAAAGGGATTGTCCGCGCATGATGCGAGCGAGCGACTGGCCCGCTTTGGCTCCAACGAACTACGGACGGTAAAGGGGCCGCCGCTGTGGCGCCGTATTCTTGCGCAGTTCCGGGATCCGCTGGTCTACCTCCTCCTCGCAGCGATTGCGGTGACGCTTGCGATCTGGCTCATCGAGGGGGAGCGGGAGTGGCCTGTCGACGCCTTGGTCATCGCGATTGTCATCCTGCTTAACGCGGTTTTGGGCTTCGTCGAAGAGAGCAAGGCAGCAAGCGCGGTAGCGGCACTTGCGAAGATGACAGCGGTGACCTCGTCGGTAATGCGTGACGGTCGCAGGCAGCGGATACCCGCTAGAGAACTGGTGCCTGGCGACGTGCTGCTGCTCGAGGAGGGCGACGCAGTCGGTGCGGATGCGAGGTTGATCCTGGCGGCCTCGCTGCGCGTTCAGGAGGCATCGCTCACCGGCGAAAGCGAAGCGGTCGCAAAGGATGCGGCCACCCTGCCCGCTCCGGCGGCCCTCGCCGACCGGACTTCGATGGTCTTCAAAGGCACCGCGGTCGCACAGGGCACCGGCCGCGCAATCGTCACCGCCATCGGTATGCGAACCGAGATGGGCCGCATCGCCACCATGCTCGACGAGACACGCGAAGAGGCTACGCCGCTACAGCGCGAAGTGGCTCGGCTGGGGCGGATCCTCGGCACAAGCGTGGTGATCATCGCGGCAGTTGTCATGGCGACGCTGATTATCGTCCAACCGGTCGAGACGCCGAACGACATCGCAACTGTCCTGCTCCTGGGCGTCTCGCTTGCGGTCGCCGCCGTGCCGGAGGGACTGCCGGCGATCTTGTCGCTCGTCCTAGCTCTCGGGGTTCAGCGAATGGCGGCGCACAACGCCGTGGTGAAGAAGCTTTCCTCGGTCGAAACCCTGGGTTCGGCGACGGTCATCTGTTCCGACAAGACAGGTACGCTTACCCGCTCGCAGATGACCATCCAGCGCGTCATCACGGCTTCGGGCGAAAGCCGGGTGACGGGCACGGGCTACTCGCCGCACGGCACTTTCGAGGCGCAAGGCAGTGCATCGCTCGATGACGCGCTGAGGGCGGAGCATATCGTCGTGCTGAGCGGCGGCAGCCTTGCCGGCAACGCCGGTCTTCGCATGCTAGCCGACGGGACCTGGGCCATCGATGGCGATCCGACCGAGGCGGCCTTCCTGGTTGCCGAAAAGAAGTTGGGCGCCGACACCCGACGACAGGCACGGTTCGAACGCACTGCCGAATTGCCCTTCACGTCTGAACGCAAGATGATGTCGACGATCGAGCGCGACCGGGAGCACGGCGGCGAACTCGTGCTGATCGCAAAGGGTGCCCCCGATGTGCTGATGGATCGATGCACGGGCATCCGCGTCGGCATGGACATCCGGCCCTTCGACGACATTGTCCGGGCAAAAGCTCGCGCCGATGTCGAGCGGCTTTCGAATGACGCGCTTCGAACGCTCGCGGTTGCCTATCGTCCGCTTGTTCCCGGCGAAGAGGCAAAGCTGGATGGATCGCTTGAACGCGACCTGATCTTCGTCGGCACGGTGGGCATCATCGATCCTCCGCGCGAAGAGGCCGCCATCGCGATCGCCGAGGCGCAGCGCGCGGGCATTCGTGTCGTCATGATCACCGGCGATCATCCCCGCACTGCTGCCCGGATCGCGGCGCAACTTGGAATAACATCGAATGATGCAAGGGTACTGACCGGGACCGACCTCGATGCGCTGGATGACATGCAGTTGGCCCGCGCGGTTCGCGAGACGCAAGTCTATGCGCGGGTTGCGCCGGTTCACAAGCTGCGGATCGTCGATGCCTTGCAGACAGATGGCGAGATCGTCGCAATGACCGGCGATGGGGTGAACGATGCCCCGGCACTCAAGTCTGCGGACATCGGGATCGCGATGGGCCAGACCGGCACCGAAGTGACGAAAGAGGCCGCGAAGATGATCCTGGCCGACGACAATTTCGCCACGATCGTTGCGGCCGTGCGCGAAGGCCGGGCCATCTTCGACAATATACGCAAGTTCCTGCGCTACCTTCTTTCCTCCAACATGGGCGAAGTGCTGACGGTATTCCTGGGCGTTGTCGGCGCAGGGGTCATCGGCCTCGACGATGCGAGCAATGGTGCTGGTCTGGTCTTGCCATTGCTGGCGACGCAGATCCTGTGGATAAACCTTATTACCGATTCCGGGCCTGCCCTTGCCATGGGGGTCGACCCGGAGATCGGCGACGTGATGGAGCGCCCGCCCCGCCGGCGCAGCTCGCCCACCATTGATGCGCGGATGTGGCGCGATGTGTTGAGTCTCGGGCTGGTGATGGCGCTAGCCGCCCTTGGGACAATCGACATCTATCTGCCAGGCGGTCTGGTTGAGGGCAGCCATGATATAGACCACGCCCGCACCGCCGGCTTCACTACTTTGGTGTTTGCGCAGCTCTTCAATGCGTTCTGCGCACGATCCGACGTGATCAGCGCATTTACCCATTGGTTCGCAAACCGCTGGCTATGGGCTGCGGTTCTCCTGTCAGCCTTGCTGCAGGTAGCGGTAATCCATCTTTCGCCACTGAATGCGGCTTTCGGCACGGTTCCGCTGGCGTTGGATGACTGGCTGATCTGCCTGGCCATGGGTAGTGCGGTCCTGTGGTTCAGTGAAGGGCGCAAGCTGCTTCGCCGACGATCGACCATGTCCCTGTGATATCAGGTCCGGCGCGCGGGGGAAGCCTCGAGCTGCAGCTCCTCGATCGTCACGCCATCGCGGATATTGTAGAGGCGGCGGAAGGTCGGGATGATCTTCTCGTCATGTGTAACGACAATGATCGCGGTTTCGAACTGTTTGGCCATGGTGTTGAGCAGATCAACCACAGCCAGTGCGCGAACGCTGTCGAGCGGCGCAGTCGGCTCGTCGGCGAGTATTACCGGCGGTCGGTTGACCAATGCCCGTGCAATGGAAACCCGCTGCTGCTCGCCGCCCGACAACTGCGAAGGCATGGCCGCTGCGCGGTGCGCGACATCGAGCGCCTCCAGCAGGTCGTGCGCCTCCTTGCGGGCCAGAGCATTTGGCTTGCCCGCCAGCATGGGGAGCAGCGCGACATTGGAAGAAGCGTCCCCGGATGGTCTGGACCTGGTTCTCGACCTGCCCTTTCTCCCATCCCGCCGCCGGAGAGCAGGCGGTCGGCTCCACCATATAATGATCGGCCATAACCAGGAACCGGCGGTTGAACACGCGCTCCTTGCCAGCGAACACGGCGGTGACCGCGGTCTTCATGTTATCGTAGATGCCGCGCAGGGGAACGCCGCCAAAGAACGCAAACCCGCGAGCATGGGCATCAAACACCATCTCCTGCGTCTCGCGCGGATAGGCCCGGACGTAGACTGCCCGTGACGCGCACAGCCGCATATGCGCCACCTTCACTCGCATCGGCTTACCCGCGATCTCCACATCCTCGTGGCTCCAGTCAAACTGGTATGCCTCGCCAGGCTTGAACATGAGCGGGATGAAGGCTGGCGCGCCGTCGCCCGCATCCTTGCGACGCGCTTCCCTCCAGCGCTGGGCATAGCGCCGGACCGCATCATAGGAGCCCTCGAACCCCTCACGGCACAGCAGATCATGGATCCGCGTCATCCGCAGCCGATCGCGCCGGTGCCGGGCCTCATTCTCCGTCAGCAGCGTATCGAGCCGCTCCTGGAACGGCCCAAGCCGAGGCAGCGGTTGAACCGTGCGGCGATAATCGAATGCGCCTTCTGGTGCCCGGATCGCCTTGCGCACCACCTTGCGGGATAACCGCAGATCGCGCGCAATCGCCTTGATCGCCTTCCCGCTCGCGTGTTCCCGCCTAATCCGAACGACCGTCTCCACCACCAACATCCCGATCTCACCACCTGGAAAACCAGGCGGTCAACTACACCATCAGAATGAGGGGTCCCTTTTAGACGCCGATCACCCCGCTAACAGGGTCCCTTTTGCACGCCGATCCACAAGCTCTCGCTTTGTCGAGCGCCCTTTCTGAAACGTCGGTAGCGACGACGCGATGGCCATGCTGGGCCAGAAATACGCTGTTGCGCCCCTCGCCATCGGCGACAGCCAAGACTTTCGATCCGGGAGTCAGGCGGTGCGCCTCGCGCGCCAGAAAAGCGTTGGGCGCGGTCCCGAACAGATACTCGTCCGCTGCGTAACGCTCGTTCCAGAACTCCGCCTAGCTCGGTTCAGTCATGGGCCGCTTTCCATGCACCCATGGAGCCGAGATAGACATCCAGCTTTTCGAAGCCGCGGCTCGCAAGCCATCCTGCAGCAACCGTGGCCCGCATCCCGCTTGCACACATCAGGGTGTAATGCTGTGACAGATCGAGATCGTGATACTGCTCGTTGAGTTCACCCACGTAGATATGCTCGGAACCCTCGATCGCGTTTTGCGCGCGTTCGTCCGCATCCCTCACATCAAGCAGCGTCCAGTCACGTTCGTCGCTCTCCAGTCGCCGTTCAACTTCGTCGGTCCCGATCATCGGGATAGTCCGCATCGCCTTGCCTTGGGCAGCGGCAGGCACGACGCCGACATAACCGCCTTCGATATTGTCGAGTGCGATCCGCACGAGATGCGTCATAGCAGCTTCGAGCTGGTCTTCATCGGAAGCGACAAGAGCGACATTGTCGCCTTCACGGATGAACCATCCGGCGAATGCCGAGATCATCCCGACTGGCAGGTTCATGGAACCGCGAAGATGGCCTGAGGCAAACGCGAGCGGCTCGCGCACATCGACCAAGTGGTCGACGTCAAGCTTTTCCAATTCGGACAGCGACAGGCGCTTGGGTCGCATCACACGAGGCGCAGCTTCGCCGCCTTCCAGATTAAGGCGCTCCATCAACCGGAAATACGGCGGCTGGTAGTGGTTCTCTTCCACCTTAAAGTCGATGAACGCATCCCGGCTTTCGAATTGAAGGCGCGGATTGTTCGCGCGTTCATGGCCGAGTGTCGAGAACTCGCGTTCCGCCATTCCCGACCCGCAGACGGAACCCGCTCCATGCGCAGGATATAGAATGACCTGGTCGCCAAGATCGAGAATCTTGTGGAGGGAATCGTAGAGAAGACCTGCGACCTCGCGTTTGCGTTCGGGATAGAAGTCCGTCCGTCCGACATCGCCAACGAACAGCGCGTCTCCCGTGAACACTCCAACTGGCCCATCGGGATAGGCAGTGTCGTGAAGAACGAAAGCAAGATGATCGTCCGTGTGCCCCGGTGTCTCCAGCACCCGAATTTTCAGCTGTCCGATCTCAAACTCATCACCTTGGTGAGCCGTCTCGGCATATTCGACCGTGCCCACAGAATTGGGACCGTGCAGGACGCGCGCGCCGGTCAAATCTCTCAGGATGGGCGCCCCCGAAACCAGATCCTCGTTGCGATGGGTTTCGAAGATATGAGTGATCTCCAGCCCCTCGGCGCGCGCCATTTCGACATAGCATTCGCAGTCGCGGCGCGGATCGATGATGGCCGCCTTCCCGCCCGAACCAATCAGGTAGGATAGGTGGGACAGTCCGGATGTCTTAATTTTCTCGAGCAGCATGGTGCCTCCTTCATAAGGAAAAAGCGGGACCGGCGCGAACCGATCCCGCTTTCAAAAGATTCGATGGCGCGTCACGCTCAATCGATTTTTACCGTGCGCAGATAGGGGCGCAGCGTGGTGAAGCCCTGCGGGAAGCGGGCTTTTGCATCCTCGTCGGAAACCGATGGTGGAATGATCGCATCCTTGCCTTCGCGCCAATCGGCGGGAGTGGCCACGCCATGCTTGTCGCTGAACTGGAGCGCATCGATCGCGCGCAGGATCTCGTCGAAGTTCCGTCCTACGCTCATGGGATAGGTCATGGTGAGCCGAATCTTCTTGTCCGGATCGATGATGAATACCGACCGCACAGCCGCCGTTTCGCTCTGATCCGGATGGATCATGTCATAGAGCTTGGCGATCTTGAGATCGGCATCAGCGACGATCGGGAACACGAGATTCGTGTTCTGGGTGTCGTTCACGTCTTCGATCCACTTGGCGTGTTCTTCGGCAGTGTCGGTCGAGAGGCCGAGTGGCTTTACATTGCGCTTGTCGAACTCGCTGGCGAGCTGCGCAGTGCGGCCCATCTCCGTAGTGCAGACGGGGGTGAAGTCGGCCGGGTGGCTGAAGAAGAATACCCAGCTATCGCCAGCCCAATCGTGCAGGCTGATTTCGCCATTCTGGGTGTCGACGGTAAAGTCGGGGGCGGTGTCACCGATGTGAAGGCTCATTTCAATTTTCCTTGTTCCGTGTCGATGCATCCTTTGTAGAGAGACCCAGGCACGCTGCCCAATTCAAATTATCGATTGCGATAAGTGATAAACCAAACAGAAGGGTAGAGAGGCCGGAGAGGCACACCTTTTCCTTTAGATGATGACCTCATAACTTAACCAATACCTATAACTGTGTTGAGCATTGATAACGTCAATTACGCTTTCAGCCAGAACCTGATGACCGAGGCTACGAGACCCAGCACGGTTATGCTGGCGAGCCAGATCACGAACATCCAGCCGAGCCGCTGCCAAAGTGGGCGATCCTGAGGCTCGTCCATCAGTGATATCCCTCATCCGCCACCTTGCCGCGGAACACCCAGTAAGCCCAAGCGGTGTATGCGATGATGAGCGGCATGGTGATCGCGACGCCAACCAGCATGAAGATCTGGCTGCGTTCGGGCGCGGCGGCGTCCCATATCGTGAGGCCCGGTGGAACGACATAGGGCCACATCGTGACGCCCAGACCGGCCATGCCGAAGAAGAACAGCGCAAGGCTCAGCCAGAACGGCTTGCTGTGCCGGTCCACTGAAAGAGCCCTCAGCAGCATGACGGCAATCACCGCTGTGAGGATCGGGACCGGCGCGGCGAAGTAGATCTCCGGCGCAGTCAACCAGCGCTCGGCATATTCGGCGTTCAGGAACACATTGTAGAGGCTGACGCCTCCCATCAAAACCAACGTTGCCCATGCCGCCCGCTTGCCCAACTTTCGGGCATGATGCTGACTCTCCCCATCCAGTTTCCACACCAGCCAGGTCGCGCCAAGCAGAGCGTAGCCGGCGACTGTGCCTAGGCCGGTCAACAGCGTGTAGGGCGTGAGCCAGTCGAACCAGCTGCCCGCATAGGATCGATCCACGACCTCGATCCCCTGGAGAAGCGCACCCAATGTCATGCCCTGCGCCATCGCCGCGACCAGCGAGCCGCCAGTGAAGGCCGCGTCCCAGTATCGGCGGTGCCCGGGGTCGCGCCAGCGATACTCGAACGCGACACCGCGGAACACCAGTCCCAACAGCATGGCGATGATGAGCGGGTAAGTGGCGGGCAGGATCACCGCGTAAGCCAATGGGAAGGCTGCGAACAATCCGCCGCCGCCCAAGACCAGCCAAGTCTCGTTGCCATCCCAGACCGGCGCTATCGAATTCATCGCACGATCGCGCTCCGGCCCGACCTCGAAGGTAGGGAAAAGAATGCCGATGCCGAGGTCGAACCCGTCCATCACCACATAGGCGAAGACGGCGAAGGCGATGATGAAAGCCCAGATCGTCGTCAGGTCCAAGTTAACGTCCATCGGTCGCCTCCTCGTGATCGCGCGGAAGTGTGTCGGGATCGCCCGGATTCTGGGATGGGCCAGGCGTAATGCCAGCAGTCCGGATCGGCCCGGTGTCCCCGCGCTTGACGCCATGTTCGCCTGCGTGCGGTGGCTTGTGCATCAGGTGCAGGATATACCAGACACCCGCGCCGAAAACTGCGAAATAGACCACGACGAATGCAAGCAATGACGCGGCGACGGCGGGGGCATCCAGCGGACTCGCAGCATCTGCCGTGCGCAAGAGATTGTAGATCACATACGGTTGCCGGCCGACCTCCGTCGTGATCCAGCCAGCGATGACCGCCACGAAACCGCTGGGAGCCATGACCAAGGCTGCGCGATGGAGCATGGGCCATTCGTAGAGCCTCTTGCGGAAGCGAGCGAACAGGCTCCACGCTCCGATACCGAGCATGGCAAAGCCGATCCCGACCATGATCCGGAATGACCAGAAAACGAAGCCGACCGGCGGTTCCTCGTCGTCCGGGATCGTGTCCAGACCGGCGAGCGGCGCGTCGAGATCATGCTTTAGGATCAGCGAAGATGCCTTGGGTATCTCAATTGCGTAGTCGACCCGCTTTTCCTCGCTGTTCGGAATGCCGAACAGGATCAGCGGTGCACCATCCGGATGGCTCTCGAAGTGGCCTTCCATCGCCATGACCTTCTGCGGCTGATGTTCGAGGGTGTTGAGCCCGTGCATGTCGCCTGCGAAGATCTGGATCGGCGCAACGATGGCCGCCATCCACATCGCCATCGAGAACATCTTGCGCGCGTGCAGGTTTGTCCGGTCCTTGAGAAGGTGCCAGGCCCCGACCCCGCCGACCACGAAGGCGGTCGTGAGGTAAGCTGCGATGACGGTATGGACCAGGCGATAGGGGAAGCTGGGGTTGAAGACGATGTCCCACCAGCTTTCACCCGGCAGGTATTGCCCGTTCGCCCCGATTTCATATCCTACGGGGGTCTGCATCCAGCTGTTAACCGACAGGATCCAGAAGGCGCTGATGAAGGTGCCAACAGCGACCATGAGCGTGGCGGCGAAGTGCAGCTTCTTGCCGACCTTGTTCATGCCGAAGAGCATGACGCCAAGGAAGCCAGCTTCGAGGAAGAACGCGGTCAGCACCTCGTAGGCCATCAGCGGGCCGATAACCGGCCCCGCAATATCAGAGAAAACCGACCAATTCGTGCCGAACTGGTAGGACATCACGATGCCCGAAACGACGCCCATTGCGAAGGCGATGGCGAAGATCTTCAGCCAATATTTGAAGAGATCGAGATAGATCGCCTTGCCTGTCTTGAGCCACAGACCCTCGAGCACTGCCAGATAGCTTGCGAGACCGATGGAAAAGGCCGGGAAGATGAAGTGAAAGCTTACCGTGAAGGCGAACTGGATGCGGGCCAGCAGCAGGGCATCGAGCTGTTCGAACATGTCTTTATCCGTGTTGCTTTTCGGCGCGTGCCTTGCGCCAGCGATAGTAGGTCTTTTCGGAAATTCCGATTTCGCGGCAGCTCTCGCAAACGCCTTTTCCCGACGCGATCAAAGCTGCGATCTCCCTGCAACGGGCATCTTTGTCAGGAATGGTGGGCATCAGATCATACCTCTCGCAGCATCGGGGATTGGTTCAGCTGGCGGTCCGCCGTTCGTTGCCAATTCCCGGAATGCGCGGTTCTGCGACAGGAAGACCTGCCCGTTGAGTTCGTCAACGAAGTGGGTCCGCTTCAGCCGGTCCATGACGGGGCCCTTCACTTCGGAAAGATGCAGCCCGATCCCGGCGTCGGTCATGCGGTGATTGATCGCCTCAAGGCTTTCTAGGCCGGAAGCGTCGATTTCGTTGACCGCGCTGCACATCAGGATGACGTGGCGCACCTCTGGGCGGTCGGCGACCTCTTCCAACACGTATTCCTCGAGCCATCGCGCATTGAGGTAGGTCAGGCTCTCGTCGATCCGGACCGAGAGGACGTGCGGCACGGTAAAGACCTTGTGGCGGTCGACATTACGGAAGTGCTCGGTCTCGGGGACGCGGCCGACGATGGCGGCATGGGGGCGGCTGGCGCGCCAGAGATAGAGAAGGAGGCCGACGCCAACGCCCGCGATCACACCCAGCTCGACGCCCGCAAGCAGCGTGATAGCGATCGTCGCCATGTGCGCGGCGAAGTCGGCCTTGGAGTAGTTCCAGAGCTGGCCGGGAGTCTTGAGATCGACGAGGCTGAGAACCGCGACGATGATCGTTGCAGCCAATGTGGCGATGGGCAGGCTGTAGAGCAGCGGGGTCAGGAACAGTCCCGCCAGCGCAATACCGACAGCGGTGTAAGCTCCGGCTGCGGGCGTCTCGGCCCCGGCGTCGAAGTTGACGACCGAGCGCGCAAATCCGCCGGTGACGGGGTAGCCCCCGGAAAAGGCACTGGCGATGTTCGATGCGCCAAGGCCGATAAGCTCCTGGTTCGGTGCAATCCGTTGACGGCGTTTAGCCGCAAGCGTCTGCGCAACCGATACGCTTTCGACGAAGCCGATGATCGAAATGAGCAGCGCGGGGACCCACAGTTGCCCGATTAGACCCAGATCGGTCGATGGCAGGGCGAAAGGCGGAAGACCCTGCGGAATTGCACCGACGAGGTTCACACCGCGATCCTCGAGATTGAGGCCGATGGCGGCAAGGATCGTCGCAACAACTGCTACGACCGGACCTGCCTTGGCCGCGATGTCGGCGGCTCGTGAAGATAGACCCATCGCGACCAAGGCCGGCTTCAAGCCCTTTCGGACCCAGAAGAGGAACAACGTCGCTGGAATCCCAATGGCGAGCGTCCACGGATTGACCGTGTCGATTGCCGCCGCGAGCCCGCCGAGCATCTCGGGCCAGTTGTCGCCGCCTGCCGATACGCCGAGAATGTGCTTCAACTGGCTCGTCGCGATCAGGATGCCGCTGGCGGTGATGAAGCCGCTGATGACGGGGTGCGAGAGGAGGTTGGCCAAGAAGCCCATCCGCAGGAATCCGAGCACGGCCAGCATCACACCGGACAAGGCTGCAAGGGTGATTGCCGCCTCGAGATAAAGTTCAGTCCCCTGCGCCGCTACGGCTCCGGCAGCGCTCGCCGTCATCAGCGACACAACCGCCACGGGCCCCACCGCAAGCGTCCGGCTGGTGCCGAAGATCGCGTAGGCGACCAGCGGCAAGATCGAGGCGTAAAGGCCCACGACCGGCGGCAACCCCGCCAGCAGCGCATAAGCGAGGCTTTGCGGGATCAGCATAATTGTTACGATGATCGCCGCGACGAGATCGTTCGTCAGGACCGATCCGTTGTAGGTCCGGCCCCACTCGAGGATCGGGAGGTATTGCGCCAACAGCCCGGGCTTTTGCCTGCGAGGCAAACCGGACGGCTCGCCAATCGGCCCTGGATTGCTGTCGCTCACGATTAGGCAGCCTTCTTCAGGTGCGGCTTGGCCATCCATTCATGGCCCTTCAGCATACCGTTCCAGTAAATCCACGGCAGCGCCTCTGACTTCAGAAGCCAGCTGAGCTTCCGCGGCTTTGTGCCGTCGATTACCCACTTCGGGAAGCTCGGAAGAAGTTTTCCATCATAACCAAATTCGGCGAGCACAATCTTTCCGCGTTCCACGGTCAGCGGGCAGGAGCCGTAGCCATCGTAATCGGCCACAGCCTGCTTTGCATCGAGCTGGGCGAGCGCATTGACCGCGACGATTGGTGCCTGTTTGCGCGCAGCCGCCATTGTCTTGGCGTTGGGCGTAGATCCCGCATCGCCGAGACCAAACACGTTGGGATAGCGAACATGCTGTAGCGTGAACTTGTCGACGTCGACAAAGCCGCTTTCGGCATTCGCGAGAGGACTGTCGGCGACGAACTGCGGGGCTACCTGCGGCGGAACCGCATGGAGCATGTCGAACTCGACCGTCTCTTCACCGGCCTCGGTTTTGAAAACGGCTTGCTTGCCGGAGCCCTCGACCGCAACGAGTGTCTGGTTGAGCTGCAAATCGATCCCGTATTTTTCGACATATTCCATCAGCGCCGGGACGTATTCCTTCACACCGAAAAGGACGCCGCCAGCGTTGCGGAATTCGACATCGATGTTGCCGAGAACGCCGCGCTCCATCCAAGCATCGCATGACAGATACATGGCCTTCTGCGGTGCACCTGCGCATTTGATAGGCATCTGCGGTTGGCTGAAGATCGCACGCCCCGATTTCAGGTTGCGCACAAGCTCCCAGGTGTAGGGTGCCAGATCGTAGCGATAATTGGATGTGACGCCGTTCTTGCCGAGTGTCTCTTCCAGCCCGTCGATCTTCTCCCAGGCGAGCCGGATGCCCGGAGCGACAATCAAAATACCGTAGGTGATCGTCGTGCCGTCGCTGAGCGTGACCTGATTGTTTTCGGGCTGGAAAGACGCGGCGGCCGTTTTCAACCAGGTCGCCTGTTTCGGCATTACGCTCGCTGTGGTGCGCTTGGTCGTTGACGCTTCGAAGACACCGCCACCGACCATCGTCCACCCGGGCTGATAATAGTGATCTTCGCTAGGCTCGACGATTGCGATATTGAGTGACGGGCGCCGCTTCAGCATGGACGATGCAGTCGCAATTCCTGCTGAACCTCCGCCGATGATGACTACTTCGTGTTTCAGGCTTCGGGCCATGACAAACTCTCCAATGTCTTTTCGTTATTCGCCAAGCCGGTCGCGCAAGCCCGACAGATCGTAGCCGACGCACTGCGCACGTTCGATGCGCGCGTCGGCAGTTTCATTCTCGACGTTGGCGAGAGCATCGAGCGTAATGGAGTGAGGTGGTCCCGGAAATCTGGACAGGGTGCTAAGCTAATCCCGACCTGAGGAATGGACGGGAAATGAAGAAGACGAGGAAGCGGTACAGCGCAGATTTCAAGGCGAAGGTGGCGCTGGAGGCGCTCCGGGGTGACCTGACCCTGGCCGAGCTGGCAGCGAAGCATGGCATCCACCATACGATGATCGCGGCCTGGAAGCGCCAGGCTGTCGAGGGAATGGGGAGCACGTTCTCCGGAGCCGGCGATGCAGCCAAGGCAGCCAGCGAGGCCGAGGTGGAGAAGCTGCACGCCAAGATCGGCCAGTTGGTCGTGGAGCGGGATTTTTTAGCCAAAGCCTCCGGTCGATGAGCGTGGCACGGAGGCGTTCGATGATCGAACCTGCTCACCACCGGCTGTCGATTGCGGCGCAATGCCGGCTGCTGTCGATCAGCCGGTCTTCCTATTATTATGCGCCGGTGCCGGAGACCGACGAGACGCTGGCACTGATGCGGATGATCGACGCGGCGTTCCTCGACATGCCATGGTATGGTAGCCGCCAGATGGTCCGGCACCTGCGCCGCGAGGGCCACGATGTCGGCCGACGACGTGTGCGGCGGCTGATGGCGAAGATGGGCTTGTCGCCGATTTACCAGCGCCCTCGGACCAGCGATCCGAACCCGCAGCACCGGATCTATCCGTATCTTCTGCGCAAACTGGTGATCGAGCGCCCCAACCAGGTGTGGTGCGCCGATGTGACGTATATCCCGATGCGCCGGGGCTTCTTGTATCTGGTCGCGGTGATGGACTGGGCGACCCGCAAGGTGCTGGCCTGGCGGCTGTCGAATACGATGGACGCCGGCTTCTGCGTCGCCGCACTGGAAGATGCGCTGGCGCGCTTCGGTAAGCCGGAGATCTTCAATACGGATCAGGGTAGCCAGTTCACCAGCTTCGCCTTCACCAGCGTGCTGCGCAACGCAGAGGTCAAGATCAGCATGGACGGTCGAGGCCGTTGGATGGATAATGTGTTCATCGAGCGGCTGTGGCGATCTCTGAAGTATGAATGCGTCTATCTCCACGCCTTCGAGACCGGCTCGGAGCTGCGCACTGGCCTCCGGCGATGGATCACCTATTACAACACGCAGCGACCGCACTCGGGTCTCGCCGGGCGGACCCCGGCAGAGGCCTACGGGCGGATCAGCGAACCAGATCATGGGGGGCATGCCCCCCATGATCTGACGACCAGACTGGCGGCATAATCACATCGGGGATTAGCTTAACTTCGTCGCCGACCTGTCCAAGAAGGCGGAACCACCTCACCACCTCGCCGTGCGCCGCAGCAACAGCGAATCGAAAATTGGCAATTCCGCGCAACGCTCTAGCTCGAAATCTTTGGCTAACCTTGCGAGGGCCGGACCTAATTGGACATTCAATCCGGGGAGACGAGATGTCGTGGGAACATCAAGCTCGCCGTTCGTTTCCAAGACAGCAGTGATGCCAATATCAATCCCATGCTCTTCGTCGCTGGCAGACACGTCTGAAGTTGAGCGCTTGAAGGAGTAGACACATGGATGGGCTCATCGATCTGGACAACAAGCTCCACGTTTTCACACGTGCGCCGAACGAAGCGGATCTGAGAGATCTCTCACGAGCCGGCATTCGGTCCGTTGTCAATCTGCGCGCACCCGGAGAAAACGGCGAGGTCTTAGCTCCGGTTACCGAGGGTGAGGTGGCGGCGAAAAGCGGGTTGGCCTACCTGAGCTTCCCGGTGACACCCGCGGATCTCAACGCAAGGACCGCCTCGACCATCCGTGCCGAAATGGAGCAACTGCCGACACCCATCGCCATTCATTGTGCTAGCGGCAAGCGGGCTAGCCTGATGGCCCTGGCTCACTGGGCTCACCGGCAGGACGCGGGCGCAAGCGAAGCCGCGGCCAAGGCCGAAGCCGCTGGACTCAAAGTCAGCGAGGCCGATCTCCAGCCCCTGATCGAACCTTAGGCGCAGGTCATGATCTTTCGACAATTGTTCGAACCCGAATCCTCGACCTACACCTACCTTTTCGGCTGGCAGGACACCGGCGAGGCCCTGTTGCTCGATCCGGTGGTGGAGACAATCGAACGCGATCTTCAAACTATCAACGAACTTGGCCTGCGGCTTGCCTACACGCTCGACACGCACATCCATGCAGACCACATCAGCTCCGCCTGCCGGTTGCGAGCGCTGACAGACTGCAAGGTCGCCTATCCTGCGCAGGACGATCTCCCCTGCGCGGATATCGGCGTCACCGAGGATCGGCCGCTAAATCTTGGAGGCTTGAATTTCCGGCCCCTGTTCACTCCGGGCCACACGGATACGCACCATTGCTATCTTCTGGATCAGGGCGGACAGCAAAGGGTATTTACCGGGGATGCGTTGCTGATCGATGGCTGCGGCCGAACGGACTTTCAGAATGGTGACACGGTTGCGCTCTATCGCTCGGTTCACGACAAGATTTTTACCTTGCCCCCGGACACCCTGGTCTATCCCGCACACGATTATCAGCATCGGCACGTCTCCACCGTCGCGCAGGAACGTGAGCGCAACCCGCGGTTGAACGACGCGATCCGACTTGAAGAGTTCGAGGATATCATGACCAATCTCGACCTTGCCTATCCGAAAAAAATCGATGTGGCGGTACCGGCCAACCGCAGATGTGGCGATTGCCCCGAAGATGCCGTGGAACAACTTCATCGAATTGGCGGCAAGTCCCCCCAGGGCTGGCCGAGCTAGGCTCAGGATCTGTTAAATTGCCGCCGTAGCGAATGAACGCCTGATTCCGTGACGGTGAGAGGCCCGGGTTCGTCGAGCTTGGAGTCCGCGAGCAGCTGACGGGACCCCTGGTTTTGCTCAACGCATGATTAGAGTCTGGCCCCGATGGTAAGGACGGATGATGAAGCGAACGAGGTTTACGGAAGAGCAGATCATTGGTGTGTTGAAGGAGGCCGAGGTTGGTGCGAAGACCGGCGACCTGACCCGGCGGCACGAGGCATCGGAAGCGACGATCTATAGCTGGAAGGCCAAGTATGGCGACCTGGATGTGCCGGAAGCCCAGCGGTAGTGGGCACTGTGTCGTTTCTACATCGGGTTTCCCTCACTATCGTACGAGCCCAGTCTCCTCGCGTACAAGCCGATTGGGGCAACAGCGGTGCATGTTGATCTCCGATCGGGCGATGGAGTACGGCCGGGCTTGGTCCTACAAAATGGACGGCCGTTTCGCTTTGGCAAGCGTTCTAACGGACCAGGCCTGCGCGGGGTGCCTGGCGTTTGACGGTGCCCATTGTCGTCCGCAATGCCTGGACCGCTAGAGATGATCATTTCACCCGCCTCTCTGGGGAACGTGCGATGCGAAAGACAAGCACTCTCGACCGAGCAGTCAACTTCACACCTGCGCTCGGCAAAGCTTGGCTAACACCGCTCTACGACATTGCAATTCGCTGCCTGACATCGGAGAAACGATGGCGGAGCGCGATGATAGCCGAAGCGAAGGTCGAGCCAGACGATCGTCTGATCGACGTCGGAAGCGGTACGGGAAGTCTGCTCATCGGTCTCCGCTCCGCCTGTCCGCAAGCGGACCTGCTCGGTGTCGATCCGGACCGCGCCACGATCGGCATAGCCCGGCGAAAAGCTGCGCATAAGATGTCGTCCATCCGTTGGCACCATGGTTTTCTCGACAGCCTCGAGCTTCAGGACAATTGGCGGCCAAACAAGATCGTGAGCAGCCTTCTATTCCACCAGGTACCGGCGGGGCAGAAGAAGGTCCTCATCGAGGAGATCTGGAACCTGCTCGAGCCCGGCGGGATGGTCTTGATCGCGGATTACATGAAGCAGGAAAACCCGCTGATGCGGGCGCTATTTCGCGCGACCGTCCAAAGACTGGACGGATTTGCGGATACCCAGCCCAACGCCGACGGAGTAATGGAAAATCTGATCTCTGCCCGATTTATCGACAGCAAGAGGTTAGCCCTATTCATTACGCCCACAGGTGCCATTTCTCTGTGGCGCGGCTTCAAGGAAAGGATCGTGAATTGACCGACACTGCCCCTCCATCGGCCCTGCGTAGACCTCTCGCGAGTGCTTTGCTCGTCGTTCTTGCGGCTTGTTCGAACGTCGCGCAGGCCGCAAGCTACACGATGTATCGTGATCCTGGCTGCGGCTGTTGTGAACAATGGGCAGCTCATGTCGAGCGGGACATGGACGCACAGGTCGCCGCAGTCGACAGCACCGATATGGCCGCTCTCAAGGCGGAGAGGGGTGTTCCGCGGGGCCTCTCGTCCTGCCACACGATGGTGGTCGACGGCTATGTCATCGAGGGCCATGTTCCCGCTGAAGCCATTGCGAGACTGCTGCGCGAGCGACCCGTCGGCGTCGCCGGGCTTGCCGTGCCCGGTATGCCGCTCGGCTCCCCCGGCATGGAGGCTGACGGCCGAAGGCAGGCATATGACGTGTTTGCGTTTGGCCCGGGCGGACAAAGGGTTTTCGCAAGCTACCCCTAACGCAAAGCGGATGGCCCCACCGTCCGAAACTGGGCAATCGAGATGGACAGCGAACGAAACGGGGCGCTCTGTTGTCGAGCCGAGGGAACTGAAATGACAAATATCACATCTGGTAATTAAACCGAGCGGAATTCCAAAGGGCATGCCGTCCGAGCTTATACGCCGGCCAGGCATTTAGGATCAGTCGCCAAAGCCCACTTGACCGCAGATAAACGCGGGGCGCATGAGGCAGGCCGCTGCCCTTTCAGTCTCGTGCCGGCGATCGCGAAGTTGCACCCTGCCCCCTCGCGCGCAGGTTCGCCTTGTTTTCAAAGTTAGAGAGTTGTGAACGAGATGAAACACGAGGGACATGCGGCATCGGCAGGGATCCAACGCAGCAAGAGCGAATCTGCCATAAGTCTCGCCGGTGGCGTGGCTATGGGCACGGGGGTCATGATCGGCGCCGGAATATTTGCCCTAACCGGTCAGATCGCACAGTTGGCCGGGCCGCTGTTCCCGCTTTCCTTCGTCGTGGGAGCTATCGTGACAGCGCTTGCGGCCTACAGTTACATCAAAATGTCGAACGCCTGGCCATCGTCTGGCGGCATCGCGATGATCTTGCAAAAGGCCTACGGTCCGGGAGTCGTGGCGGCCTCTGCCTCACTGCTCATGGCGCTCTCGATGGTGATCAATGAAAGCCTGGTAGCCCGTACCTTCGCTGCTTACGCCTTGCGTCCGTTCGGCCAGGAGGAGAATGCCCTTTTCCTGCCTATCCTCGCGCTAGCTCTGATCGTCTTCGCCTACTTCGTAAATGCGTCCGGCAATCGTTCGGTGAGCGGCTTTTCGCTCATCATGTCCGTGATCAAGGTCGGCGGCATCGTCGTTTTCGCAGTGGCGGCGATCTGGGCGAGCGGTTTCTTTTCTGGCGCTTTTTCTGAAGACATTTCGCAAACCGGTGGCGGCGCATTTCTGGCATCGGTGGCATTTTCCATCCTCGCCTTCAAAGGCTTCACGACCATTACGAACAGTGGCGGCGATATTGTTGATCCGCATCGCAATGTTGGTCGCACGATCGTCATCTCGATTGTCATCTGCGTGGTGACGTACCTGCTCGTGGCACTGGCTGTCGGAGCAAGCCTGACGATCAGCGAGATTGCCCAGGCGCGCGATTATTCTCTGGCCGCCGCCGCCAGACCGGCGCTAGGTCAACTGGGCTTCTGGTTCACCATCATCATTGCGCTATCGGCAACTACCTCAGGGGTGATCGCCAGCGTGTTCGCGGTCTCGCGCATGCTGGCGATGCTGACTGACATGAAGATGATCCCGCACAGTCATTTTGGCATGAAAGGCGGAATACGAAGCCATATGCTGGTCTACACGGTCGTGGTAGCCGGCTCGCTAGCGGTGCTGTTCGATCTGTCGCGCATCGCTTCCCTCGGGGCGTTTTTCTATCTGGTCATGGACATGCTGGTGCATTGGGGTGTCTACCGGCACCTACGAAAGGAGATCGCGGCAAAAAGTTCCGTTCTGCTTGCCGCGATTGCAGCCGACGGTGCTGTTCTTGCTGCCTTTACTGCCACCAAACTCGACACCGACCCGTTTATCGTTGGCATCGCTGCGGCCCTCATTGCCGTTGTTTTTGCTCTTGAAGCTCTTTTCCTGCGTCAGATAGGCGGAAAGAATGATAACCCCGGGTAGAAACTGAGGTGAAATCCACCATCGGCCCGGATGACGAGACGCGGCTGATCCCCGGTGAAGCACGCATCTTTTTATTAGATGGTGATGGGCTCCAAGTCCGTCCCCGCTGCCCCCGAAGCGGCCGACTTGCTTGATGCGCCGATCGAGGTGTTACTGGCCATGCGTCATCGGCAAGGATGCACTGCTGTCCGGCTCCAAGCTTCAGGATGCGCTGGCTCTCACCTCCCGCGGTTTCAGGTATCCGCCCGTCTTGATACATTGCTTCCTCAATCCAGGAGTTTCGACCTATGACAGATCAAAAGAAGAGCGCCGCGGTTTCGCGATGGGAAGATGAGGGCGGGGCCACGCCGTGCGGCCCTCAGGAAGCTTTGGCAGCGGCTTGCGACGAATGGGATATTCCCGCACTTTCCGATGCCGAGATCATCCAACTGCGCATCCGGGTAATCGCATTGGAAAATATTGTGCTAAGTGTGCTAGCCAAAGCCACTGACGAACAACTGACGCAAATTGGCGAGATGGCGGAATTCATCACCCCGCGTCCCGGTGCCAGGCAACATCCCCTCACCATTCATGCCGCGTCCCAGATGACCCAGCTCGTGGAGCGCGCCAAACATTTTCGATCGTAAGGATACGAGCGCAATCTGCTAGCCAATCACATCAAATTCGTGCGGTGCGCAAGCAAGAATCGCGGCCAGTTTGCGCTCGGGTCACAGGAAGCCCTTTGGCAGTCTATCGCTAAAGTAGCGGTAGCGCTCTTTGTGTCAGACGATTCGCCGCAACTTGTTCGGTAAAAGCCTCGTAAGCAAGGCGCGGTCCCTCTGTAGAGCGGCCGCCCATCTTGTCCTTCGGGCGCATGACGTGGATCGCATTCCGCGCCGCGTCGGGCCGCCACTCGCGGGACGAGGAAACAGGTCAATCCCTCCTCGGCGTGGGCCAGCGCCAGGAAGGCATCCGACATTGGCGCCGAGCAGAACCATTTATGGCCGATCAGCTCGAATTCACCGCTACCAAGCGAGGCGGCGCGGGTGCTGTTGGCGCGCACGTGCGAGCCGCCCTGCATTTCGGTCATCGCCATGGCAGTGGTGGACCCAGTCTTTCCTGCGCGGGAATGAAACGCTGATCGTATTTCGAGGCGGAGACACGCGGTTCCCATTCCGCAGCCACTTCCGGCTCCGCGCAAAGGGCGGTGACCGCCGCATAATACCGGCATCGGCCTGCGTCATAAGGTAGAGCAGCGCTGCACGCAGGTCTGGCCCGCCTTTACGCTGGTCCACGCCGCCGCGGAAACTCCCCTCTTCGACCCCCATCTGCATCAGAGCGTGAGAGGCGGGGTGGAACTCAACTTCATCCGGGCCTCACCGAAGCGGTCGAAACCTAAGGGTGTTGGCGGGTTCGCATTGGCAAGCCTACCAAGCTCAACGGTTCGGCCTGACCCACCAGTTCGCCGAAGGCACTCAGACGGTCCCAGTGCCCCGCTCCGGAACCGGCGACACCATCCTGAATTGCCCGGTCGGCGAGTGCGGACAGATCCTTGAAACCCTCAAGGGACACGCCGCCAAGCTACCGCAAATTACAGATCCTGACCCTAGCCGCCCCAATGTTGTTGAAATATTCCAGTAGCCGCAGCGTCCTTGGGTATAATCCTCAAGATGCCGCCAGGAGACCCGATGCAAGACAAGTCCAAAGCGCTCCAGGCGGCACTACGTGCCAATTCCGTCTGTTCCTGCATTACGCTCGACCGGGACATGCTTCAGGCCACATTGAACAGCCAGACCGGACGTGAAGGTTTCGGGGAGCAGTTGGCGACCTCGCACCCGCACCTGTTCGCGAACTCGCCGGTGTTTATCGCGCCGGAGACAATGACGGTGATGACGCGCGTCGTCACGGCGGTGGAGACCGCCGCAGCCCTCGCGCAATATGGTGAGGCGGTGCGGAAGTGGGCACCGTCCGGCTCCGCTCCCGATCTGGGACCTGCCGGTGCACTGATGGGGTATGATTTTCATCTTTCCGAATCCGGACCGGTTCTGATCGAGATCAATACCAATGCCGGGGGCGCGTTCCTCAACGCAGCCCTCGCCAGGGCGCAGCGTGCCTGCTGCTTCGGCTCCGATGGCTCGAATGGATCAGTGGAGGATTTTGGACCGGCGATTGCGAGAATGTTTCGCAGCGAGTGGTTACGCCAGGGCCGCACTGGGACACCCGAGACCATTGCGATCGTCGATGACGCGCCCCTTGATCAGCATCTCTATCCGGAGTTTCTGCTCGCCAAGGCAGCGCTCGAGCGTCAGGGAATTTCGGCGGTCATCGCTGATCCAACGGCGTTGGAGCCTTCCGGCGGTGAACTTTTTGCGGATGGCTGCAAGATCGACCTGGTGTACAATCGTCTCGTCGACTTTACCTTGGAAGAGCCGAATCATTCCGTCCTCAAGGACGCTTATCTGAATAATCTGGCAGTGGTTACGCCCAACCCATACGTCCACGCCATGCTGGCCGATAAGCGAAATCTCTCGCTTTTGAGCGACAGCGCTCTCCTGACCCACTGGGGCCTGCCAAGGGAGCAAGCTGAGGTTCTTGCGACGACTATTCCCGCTACCACTCTGGTAACACCTGATAACGCCGCGTCGCTTTGGGCGGAACGTCGGCATCTCTTCTTCAAGCCGGCGCAGGGATATGGCAGCAAAGCCGCCTATCGCGGTGCCAAGCTTACCCGCAGCGTCTGGTCACAGATCCGGGACGGTGACTATATCGCCCAGCAATACGCGCCGCCGAGTCTTCGCAAGGTCAAGTATGATGGAGAGGCTGTGGACCTCAAGGTCGATGTGAGGCTCTATACCTACGCTGGTTCCGTATTGTTGAAGGCGGCGCGGCTATACAGGGGGCAGACGACCAACATGCGCACACCGGGTGGCGGTTTTGCGCCAGTCCTGGAAGTCTGAATTTTCACTGAATCCTCTTCGTGCTCGCAAGTTGTGATGTTCCCTCGGGAAGGCTTCCGGCTGTTCGGATGGGTAGAGCGGCCATACCCGCCCTCTCGCTACGCGTGTTGGCCCCGGCAGCGGCATTTCGACAGCGAGCGATGAGTGGGAGTTCGGCCCTCGGTAAGGGATCCTGTGCCCTTGTCAAAAGCGGCGTCTCGAAGGTCCACAGCGCTCGACACGGACGGTGTGTAAGATCGGATCGAGTGAAACGTCAAAGACAACAATGAGTGCTTTTTGATCCAGCGCAAGCGCTCGATTGCAACCGGACCAGGATGATCAGTTGAAGTCGGTTTTGCTCCACATAAACCAGGATCCTGGCCAGGCCGCACGGTTAGCTGCTGCCATGGAAGTCGTTCGCGCCCACAACGGGCAGCTGATCTGTTTGCAGGCAACCCCTCTCGATGCGTATTTCTTTGTCGGCGATCCGTTTGGAGGGTCATACGTTCCTTCCGGCATCTTCGAGACTTTTCGCCAAAACGAGAAACTTGAACAGGTGCGGATCGAAGATACGCTCAAACGGGAGGGAATCGATTGGCAATGGCTTCACGCCGAGGGATCAGCGGCTCAGACCATCATCGAACACGCGAAGTTTGCCGACCTCGTCGTTCTAAGCCAACCCGAAGAGAAGGAAACAATTCTCCCGCGCAGGGCGCCACTCGCCGCCGACGTGGCGCTCCATGTTCAATCGCCCGTACTACTCGTGCCGGCTGCCGGGCAACGCTTTACCAACAGCAGTGCTGCCATGATCGCCTGGAATGGCTCCCCAGAAGCTGCCAACGCCATCCGGCAGAGCCGTTCGCTTCTGCGCGCCGCGCCCAAATTGCATATCGTAAGTGTCAGCGAGAAGGGGGAGAAACCTTCTTTGGACGATGTCCGCAATTATCTGGCGCGATATGGTGTCACCGCCGAAAGTCATGATTGGCCGCTCGACGGAGACACCGTGGCCAATGCGCTCATTGCGGCCGCAGCGAGTCTCGAAGCGAAATATATCGTGCTCGGTGCCTATGGCCATTCACGACTCCGCGAAACTTTTCTGGGCGGCGTCACCCAGGATCTTATCACGACGAGCCCCGTTCCGCTGATTCTCGCGCACTGATATGTTCGGCGTACGGGCCCCGCGATATGCACATGGTTTCTCCTTACCAGCCCCTCAAGCAAGGGGTAGTCAAGGGAGGCGTCGGCAATGACCCCTGTCCAGCTCGTTCCCCGCTCGGTGGCCAAGGTCTGGGGTCGCCGTCAGCCTGGCTTCGGATTTGCGCAGGCAGCAAGCGGCGACGATCCGATCGGTGAAATCTGGTTCGAAGAACCCGACCACCGCTCGGGCGCCCTTCTTGTCAAATACCTGTTCACGAGCGAGCGGCTCTCTGTCCAGGTCCATCCAGACGATGCCGAAGCGCGAGCGCTCGGACATCCGAGGGGCAAAGACGAATGCTGGGTGATCCTGAAGGCTGAGCCGGGTGCGCAGATCGGCCTGGGGCTGAAGGCAGCTGTCGCCATCGACACCCTGCGCCTCGCAGCGCTCGATGGAACCATAGAGACGATGCTTGACTGGCGCGAGGTGAGCCCCGGCGACGTCTACTATCTGCCCGCAGGAACCATCCACGCGATCGGTGCGGGAATTACCCTCATCGAGATCCAGCAAAATGTCGATCTTACCTACAGGATGTACGATTATGGCCGTCCGCGCGCCCTCCATTTGGAAGCAGCGCTGCGCGTGGCACGCCCCGAACCCTGGCAGGCTCTCACACAACCATACGTTCTTGCCGATGCTCGCCGGATAGTCGCCGAAGGACATAAATTCGTGGTCGAGCAATGGAGCGGCGCTCGCGCCGGTACACTCGCGCCCGGCACAGCGGCATGGATTGTACCGCTTTCAGGACACGGACGTATAGGTGATGCCCCCGTGGAGCCGGGCCAGGCATGGCTGGCCGATGAGCAGCATTCCCTCGACTACAATGGCGAACTGCTCGTTGCCTATCCGGGCAGCAAGGTGACTGAGGGCCTCTGGGTGTCGTCCCGTTGAATAAGCCGAATTGAGCAGCGCAGTGCCCTATTATCAATCTTGCCAGCCACTTCACTTGGATCGGCATGCGGAACCCTGATCACGAACCGGCTCTCTATCGGGCTCGGCTTTCGTTCCTAGATAGACGCCTATGCCGGCGAGGACCACGCCGATCATCACCATGAGAGTGAGCGGCTCGGCGAAGAAAAGGGCTCCGATCGTAATGCCCAGAAACGGCACGAGAAAACTGAACACGTTCGCTTTTGAAAGAGGCATCGAGCGCAGAGTCGTTTGCCACAGCCAGAAGGCGAGTGCTGTCCCTGGAAGTGCAAGCCCTACGAGCGAAACTATGAAGCCCGGCGACCAGACGACAGCACGTGGGTGTTCGGTCAGCACGGCGATTATCATCAGCGGAATGGCGCCGATCAGCAATTGAAGGCCCATCGCCATCGCCGCGTCGACCCGGTTGGCAAGCTTCCTGATTGCGACATTGCCAGCGGCAACACCGAGCGCGGCCAGGAGCACGTACATCAGGCCAAGTCCGGTTGAGCGCTCGTTGCCGGCGAAGACCTGGGGGGCAGCGACGATGATGACGCCAAGAAAGCCGATCAGCAGGCCGGTCCATCCGCGCAACGCAAGGCGTTCCCCGATCAGGCCGTATGCGAGTACCGCGGCGAAGATGGGTTGGGTATTGGCCACGACGGTCGCCAGGCCGGGAGCGACAAATTCGGCTGCATGGAACATCCCGAAGTAACCCAATCCGGTCATGCCAAGTCCTGCAAGCGCGATCCACCCCCACTCCGCCCTGTCTTTCGGGAAGGGTTTGCCCAGGCAAAGCGCGACCAGAAGCAGCGCCGACCCTGCCGTAACGGCGCGAAGACTTGCGAAGGTCAGATGCGGGGCGAAATCGAGCCCGATCGTGATCAGCGGGTAGCATGAGGCCCAAAGGACCATCACGAGAATGGCAGACAGCCTCGGCGGAATCAAAGCGTCATCGACCGGACGGTGTTCAGGGTATTGCATCGCCGCACAGGATACAGAGCTACCCCCACATTGGGGGTCCTCTTTGGGTACGCGCAAACCGCATCCGCGGTGCAGCAGCACGCTGCTGGCCCAAATTCGATCGTCTGGAATCCACCGCTTGTCCTGCGCTCAGCGCCAACCAATACCAAAAAACCTGCCCTCACTCCATAGTGGCAAGTAGCCGGTCGATGGGGACGGTGGCAAATGTCGTGTAACTATCCGCAATTGCGTAGGGAAGAAGAAGCACCCCGTCATGCACCAGGCTGCCGCAGCTATAGACAACATTGGGCACATAGCCTGAACGTTCATCCGCTTGGGCACGCAACAGCGGTTCGGGGGTGCGCGCCAGAAGTCTGGAGGGATCTTTCTTGTCGAGCAGGCACGCACCAATGGCGTAGTTTCGTACTGCACCGACGCCATGAGTGATCACGAGCCAGCCTTCGTCCAGTTCGATAGGCGAGCCGCAATTGCCGATCTTGATGAACTCCCAGGGATAGCGCGGCGAGAGGACAGTGACGCTTTCGCCCCAATGGTGAAGATTGTCTGAGAGCGCCAGCCAGATGCTTTCGTCGTCGTGGCGGCACAGCAATGCGTATTTCCCGTCTATCCGTCTCGGGAAAAAGGCGAGGCCCTTGTTGACCGCCCCCGGTCCTTCCATTCTGTGGAGATTGAAGGTTCGGAAGTCGTCGGTTGTGAGAAGTTCCGGCGCGATGGCCCGGCCGTCATAGGCAGTATAGCTGCCCAGATAGCGCGATGAGCGATCATCCTCGACAAAGCGAACCAGGCGCAAATCTTCGATGCCGTTGCGTTGCTGCGCCGTAACCGGGAAAAGAACTCGTTCGGAAAGATCATCACCTTCGTTGCAGACGATCCGGATGCTCCCATCGCTAGCGGATGGATTTGGATCCCGCTCGAGCCGGTGCGCGACGACCTGGCGGCTCGGCGCATCAATGGTGAGTCCGGTTTTGACATTGTAACTGCCGGTCCTGAACGTGACGGACGAAATATGCCCCTCCCCCACGCCGCGCAACGATAGCACAAAGCGCAGGCTGCCTGGTGGCATACCCGACTGATCGGGATGGGGTACGACACTCGGATTAAAAAGCGCCGCCGCCTCGTAGGAGTATTCCTGGTGAAAGAACGCGCCGATGAGCAACGCCTGTTCGCGCGTAGCGGAACATTTCGCGATGATGCGGCCGTTGATTTCCTCGAAGCGTGCCAGCAAGAGTTTCTCGACGGAGTAGCTGCGGTCCACGAAGGGAAGCAATGTCTGCGCAAGGTAGGCCGAGACGGCTGCATTTTCCATCGAGAGCACCCTGTCTGCGATCCGCTGCAGCCGCGAGCGTTCCGGCACGGTCAGGGCAAGGGGATCGTCAGCCGGGAAGAACGGCCGAATGACGACCCTCGATGCATCGGGATGCAATTCGACCGGCAGCCGCTTCATGATCCCGAGCTGCGCGCCGCGCGATTCAGTCGCTAATGATGGATTGCGCGTCATACGCATTCGCCCACGCGCAACGGGACGGCTTCGGCTTCGACGCGCTCGTTGAGCGCCTCATCCGCCCAGTGCGGATGCCCCTTCCGCCGATCGGAATAGAGATAGTCGCGCGTCAGGGGAACGGCGTCGCGCTCCTTGGCAAGCTGCACCTGGAACACCATCAGGGTTCCATTGCGGAACATCATCTCACAGGCAGCGAGATAATATTCCCACATCCGACAGAAGCGTTCGTCGTAAAGTGCGTGCGCCGCGGCGCGCCGCTCCTGGAATCTCTCGTACCAGTGGCGCAGCGTCTCTGCGTAATGGAGGCGCAATATTTCGATATCGGTCACCCAAAGGCCGCTGCGCTCGATGGCCGCGAGTGTTTCCGACAGGGCGGGAACATAGCCGTCCGGAAAGATGTACTTGTCGATCCACGGGTCGCGCCCGCCAGGCGGTTCCATGCGGCCGATCGAATGTACGACGGCTATTCCGCGCGGCGCCAGGTTCTGCTTGATCGCCTCGAAAAAGGTACCGAAGCTCGCCGCACCGACATGCTCAAACATTCCCACCGACACAATGCGATCGAATTGCTCGTCGATTTCGCGGTAATCGGCCAGTTTGAAGGCTGCGCGATCATCGACGCCCTGCTCGCGGGCGCGGACCCCAGCGCGGCGATGCTGTTCCTCCGAGAGGGTGATCCCCGTCA
This sequence comes from Altererythrobacter sp. B11, assembly GCF_003569745.1. Lineage (NCBI taxonomy): Bacteria > Pseudomonadati > Pseudomonadota > Alphaproteobacteria > Sphingomonadales > Erythrobacteraceae > Altererythrobacter > Altererythrobacter sp. B11. The sequence continues at coordinate 2,785,920 of NZ_AP018498.1, forward strand.
CCTGCGCATCGCAGTTCTGTGCCAGCTCGATCGCTAGTCCGCCCCACCCGCAACCAATATCGAGGACCCGGTGCCTCGGTTCGGGCAGGAGCTTCTTTGCAATGTGCGAACGTTTGGCAGCCTGCGCGTCTTCGAGCGTGTCACAATCCTCGCCAAAATAGGCGCAGGAATATTGCCAATCCTCGTCGAGGAACATTTCATAGAGCCCGCTCGAAAGGTCGTAATGGTGCGCAACGTTCGCTTTGGCCTTGGCCTTGCGGATGGGCCGCAGGACATGCGCCAAACGCCCCAGCTTCGCGCGCAGGCGCGCCAAAGGCGCTTCATCGAGCGCGGTCAGGTTCGATGAGACAACAAACAGGAAGTCGCGCAGCGTGCCTTCCTCGATCGTCCATTCTCCCTTCATGTAGGCTTCGCCAAGCGTCAGCGAGGGATTGATGAGCAGGCGCAGCGGAAGGTCAAGCCTGTGCAGCCGTACGATCACTCGCGGACTATCCTGCGGCGTGCCGAAAGTCATCCGGTTGCCCGCGGCGTCGATCAGCACGAGTTCGCCCCGTTTGACGAGCCGTCGAAGCAACGGAGCCAGAATCGTGAGCAAACGCCGGCCAAGTACGGCATGGACTTGTTTGGATTTGCGCATTTCGGCTCCCACCTTGCTGGATGACTTTCGAAAGACGCCGCCAAAGGCGATCTATTACAGGACATCGCTCCAAGGTAGTATGGCTTCAAGGCCGGTGCGCCTGGACGGCCAGTCATTATCCGGGAATGGCAGATTGAATGCGGTCGCCGCGTGCGCGGCGATTTTCAGGCATTGAGAATTGGTGCGATGTGGGCGCTTTCTTCGCCGAGGCGACCGCGCTGAAAGGGGCGCGCAACCCGCGAGCGTTTGGCGCTGTCGGCAATATTCGACCTCCCAGGACGGGCAAGCCGGGCAAGCATGCCGGATCCAGGATGCGCTCGCAGACTTCGGTAAGCGACAAGCTCTGCGCTCCGCATACTGGCTGCGCGCACCCTGATCGACAAGGCTAATTACGAGCAATCACTGCCGAGGAAGCTCCGCCAATGCTCCGCGCGGGGGTGGTGAAGCGTTCAAAGGAGAGGGCCGAAGAGCCGCGCAATGTTCTGCGCCAAGGTCGCGAGGAAGGACCGCCTCCTCCAAGCCTCCAGGCTGAGCGTATCGCTAACGGCCAGATTGCGCTGCTGTTCCATCCTGAGATCGACAGCAATCTCTCGATCGTAGCAAACTAGGCTGGCCTCGGCATTGAGATAAAAGGAGCGCATGTCGAGATTGAGCGATCCGATGAGGACGATCTCGTCGTCAATACTGATGTGTTTGGCATGCAGCAGCCCCTCGCGGTAAAGATAGATCGCGACCCCGGCGCTCAGAAATTCTCCATAATAGGATCGCTGCGCCAAGCCTACGAGCCAGGAATCGCTAGCATGCGAAAGAATGATCCGCACTTCGACCCCGCGCATCGCGGCTGTTTTCAGAGCCTGGAGAAGCGATTCATCCGGAATGAAATATGGGGTCGTCAAAGTGACACTGCGCCGCGCGCCATGAACCAGGGCAACCACTAACGGACCTGCGCCCGCCAGGGGATATTCCGGACCGCTCGCCAGAAGCTGAGCGGCGTATTTGCCCTTGGCGCGCCCATGTGGAAAAAATTGGCTCCGGTCGAGCACCTCCCCTCGTTCGAGAAACCAGTCGGCGGTAAAGACCGCTTGCAATTCGAGCACGATCGGCCCTTCGACGCGCAGGACAAGTTCCTTGTTGATCAGGCCCGAGGACGCCTTCTTGTCGATAACATTCTGCGAACCGATGTAGCCCACCTGCCCGTCGATCACGACGATCTTGCGATGATTGCGAATATCCGCACGCACCTTGCCCAAACCTGGAAATGCGACGGGGAACGCGCGAGCGACCGCGACACCTCCCGACCTCAGTCTGCGCGTGACGGAAGATGCCCAGGAAAACGAACCCATCGCATCGATCAGCACGCGGCAATCGATCCCGCGCTTCGCGGCATGCAGCAGCGCCGACATAATCCGGTCGCCACTTGCGTCATCCGCAAAAATATAGGTCGTCAGATGAACATGATCGCTTGCCTGTTCGATATCCTCAACAAGCCGATCGATTACCCCTTCGTAATCAGGTAGAAAATGGATTGCATTTCCGCCCAGCACCGGAAATCGACTGAGGCTTTCGACGAAGCGCGTGGCTGATTCCAGATGACCCGACACCGCCGGCCGCAGGCAATGGCGCGAATGGACGATTTGCCGGGCCGCGCGCGCAAGCAGGATTTGCCCCTCGGCGAACCGCCGCCGACGCCAGCGCGGTGCCTTCGGTTGGCCGGCGATAAGATAAAATAAAAACGTCGGGATCGGAAGAAAGAGAGCGAACAGAAGCCAGGTGCGAGCTTCCTCCGGCGAGCGCCGTGATGTGACAGTCACGAGCATGACAAGGCGGATCGTCCACTCCAGCGTCAGGTAAGCGAGCGGAATGGGATCTGTCAGGTTCATGCCGGGCCGGCCGCACTATCAGTGCAGCCGATCCGGCCATCCCAGAACCTGCCACCGTCAACGAGAATGCCCATTGGCGCCAGTTCCGCAAGGACGACAGATGAAAGGGCGACACGCCAGGATTTGGACGTGCCGCCCTTCCCCGTGCACGGGATGGAGGAGTGGGGGGCGTCCCGTGCCGGGCAGTCGGTATTCGGAGAAATTGGCAGCTCCGTGTTGTTTGCATCTCGGATCCCACGCTACCGGGCCATGCGCACTCCGGATGAATAGCATCCCATTCTGGACCGCCTATCAAACGCCCACAGGGACGATTCGATGCGCGACTTCTTACAGTTGTCATACGGCGCGCGGCGCGCGGCGCGCGGCGCGCGCTTTTCGTAAGGAAAAGTCTCACTCCGCGTCCTTGTCAATATCCAGGGGACGAACCTTGCCCGAGAGCATCGGCAACCGCCTCGTCCTACCACACAGACCGAGTGAAGAATCCACCATGCATCCAGTCAACGTCGTGAATGCCAGCCCTCAGATCGCCATGGTCGGCAGCTATGTGCCCCGGCAATGCGGAATTGCCACCTTCTCACAGGATTTGCGCGGCGCGATCGTGCACGGTTTGCCCAAAATGGGTTGCAGGATGATTGCGGTCACCGATCAAGCTGGAGCGTATGATTACCCTGCGGAAGTTGGTCTGGAAATTGAACAGCAAAATGCCCGGACGTACACCGACGCCGCCGAGTATCTGAACTCCTCGCTTGTCGATGCCGTTCTCCTGCAGCACGAATTCGGGCTTTATGGCGGTCCGGCGGGATCCTATCTCGCGAGCTTCCTGCGCCAGCTTCGCAAACCTCTGGTCACCATCTTGCATACAGTTCTGAGCACACCGGATGACGATCAGCGACGGGTCATGGCCGAACTGATTCGGCATTCGGCCCGTCTCGTCGTGATGGCCGAAAAGGGCCGTGAGATGCTGGAACAGATCTATGCTGCACCGGCAGACCAGATTGCTGTTGTGCCGCATGGTATTCCCGACCTTGCTCTGTCCGATTCAGAGCGCGCGAAGCACGCGCTTGGCTTCGGCGGGCGCTCGGTTGCCATGACGTTCGGCCTGCTTTCACCGGGGAAAGGGATCGAGACGATGATCGCCGCGCTGCCGCAACTGGTCCGGACCAATCCCGACCTTCTCTATGCGGTCGTCGGCGCGACCCACCCGCACCTGCGCGCGAGCGAGGGGGAGCGCTATCGCGACAGTCTTCGCAAACTGGCGGACGAGTTCGGCGTAGCCAGCCATCTCCATTTTGTCGATCGCTATGTCGATCTGCCCGATCTGCTGCAGCTGCTCGCAGCCTGCGATATCTATGTCACGCCCTATCTTAACGAGGCGCAGATTTGCTCTGGCACGCTTGCCTATGCCGTTGGCCTGGGAAAGCCGGTCGTCTCGACTCCCTATTGGCATGCGCAGGAGTTGCTGGCGGACGGCCGCGGCATGCTGGTGCCGTTCAGCGACCCGCAGGCGATGGCCGGTGCCGTCGGCCGCCTCCTGTCGGACTTCAGCTTGCGGCGCCAGACCGAGGCACGCGCCTTTGCGCTCGGCCGCACAATGACCTGGTCGGCGGTGGCGCAACGTTATGCAATGATAATTGGCGATGTTGCGAATCGGCCCATCCCGCTACAACAAGCGGAACCCCACTTTGAGGCCCAACCACAGACATCCTTTTCGCAGGCCGGCTCCAGTGATCCCCTGCGCGCAGATGCGCCACGGCTTGTCGTGAATGGGCGAGTGTGAGGGCTGAATTGGAGATCGCCGGATCTGCGCCAAACGCGACCCCAGCGCGCGCGCATCTCGTTTTCGGTGGCTATCCCAATCTGAATTCGGATTTGAAAGAGCGTCCATGAAATCGATCGCCATATTTGACCTCGACGGGACTCTGGCTGAAAGCAAGCAGCCGATTGATGCCGAAATGGGTGGCCTTCTGGCCAGCCTGCTCGATCATATGGCGGTTGCGGTCATCTCAGGCGGGGACTGGCCCCAATTCGACAAGCAGCTGCTCGGACGGCTGCCCGATGTCGCTGACCTGTCCCGGCTCTTTCTCTTGCCCACTTCCGGAAGCAAGTTTTTCCAATATGAGCGCCGCTGGCGGCAAGTCTATGCCGATGTTCTGACTGAAACTGAGCGCAGCGCGATCTACGCAGCGCTGCAACAGGCAATCGCGGCGATCGGATTGGATGCCGGGCAGAGCTGGGGCGATCGGATCGAGGATCGAGGTACGCAGATCACCTTTTCCGGTCTCGGCCAGCAGGCGCCACTCGACCAAAAACGAAGCTGGGATCCCGATCTTCGCAAACGTCAGCGGCTCAAAGCTTTCCTCGAGCCAAAGTTGCCAGCCTTTTCGATTCGTATCGGTGGAGCGACTTCGCTCGATATTACACGGCGCGGCGTCGACAAGGCCTACGGGCTTGCGCGCTTTGCCGAGGTGGTCAGCATTCGCAAGGACGAGATGATGTTCTTTGGGGATGCAGTGTTTGCAGGCGGCAATGATGCGCCTGTCAGAGCTGCGGGAATCGCAACTGTGCCGGTTGCCCTTATCGGTGAGACCAAAGCCGCAATAAGGACGATCATAGCCTGCGGCCCGCCGCTTTCCACACATTTCTGAAGCTCGGAAACCTCCCAGCAAGCCGATCTCCGGCCGCCCGGATATCGCAACGCGCTCGGGAAGGTCGGCTTTTGTCGTCCTTTCCAGCTTCCATGAAGTTTCACCCAGCTCGTCGACACGGCAAGTTGGCCAATCCGAGTGCGCCATCATCACCATCGAAGATTTCGAACCGCGCCCGCGCACCACGAGCCAGGTCCGCGCGCCGTGCAACAGGTGCTTGTGTAATTCCTGTGCCCTGCACGCGTCTCTTTTGATGGCCCATCTGAACCCTCGGCATGGGTCCGCGCGGCACGAAAATGGAAGGCATTTCCACATTCTCACGCTGAGAACATGGCTTTTCAAAGCTTCCTGGGTTCTCTGGACTCTAAGCTTCGCGCCTCTGATTCCTGTTCTCTGGCTCAGCGGAAGACCTCCGCGAGTTGTGCGCAGAATTACGCGGCTCTGGGCGCGAGGGACCTTGTCACTCCTTGCCGCGTGGACCGGTATAATACATCGCGTACACGGCGATTGCCATGTTCCTCTCAGACCAGCCTTGATTCTGGGAAATCATCAGTCGCCATGGGAAACGATTGCGGCACTCGTGTTATTTCCCGATCTGGCCATAGTCGCGAAGCAGGAACTTCTCAAAATACCCGTTCTGGGTTGGTATCTTCGATATTCTCCCATGGTCATCATCGATCGAGGCGACACCACCGGCTCGGTGCGAAGCATGGTGACAGCGTGCCGGGATGCTCTTTCCGACGGCCGATCACTGTTGATTTTCCCAGAAGGCACACGCCAACCGGTCGGATCGCCAATCATTTTCAAACGCGGCGTGGAACTGTTGTATCGTACGCTTGGCCTGCCCGCGCTTGTTTTCGCTCACGATTCCGGGCGCTTCTGGCCGGCCGGATCTGTCCTGCGGTCCGGCGTCATTACAGTTTCGCTTCTACCTCCGATTCCGCCAGGCCTGGACGCTCGGGAGTTCTTCCAGCAATCGCAGCGAATGTTGGCGGATGAGGTCGCCCGTCTCGCCGGTTAGCAAGAAAATGCCGCTACCCAGTTTAGCGGCTCAGAGTTAGGTGAAGTGGCGGCAAGTTTATTGGCCACTTTTACCGGATAATGTTCGTGGCCTCGGCATGATTTAGCCCCGCGCCGTGCGACAGTGATCGAACTGCCGGAGCCCGCGATCCATTGTCACGACGCCAGCATGAGCGCAAAGATGATCGTGCCCGAGGCCAGCGCGTAGATGAGCATCGGCAGGAAGGTGAAACGAATGATCCTTCCTTCCTCCCTGATCAGACCAACCACCGCGGCTGCGGCTACCACGTTCAGCACAGATACCATGTTGCCGGCATTCGCACCGAGCATTTGTCCGGCGAGCACCAGTACTGTTGGCATGCCGACCTGCTCAGCGGCCTGCGTCTGCAAAAGAGCAAATGTCATATTGCTGAATGTGGCGCTACCTGAAAGAAAACTGCCAAGAGCGCCAAGCAACGGAGCGACCAGCGGCCATTTCGTCCCGACACCGCCAGCGGCAAAGCTGGCAAGCTCCATCGGCATGCTGCGAAGACCAGCGTCGTTCACGCCTGACTGGATAAAAATGCGTACCATCGGCACCGCTGCGCCCAGTGCCATCGCACTCGTTCCGACGATTCGGGCAGCCTCATTGAGCGAAGTTCGGACCTGGGCAAGGTTCATCCGGTGCATGCGAAGCGTCAGCACGGCGATGACAACAAACATGGCGCCTGGCAGGTAGAATGGCGCGACCGAGACACTGATCTCTGTCCCGAAGATGCCGTTCCATTGAATGGAAACCTTGTTCAACCAACTCTTGAACGGCAGGATTTCGATCCGCGTAACGACAAGCATCACCGCGAGAAGCAAATAGGGTGACCAGGCACGCTTGAGTGACATCGGGGAGGCGACGAGGGCGCCGTGCTCTAAAGTTGGTCTCAGCCCTCCATCCGGCAAAAGCCATCCCTTCCGGGCAATCGGAACGATGATCGCTAGACCACAAAGAGCGCCGATGAGCGCGGGCAGCTCGGGCCCGAGCATTGCCGCCACGCCAAGTGCGGGCAGCGTGTAGGCAAAGCCGGCCGCCAAGGCGAATTTCCACGCCGCGAGACCGGCCTTCCAACTTTGACGCACATCGAAGAAACGCGTGAAGATCAGGATCATGATGAGAGGGATGAGGCTGCCGACAAAAAGATCTATCATCGCTGCCTGAACCGCGACTGCTTCGAGCATGGTTTCCAAACTTTGGTCACCGTCGGCCGCGATTGCCGCATCGACCTGTCCGTCTTCCTCCAGACCCTGCGCGAGGCCTATTGCGACGGGCGTGCCGATCGCGCCGAAGGAAACAGGGCTGCTGTCGGCAATCAGCGCAAGCACCACGGCTGCCATTGGCCTGAAGCGCAGAGCGACAAGCAAGGGTGCGGTGATCGCGGCCGGGGTTCCGAAACCAGCAGCACCTTCGAGGAAGGCCCCGAAAAGCCAGGCGATGACTATAATCTGCGCGCGGGGGTCAGGGGCAATGCGGGTGAACCCGTCCCGGATGACGGTCATGGCTCCGCCTGCCGTGAGAACCTTGAGCAGGAAAATCGCCCCGAAGACTATCCAGACGATCGATGCCGCGATCACCGTCCCCTCGGCGGCGGCAGCAAGAACCTGGATTACCGGCACACGCCAGATGACGACGCTCACAAGGGCGGTAACGAGAAGGCTGATAGGCATCGCCACGGCGGCAGGCAAACGAAGCATGACCAGCAGTCCGAGGACCGCAATGAGCGGCGCAAGCGCGGCAAGGATCAAGGCTATTGTGATCGGGCCAGCACTCCCCTGCTGTCGGGCGTTGCACCTCCGGCGCCCATTGAGACGCTTGGTACGCATACGTATTACACTGGAACCGCGAGCTCGTGGGTCCCCTTATCCGTGACATCAGTCTTCCCGATCACGCAAGGTTGCCTTATGTTTGGGATCTTTGTCTGCGCGCGGCACGCACTCTAGTGTGGCATCTTTGGAAGTTCCCAAGCATGTGTCGATAGAGACGGGTCCCCGCCGAATGTGCGAGGGTCGATTGAGAATGAGCGCGTGAATTTGCGGGGGTAAGGTCAAATATGTGCTTTTCGGCCACAGCTAGTTTCACCGCCGGAGCAGCGTTGCTGGTTACCGGTGCATTCAGCATACGCCTTGCGCGAAACCCTGCCGAGCGGCCATATGCAGCGATACCGCTCCTGTTTGGCGTTCAGCAATTGATCGAGGGCGCGCTTTGGCTGACATTCCCTGACAAGACGCAGCTTCTCAGTACCGTGCTGACTTACGCCTATTCGATATTTTCACACGTACTCTGGCCAATCTTTGTCCCGCTCGCCGTCTATTTTCTCGAACCTGTGAAATGGCGCCGCAAGGCGCTGCTGGTAGCGGTTGCGGGAGGAACAGCAGTGGGTCTTTATCTGCTCTATTTCCTCATCCGGCTTCCGATTGTGGCTACAGCTGCCGAGGGACATATCGACTACGTATCACCCCACTTCTACGTTAAAATCGTCATGGCTCTGTATATTTTGGGAACCTGCATAAGCCCTCTTCTGTCGAGCCACCGCTGGGTGCGATGGTTTGGCATCGCAGCGATCGTGTCGTTTCTTCTTGCCGGCATCTTTTACCTAACCTGGTTCATATCGGTCTGGTGTTTCTTTGCAGCGATCATGAGCGTGATGGTTCTGACGTTCTTCTTGCGGCGTTCGCCGGCGCTCGCCTCCGGCGCGCGAATGGACACAGCAAAATCCGAGCGCTTCCTCGCCGAGTGACGGAATGGCGTGGCGCTGGATCGGGGAAAGTTTACAGTCTTCCTGTTGGTGGAGGAGGGAGGCAAAGCGATGCGGGATGACGCACCGCAAAATTCCTGATGTTCCTTGACCCTTATCGTCCGGGTATCCCGAACTCCCATTTACAAGCGAGACGACCGTTACCGGGTCGCAGATCGGCAGCGTGCGAGCAGCTCGCTGCAATGACAGCTATTCGAAAGGCTTAACTGTTGGATCACGAAATTCCCCACTTGAGGGAAATTTTTGTTTTCCTCGCGGCTGCCGGATTGGTGATCCCGACCGTCCGTAAACTCGGCATCAGCTCTGTCCTCGGATTTCTATTTGCCGGCCTTTTGATTGGCCCGCACGGTCTCAACCGCATTGTCGTGGATGTGCCACTGCTCGCCTATGTGGTTATCGCGGATGTCGACGGTGTCCGTCGCGTCGCTGAGCTCGGCATAATCTTTCTGCTGTTCATGATCGGCCTTGAACTCTCGACGAGGCAATTGTGGGGGATGCGACGGATCGTTTTCGGTCTTGGCACCGGGCAAGTCTGCGCATCCGCTGCCATCATCGGGGCGATCGCCTACGCCTTCGGCAACTCCATGATCGCATCCGCGATTTTAGGGCTCTGTCTGGCATTATCATCCACCGCGCTCGTCATGCAGAGTTTGACTGAGACAGGGCGTCTTGGCACCCGGTTCGGGCGCACAGCGTTCGGTATCCTCCTGTTTCAAGACCTCGCCGTCGTCCCCGTCCTCTTTCTCGTAGGCGTGGCTGGCGCAGAAGGTAGCGAGTCGCTGGCCGGAGCCGCTACACGGGCGATCCTTCAGGCTGCTATCATTATCGCCGCCATTCTGGCCGTCGGACGCATTGCTATACGGCCGCTGTTGCGGTTCGTCGGCGGCAGCGGCAGCCGCGAAGTGTTTATGGCCGCCGTCCTGCTGATTGTGCTTGGAACCGCTGCACTCACGGCACAGGCGGGCCTTTCGATGGCCCTCGGCGCATTTCTTGCTGGGCTGCTGTTCGCAGACACCGAGTACCGCCACCAGGTGGCCAGTGATATCGAGCCCTTCAAGGGCCTACTCCTGGGCCTCTTCTTCATGTCCGTCGGCATGAGCCTTGACGTGAGTGCCGTCTGGCAGTTGCTAGGCTGGGTCGTACTTTCAGTGATTGGCCTCGTCGCACTCAAAGCTGGGACCCTGTTCGTGGTTTCGAAAGCGTTCCGGCAGCCCACAGCCGTCGCTGCGGAGACTGCGGTCCTGCTCTGCCAAGGCGGCGAATTTGCATTCGTCATCCTCGCTGCCGGGCTTGCGGTCGGCGTGCTGGACCCAACTGTCGGTCAGTTCATGCTTATGGTGGTTATCTTGACGATGTTTCTCACCCCGGCCCTTTCCGCCGCCGGCCGCCTGCTGGGCCGATTTTTAGAGAAGCGGGAGAATGGCACCCTCGTACCTGCCGACCTCGGGATTACAGGGGAAGCCCATGTGATTATCGGCGGCTTCGGCCGGGTTGGGCATCTTCTGGCTGATCTGCTAGACGCTCAGCGCATCAGTTATGTCGCGCTCGATACCGATGCCGAAGTCATCGCACGTCAGCGTGCGAAGGGAATGCCGGTTGTCTTTGGCGATGCAAGTCAGCCGGATCTTCTTCCGCATCTTGGTATCGAGCGCGCTGCGGCGTTCGTGACCACTATGGATGCGCCCGGGAGTGCCGAGCATGTTGTCGGCGCGGTTCACCAGCTCTGGCCGCATGTGCCCATTTACGCAAGAGCCCGAGATGCGGAGCATGCACGCCGGCTGCAAGCACTCGGTGCATCGGGGACGGTACCCGACACCGTTGAGGCTAGTCTGCAATTGTGCGAAGAACTCCTGACCGGCATCGGCTTCCCCGAGGAAGCTGCACGTGCCATCGTCAATGAGCGCCGCAACGATCTGTTCGCGGCGCGCACCGTTTGAACCGATCCCGAGCGACGCGGCGAGCCAATTGGTTGCGCCGCGATACCGTGAAAGAGCGAATCCGAACTCACGGTGTAATTCCCTCGGTGTTCAAGCGTCTTTGCCAAGCGAGCAATGAATCCGCAGTGTACGCTGCCGGACGAGAGAACGAAGAATCTTCTGGAGGTTGTTTTGGCAAAAGTGACGCTTGAGGTCGGCGGCCTCTTCGAGGAACTCGATCATCTCGGCGTAGAGAAACAACTGGAAGCCGAGGACGGCGTCAGTCGCGCTGTCGCCAATCCGGCTTCGGGAAGCGTTACGGTTGATTTTGACGGGGGTTTGACGAGCGAGGAAGAGCTGCGCCGGACCGTGCTCTCCTGCGGGTTCCGCTGTCGCGGCACGGTCCATCCCCGACATGTCTGCAAGCCAGGGCCCGACCCGGTACCATCCGCTCATGCCGGCCACGAAAGAGTTGCGGCTGCCAGCAAGGCGCACGCGCAGGATGCCATGGCGCACGAAATGGGACACGGCGCCGGTGCCGACATGCAAGCGATGGTCCGTGACATGCGCAACCGGTTCTGGGTGGCTCTCCTCTTTACCATTCCGATCTTTGTCTATTCGCCAATGGGCGGCATGTTCACGCCGCCTGCTCCGCCTTTCGGGTTGGGCCTCGATCTGTGGCTGTTCTTCCTCGCGAGCGCTGCGGTTATCTATCCCAGCTGGCCGTTCTTCGTCGCCGCCTGGCGCGCGCTGCGCAACGGAATCCTCAACATGGCAGTGCTTGTCGTGCTGTCGGTCGGAACAGGCTATCTCTTCAGCGTCGGCTCGACCTTCCTCTTTCCCGGTGTGCAGTTCTACGAGGCAGTCGCGGTCCTGCTGGTCTTCATCCTGCTCGGCCACTGGCTCGAAATGCGCGCGCGCGCCGGGGCGTCGCAGGCGATACGCGCACTGCTCGATCTCGCGCCGCCGATGGCGACCGTCATTCGCGATGGCCGCGAAGTGGAGATCGCCACCTCCGAAGTCCAGGTGGGCGAAACGATCATTATCAAGCCTGGCAACAAGATACCCGTCGACGGGGAAATCGTCGAAGGAACCTCGCTAATCGATGAATCGATGCTTACCGGCGAGTCGATGCCGGTCAACAAGGCGGTCGGCGACGAAGTCATCGGCGCATCGATCAACAAGAGCGGCAGCTTCCGGTACAAGGCAACCAAAGTTGGTGCCGACACCGCGCTGGCCCAAATTGTCAAGCTCGTCCAGGAAGCGCAGAATTCCAAGGCCCCGGCGCAACTGCTTGCCGACCGCGCGTCGCAGTGGTTGGTCTTGATCGCGATCCTTATCGGACTGGCGACCTTTGCGACATGGTTCTGGTGGCTCGGCGCGCCATTGCTGTTCGCCGTCACGCTGACAATAACCGTCTTCGTCATTGCTTGCCCGGATGCTCTGGGACTCGCGACCCCGATGGCGGTCATGGTCGGGACCGGGCTCGGCGCGACCAACGGCATCCTGTTCAAGAATGCCGGCGCGCTCGAGGATGCGACCAAACTCGACGTCATCGTATTCGACAAGACCGGCACGCTAACCATGGGGCAGCCGCATGTGGTCGACATCGTCGCTGCGGAAGGCCGATCCGACGAGGATGTGTTGCGGCTCGCCGCCGCGGTCGAGCGTGGTTCGGAACACCCGCTCGCACTCGCCATCCTTGACCGCGCAGGCGATCTCGCGCTCGACGACGTCCGCGACTTTCATAACCGGGAAGGCATGGGCGCAGAGGCGCTGGTGGGCGGAAGCACGGTGCTGCTCGGCAATCGCCGACTGATGGACGAGGAGAACGTCCCACTCGGCACCTTGTCCGAGGCGGCGGATGAGCTGAAGGGTGCCGGACGAACAGTCGTTCACGTCGCGCACAAGGGCGATCTGGTCGGTCTGATCGCCATCGCCGACGCCCCGCGCCCCACCGCCATTGCGGCGGTCGCGGCGCTGCGCAAGCGCGGGGTCGAAGTGGCAATGCTGACCGGCGACAATGAGGGCACGGCAAAGCGCGTGGCGGCACAGCTGGGCATCGGCACCGTGCTCGCCGACGTCCTGCCCGGCCAGAAGGCCGATAAAGTCAAGGAGTTGCAGGCCCAGGGCAAGCGCGTGGGCATGGTTGGAGACGGAATCAACGATGCGCCCGCGCTGACCCAGGCCGATGTCGGTTTTGCGATCGGGGCCGGCACCGATGTCGCTATGGAAAGCGCCGATGTCGTACTTATGCGCAGCGATCCTTATGACGTGGTCGGCGCGATCGTTCTTTCGAAAGCAACCTTGCGCAAGATGCACCAGAACCTGTTCTGGGCTGTCGCTTACAATGTCATTGCCTTTCCGGTCGCGGCAGGCGTCCTCTACCCGCTGATCATCAGCCCGGCGGTCGCCGCCATCGCCATGTCGGGGAGCTCCGCGCTCGTGGCCGTGAATGCACTGCTCCTCAAACGGACGCGAATGGAAGGTATCGGCAGGAGCGTAGCGGAGTCCGGAGAAAGCGATCGGAGCCCCACGGCGAGCCCGATTCCTGCGTGATGCTGTGCTACCCGCAGCATACCGCTGGCGCATTGTCCCTCCTGTCAAAGCGGGATAATTCCAGCGGTTGAGCAGCCGACAACGCCCAGACAGGCACGGACAAATGCGGCAGAGCAAACAGTGCGCGAGACGTTCGGGTTGTAATTACAGTCGAGCGAGCGCGTCTCTATCCATCAAGCGGCGCGGTGTGCCGCGCCACACCCGAGGAAGGCACCGATGACCTTGCAACTTACTTTTCTGGGCGGTGCCGGTACGGTCACCGGATCGAAATATCTCGTCGAGACCGACGACTGCAAAATCCTTGTCGACTGCGGCCTGTTCCAAGGTTTCAAGCAGCTACGCCTGCGCAATCGCCAACCCCTCCCCATCGCGCCGCGCGATATCGATGCCGTTCTTCTCACGCATGCCCATCTTGATCATTCGGGTTTCATTCCGGCGCTTGTCCGCGACGGTTTCCGTGGCCCCGTGATCAGCACGCACGCGACCTTCAAGCTGTGCGAGCTCCTGCTCCCCGACAGCGGCTATCTCATGGAAGCGGACGCACGCTATGCCAACAAGCGCGGGTTCAGCAAACACACGCCGGCTCTTCCACTCTATACCGAACGCGATGCAAAGGCGGCGCTTACCTCCTTCGCTCCGACCAGCTTCGACGAACCGTCGAAAGTTGCCGAAGGCTGCAGCGCGATCTTCCGGCCAATGGGGCATATTCTCGGGGCGGCCAGCATCGAACTGAACTGTAACGGCAAGCGGATCGTCTTTTCGGGTGATGTCGGCCGCTACTCCGCAGCAACGATGATCGATCCGGTGCGAGTTCCGCGAGCAGACTATCTTGTTGTCGAGTCGACCTATGGCAACCGACACCATGACGAGACCGACCCCGAAACCGCTTTGGAAGAGGTCATCAACCGCACCATCGGGCGCGGCGGAAGCGTCATCATCCCGTCATTTGCGGTCGGACGCGCCCAGACGCTGCTGTTTCATTTGAGCCAGCTGCGTCGCCGCGGACGGCTTGGTCCTGTACCGATCTTCCTCAACAGCCCGATGGCGGTCAACGCAAGTTCGATCTTCTGCGACCATGTTGGAGAGCACCGCCTAACGCAAGACCAGTGCCGGGAGGCCTGCGGCATTGCCGAATACGTCCGTGACGTCGAGGACTCAAAGCGCCTCAATCGCGACCCCATGCCCAAAGTCATTGTCGCGGCCAGCGGGATGGCGACGGGCGGAAGGATATTGCATCATCTCAAAGCTTATGCCCCCGATCCCCGCAACACGATCCTCCTGGCCGGTTTCCAGGCCGGCGGGACGCGGGGCGCAGCCCTGCGCGATGGTGCGAGCGAACTGAAGATCCACGGAGAGTTCATCCCTGTGCGCGCAGAGGTTGCCAGTCTCGACATGCTGTCTGCCCATGCCGATCAGGGCGAACTCCTGCGATGGCTTGGCGGCTTCGAGGATCCGCCGGTCCAGACATTCGTGACTCACGGTGAGCCGGAGGCCTCCGATACGTTTCGCCGTTGCATCACCGAACGGCTTGGGTGGGAGGCGCGGGTGCCCGAACACGGCGAGCGCGTGGTGCTCGAGTGAGAGCGAGCGGTCCTCAGATGCTTACCGACCACACAGTGGCGCCTCATGGCCTGCGCGTCCGACGCCTCGGCATCGAGACCGGTGGCGAAGCGATCGTGTTCATGCACGCCGACTGTCCAGTCGCCCGTTCGGAAGGGTTCGCGACGCGGACGCGCGTGGAAGTCCATGCGGGAGGCCGCCGCGCACTCGCAACGCTCTTTTTCACGACAAACGGCCTGCTCGACCCCGACGAGGTCGGACTGCCAAACGCTCTTTGGCGCCAGCTTCATGCTGGCGATGGCGATGTCATTGAGGTGCGTCATCCGCAGCCACTCGCTTCGATGAGCGATGTGCGCGCCAAGATCTACGGCCATCGGCTCGAGCAGGACCGGCTTGCGCGGATCGTCGCGGATATCGCCACCGGCCGCTATTCCGACGTGGAACTCGCCGCCTTTGTGACCGCCTTTGCGGGGCAGCCGCTCGACGTAACCGAAACTGCGGCGTTGACACGTGCCATGCTTGAAGCGGGTGACCGGCTCGACTGGCCCGATGAACTCGTTTTGGACAAACACTGCGTCGGCGGGCTCCCGGCCAACCGCACCACTCCGCTCATTGTGGCGATTGTCACCGCTGCCGGCTTCACCATGCCCAAAACTTCTTCCCGCGCCATCACCTCGCCGGCAGGGACAGCCGATGCGATGGAAGTGATGGCTCCAGTCAATCTCGATCTGGCAGCGATGCGGCGCGTAGTCGAGCGTGAGGGCGGATGTGTCGTCTGGGGCGGCAATGTGCGCCTGAGCCCGGCTGACGACATCCTGATCGGCGTCGAGCGCGCGCTCGATGTGGATAGTGAAGTCCAACTTGTCGCGTCCATCCTGTCCAAGAAGCTCGCGGCCGGGGCGACGCATGTCCTGCTCGATCTGCCCGTGGGCGCAACCGCCAAAGTGCGCTCACCAGCTGAAGCAGCCAGGCTCAGCGCGCATCTGGTCGCGGTCGCGGCGGAATTCCATCTCTCGGTGACCCCGGTATTGACCGATGGGACACAGCCGGTGGGGTCGGGCATCGGGCCAGCGCTCGAGGCGCACGATGTTCTCGCCGTCCTGCGCAGAGCACCCGATGCTCCGGCGGACCTGCGCGAGCGGGCGATTGATCTGTCAGGCAGAATTCTCGACCTCGCTGGCGGACCGTCCGGGCGGGGGCATGCGCAGGCCAGCGCGATCCTCGACGACGGCCAGGCGCTCGACAAGTTCATGGCGATCTGCGAGGCGCAAGGGGGCTTTTCCGAACCGTCCACCGCACCGCTGCGATATACGATCAGCGCCCCGCGCAGTGCCAGGGTGGCGGCATTCGACAATCGGACGCTGGCGCGTATTGCCAAGTTGGCGGGTGCACCGCGATCCAAATCGGCAGGCATATCGCTGCATGTGAAGCTGGGTGCGACAGTAGCGCGGGGAGAGCCGATCTTCACCGTTCACGCGGAGAGCCGCGGCGAACTGGACTACGCGCTGGCCTTCGCCGCCGCCAATCCCGACGCCATCCGATTGGCAAGCCTATGAATCCGGTTCTGTTCTCGCTCAGCGCCTCGCCCGACATGGCGGCTCACTTGTGTGCCGAGACCGGCATGGAGCTTGGAGAAATCGCTTGGCGGCAGTTTCCGGACGGCGAGAGCTATGTGCGTCTGTTGTCCTCCGTCCGTGGGCGAGACGTCGTTCTGCTGTGCACGCTCGATCGGCCCGATACCAAGGCCTTGGCCCTCTTGTTCGCGGCCGACAAGGCACGCGAAATGGGCGCGCGCCGCGTTAGCCTCGTTGCGCCCTATCTGGCTTATATGCGCCAGGACAAGGCCTTCAATGAAGGCGAAGCCGTAACTTCGGTCACTTTTGCGCGTCTACTCTCGCGTGCGTTCGATGGGCTCATCACTGTCGATCCGCACCTGCACCGACATCCGGACCTAGGCGCGGTCTATTCCATCCCGGCCATTGCGGTTCAGGCCGCACCCGCAATCGCCGCGTGGATACGCCGGGAAGTCCCCAATCCGCTCCTTATCGGTCCCGATGAGGAGAGCGGTCAGTGGGTCGAAGAAATCGCTAGCCTGGCCGGCGCTCCCTACGCAGTTCTCCGCAAGGAGCGCAGGGGCGATTACGACGTCAGTATCTCGGCCGACAATCTTCCTGATTTATCCAACCTTACGCCGGTGATCATTGATGACATCGCCTCAAGCGCCCGCACAATGATCGAAGCGGCGCACATTCTTCGGGAAACAGCTGCCGCAACGCCGATCGCGATCGTCGTCCATCCGATCCTGGCAGGCGATGCCTTTGGGAAACTGCAGGCGGCGGGCACCGCCAGGGTCGTCAGTACCGACACCATCGCGCACCCATCCAACGCAATCAGTGTCGTGCCGCAAATTGCTGCAGCGCTAAAGGCGTGGCGCGATGAAACAGCCCGGCCGGAATCTTCGTCGGCGGGGCGTCAACGCGTCAACCAAGGCCCTTCGTAGTGATGCGGACAGAACACCCGCCACGAAGCAGCGACCGTGGTGATGGGTCAGACAGTCGGTGTGCAGGAGATTATTCGAGATTCGATGCCATCTTCCCATGAGCGGCCGCCGTCGTCCCGACAACATGCCAGGTGCTTGTTCGTTGCAGGTGAGCCAAGACATTCCTGCGCCCGTCCGGGCAGGTACTGTCAGCCAATGTCCCGCACAATCCACTTGGCGGTACGCCCCGGAGAACCGCTCGAGACCTGACAGATATCTGCCCGTTCTAATCAGCCGAGGACCCTTCCACATTGGCTCGAAGCGAGGACTCTGCAGGGGCACATTCACAATCGAGAAAGCCATGCTCGATGCACGTGCGGCACATCTGCAGGAGTCGGGTTTTCAGCGCACGGCGTGCGCGGTGCAACCTGACGGTCACATTGTTGACCGTCGTGTCGAGACTTTTCGCGATGTCGTCCCGAGGCTCTTCGAGCAAATCGGCGCGCCAGATGACCTCCGCATAGTCGGGTTTCAACGTCGGCAGGAGCCGGTAAAGGCAATTGCACACTGCCTGGTCAAGATCCACCTCTGGTTGCGTGTGCGCATGGCTGCTCTCGGCAAGCTCATGCGGATCGACACCGATCTCCTTGCTGCGCCGTCGGATGACAGTCCGCTGGAAATCGGCAATCGTCGTTGCCAGAACGCGCGAAAGCCAACCTTTGACCGACTTTGCCTCGCGAAGGTCTCCGGCGCGCTCGATCGCCCGGAGCATGAAGCGCTGCAGAACCTCCTCCGCTTCGTGGGAACTGAGGAGACGCCGATTCAGGAATTTGAGAATGTCCTGATGACTGTCCACCAGCGCCCGTCGGACGGCTTCGTCCATCGGCCTCAAGGCATCGTCGCAGGCAGCGGCCGAAGTGGCAGGATCATCATCCATCGAGCTTCCAATACAAGTATTCCGCTGAGGATCGCCTACCTCAAACTTCTGCAACAGAGCGCCACACTACAGGAAGCTCTTATCATGTTTAGCGGGAATCGTTTGCTCACAATCCAGGCTTATCGTGGACGCCTCAAATGCCGATGACGACCAGCGCCTCGTCTCGTCGTCGGGATCACCCGGGCAACGCAGCAAGCGCGCGCGGGCTTATGCCTGCGGCCGTGAAGGATGGCACAAGATGATCGACCTGGCGATTACCGTCCACTTGCTGGCGCTGACCGACGATACGGGTCTGGCCCAACACGCCCGGCACCATTTCGTCGACCGTTCTCACGGCTACTGTCTCGATGACAACGCGCGAGCGGTAACCGTAATGTGCCGTCTGGCCCACCTGCGCTCGCTAAGCGCCGCAGAGCAACACGCTCTCGCCGCTTATGCCGCGTTCCTCGATCATGCTTTCGACCGGCAGGCACGATATTTCAGGAACTTCATGACGTATGATCGGCGCTGGCTGGACGAGGAAGCGGCTGAGGATGCTTGCGCTCGCGCTGTTCATGCCTTGTGCGTCATGATTGCGATGCCCCCTCAGGACTGGATGCGGGTCTGGGGACGCGATCTTCTCGAAGCGGTTCTGCCGCGCCTGCACGAGCTCGCTTCGCCGCGTTCGTGGAGCCTGGTCCTGACGGGTCTGGACACATTGCTGCGCAACAGCTCTCCCTGGACGGAAGCGGAGCAGCTGCGCGAGCACCTGGCGCATGCATTGCTGCAGCGCTGGCGGGACGCGGTGCAACCTGCCTGGCCCTGGTTCGAAGACGGGCTGGCCTACGACAATGGACGCCTGGCCGAGGCCGCGATTACGACCGGTACGGTGCTGGGCATCGCTGACCTGCGGGAGGCTGGACTATCGGCCCTGCAGGCACTCTGGGACTGGCAATACGACGGAAAGGTCTTTCACCCCGTCGGTACGCACAGTTTTGGGCGCAGGCACCAACTGCCGTGCAGGTTCGATCAGCAACCCATCGAAGCCCATGCGATGATCGATGGGTGCCTCGCCGCCGCCAGTTCTGGCGTCGAGACCGCCCTGTGGCGCGAGCGAGCGGATATCGCGATGGCATGGTTTTTCGGACGAAATGATCTTGGCTGCTCGCTCGTGGAACCGGAAAAAGGTCTGTGTCATGATGGCCTTCACGAGGACCGGATGAATGCCAACGCAGGCGCGGAATCGACGCTCGCCTATATCGGCGCGTTCCTCTCGATGGCTTCGCTGGAGAGACAGCGGTGACCAGCAGGCGACTCAGGACGCCTTCAAAGCCTTGTCCAAGGACCCAACTGGAGAGGCGCTGGGGAAGCAGGGCGCTGTGACAACAGGCATTTTGCCCCTCAGCGACCCGCCTTTCCAAAAAGCTCTGCGAGTTCGGCGAACTTCGCGCGCTGCGCTTCCTTGTCGCCGCTCTCGATCGCTTCCTGGACACAGTCATGGGCATGAATGCCGAGAACCCTGGCTCTCGTTGCCCGCAATGCGGCTTCCATCGCAGCGATTTGATGCAGGATATCGACGCAGTACCGCTCATCTTCCAACATGCGGATCACACCCCTCGCCTGGCCTTCGACCCGCCGCAGACGAGCGATTTCCTTGGTGAACTTCATCTCTCGATCCCTCGTCGCCTCAGGGCATATCATACCAAATGCACCGCTCTTCCTTACCCTACCGGGGTAACGTTTACAAATGCCCGCCTGTCGGCTAACGGAGAATGGTGTCGAAGCACTAGCCTGTCCATCGGAGCGGGACAAACCGCGAAGCGCGCCGAATTTGCCGGTCAGAAGCAAGGAGCCGATCATGACGCAATTGCCCATTCCCCGCGCGATCCTCGTCTGGGGCACGGCTTTCAGCCTGTTCCTGATGATCAGTCTTATTGCCTGTATCCTTTACGGTTTGGCCCTTCCTTCCGGATTCGAAATGCACCGCGCCTGGTCGCCCTGGCTCCCCGGGTTTGAATGGCTGACACTCGGCGGTGTTCTCGCGGGTCTGTTTTGGTCCTTGATCTACGGTTTTTGGGCAGCGGCCCTCCTCGTCCCCCTGCACCGCCTCGCAAGGCGCTGGTTCGGAGTTGCAAATGACTGATCACAAGACCTGCTGCGACCCTGCCAGCGGCGCGCTGCCGACCGAAGGCGTAGCGATTGATCCGGTTTGCGGCATGAGCGTGACGATCGCCGGAGCCGAGCACAGCGCCGAGCACGACGGCGCGCGCCACTACTTCTGCTCCGCGCACTGCCAGCAGAAATTCGCAACCGATCCCGAAATGTATCTGAGCGGAACGCATCTGCAGGCGGTCGAGGACCTGCCCGAGGGCACGATTTACACCTGTCCGATGCACCCGGAAATCCGGCAGCAAGGACCAGGCTCGTGCCCGATTTGCGGCATGGCGCTCGAACCGGAAACCTTCAGCCTCGATGACGGCCCCGATCCGGAGCTCATCGACATGAGCCGGCGCTTCTGGATAAGTCTGGCCTTCACTATCCCGTTGTTCGTCTACGCGATGGGCGACCTGATTCCGGGGCAGCCGTTTTCACAGCTTGTCGAACCGGCCTTGGCGCAATGGATACAGCTGACGCTGGCCACACCTGTCGTGCTCTGGGGCGCTTGGCCATTCTTTACGCGCGGTCTGCAATCGGTCCGGACGATGAACCTCAACATGTTCACGCTGATCGGGCTCGGCGTCGCCATCGCCTACGCGTTCAGCGTCGTGGGAACGATTGCGCCGCACATCTTCCCGCCCGGTTTTCACGATGCCGATGGGCGGGTGGCGGTCTATTTCGAAGCCGCGGCGGTCATCGCCACGCTTGTCCTGCTCGGGCAGGTGCTCGAACTCAAGGCGCGCGGCGCAACATCGAGCGCGCTGCGCGCGCTGCTCGAACTCGCTCCGCCGACCGCGCTAAAACTCCTGCCCGACGGTTCGGAGCGCGAGGTTGCTCTCGATCAGGTGGCTACGGGCGATCGCCTGCGCGTCCGCCCCGGCGACAAGATCGCCGTCGACGGCCGTATTCTTGAAGGCTCGAGCAGCGTCGATGAATCGATGATCAGCGGCGAGCCGCTACCGGTGAAAAAGTCGGTCGGCGACGAGGTGACGGGGGGTACGGTCAACCAGACCGGCGGCTTTGTCATGTCTGCGGAACGCGTGGGCAAGGACACGATGCTGTCAAAGATCGTGCAGATGGTGGCCGAGGCGCAGCGCAGCCGCGCGCCGATCCAGCGTCTGGCCGATCTTGTCGCGGGCTGGTTCGTGCCCGTCGTAATCGGCATCGCCGTACTCACCTTCGCTGCCTGGTCGGTCTGGGGGCCGGAACCGGCGTTCGCGTATGGCCTGGTCAATGCCGTAGCCGTACTCATCATTGCCTGCCCCTGCGCCCTGGGCCTCGCCACGCCGATGTCGATCATGACCGGGACCGGCAAGGGTGCGCAAAACGGTATCCTGGTGAAAAATGCCGAGGCGCTCGAGACCTTCGAGAAGGTCGACACTATCGTCGTCGACAAGACCGGGACGCTGACCGAAGGCCGACCGGAGCTGGTCATGGTCGAACCTGCACAGGGCATCGATGAATCGGAGATGCTGCGCCTGGTGGGTGCCGCCGAAATCGGCAGTGAGCACCCGCTCGCCGAGGCGATCGTCAAAGGCGCTCGCACTCGCGGCCACAAGTTCGAGGCGGCGAGCGATTTTTCCTCCGTGACGGGCGAAGGTATCGAGGCACGCGTTGGCAAGCGACACGTCGCGATCGGCAACGCAAAGATGATGCACCGGGTCGGTGCCT
Organism: Altererythrobacter sp. B11; assembly: GCF_003569745.1. NCBI lineage: Bacteria > Pseudomonadati > Pseudomonadota > Alphaproteobacteria > Sphingomonadales > Erythrobacteraceae > Altererythrobacter > Altererythrobacter sp. B11. The sequence goes on from NZ_AP018498.1 coordinate 2,808,143, forward strand.
ATGACGCGATCATGGCCGACGCCGCCGAAACCGCGCGCGCGAAGGGGCGGACGGTGATGTTCGTCGCCATCGACGGCAAGCCGGCCGGGCTGATTGGCGTCGCCGATCCGATCAAGCCGACGAGCGCGCGCGCCATCGGCCGTCTCCACGCAGCCGGTATTCGGGTGGTCATGCTGACCGGCGACAGCGAGGCAACCGCACGCGCCGTGGCAAACGAAGTGGGGATCGACGAGGTTCATGCCGATGTCTCGCCTGCGGACAAGAACCGCATCGTTGGTGAATTGAAGGCGGCAGGCAAGACTGTCGCAATGGCGGGCGACGGGATCAACGATGCGCCTGCGCTCGCCGCGGCCGATGTTGGCGTGGCGATGGGAACCGGCACCGATGTCGCGATCGAAAGCGCCGGTATGACCCTTGTGCGCGGCGATCTCGAAGGTCTGGCCCAAGCGCACCGGCTCTCGAGTGCAACCATGCGCAACATCCGCCAGAATCTGTTCTTCGCCTTTGCCTACAACTCGCTCGGCGTGCCGATCGCCGCTGGCGTTCTGTTCCCCTGGTTTGGCATATTGCTGAGCCCGATGATTGCGGCAGCCGCGATGAGCCTCTCGTCGGTATCGGTTATCGGCAATGCTCTGAGACTGCGGACGCTCGATCTCAGAAGCGAGCCATGACAGTGTGAATAAGCTCTGGCGCCCTGTCCGTCGGCTGATCCGCTGGAAGTTGGGCCAGTCGGCGCGCAAGGTGCTCGAAACGAGAACTCTCAAGCGGGTGGATGGCGCGTGGCTGCGGTGGTTGCCGGATGAGATTGATCTGTTGCTCGCGAACCTGGAGCCACAGGCGAACGAACTGCGCGCCTTGTCCGATCTTGGTCAACTTCCGAGCGCAGGCAATCGTCTCATGGTGGAGCTAGCCATCTACACCGCCGCGGCCTATCGGGCATTGCTCGAAGCAGGGCTCTCCAGAGAATCGTCGCGCAGCGTGGTCGCCGACATCGGGTGGGACGTCTACGCGCTTCTTCTGCGGCTGAGTTCGCTCCCTCTCCGTCTGGTCACGCGAGATCCCGGCAAGCGGCTACGCGGCACGATCGGACTGCTGCTGCGCTTTCCGTTCAACGCGCCTGGCGCACCGGGTTACGCGGTGGAGGTGCGCCGGGAGGGCGACGACCTCATCACCCACTTTACCCACTGTCCGCCGCAGACCCTTATACGGACCCTCATTGCGGAAACGGGCGACTGCGGCGACCTAGAAGCTTTTTACGAAAGCTGGTGCCGGTACGACTGGCCCGGCGCCGACATCATCGCGAATGACGGCGGCCGAGGCCATTATGAGCGGCGACAGACGCTCTCCCGCGGCGACCCGGTCTGCGATATGTGCTGGAAGGCGCAAGCCAGGTCGAACGGAACGTAAGCGGGAACAGGCGAATGCAGCCCCCGCTGGCAGCTCTCGAAAAACTCATACCGGGTTGATGGCCGTCTTCACGGTCGACGCGCGGTAAATCCGCTCAATGGCTTCGGCGAGCACCCGATCGAATTCCTCGTCATCCATCCCGGCGCGCAGATCCTGCAGAAGCGCCCGGCTGAAGCTTGCCACAAGCGCATGATTTTTCGCCAGCTCATCACAAGCCTCTTCCTGCGAATACCCGCCTGAAAGCGCCAACACCCGCGCACAGCTGGGATGTCCCACAAGCGGCGCAAATAGGTCTGGCGCTGCTGGCATGGAAAGCTTGAGCATTACCCGGCGGCCAATTGGCTGTCTATCGAGTGCTTTCGTCAGCGCGCCAAGAAGTATAGTGTCGCATTCGGCGCGCGACTTGCTTTTCAGGTTCACCTCCGGCTCGACGATTGGCATCAGGCCCTTGTCCAGAATGCGATTTGCGATGTCGAATTGTTGATCGACAATAGCGCCAATGGCTCCGGTGGACGCCTCGTTGATCAGCGAACGCATTTTCGTACCAAAAACGCCCTTGGCCTTTGCGCGGACAAGCAAGGTCTCGAGAGCCGGAATCGGCTTCATGAGCCGAACCCCATCCTTTTCGTCTTCCAGACCCCGATCGATCTTGACGAAGGGCACGATGCCACGCTGCCGGAGCAAGTCCGGCACGGGTGTGCCGTCCACCTCGCCATCCATCGTTTTCTCGAACAGGATCGCACCCAGGATCTTGCGGCCATCGAACGACGGAGCGGTAATGAGCCGGCTCCGCATCTTATGGATGAGGGCGAACATCTTCTCTTCACCGGAATAATCGTGAGCGCTGATGCCATAGTTTGCCAGCGCAGTCGGCGTCGAACCGCCTGACTGGTCGAGCGCAGCAACGAAGCCCGCACCGCCAATGATTTGTGCCATCAGTACCGGGTCGTGCATGCACTGCCTCCGTTCATCCGGGCGTCGATTGCCTTTTTGCGTGTCACTTCCGTCCGCGGGAGATTTCACGCCTTGCACCTCCGGCTAAATGTGCCGTGCTCGCCGACACCAGGACCTCGGACCAGAATACCGCGCGCGTTGGAGCTGCCAGCGGGTATGGTCATCGGCGGTCACCCATGAAGCGGAGCAGAAACAGGAACAGGTTGATGAAATCGAGATACAGCGTCAGTGCACCCATTACGATCGCCTTGCCGCGGAAGTCGCTGCCCCTAACCTCAGAATAGATATTCCTGATCTTTTGGGTGTCATAGGCCGTGAGCCCGGCAAACAGCAGAACTCCAATGCCGCTCACGATCATGTCCATCACCGAGGATTTCAGGAACATGTTGACGAGCATGGCGATGATCAGGCCGAACACCCCCATGATCAGGAACGATCCCCACGCGGACAAATCGCGCTTGGTCGTATAGCCCCACAAGCTCAACGCGGCAAAGGCCGATGCCGCCACGAAAAAGGTTCGGGCGATGCTGACTCCAGTGTAAGCAAGGAAAATAGTAGCGAGCGACACGCCCATGAGTGCCGCGTAGCTCCAGAACATGGCCTTGACCGCCGTCTCGGAAAACCGATTGATGCCAAAGCTCAGGGCAAGCACTAGCGCCAGGGGCGCGAATACAGCGACCCATCCCAATCCTGTCGGCGCTCCGGTTGCAGCAAAGAACAGTGCGCGTACACTGTCCGTGCTGGCCACGAATAGCGCGACCAAGCCGGTGAGCAGCAATCCGCTGGCCATATAATTGTAGACGCCGAGCATATAGGATCGCAGCCCCGAATCGTAGATTTGCGCGGGCGCCCCCGCGTGGGACCGTAAAGCGTGCTGATCTAGAGTTTTGAGTGGGTCTGCCATTGTGAAGTCCTCCTGCGCCGGACCGCTGACGGTGCCGGATTTCTGCCGCCGCCGTCTGAAGACGTTTGAGCCTCCGGTGAATTACAGTTTGCTGTCGTTATGCAGACCCGCTTTAGACGACAAGAGCGCCATGGAAGAGGAAGACCTCCGTCGTCGCTTGAACGCACCTGTCCAGCGGGCTCGGTTGCGGCGCGATACGCTTCAGTCATGGGTATAGGTGAAATGCACCGTCACAGGCGGCTTGCGATGCATCGCGTGCGGAGCCTGCTTCGATTGCGACGGTAGCATGTGCGGCGGGCGGTCCACGACAATTCCGATCCGGTAATTGATGCCTCGGGCAAAGGTTGTGTACCCGCCGAAAGTCAGCGCGCCCGCGACAGTCATCGGTTGCAGGCGAACCGATCGTTGTATTCCGCCAGGTTCGAGGATATGCGCGGTGACATTCGCGTCCCTGATTCTGGTCCCTGAAGCCTTTTCAAAGACAGCGGCCGTGATGTGCATGCTGTGAGAGCTTGCCGGCGTGCCGCCATGCATCTCCGCCTCGGGATGGCCGGTTGGATGACCCTTCACCACTGCCGCCGGCACCACGCCTAGATACACCGTGAGACCACCCGCGCTCTGAGAACCATCGATTACACCCGCATTGGCTGTGACCGGAGCGAAGAGCATTCCTGCTAGGCCCACCGCAGCAAGCGCTTGGCGCCAGAACGATCTGTATCTCATAGTGAAGGCATCTTCCTCTTTTTAAGTCCGGGCAAGGGGCAGGACTGCATCTCGTTCTCTGATCACTTGGACACTGTCATGTGCTGTTTGCCCCAATAGGAGGCAACTACGCCAACAAAGACGCGCCGAAATTGAAATCTTACAGAGCCATGGAATGAAGGAAGGTTCCCAGACCTCCAATCGCCTTTACCCAGGCCAAATCGGCGTATGGGGAGAATGCCGGTGATCTCCCGGGCCCGTGCGCAGTTGCCCGCCGTGACACGATCCGGACCAAGCAATGATGCATGTCAGGCGTTCGGGCTCAGCACCGGAAGGTCGGGGACGACCGACATGCTCGATTCGACCATGGCAGGCCTCTTGAGACCACGCAGGCCAAGAGATCAGATTCCAAGTGTAAGAATCGCGGATTGAAGAACGTCAAAAACAACAAGGACAGTCGCTGCGGCAGCCCCAAGCGCGCCGCAGTTGACCAAAAACGACTTTGCAAGCGGAGATTCTCAGATGCCGTCCAGCTCGGAACAAGCCGAAAGCCACTCGCACAAATCGGTTTGCTGCCGCGACAACCCACGATCCGGTCGAGAGCAAGGCAAGGTACCGCGAGCAGCGCCGACCGAAGCCAAGCTGTCGGGAGATGCCCCTCGCTGTTGCTGCGCGCATCCCTGATTTCGATCGTTCCTGCGCGCGATAATGGCAACAAACAGCAGCGCGCAGGCGCCGTTCGAGGGGCGGAGCCCTCCCCCTGCCCATTCTCCGCCCGTCGAACCTTGCAGAATTGTCGGCCGTCGGGACGCCAAGGTCAGCTGGCAAGTACATCTGGCACGACGCCATGAGCACTGCAGCGCGATTGGCGAACGTTGGCGTGGTCGTCTCGGTTCGCAGCAGTGTCGTGGATGGTCGCTTTGAGGATCAATTGGCCCGCTAAAGTAATAAGTGACCGACACATCAGCCATATAGGAGTCATATGGCGTACCTATCGGTCACCAATCACAATGCACGGAGAGAAGGCGGCGACGATCCCTTAATCGTGACGCAGGGAATCAGCCTGCCTCTTCACTTTCCTACTCCGCAATGCAAACGGCAGAGGTCAAAGGGACGATCGTGTTCAACGTGCTTTCTGCGGTTGCAACGCTCCCGGCAACACACATCAGTTTGAAACCCGCGTCCATTTCTGGTTCTTGCACCCCACATGCCCAAACATACATCCATGAACCTGGAGGGTGTCGGCACTGATCGGTTTCAATTCCCCGCCGACCGTTCTGTCGAGATCGGGAACCAGACCTTTCCCGCGCCATTTGTTCCGGCCGTACCGATAGAACTCGCGAAAAAGATTGATGCCTATGAGCACGTCGGTTCCGGCTTTCGCTGCGTCGGCCTTCGCTTTCTCGTTTGCATAAACAACGACGCCGCAAAGCTTCGTGCCGCATTCCTCGATTCGGACACGAACACTTCCGGACGGGTTAGCCCAAACACCCATGATAGCCTCATTTGGCGCTCCGGTTTGCCGAGCATGTGCCGCATTCGATGCAAAGATGAGGGCCGCGCCCATGATGACCAGACGAATCATAGCTTCTCTTTCTTGCGCCAAAAGAGGACCGAGCGCACCAGGTCTGATGAACGGACGTCATCTGCCGGGTCATACTCCCAGTTTGGCGAAGACCTTGATCGCCTCCTGACACGCAGCTTCTCAAGCCAAAATGGAGCGTGCTCGTGGTAACTTTTAGCGGTCCCCCATCACGGTGCTCGATGAGGGTCAAGTGCTGTTCTGCCGAGCGACTGTAATTTGGGGAGCCGCCGCGCGTCCATGATGCTGAGTGCGGCCTCCTTTCTTTGATGGCGACCGTCCTTAGGCCGAAAGTGGGAGCAAGATATGAGGCAAGGTCACAAGCACGCGTCCGACAGACGGGGATGGCGGATGCCGATCGTCTTCCTCGGTTTTGCAGCGATAGCGGGGTATTTCCTGCTTGCCGAGCATAGGGTTCACGCGCTCAGCATACTTCCTTGGGCCTTGCTCTTGCTGGCCTGCCCGCTGCTCCACATGTTTATGCACGGTGGACACGGTGGACACGGAGGTCATGGCGGCCAAGGCGGTGATGATGATGATCAGCGCACCAGCAACAACGGCGCGAGTCCGGTCCGCGATCGCCACAGCGGACACAAGGTCGCCGATTCCAGCGCCCGTCGCCGATAGCTCCGGAGAAACCTGTCATGCATAGCGACGCATCCGCCGCCTATGGACTTTGGGGTCTGGTGATCCTCAACTCCGCGATCTTCATTTTCTTCGCGTTCAGCTTCTTCAAACCGCAAACCAAGCGCGATTGGCGATCATTCAGCGCTTTCAGTGCTTTTCTCGTCGCACTTTTTGCGGAGATGTACGGCTTCCCGCTGACCATCTACCTGCTCTCGGGCTGGCTCCAGAGCAACTATCCGCAGGTGGACTGGTTCTCGCATGACGCCGGCCATCTGCTCGAGGAGTTGTTCGGATGGCAAGCCAACCCTCACTTCGGCCCCTTTCATATCCTGAGCTTCATCCTGATCGGCGGTGGCTTCTGGATGATATCGAGCGGCTGGGCACGGCTTTACCGGGCCCAGAAGCAAGAGAAGCTCGCAACTGAAGGTATCTATTCCTACGTCCGGCATCCGCAATATGACGGCTTCATCCTCGTCATGCTCGGCTTCCTGTTCCAATGGCCGACTGTCCTGACGCTGGCGATGTTCCCGGTCCTGGTTGTCATGTATGTGCGTCTCGCCCGGAGCGAGGAGCGCGAGGCGCTCGCCGCTTTCGGCCAGGATTATCGAGCCTACATGGCGCGCGTCCCGGGTTTTATTCCCAAGCTGTCGCGCTCGCGGTCAGGTGATCCAAATCTGCCCAAAAGCCGACCGCGCCGCCCATTCTAAAACGGCCCAGGACGAAGCCCTAGTAGAGATTGTCAGATCGATATGAGCAAGAACAAGCAGGACAGATCTGCGCCCGGCTACGCCGAGAAGCTCCATGCGCTTGAGATCGGGCCCAGCGCGTTGCAACGCCAGGTGATCGCCGGTGGTCGCAAGCTGCTGATCATTCTGGAAGGGCGCGATGCAGCGCAAAGGACGGCACGATCAAGCGCATCGTCAAGCATCTGAGTCCTCGCCCCAAGGCGATCGAGCTTCGCGGGCATCATCAGGGCGCAGCAATGGCGATGCAGTCGCCTGGCGGCGCTCATGCGACAAATGGCGATGAGAAGATGGCTTCGCCGCCGAGTTGGTGTTCGATTTCCAGCAAGCGATTGTACTTGGCGAGACGTTCACCTCGACACGGCGCTCCGCCCTTGAACTGACCACCGGTCATCGCGACGGCAAAATCTGCGATGAAGTCGTCTTCTGTCTCGCCGGAGCGATGGGAGAATTTGTAGCGCAGTCCAGCTCGCCGACACAGTTCGATCGCCGCCACCGTTTCGGTCACCGTGCCGATCTGGTTGGGCTTGATCAAAACAGCGTTCGTGGCTTTGTCATCAATGCCCCGCTGGATGAAGCGCGAATTGGTGACATACAGGTCATCGCCGACGATCTGGATGCGGTCTCCCATCGCCAGGGTCTGCTTTACAAAGGCGGGCCAGTCCTGTTCGCCGAAACCATCCTCGATCGACACGATCGGAAATGCGGCAATCCAGTCAGTGTAGACGGCCAGAAGTTCGTCACTGGTCATATGCGCTCCGCCAAGCCCGGGCAGAACATAACCGCCGTCCTCGACGAAGGAGGTCGCTGCGGGATCCAGCGCGATGGCAATTTGACGGCCTGGTTCATAGCCTGCCACCTCAATTGCGCGGACGATCAGCTCGAGCGCTTGACGCTCGTCTTTCAGATGGGGCGCGAACCCGCCTTCATCACCAACCCCCACACCCAGGCCTTTCTCTTCCAGAAGCCCCCTCAGGACATGATAGGTTTCCGAACCATAGCGCAGCGCTTCGCCGTATGTCGGGGCACCATGCGGTACGATCATGAATTCCTGCATCTGGAGCCCATTGGCGGCATGCTTGCCGCCATTGATGATGTTCATCATGGGGACCGGGAGACGCCGGGCGGTGGAACCCCCGAGGTACTGGTAGAGCGGTAATCCCATCGCCTGAGCAGCAGCGCGAGCGACGGCCAGCGAAACGCAGAGAACGGCGTTCGCGCCGAGCCGCGCCTTGTTCTCGGTTCCGTCGAGTTCACACATAAACCGGTCAATTTCCGGCTGCCGGACAACATCCAGACCGATGAGGGCGCCCGCGATTTCGCGTTCGACATTTGCGACCGCCTTCAGGACCCCGCGACCGGCATACCGCGCCGCATCGCCGTCGCGAAGTTCGTGGGCCTCGAACTGGCCAGTCGATGCTCCCGAGGGCACCGACGCGCTTGCGGCGATACCGCCCTCCAGACGGACTGTCACCTTGACCGTGGGCCAACCGCGCGAATCAAGAATCTCCTGCGCCGACAGAGCAGCAATGGTTCGCCTCATTCGATGTCTCCTCGTCCAGCAAACAACTTTCAATGGCCGGGCTTTCGGCCAACTCACGCTTTGTCCTGCGATCTTTCAAACGTCCGGCAACGGCACGGCCCCAGCACATTCCGAACGTCGTCCGCCGATCGACCCGCGTCCGAATTGCGACACCGTCTTCGTCACGTCTCTCGTCACTGCTCGTATCTGCAGCAGGCACGCGCATTGGCGCGTCATCAAAGAGACGTCGCAGCGGGCCGATCCTTACCAGAACGCCCTCCCAAATCGCTTGCGAGCGCACCGATCTCCGCGTCTGAAATGACGAGTCTGGCAGCAGCATGGAAATCCGTTGGCCGGTTTGCCGGGGGTCCCGCATCATGCGGTACTGTAAGGTCGGGTGCTTCCCTGCGTCCTTTCCGGGACACACTGATAGTCTGTCACTGGCCGGCGCGGCCGCAAGAGTGATCATTGGTTCGCTGTCGCAAATCACGTCGCGGCAGATAGTCGGCAATAGGGTTTATATCAGGCGTGAGTGCACAAGGAGCGCAGCGATGACGGAAAAACGCATAGCCTGGTTTGAGTCCTTGAACGTGGGCGACGTTCCCATCGTCGGCGGCAAGAACGCCTCGCTTGGTGAGATGGTCCGCACACTCGAGGAGAAGGGCGTGCGTGTGCCGGGCGGCTTCGCGACGACCGCCGCGGCCTTTCGCGAATATGTGGCTGCCAACCAAATCGAGCCGGAGCTGCGCGCCAGCATTGCGGCATTGCAGAGTGAAAACGCCTCGTTGCATGAAACGGGCGAAACGATCCGCCGGCTATTTCTCGACGGAGAATTCCCGGAGGCGATCGCCGCAGAAATCCGGGACGCCTATCGCGAGCTTTCCCGTCGCAGCGGCCAGGACGAGATCAGTGTTGCTGTGCGCTCGAGTGCGACTGCTGAAGACTTGCCCCAGGCGAGCTTTGCCGGTCAGCAGGAAACCTTTCTCAATGTGCGCGGTGAGCGCGCGCTGCTCGACGCCTGCCGGCGGTGCTACGCCTCGCTGTTTACCGACCGGGCGATCAGCTACCGCGAAACCCAGGGGTTCGATCATCTGGAAGTCGCGCTGTCGATCGGCATCCAGCGGATGGTACGCTCCGACCTGGCAGGTTCGGGAGTCATGTTTTCGATCGATACGGAAACCGGATTTCCCGGCGTCGCCGTGATCAGCGCCGCATGGGGTCTCGGCGAAACCGTCGTGCAGGGCGCGGTCGATCCCGACAAATATCTCGTCTTCAAGCCCTTGCTCGACGACCGGCGCTACACCCCGATCATCGAGAAGACGCTCGGCGCCAAAGAGACCAAGATGATCTACGCGACCGGCGGGAGCGAGCGCACGACGACGGTTGCAACCACCCAGAAGGAGCGCCAGGCCTTCGTTCTCAGCGAAACGGAAATTCTGGAGCTCGGCCGCTGGGCCGCAACGATCGAGGACCACTACGGCCGGCCGATGGACATGGAATGGGCCAAGGACGGAGAGACCGGCGAACTCTACATGGTTCAGGCGCGGCCCGAGACGGTGCAGTCGTCCCGGCAAACCGGCCAAATCAAGAGCTACCGTCTGAAGACGAAGGGAAAGCCGATCATCACCGGCTCGGCGATCGGCGAAGCGATTGCCTCGGGTCAAGTCTGTGCCATTCGCAGCGCCGCCGACATCGACACCTTTCGCGACGGTGCCATTCTCGTGACCGGCATGACGGACCCCGACTGGGTCCCGATCATGAAGAAGGCCGCCGGCATTATCACCGATCATGGCGGCACGACCAGCCACGCCGCCATCGTCAGCCGCGAACTGGGAGTGCCCGCCATCGTCGGCACGGGCCACGGCACCGAACTGCTGCTTGACGGGCAGGACATCACGCTTTCCTGCGCTGAAGGTGATCGCGGCGTAGTCTACGAAGGCATCCTGGAATTCGAGTCATCGCAGGTGGATGTTTCCGATCTGCCAGAAACCCGAACCGCGATGATGGTGAATATCGCCAGCCCTGCCGCCGCATTCCGCTGGTGGCGCCTGCCTGCGCGCGGGGTCGGCCTTGCGCGGATGGAGTTCATCATCAACAATCTGATCAAGATCCATCCGATGGCGCTGATCCATCCCGACCGCGTGACCGATCCAGCGGCGCGGCGAGAGATCCGCCAGCGCACGCGCGGCTACGATGACCCAGTGGACTTCTTCGTCGAGACGCTCGCGCTGGGAATTGCCAAGCTCGCAGCACCCTACCACCCGCACCCCGTGATCGTTCGCTTGAGCGACTTCAAATCCAATGAATATGCCCACCTCCTCGGCGGCAGCGTTTTCGAACCGGACGAGGAAAATCCGATGCTCGGATGGCGCGGTGCTTCGCGCTACTACGACGCGCGCTATCGCGAGGGTTTTGCGCTGGAATGCCGTGCGCTGAAGACGGTTCGCGAAAGGATCGGTCTGGAGAACGTGATCGTCATGGTGCCATTCTGCCGCACGCTCGAGGAGGCTGATCGCGTGCTTGCCGTGATGAAAGAGAACGGACTCGAGCGCGGCCGGGACGGCCTCGAGGTCTACATGATGTGCGAGATTCCCGCCAACGTCTTCCTTGCCGAAGAGTTCGCGCAGCGCTTCGACGGCTTTTCGATTGGTTCCAACGACCTCACGCAGCTCGTGCTCGGGGTTGATCGGGATTCGGGCGATCTCGCCCCCCTGTTCGATGAGCGCAATGAAGCGGTAAAGCGTGCGATTCGCGCAGCGATCGTCCAGGCGCACGCCGCGGGCATCAAGATCGGGATCTGCGGCCAGGCCCCCAGCAACTATCCCGAATACGCCGCGTTTCTGGTTGAAGAAGGCATCAATTCGATCTCGCTCAACCCGGACAGCTTCGTCTCTACGCTTCGCAACGTTGCCCAAGTCGAGCAGAGTCTGAAGGCCGCGCCGGCGCGAACAACCTCCGAGCCGGACACTTCTCGATGAAGGTCGTCGTGTTCGAGACGGAAGAGTGGGAACACCAGGCCTGTCTGAGGCTTGAACCCGAGCATGAGGTCGAATGCACCCGCGAGCGCCTCGACCCACAAACGGCCGCGCCCTACGCTTCCGCAGAAATTGTAAGCACCTTCGTGAACTCGCAGCTCGGTGCCGACGTGCTGGTTCAGTTCCCGCGTCTAAAGCTGATCGCAACCCGGTCTACCGGATACGATCATGTCGATTTGGACTGGTGCAAGGCGCACGGCGTCGCGGTGGCGAACGTACCCGATTATGGCGATTCGACCGTGGCGGAGCATGCCTTCGCCCTGCTCCTGGCCGTCGCCCGCAATCTGGTCGAGGCGGTGGAGCGCACACGCCGCGGTGACTTCTCGCAAGCCGGGCTGCGCGGTTTCGAACTGCGCGGCAAGACGCTCGGCGTCATCGGAACCGGACGAATAGGCCGCCGCGCGATCGAGATCGCTGGCGGATTCGGCATGGATGTTGTGGCCTACGATCTCTATCCGGATGAAGACGCGGCAACACAATTCGGGTTTCGCTATGCCGATTTAGATGAAGTTCTCGCAGATGCGGATGTAATCACGCTCCACGTACCGGCAACGCCGGGAACCGCGAGTCTACTTTCCGACCGTGAATTCGACCTGATGAAGTCCGGCGCACTCCTGATCAACACTGCGCGGGGCAACGTTGTCGATGTGCCTGCGCTGGTACGAGCTCTGGCGGACGGCAAGGTTCGGGCGGCGGGACTTGACGTTTTGCCACAGGAGCCTGTGGTGCGCGAGGAGGCGCAGATTTTTCGGGGAGCGTCGAGCGATGGCTACGACCTCAAGGCGCTCGTCGCCAATCACGTCTTGCTGCGGTTCCCGAACGTGATTGTGACGCCCCATAATGCCTATAATACGCAAAGCGCCGTTCGGCGGATCATCGAAACCACCGTGGAGAATATCGAGGCATTCGGGCGCGGCGAGCCGCGTAATCTGGTTGGGGAACGGTAAAGTTCACACCTTCTCCAGTGCACAGAACCAGCAGCCAAGTCCGCTACGGGCCTTTACCGCGCCCCCTGATCGGCGCCCGGATGGTTTCGGGCCGGCGAACACCGCCGTCGGAACATCAAACTTTTGCTCGCTTTGATCATGCTCCGGGTCGTAGCGATCACGGCACGACGCTTATGGCGGCACCAGGCTCAGGTATCCCTGATCAACCCCCTGCGATGGTGCGCGCTAAGGGCATCCGGCATGAACCGCTGCCCCAATGGAGCGATCCACCATTTTTGCCCTTGCCCGCGTCGTGTTCAGACAGAGCCTTCAGGCGACCCAGCCATAAGCCCCCCAGGCATAGGGAGGCATTGTTTCGACGCTCAGTTCCAGACCCTTTACGCCCGGGACATTCTCGGCTGCGACCCGGAGCGCGTCCACTTGATCCTGCGAATCCACAAGGCCCCAGATACGCACGATCCCGTCTGCGACAATCACGCTGATACCGTAGGACGGGGCCCAATCCGCTTGCTCGAGTTCCTTGAGAAGCTGTTCGCGGATTGTCTCGTCTGCGACTGACACGGGGGGAGACGCCATGTCTTTGCCCGCGGCCAGACCGCGTATAAGATCGGCGCGACTGACAATGCCGACTACTTTGTCCTCGCGCATGACCGGAACACGCTTGATCCTTTGGGTTTCGAGCAGGTGTGCCACTTCGCTGCTCAGGGAATCCTCCGTGACGGTAACTACTTCGGGCGTCATCACGTCTGCGGCGGAGCGCCCGCGTGCCTTCACATAATCCGCCGCGCTTGCCCCCTTTTTGGAGAAATGTCTCAACCACCAGGAACCGTGCGGATGGCTACCGTCCTCGGTCCTGCGCAGCAGGTCCCCTTCGCTAACAATACCCCTGAGCTCGCCGCTGGCATCGATCACCGGCACGGCACTGATATGCCGCTCAAGAAGGAGCCGGGCAACCTCCGGGATCGGTGTCTCAGGCGTAACCGAAACGACCGAGGGTGTCATAATGTGTTTCATCTTCATCATTGATGTCCCAGAGCTTTGGCGATGGTACCGATGCCGAGCGCGGTATTGGTCCTGGCAATGGATTCATTCGGATCACGAATTTGCCCGACCAGAGCCCTTATTGCGTCGATCGTTTCAGGAATGACGATCGCCTGGTTATCGACCATGTAACCGTAGAAGAGTTCATCCCCTTCCACCTTCAGCATGTCCGACCACAGGGCTACTTCGTAGAGGTTGTCGTGAGGCCGGCCGAGATCGGCCATCAACTCCTTCACGGTGTTGATGGCCGTCAGTCCATCTGCCATGCGGATGAGTGCGATGCGGCTTGACGAACGAAAGGCCTCGAGGACCTCTTCCTTTTCCGCCGGGCGGGTCAGTTGCACCGCCCAGTAGTGCAGGTGCGCCAGGGTTTCGGGTACCTTTACCGCCATAGTGACGACATCGAGCTCGGAATCGACACTCTTTGCATCAGGCCCCTGATGGCTAGGAATTTCGGGTTCGGGAACCAACGTATTCATGATTCCGCCGAGATGACTCTCCCACGGGTCGGTGGCGCGGCGCAGCAACGTACCCCGGGCCCGGCGGAGCAGGCCGGCATTTTTCAGCGCGCTCAACGTCCGGACAATCGAGGTCGTGTTGCAGGAAACAACGCGGGTGCTCTCCCGATCGAGCGCGCCCACGTAACTCGACTCGGCCACGAACGAATGCCCGGTGACCGTATGCTTCTCGCCGCCCTGAACGATGAATTTGATACCCACCTGCCGGTAGATTTCGACATTCTTGGCCGCTACGTGCTTCGGCGTGCAATCGACGACCAGGTCGGCTGCTGCGAGCAGATCCTCAAGCGTTCCGCTCACATTGAGTCCGGCTTCACGCATGAGGTCGGCCTGTTCTTTCGCCGCACCAAATAGCCGATAGCCCTTTTGCGTCACCATGCGTGAGCGCCAGTCGGCGTTGATGTCGGAAACCCCTGCGAGTTCCATATCGTCCTGCCGGGCAACCGCGTCGGCCACCCGTTTGCCGATGACACCATAACCGTTGACGGCTACGCGGATCTTTCGATTTCCATTCACGTCATTCTCCTCAGGTTGATTGATTCTCGCTGGCTGTCCATCGGTCAATCCTTCTATAGCCGGCCTGACCGCCCGACCGCCCCGACCAGTCGGAATGATAACCCCAACGCCAATAAATAGCCGAGGAGCGCGAGCAGCGGGACGTTGCCCAGCACCCGTGGCCCGGCGCTGTGCAGCATCAAAAGGGACGCCGCGATGTAGAGGCCCAGGGTCACGAGCGCCAAGGCGAGCCGGTTGCCGGTCCTGTCGAGGTGAGCTTCGATGGTTTCCAGTCCCTCGTGCCGGACAATTATGGCGGGGTGGAAGCCATCGCTCTGCAGGCGCCGGAGAAAGGCCGCGAGCACGCCGGGCAAGTCATGGGCTGCCAGCGCGGCTTCTGCCTTCAAACGAGCGCGGCCACCATTGCCCGTCTCATCACTCAGGAGGCGTTTCATCACGTCGCGACCGCGCGCCAGCAGCGTATCGAGGATTTTGAGGTCCGGATCGAGCGTACGCAGAGCGCTCTCGATGAGGAATAGGGTCCGCATCAGAACCACGAGGTTTTGCGGCAACATAACCTTGTCGTCAGGACCCAGATGCGCAACCCGCAGGACCGCCTCGGCAAGCGACCAGTCTTTCAATGGCAGTGACGCATAGTCGGCGAGTATTTCGTCGATGCCCCTGATAAACGCGGATCGGTCATCGACCTGATGGAGCAGCCCCAGGTCGATCGCTGAATCCAGCATCCACAGCGGGTCGCCACTTACGAAGGCCTGAAGGAAAAACGCGAGCGCGCGGCGTGTACGGTTATCGAGATATCCTGTCAGACCAAAGTCGTGGAAGCACAGTCTTCCATCAGGCGTGACGAATAAATTGCCGGGGTGTGGATCGCCGTGGAAGAGCCCGATGACGAAGAACTGGTTAAGATAGGCGTCGACAAGTACTTCCGCCAGGCGAGGGCCATCAACCGAAGGGTCGGCAATCCCCGTCCCACCGCTCATTTCCTGGACCAGAACGGTCTCGGTTTGAAGGTCGTCAATTACATTGGGGATAAAGAGCGACGGCCAGTCGCGAAAGGCTTCGTTGAAACGGCGGATGTTGCGTGCCTCTTGCCGGAAATCGGTTTCCTTGCGCAGATTAGCCCATATTTCGTCGACGAGACGCAGCGGTTGAAGGCGCTCAAGTCGGGGGGCAATGATTATGAGTAACCGGGTGGTAGCGACCAGCGCACGCATGTCGCGGTCGATGCGGGCGCGGATTGCGGGCCGGCGAATCTTGACGATGACCGCGCGCCCGTTGTGCAGACGGGCGCGGTGGACCTGCGCAATGGACGCGGCCGCCAAAGGTTTGGTCTCGAAAGTCGCAAAGAGTTGCTCGGTCGACTGGCCAAAGGCTTCCTCGACCGCCTGTTGCGCCTCAGCACCTGGAAAAGGCTCGACATTATCCTGCAGCCGCCCCAGTTCATCGAGCCACCGCTCGGACAACAAATCCCGGCGCAAGCTCAATGTCTGCCCGAGCTTGACGAATGTCGGACCGAGCCGTTCAAGCGAAATGCGGGCGCGGCGTGGTAAGCACGAGCGATCGGGCGGTGTGCGGCGCAATCGCTCATACGCAGCGAGGCCGAGCAGACCTATAGCCCGTGCGCCAATGTGGAGAAGCCGACCGATCATGATGCCCGCAATCGGACTCTCGCGCTCATAGCGCGGCTTTCGAGAAGTGCCCGCGCGCCGGCCACTGGCCCCTGGGAAATCGCGCGGACGGACGGTTGCCGGCGGCGACAGTCTCGTAGAGTCGACCCTGGTATCCGGTGCCTCCGACAGGATCAATGCGAGGCCTGATGTCGCAGTCGCGGGGCGATGAGCGCGGACCAAGAATGGATTGCCTCTGGTCGCAATTGCCGAGTCGCGCTTTCCGGGCTGTAAGAACTCGTACGGCAGGGAAACGCCGCGCGTCCCCTTGCCGCGCGCGTCCACCGAGAGCTATCGCATGCATCCGTGCATCGCGCCGCAGCCATTCCATCCTCATGCCAACCTCCTCTCTGGAAAAACCGCCTGGCCGGGTCGCCATCAAAACCGGCGGGCTGACCTCGAGAGAGACGCGCGAGCACCGGCATTGTTACAGAGGCGCCTTAGCGAAAGGTCAGGAGCGGCGAGTGAGGACCGCGCTTATCCTCGCTTTGCCGCGGAGGAAATATCGTCGCCCCGGTGCCACTGTTCGAGCCATGATAGATCGGTGTATCGTGCCGGCATTTGGTTATCCTCCGCGTCTCCAATATACTTGGAAAATTCCACCTGACGGATACGATGACCGGCCGCCTCGAGACAGGCGCGAACGCTCCGCTGTGATG
Source organism: Altererythrobacter sp. B11 (assembly GCF_003569745.1). Taxonomy (NCBI): domain Bacteria; kingdom Pseudomonadati; phylum Pseudomonadota; class Alphaproteobacteria; order Sphingomonadales; family Erythrobacteraceae; genus Altererythrobacter; species Altererythrobacter sp. B11. The sequence goes on from NZ_AP018498.1 coordinate 2,824,967, forward strand.
AGGCAACGCTGGTCTGTATGATCTCGCAGCCAAGTCGGAACGCGAGGCTGTCAATGGCAGCGACCAGAGACCGGGCGACCGGCGCCTGCTGACCGATGCCGAACGTGGCGAGATAATGTGCTACAAGGGGCTTGGGACTCTTAAGCGGTTCGACTCGGTACAGGCACAGCCCATAAAGGTGGCCAGAAGCGACTGTCGCTGCGAGAATTCCGCGTCTGTCGAATTTATCTTCCAATGTCAGGGGACTGGCAATCCGGATCCATTGCTCGAACATCAAAATGGGTGCGACTTCTCGGACAAGAGGAAACGCCTGGCCGATTTGCGTGCTCCGGAGCGGGGCGACGCTGATCGGATTCCCGAAATTCATCTCGTGCGGCATTCACAACTCCATCACCGCAGCAGTTGATAATGCGGGGATCGCGGAGTTCCTTGATGTGTCTCAATTGTTAAGCTAAAAATTGGTGGACGAAGGAAGTCCATGAAGAGCGCATGCGCACAGCAAGTACAGTCACTCTCGTCCGGAAAGGAGCTCTTGCCGGAACCCTGCGCTGCATGTGCCGCGCGCGTCCTCAGTGTATGCGATGCGATCGACGATTGCGATCTTGACCGACTTGCCGCGATTACCAGCGTGCAGGACATTGCTCGGCATCAGATTTTCGTGACCGAAGGCGACCCGGCAGACCACCTTTTCAATGTCACCGACGGTACGGTAAAAGTCTACAAGCTGTTACCCGATGGCCGGCAACAGATTACCGGTTTTCTGTTTGCCGGTGACTTCCTCGGGCTCTCTTTCCTGGAAAGATACGGCTGCAGTGCAGAGGCAGTCACGCGGGTGCGATGTTGCCGATTCCCCCGCAAGCAGTTCGCTGCCATGCTGACGGACTTTCCGGGCATCGAGCGGCGGCTTCTCGGGATAGCATCCAACGAACTTGCGGCCGCACAGGACCATATGGTGCTGCTCGGCCGCAAGACCGCGCGCGAACGGGTCTCCACATTCCTCCTCATGCTATCCCGCCGCGCCGCGCGGTCCGGAGGAACCACTGATCCTGTCATACTGCCCATGACCCGGACCGATATCGCCGACTATCTCGGTCTCACGGTAGAAACCGTAAGCCGTACCTTCACCCATCTGAAAAAGGGTGGGTTCATAGAACTTCGCGAAGCTGGCATCGTCCATCTCTCCAACCTATCTGCGCTTGAGGACCTCAGCCAAGGTTTCTAAACTGCCGGGCCGTCAGGTCAGGACCAGCTCCTGACTTCAACGGTTACCCACCCCATCTGCCGTCCAGGTCGTGTTGACGGCGCGGTCACTATATTTTGGCGCATCCGCCCAGTTGCCCGCGGCGGCGGCGCCATCGCTCTGCCTCGTCACATCGACAGTCGAGGAAACCATGAACCGGGCAGGTCATGCACATTTCTTCCAGCCGCTTCTTGAGCGCCTGACGACCGCGATGGAGCCTGACGGTGATATTGTTTAGACTAACACCAAGGCTCGCCGCGACGCGGTCGCGGGGTTCTTCTAGCAAGTCTATGCGCCAGATCACTTCGGCATATTCCGGCTTGAGAGTTGGCAAGAGCTTGTAAAGACAATTGCAGATCGCCTCTTCGAGCTCGTCATCCGGCTCGATCGACAGTTCCTCGAGATCGAAGGGATCCACGATTTCCTCCCGTTTACGCCGTTTGCTGGCTCGACGCTGGTGATCAACGATTGTCGTGGCGAGAATGCGGCTGAGCCAGCCACGAACGCTGCGCACATCGCGCAGGTCAGCAGACCGCTCGACAGCGCGGAGCATGAACATCTGCAGGACCTCCTCGGCCTCATCCCCGCTGCCCAGTCTCCGGCGAAGAAAACCTAGTATTTGCCGATGGCCTTCGACGAGCGCGCGGCGAACTGCAGCATCCGCTGCCCGGGCGGCGATGTCCGGATCATCATCCGGCAATGGGTCGTCATGCGTCAATGTGCGTCTCCAGCCATTATCGACGCAGTGGCGTAGCGGTTGTTACAGGCAAGCCTGCCTATAAAGGCTTTTCAGACCTCGATTGATGCAAGTGTGCCTTAACGGAAGTGAAGCTTGGGTCTGACCTTTGAGGGGCCTGCGCCTCGACGAATATACCTGCCGAATCCCTGCGGCCCTTGAGCCGCGGTGACGTGACCCGCTAGCGCGATGGCGCAACCGATCGGACCGTCCTCGGGCTCGCTGGTGGCCGATGCAGTGCACTCTCGCATCCGGCGCACCACGAACACCAGGCGGGCGATCCAAGCCGCACGGCCAATGCCCTCGGAATTGCCAGAACGCCTCCGCCCGCACCGATACCGCGCCTTGCCGGGATCACCCTCTGTCAGGAGAACCGGCGCGTGCCAGAGGAGCAGTCTGATCCATTGGGTGAAATGATCTTGGTTAGAATCCCGATGTGATTGACTGCTCTTCTGACGATGCGAGGGCGTTTGATATTCAAACGATCACTCCACTCCTTCCTGGCCCTGCCAGGGCGCGCCATGCCGCCAATCCTCCCCTGTCTCGCACAATGGACAACAGGTGGCGCGCAAGTCAGAAGAAGGACGCCGCAATGGCAGCTCCTTTCAGACCATCGTGTTCGCTGTTCCGGTGCGCCCCGTGCGCTATAGGACGACAATCGCAGTCGCCGGAGTTCCTGAAATGGCAGGTGGAACAGCGCTTTTCGATCTGATCCTTCATCGCCCTACGCGCCCTGTGCAGGCGCACTCCGATATTGTTGGACGTGAGCCCGAGATCAGCCGAAATAGTTTCTCGCGGTTCTCCTTCGAGATCGACGCGCCGAATGATCTCGGCGTAATCCGAGCGAAGCGCCGGCAAGGCGTCCTGAACGCAAGTGCATGGATTTTCATCGTAGTCCGTTTCGGGAGTATCCGCCATTTCCCGGGGCTCGGCTTCATAGGCATCCCTGCCCCGCTGCCGCGCCGCGCGCCGCCGATAGTGGTCAATAAGCGAATTGCGCAGGACCCGGCGAAGCCAGGCGTCCACCTTCCCGTTGTCCTGCGGTTCCCGGGCGGCCCGAAGGACTTTGACGCAGAAATCCTGAAACGCATCTTCCGCTTCCTCGGTACGGCTCAGCCGCCGTTGGAAGTACCGCATGAATTCGGCGCGACACTCGGTCAGTCGTTGGATGACGGCGTCCTCGCCGAGCGCAGACGAGGGTCGGAATGGCCCGTTATGTGTTAAGGTTGGCATAGTAAGACCTCCATGCCGAGAGGAAATCAAAAGGGGGGTTCGGATCGCAAAGGACCCGCGTGTACCCACCGCGGAAAGCCGGATTTACGCGGTGAGCCGGGGCGGTGGGATCTCTTGTTCGAGGAGTGCAGGATCAAAAGCGTCCGCTGGCCCGATCGACCATGCTCCGGTTGTCGGTGCGGCGCGACGAGACAAGGTGCTATCGGGCAGAACCGCGCAGCAGATCGACGAGCGGCAATGGCCAGCGGGTGCAGGGGACTGTTTGTGAACCGCGCCGGTCGTGCAATGCTCTTCCAGTTCGGCTACTTGCGAAGTGGATGGCGCGACCGGAGCCGCGAACACGGCCGCATCGAGATGAAGAAAGTTCAGGCCGAGCGCCAGCAACAAGGAGAGCACCAAGCGGCGCAAGCTTGCAGCACGATTGGGGTTTCTTGCAGAAGCTTTTCTCACTGGAGCGGCACCGACATATCCGATGGCCCGGTCGCCATCGGGGGCACCTGACACGCGAATGCCTCGGCCGGCATTGAGCTATGTCAACGCCGCGCATCTAAGTCGGCCGGCCGGGCGCCCTACCGGGTTCGCTCCAACGAGCGCCAACATTGGTTTGTCTTTTCCGTTGTTCGACTTTCCGGTGCGCTCACGGCCGAGGCGGAATTTGCCTGCTCAGTTCGCCGTAAAGCCGCTCGACATCTTCACGGCGGCACAGGCCAGTGCCAGGCGACAGTACGGCGGCAGCGCCTGCCGCCATGCCGTAGGCGAAGGCATCTTGCTCATCGCGGCCCTGCGCCAAAGCGAGTGTCATCGCCGCGACGAAGCTGTCGCCAGCGCCGACCGCGCTCTTCGCGACCACGTCGAGCGCCGGCTGACGTAGCGCGGCTTGAGCGGTCACGAGCAGCGCACCGTCGCGCCCAAGCGTCAGGGCCACCATCTCTGCCGAACCAGCATCAATGAGTTCCCTGGCCGCCGCCTCTTGTGCCGCGCCGTCGGCGAGCCTGCGTCCGACCAGCGCCTCGAGTTCGCCAAGGCTGGGCTTCACCAGGTGGACGCCGCGAACAAGCCCGGCACGAAGCGCGCTTCCCGACGTATCGAGAACCAGTCGAATTCCCTTGCGGTGCGCCAGGGCAGCTACGGTCTCATAGAAATCGTCGGGAACAGCACGCGGCAAGCTGCCGCTGGCGACGAGGTATTCGCAATCGATATCTTCGAGGGCCTCCAGGATTGCGCGCCATTCCCACTCCATCACGAGCGGGCCCGCGGGGACGAAGCGATATTCCTCGCCGCTCGAGCGTTCAAAGACTGCGTGGCTGATGCGGGTATGGTCCTCGATCGGTATACGACGGTGTGCAATCAATGCGGTTTCGAGAAGGTCGTCGAGCACACTGCCGGTCGCGCCGCCGGCCAGATACATCGCAAGTGCAGGGCCACCCAGCTCCCGGATGACCCGGGCCACATTGATACCGCCTCCTCCAGGGTCATAGCGTTCATCGGACGTTCGGATCTTGTGAACCGGTCGCACCAAGTCCGCCTCGGCAGAGCCGTCAATCGAGGGATTCAGAGTCAATGTCACAATCGTCTTCATTCGCCAGCTCCTCCCAGCTATCCTGGACACGATGCCGGCCGATGGACAGCAACCGGGTAGCGCCGCCCGCCAAGGGCAGCGTAGCAAGTCTTCTGTGATCTCGAGCCGGACATCGTGCGACAGACGTTGCTTATGCCGATTTGTTACGCGCGGGCCGCTCCCATGGTCCTTTCGAGAACCGCCGACAGGTGAAAAGCCGCGCCGATACGTCGGTCGTCTCCCCGGCCCATGCCGCAAACTTGCCCGTCCGGAGGACCACCGCAGGAGCGAGCGGCGCGCGCACCGGTGTAATGCGCCAGCAGCGCGTTCGTCTAATGGTAGTCCTTCTTCTTGGGAGCCTCTCTTGTGCGCCCGCAGGGAGAAAAGAAGCTTCATCACTCGAAGTAGGGCAGAGCGCTGATGCCGGTCATCGGTGGACCGCCGCAGAACGGAGACACAGCAAAGCGATGAGCCCTGGTCCGGCCGATCCGCATGAAGAGGGTTACGCGGCCTTCCTCTTTGACCTTGACGGCGTGGTCACCAATACGGCGCAGCTGCATGCAGCGGCATGGAAGCAATTGTTCGACGAATACCTTGCCCAGCGTACAAACCGGCGCGGCAAGCCATATCGAGCGTTCGGAGAAGAGGACTACCGACGCTTCATCGATGGCATGCCCCGATACGAGGGAGTGCGCAGCTTCCTCGTATCGCGCAAGATCAGCCTGCCCCATGGCGATCCTGCCGATCCGCCTGATCGCGAGACGATCTGTGGTCTCGGCAACCGCAAGAATCGTTTCTTCCAGGAGCAGCTGGCAGATAGCGGCGTAGAAGTCTTCGAAACCAGCGTTGCCTTCATCCGAGAGCTTCGCCGTCAAGGCGTGAAAACCGCTCTCGTCTCCTCAAGCAAGAACGCATCGGCTGTCCTCGATGCAGCCGGTCTGAAAGGGATTTTCGACGTGCGGATCGACGGCGTGGAAGCCGAACGGCTTTCGCTGGCAGGAAAGCCGCGGCCAGATACCTTTCTCGAAGCAGCGCGGCGCCTGGAAACGCCCCCGCAACACTCGGTTGTCATAGAAGATGCCATTGCCGGTGTAGCGGCCGGCAGGGCGGGCGGCTTCGGACTCGTGATCGGTATCGACCGGACCGGCGTTGCGGCTGCCATGAAAGCAAATGGTGCCCATATCGTGGTTGAGGATCTTGCCGAACTGGAGCTTCGCCCGATTCCTCCGATCCAGTATCATCAGACCGCCGATCTGCTGCCCGACGCCCTCTCCTGCACGGCCGGCATATGCGCACTATTTTCCAGAAAGCGTCCGGCCGTTTTTCTCGACTACGACGGCACGCTGACGCCGATCGTCGCCCGGCCAGAACTTGCCGTCCTGTCCGCCGAAATGCGGGGGATCCTCGCGGATCTTGCCTCGCATTGCCATGTCGCCATCGTCAGCGGGCGCGACCGCGCGGAGGTGGCTCGTCTGGTGGGCCTAGACGGTCTCGTCTATGCTGGAAGTCATGGCTTCGACATCGCAGGTCCCGATGGCTTGCATGAGGAGCATGAAGGCGCTTCCGCCTTTCTTTCGGCGCTGGACCGTGCCGAAGCACTGCTCCAGGCCGAGATTGGCGACATCGAAGGCGTTCTGCTCGAACGCAAGAAGTTCGCCATCGCTGTCCACTACCGTCTGGTGGCGCGAAGGCAAATCACGCGAATCAAACGCGCCGCGGAGACGGCGGCTGAACGCCATGGCCTGAGGCAAACGACCGGCAAGAAGGTTTTCGAGTTGCGTCCGGATTTGGACTGGGACAAGGGCAAAGCCGTTCTCTGGCTGTTGTCCGCGCTCGATCTCGAAGCAGAAGACGTCGTGCCGCTCTATGTCGGCGACGACGATACGGACGAAGACGCGTTTGCCGCACTGTCAGGTCGGGGGATCGGCATCCTGGTGACGAACGCTGACCGCCATACCTTAGCGCAGTATAAATTGTCGGACACCCAGGCGGTCGAGCAGTTTCTGGGCTCCCTCTCTCGAAAGCTGGCGCGTCGTGGCTAGTTGGACCCTTGCCTATGACGGCTTCGACCCGGACCAGGAAGCCTTGCGCGAAGCGCTGTGCACGCTCGGCAACGGCTATTTCGCGACCCGCGGCGCCGCGGAAGAGAGCGATGCGGACGAAACCCACTATCCCGGCACGTACCTGGCGGGCGGATACAATCGTCTGGTGACGGACATTGCCGGGCGGCCGGTCGAAAATGAGGATCTCGTCAACCTGCCGAACTGGCTCCCGCTCAACTTCCGGCCGGAGGGCGGCGAGTGGCTCAATCTGCCCAGCTCCCAGATCCTCTCCTACCGCCAGGAGCTGGACCTCGAGCAAGGCGTGCTCCGGCGCGTAATGCGCGTGCGCGACCGCGAAGGGAGGGAAACGCGTCTCACCGCCCGCCGTCTCGTCCACATGGGTTCGCCCCACCTTGCCGCGATAGAATGGACGCTTGCACCAGACAACTGGTCGGGGGGCATCGAAGTGCTGTCCGCCCTCGACGGACGAGTGACCAACAGCGGCGTTACGCGCTACCGCCAGCTCGATGGCAAGCACCTCATTCCATTGATCGCCGAGGAGCTTGGTGAGGACGGACTCCTTCTCGTCGCTGAGACCAGCCAATCGCATATCCGGATCGCCGAGGCGGCCCAAACTCGCGCTTACAGCAACAACGAACGGATAAAGAGCGAACGCCAGTTCCGGCAAAATCACGGTTATGCCGCTCACGCGCTCTCTTTCGAGGTGGCCGAAGGAAGCCCCGTCACGATCGAAAAGATTGTCGCGCTACACACTTCGCGTGACCGGGCTATTTCGAGTCCCGAGCAGGCGGCGCGGAACACGCTGCGCAAGGCAGGGCGCTTTGCGGCGCTGCTCGAGGATCACGCCCGCGCCTGGTCGCAACTGTGGCGCCGCTGCGACATCAGTATGGAGGGACGAAAGCGCACGCAGATGATCCTGCGGCTGCATATCTTTCATTTGCTGCAGACCGTTTCACCGCACAGCGTCGATCTCGATGCCGGTGTGCCCGCGCGCGGCCTTCATGGCGAGGCGTATCGGGGGCATATCTTCTGGGACGAACTCTTCGTCTTCCCTTTCTTCAACCTGCGCATCCCCGAGATCACGCGCGCGCTGCTGTGCTACCGGCATCGCAGGCTGCCCATGGCACGATGGCTGGCGAGCGAGAGCGGATATCGCGGCGCCATGTACCCGTGGCAGAGCGGCAGCGACGGGCGGGAGGAGACGCAGGTGCTCCATCTCAACCCCAAATCCGGCCGCTGGTTGCCCGACAACTCGCACCTGCAACGTCATGTCAACGCCGCCATCGCGTACAATGTCTGGCGCTATTACCAGGCGACGGGAGATCACGAGTTCCTGTCATTTTACGGCGCGGAAATGCTATTCGAGATCGCCCGATTCTGGGCGAGCATAGCAGTCTTCAACCCAATTCGCGGCCGATACGAAATTCGCGGCGTAATGGGCCCGGACGAATTCCACGATCGCTATCCCTGGTCAGATACGCCCGGACTCGACAACAACGCCTACACCAATGTCATGGCAGCCTGGGTGCTCGGTCGCGCATTGGAGGCCCGCAACCACCTCGATGCTGAACGGCGGACCGAACTCGACGAATCACTCGGCCTCAGCGCGGAGGACCTCGCCGCCTGGGATGAGATCGGCCGCAAGCTGATGGTGCCGTTCCACGAAGGAGTGATCAGCCAGTTCGAAGGTTATGAAAGGCTGCTGGAGTTCGAGTGGGAGGCTTACCGAGAGAGGTACGGAGACATTCGCCGGCTCGATCGCATCCTTGAGGCCGAGGGAGACACCGTCAATCGCTACAAGGCATCAAAGCAGGCCGACGTGCTGATGCTGTTTTATCTCTTTTCGTCCGAAGAACTGGAACAATTGTTTAGCCGTCTTGGCTTTAGCTTCGAGAGCGAGATGATCCCGCGAACCGTCGATTATTATCTACGACGAACTTCCAACGGCTCGACGCTGAGCGGGATTGTCCATTCGTGGGTTCTGGCCCGATCGAACCGCGCGGAATCCTGGATGCAGCTGAAAGAGGCTCTGGAGAGCGACATTGCCGATGTACAGGGAGGGACGACGCCAGAGGGCATTCATCTTGGCGCCATGGCCGGTACGGTTGATCTGATCCAGCGCGGGCAGACCGGCCTGGAAATTCGCGACGACATGCTGCGGCTCGACCCTTGCCTTCCACACGAGCTGCAAGGCCTGAGCTTTCGCATTCGCCACCGCGGTCAGTGGCTCGATGTCGAAATCGAAGGCGGCCGCATCAGCGTGTCTGCATCCGAGAGCTGGAATGGGCCCAGCCGGCTTGTGATCGGCGACAGAAGCTATCCTCTGAGCGCGGGCGAAGTCCGTCAGGTGGCTTGCCATTACCCACGGCGTGGTGCTGGCCCGGTTGAAGGTGGCTGAGCGTGATGATCAACGGGACTGTCCTGCGATTTCGACCTAGGCGGCCCAAGCAACCGTGGTGCGGAGCTTGTGGCAATTTGGAGTTCGCTCAGGCACGCCTCTCAGCAAGTTGCCGGCGCCGCGTCGTCGGACCGGGTGATGAATGGCTCTGTGCGCCGCGCGTGCATGACCACCTCAATCGGCACGATCCGGCACTTTCGGCACCTAGGCCGGCCCGCAACAACACAGGAAACGAAAGTGAGCTACTACTTTGCCGAGACCATCAAAGCAGGAGACATCGAAGCCGCGCACGGGCGCGTTAAGGCGGCGCTGCAAGAACATGGGTTCGGCATTCTCACCGAGATCGACCAGCAGGCAACGCTAAGGAAAAGATCGGCGCGGACTTCCGGCCTTACCGCATCCTTGGCGCGTGCAATCCAAGCCTGGCGCACAACGCATTGCTGGCCGAGGACAAGATCGGAACCATGCTGCCCTGCAACGTCACTATCCAGCAGGTTGCTGCCGAGGCGTTCGAAGTCGCTGCGGTCGATCCGGCCGCTCGATGCAAGCGATCGAAAACGCGGCGCCGGCATAGGTCGCGGCAAGCGTGAGGGATAAATTGAAAGCGGTGATAGCGGCGCTCTGATAGCGGCTCAATCGGCCCGTGCACCCCCCGAGAAATGAACAAGGAGAATGCCTACCCAAGGAAATATTCACGATCAACCCATCGAAATCAAGAGGAAATGATGATGAAACGTACGTTTTTTACTGCCGCACTCGCCACTGCGCTCGCCGTGTCGCCAGCTATGGCGCAGCAGGCCCAACATCAGCACGGCACTACAAATACCGAGGCCGGTCAACCGGACCATCCGGCCGGCATGATGTTGGGGTCCCAGGCGATGAGAGAGCACCAGCAGAAGATGGAGGAAATGCGTGCACTTGTGCAGAAGGCGCGCGCCGCCACCGCTCCCGCCGAGCGCCAACGGCTGATGGCCGAGCACCAGCAGAAAATGCAGGAACACATGGCAAGCATGATGCAAGGCGACCATTCCGCCATGATGCAGGCATGTCAGGAGCGCATGGCGATGATGCATGACATGATGGAGCAAATGGCGGCTCAGCAGAGCGAAATGTCCCACCAATAGCGACCCGATTACGAGCCGCCGCGCCGGTAAAACGGCACGGCGGCCGATCGGGCGTCCAGTAGGAAGTCGCGGAAACGCAGCTCGAAAGACTGTCTCGCCATGCTTCGCGCTCGGGGCTCATCGACGCGATAATCGTCTGTTGTTTGTTTCCATGGCGCCGCGGCAGGAGCTATTCAATTCTCGGCGGCGTCGAGCGGCACCATTATGCGGCAGAGCAGGCCGCGGGGGAGATAGTCAAATTTAACTGTTCCGCGCAGAGATCGCGTGAGCGATGTTTCGATCAGGGTGCTGCCAAAGCCGCGGTGTGTTGGCGGAGATACGGGCGGACCGCCGCTCTCTCTCCATTCCAGTGTCAAAAGACGGCTTCCATCTCCTTGCTCAATACCCCATTTCACCTCCACGACACCCGTCGAGACGCTCAGGGCGCCGTATTTCGCGGCATTGGTAGCCAATTCATGCAACACCAATCCGACTGAAAGCCCCATCTTCGCGTCGAACGAGATCGGTGGACCCTCGAGCACGACATTGGTGCCGTCCGCGTTCCGGAAAGGCTCCAACTCACGAAGGATCTGATCAAGCAGAGTGGTGCGGCTCTCGCCACCCTGCGTCAGGTTCAGGCTCTTGGCGATCGCGCCAAGCCGCCCCTGCAGCGCTTGCTTGTAAGCGTCCACGGAGCTGGTACCACGGGACGTCAGACTCACCACGGACTGGACCAGCGCCATCATGTTCTTCATGCGGTGATTCAACTCGGCGGCGAGCAGGCGGCGTTGCTCCTCGAGTTCTCGCCGCTCGCTCACATCGAAGGTGACGCCTACCATAGTCTCGGCTTCTCCGGCCCGCCCCCACAAAACCGCTCCCTGCCCGGCTACCCAGCGGGACGACTCTTCCCGGTCGAGAACCCGGAATTCACGGGCGAATTCGCCATCCTTCGCAATTGCTCTATCGAGAACTCGACGCAGCTCTGGCAGATCGTCCGGGTGAACTTTTGCAAAAGCGTCATCGACATTTAGCGGTCCCTGTTCGCTCAGACCCCATAGGTGACGCATGGCGCCGTCTCCGACGAGTTCGTTGTTCTGCAGGTTCCATTCCCATGTGCCCATGCGCCCCCCCTCCAGCGCGAGGCGCAGGCGGCTTTCGCTCGCTGCAAGCTTACGGTTGTGAGCCTCGAGTTCCTGCTCAAAACGCCTGCTCTCCGACACGTCTCGGATCACGACCGTGAGGGTAATCCTCCCATCGAGCACATGCCGGGATAACGTGGCTTCCACGGGGAACTCTTCCCCATTCTTGCGTCGGCCGAGAACCTCCCTGCGATGCCCCATGATACGCCGGGTTGCCTCGGAACCAGCCGCGAACGCTTGGACGTCGCTGACATGTCTGGCATGGAAACGGCTGGGAAGAAGGATCTCGACCGCTTTACCAAGTATCTCGTCGGCATCGTAGCCGAAAATCTCTTCAGCTGCGCGGTTGAAAAGCAGGATGTGTCCGCTTTCGTCTGTGCTGACGACACCATCGCCAATCAGCGCAAGAATATCCGATCCTGAAGCTGCTGATGCAGGATGGTTTCGGCCGACCATGGATCCCCTCCCGATGTGGCCATCTACATGAAAAGTCGGCATGTCTTGCCCCCGTCCCACGGCAATGCCAAGAGCTATCGGGCCATCGCACTGAAGAGCTTGGGAGCCGACATGAAAGCTCATCATGGAAATGGTCGCTTCGAGGCCTCCTGTCCGGAGAGAGCTTCAGAAGCGCGCTGTTGATCCCGATCTACCGCCCCCCGGTCCAGACATCGTGAACGCGTCATTTGACTGCCGGCAGAGATGGCAGGACGCGATTGTCTCCCATCGACAAAACCCCCGATGAAACCGGGAGCCAACTTTCCGCGCGCCAGCCCAAAATTATCATCTATTCTGATGCCCCGAGTTTTCTGGAGGTACACAAATCCTGTGACGAACGAACACCGGGGGGATAAGAATATAAGCCAGTGAAATCGTCAGATCGGCCGATATGAAGAAACGACTGTACGCACGGCAGATTACGGCAATTTGCTTGTTGATAACGGCCGCTTGTGACCGCACGGGGGCCCAGATCGGCGGCGATCCCTCCGAGGTCATTTCACATGATCTGGGGCCATTCTTCCCGGCCGAAACCGCCATGTACGACAGCATGAAAGCCGCCATCGGAACGAGCTCGGGCGACAATTGGGTAAGAATGATGATTGCGCACCACGAGGGCGGAGCGGCACTGTCGCGGGTGCTTCTTCAGGAAGATCCACCTCCTGAAATCCGGGCGCTGGCAATGCACACGGTGCGAGCGCAGGAACGCGCAGTCCGCGAGCTTGAGAAGCTGCTGCGCGACGGGCCTATTGATGTCGAGAGCGCGCTGGTCTTCCTACGGCCGATACAAAAAATGCACGATGCAACCACTGGCGTTTTCGGTCCCGATGTGTCCAGGGTCTGGTTGAGGAAGATGATCGAACATCATCGCGGCGCGATAGAAATGTCCAATATCTTACTGAAGCAACCTGGCGTTCCCAGTGACACGGCCAGTGCGGTCCGGATGCTCAGGAACGAGCAGGCTAAGGAGATGAAGGTTCTCGAGCGTGCGCGGGAGGGAACGGAATCCTAGAGGTGCGACGGAACGAAGTCCTAGACGGTTGTGTACACATTTTGATCTCACCTTCATCGTCGCAGCGCCACGATGCCGGGCAAAGCCTTGCCCTCTAGCCATTCGAGGAACGCTCCACCTGCGCTCGACACGTAACTGAACCGGTCGGCAACGCCGGCATGATTGAGCGCCGCGGACGTGTCACCCCCGCCCGCGACTGCCCGAAGTTGCCCGGCATCCGCCAGATCGGCGATCGCCCGGGCGAGAGCTACCGTTCCCTGGTCGAAAGGCGGAACCTCGAACGCTCCAAGCGGACCATTCCAGACGACGGTCCGCATGTGCTTCAGCGCCTTCTCAAGAAGCGCTACTGTCGCGGGACCGACGTCGAGGATCATGTCGTCTGCGCGGACCCGCTCAACCGAAATCGTACGCGAGACGGCACCGGCGCTCAACTCGGTGGCTACGACCACGTCGATCGGCAGGAAAATCGCGCAACCGGCTTCGTTGGCACGGTGGATAACCTCACGGGCATTGTCCAGCATTTCGCGTTCGGCCATCGATCTGCCTATCGGCCGGTCCTGGGCAGCCAGAAAAGTGTTGGCCATCGCACCCCCAATCCCGAGGCCCTGTACCTTAGCGACCAAATTGACGAGGAGATCGAGCTTGGTGGAAACCTTTGCTCCGCCGACAAACGCGAGCACCGGACGATCCGGGTTCTCGAGAATCAAGCTCAGGGACTCGAGCTCAGCCTGCAGAGCGCGCCCTGCCACCGCCGGCAGCACGTGCGCGATGCCCTCCGTCGATGCATGGGTACGATGCGCTGCGGAAAATGCGTCATTGACGTATATGTCGCCGAGGTTCGCGAACTGCGCAGCCAGCTCCGGATCGTTGGTCTCCTCACCCGGATGAAACCGCGTGTTCTCCATAAGCAGCACGTCGCCCGGTGCCGCGGCTTTGACAGCCTCTTTCGCTTGGCCGTCGCGCCAGTTCGTCGCGACGAAACCAACCGGCATGCCCATCGCTTCCTCCAGCGCGCCCGCGACCGGCTCGAGACTCATATCGGCAACCACCTTTCCCTTCGGACGCCCCAGGTGCGAAAGGAGGACAACTTTCGCGCCCTTCGCGATCAGTTCGCGAAGCGTAGGGATAATGCGCTCGATCCGGGTGGCATCGGACACGACCCCTCCCTCCACAGGCACATTGAGATCGACCCTGACGATCGCGGTCTTGCCGCCAAAGCAGATGTCATCGAGAGTTCGCAACGATGCGGCAGAGGAGGGCCCGGCCATAATGTGCGCCTTTCATTCTGTTTGCGAACGGGTGGAAAATCTCCACGCTCAGTACAAAATTTGTTCCGATCGCCTTATCAGCTTTGCTCGGCCGAAGAACTGGCCGAGACCGCCACTGCAATTGACGATCCGGCTCATACTCGAGAATATTCGCTTCCCAGCAGAGGCTTGCGTGTCAGAACCATAGACGCACGCCAACGACGAAACTGGTGACGCTCGGATCCTCTCCGGCAGCCCTGGCATAATCGGCGCTTTGGCCAAGCCGCCACTCCTGATCGATCCCGATATAAGGCGCAAATTCTCGCACGAACTCGTATCGCAAGCGCAAGCCGGCTTCGATCCGGTCGACGCCGGCGCCTATCCCGAGCTCTGGAATGTCCTGCGCTGCGAGGCCTATCTCGGCGCGCGGCTGCAGGATCAGCCGCTGGGTGAGACGCTGGTCAAGCTCGCCCTCGATACGCGCGGTGACATCACCTTTGTTGGAAACGAAGGCGGCCGCATCGACTTCGAAAAGGTAAGGCGCAAGGCCTTGGATGCCAACGACTGCGTGCGTCCGGTCGGGACCGGCAAGATCTTGTCGTACACCCGCTTGCAGATCCCACCAGGGGCCAATTGCGTGGCTCCAGAGCGCCTGCACTTCAGCCGATTCCGGCTTCTCGCCGAAGACGCCTTCACCTTCGCTCTTGAACCAGAACTTGTCGATATCGCCGCCGTAATAGCCTTGAACATCCCACAAATATCCATCTTTGCCCTGGCGGGCGCGATATTCCGTCCGGTCAGCGATGAACCAGAAGACGGGCAGGCCGCTGACCACGCGCGCCACGGCTGCGCGCGAAGCTGCCATGGTTTGGGAGCCGACGAAGGCGTCGGCCGCATAGGCAGGGCCAGAAAACGCCTCCGGCGGCGGCGGAGCTTCCGGGATTCCCGCAACTTTATCCATCGCGCCATGGGCAGAGTGATCCATGGCGCCCTGGTCCATCTCCATGGCGCTCGCGGGATCGTGGCTGACGGCGCCCGAATCCATTCCCCCCGGCTCGCCCTCCTGCTGATGATCCATCGACCCGTGATCCATCGGCGGCAGCGCTGTGGCTGCCTGAACTTCACTTCCCTGTTCGGGATGCGCCGAATGCGGCGGCGCCTTATCTGGTGCATCTGCTTGCACTTCGTGGCGTTGGTGCGCCTCATGGTCTTGTGCGTATGCAGGAGCTGCCGAAGCCAGCAGAAGAATGAACGCTCCAGTCCTCATTGCCCAACCTCCCCGTTCAGAGGGCGGACGGTGACGACCTGAAACATGCCGTTGTGCATGTGGTAGATCAGGTGGCAGTGGAATGCCCAGTCGCCAGGCTCATCGGCAGTCAGATCAAAAGTTGCACTGCTTCCTGGCTGGACCGTAAGCGTATGCTTGAGGGGCTGAAAACCGTCGTGGCCATTCACCAGTTCGAAGAAGTGGCCGTGCAGATGGATGGGATGCGCCATCATCGTATCGTTCACCAGACGCACACGGACGCGTTCGTTGAACGCGAAGCGAATGGGGTCATCGGTGACGGCAGAAAACTTCTTCCCGTCAAACGACCACATGTAGCGCTCCATGTTACCGGTCAGATGAATCTCGACCGAGCGCGAGGGCCGGCGCTGATCCCTGTTCGGTTTGGCCGCCACCAGGTCCTTGTACGTCAGCACGCGGTGGGAGACCTTGTCGAGCCCGGTACCGGGATAGCCCATGCGGTCGACCGGATTCATCGCCACCATGTCGAGCCCCGGACCGACCTTTACGTCCGGTGGCAACTTCGATGTGTCGCGCATGCTCATTCCGTCCATCGCCATCGCACCCATTGGCGCAGACTGCGCGCCTCCGACGCCTTCATGGTCCATGGAGCCAGGTTCCATGTCGCTCATGCCCATATCGGCCATTGTCAGCAGCGGCGGCGCGCGGAGTTCAGGGACGGAAGCGCGCGCGCCCGGTCGGGCCGCGAACATGGCCAGCCCCATCCCGGTGCGATCCATTGCTTCTGCGATAAAAGCAAAGGCATCGCCATCTCTCGGCTCGATGATGACATCGTATGTTTCCGCGTTGCCAATCTGGAACTCGTCCACCTCGAAGGGGCGGACATTCTGCCCGTCTGCGGCGACAACTGTCATCGGCAATCCGGGAATCCGCACATTAAAATAGGTCATCGCGGCGCCGTTGATGATTCTGAGGCGGATTCGTTCACCCGGGCGATAGGCAAATTCCAGCCCGTCCTCGGGACCATATCCGTTGACGAGGAAGCTGTAGGTCGACCCGGTCACATCGGAGATGTCGGTCGGCATCATTCGCATGCGCGCCCACATCCTGCGCGTCGCACCGCTCAGCGGATAATTGTCGGTTGCAGTGGTTTTGTTGTAGTTGAAATAGGCGTCGGCCACCTTGAGCTTTTTCATGATCGTATGCGGGTTCATCGGCGACCAGTCCGAGAGCATGAGGACATAGTCACGATCATAGGCGAAAGGTTCAGGCTCGGCCGGATCGATGATGATGGGGCCGTAATGTCCCATTGGCTCCTGCAACGTGTGCGCGTGCCACCAGTAGGTCCCTGCCTGCCGGACCGGGAATTCGTAGCGGAAGCGGTCGCCGGGCTTGAGGCCGGCCATCGATACGCCCGGAACACCGTCCATTAGGAATGGAACCAGCATGCCATGCCAGTGGACCGAGGTATCTTCCGAGCTGTTGTTGAGCAAATCGACGACGAGATTCTGTCCCTCTCTCAGACGTAACAACGGTCCCGGGATCGTTCCATTGACCGTGACAGCGGGACCATGACGAGTCCCCGTCTCGAAAACGGCGTCGGCCACCGTCAGGCTTAGATAGTCTCCCGACAGGACATCGCTCCCGCGACGGGCAAGAGTTCCCCCAATCGCTCCGCGCGCCCAAGCCGGAATGGCGCCCACGATACCCAAGGCACCGAGCGAAGCGCTGCCTGCGGCCAAAAACTTTCGTCGATCAATTGATGTCATCTATTATCTCTGCTGGCTGTCGGTCGTGCGTTTTCTGATTCGTGAGTTGGCAAACACCCTTTGATTGCCCTCGCCCATGATCCAGATCAAAATATCCATTGATTGTATCGGCTTGCTCTTGGCCAAGTCCCAAAGCCCGGGGCCTATGGAGAGAGGTGGGCTCATCTAAGGTGTGATTGCCACTTTGAGGACACCGTCACGCTGGTGGGCAAAGAGTTCATAGGCCGCTTCGATGTCGTCGAGCTTATAGCGATGGGTAACCATGGGCCGGAGGTCTACCCTCCCCGCCGCCACGACCTCGATGAGCCGGCGCATGCGTTCCTTTCCGCCCGGACACAGCGTCGTTACGATGCTGAGATCGCCAAGCCCGGCGGCGAACGCATTCAGCGGGACCTTGATATCCGCGGAATAGACGCCAAGGCTCGAAAGCGTTCCGCCTGGACGCAGCACCCTCAGGCATGCCTCGAATGTTGCCTGGCTTCCGAGTGCCTCGATCGCGACGTCCACCCCGCGCCCGTCGGTCAGGCGCAGTATCTCGTTCACGGGATCGAGGGTGCCGGCGTCGATCACGGCATCAATGCCCAGCGCCCTGGCGGTGTGGAGACGCGCGGGCAAGCGATCGACTCCAATGACGAGGGTTGCCCCGGCAAGCTTCGCCCCGGCCGCAGCGCAGAGGCCAATCGGCCCCTGCGCGAATACCGCGACGGTATCACCGATCCGGACGCCGCCTCGCTCTGCGCCCCCAAAGCCCGTCGACATGATATCCGGGCACATCAACACCTGCTCGTCCGTCAGACCGTCGGGTACAGGGGCCAGGTTAGCCATGGCGTCCGGCACCAGCACATACTCCGCCTGGCAGCCGTCGATGGTGTTTCCGAGCTTCCATCCACCGATCGGTTTCCAGCCATGGCGAGCGCCCGCCCCGTCTTGCGAATGAAAGCCTGCAAGACAGGCGTTGCTGTGGCCGCTGGGGGAGATCGCGCCTGCGATTACCCGCTGACCTTCCTGGTACCCCGTGACGGCCGAGCCCAGCTTTTCGATAATCCCGACCGGTTCGTGTCCAACGGTGAGGCCGGGGACAACCGGGTATTCGCCTTTCAGAATGTGCACGTCGGTGCCGCAGATGGTGGTTGTGGTGATCCGCACAAGCGCATCGAGTGCCCCGACTTCCGGAATCGGCTTCTCATCGAGGACAATTCGCCCCGGCTCCACGAACACCGCTGCCCTCATCTTCGCCATGATCGTCCTTTTCTTTGTGCACACGCACCTCTTGCGAGGACACAAAGAGATGTACCAAGCCCGCGCAACGCGTACTGATCGGCAAATTTTTGCTGGCAGGCGTTTCCGTGCACAAGGCCACAGACGCTTGTCGAGACGTGATATTACAGCTTTCGGAGCTGTCATATTCCCGGCGAAAAATCGCCAAGATCAGGTTTGATGGAAATCGCATTGTAGGACCCGATTAGCTAACGGCCTCCAGTGGTCCGTGCAGCGAAGTCCGAGCGGGCAAGACCAATAGCCGGTCTTCAAACAATTTTTGCGGATAGGCCCCTGAACCGAAGAACTTTCGCTTTCATAACCAGTGTGACTCCGTGTCGCCGGTAGGTAAGCGTGATGCTGGACGGTCGGATTTGCCACTAAGCTGGCGCCGCGCCAGAGCGGCGGCCGCATCGAGCCGCAGTCTTAAATCGTCAGGAAGGCAGCGCATCAGTCTGCGGCCACCCGGCGACGATTGACCGCAAAGCCGAGGACAAGCGCGACAAGGACGAGAATCTGCGCCGCGATCGTCTCGAGCGTGGGGAAAAGGCCGATGATCGAAAGTCGCGGCACGAACGATAGCGGCGCGATATCGATCCAGCCTGCCTCCTGCAATGCGGCGACACCCTTGCCCGCGAGCACCACTGTCAACGCGGCCATCAGCCAGGAGCTGTAGCGGAAGAAGCTGGCGATCGGCAGTTGCCGGCTGTACCGCAGCATCGTCCACGCGAGGCCGGCGAGCACGAGCACGGCGGCGACCGTTCCAGCAAGCATTGCCGCTCCGTTGCCCTGCGACCACAAGGCGGCAAAGAACAGGATCGTCTCGAACACCTCGCGGTATACGACGACGAAAGCGAGGCCGAACAGCAACCAGCCCGACTGGCCGCCCAAGGCCCTGGCGAGCTTTTCCTGAATATACCTCTGCCACTGGCCGGCCTGCGCCTTGCCGTGCATCCAGATGCCCACCGACAGCAGCACGACCGCCGCAAACAGGGAGCCGAACCCTTCGGTCAGCTCGCGGCTCGCGCCGCTGATGCCGATCGCATAGGTGGCCACCAGCCAGGTCGCTCCTCCGGCAACGAGAGCGCTCGTCCAGCCGCCGTGAACGTAGCGCAACACGTCCTTGCGGTCCGCCTTCTCCAGAAACGCCAGCATCGCCACGACGATGAGCAGCGCTTCGAGGCCTTCGCGCAACAGGACGGCAAACGCGCCGGCGAACGTGGTGACGGCGCTCGACGCGCCGGGCGCGAGGGCGCGCTCGGCGTCATCGAGGAGCGTATCGATTGCTCCCGCCTGCGTCGCTAGGGCATCGGGCGCTATTCCGTCGCCGATCGCTGCCCGGAACGCGCCCATGCGCGTCTCGATATTCGCCATCAGTCCGGCGTCCTTGGCGCTGAGCAGCGGCTCGATGGGTTCGAAGCCGTCGAGATAGGCCGACAGAGCGAGCGCCTTGGCCCGTTTCCTGTCTCCGGAGCGGTAGGCGTCGACGCTTTCGCCGAGCCTGGCGCGGGTCGTGGCGATGGCTTTGCCGGCATCGCCCGAAGGCCGCGCCGTCACGGCTTCGGGATGGCCGCGGAGATAGGCCATGACGGCATCGGCCCGCGCCTGTCCGATCTGCTCGCCCAGCGCTTCGGGGGTGGTCGTGACCAGAGCCTTGAGGTCGGGAATTCTGGCGCGAATGTCGGCGCTGCTCTGCCACAACGTTTCGCCGCGGCGGACATCGGCCTGTGAAAAGGCGAACGCTCCGGCGCGGAAGGCGAGCGCCCAGCGATCCTCGGCAGAAAGGTCGCGAAAGCTCTGCATCGCGGTGCCGTCGATCCCTTGAGAGATGACCTGCTCGAGTGCCGCGAGGCTGCGCTTGCGCGCGCGGGCGGTGTCGGTGAACGCAACGGGCGGCGTTTCGAGCCCGGCAGCATCGGGTCCCTTGCCGTTGCCGCTCGCGCCATGGCAGGCGGCGCAATTATCGGCGAAGAGAGCAGCACCACGCGCGACGTCCGGCGCCGTCGAAGGCGCGACCGGGACGGGATAAGCCTCGAGCAGAACGCCGGAGATCGTCTGAGAGGTCGCAGCTATCCGCGCCGCTGGAGCTTTCGCGGCGATCTGGTTGCGCAGGACGCGCGCCTCGCGGACCAGCTCGGCCTTCTTCGGCCGGTCGGGCAGTGCACCGATCTCGTCTGCGATTGTGGCCGCGAACTCCTGCATCTCGGCATATTCGCCCTCGCTGGCGATCTTGCCCCCCGACACCGCGCCCTCGTAGTCGACCGCGATGTAATCGAGGAGCTTCCACGTGGTGCCGACCCTTTGCGCGGTTGCCGGATCGAGCGTCTGGGCTGCCGCAGGCGACACCGTGAGCCCCGAAGCTACGATTGTGAGCAGGATTGCCAGAAACACGCCCAGACGGCGCACCATGAGATCCGATCCGAGATTCGTCATGCGGCGCGCCTACACCCTGAAGTCGCTACAGGGTCAAGGCTATTGCGACGCATTCTTAGAATGGACCTCGACCAATGTGGCGGACGAACCTGACGCTTCTGCGAGATCGCTCAGTGCATGCCTCACGATTTGCCACCCGCCAGACAGACCGAGCGCCGCCATGATCGCGGCGACGATGAGATCGGGCCAGGCCGTGCCGGTCCCGAATACACCCGCGGCAGCGGCAACTACCGTGAATACAACAAGGCGTCGCTCGCTAGGCTCACCTTCATCAAGCGGGGACGCGATCTCGGCTTCTCGATCGATCAGGTCAGCCAGCTGATGAATCTCACGCGTAGCGCGGGGGAAAACTGTGCCACGGTCGATGCGATCGCGGTTCAGCATCTCGCCGCGGTCGACCGCAAGATTGCCGATCTGACCGCCTTGCGCCGGGAATTGACGGGGCTCGTGGACTCTTGCGCCGGCGGTTCGATCGGCGATTGCGATATATTGCGAGCCCTTTCGCCAGAGGGCACCGAAGAATAGGTCTCGATGACTACGTAGAGCGGCACGCCAACTTCGCAGCGACAAGAAGACAGGAACCCGGTGTCGCCGGGTTAAAGATGCGACCCACCACCGACGGATCTATCTGCCGTCAACGGCAGCCACGGCGTCCCATCGCTGCATTTTTCGCCGTCGTTCCCGTCGAGCTCCGGAAGGTGGTTCAGCGAGGCCACCCCGGATTGTCGGCGTCAGAGCAAAATGGTGCTCGGCCTGACCGTGCAGCGAACCGATTCAATCTTACTCCGGGTCACGCGATGTCCGAAAAGGTAAGCGGATCGCGTCGCCCGAACTCGACGCAACTTCTCCCACCCACCTGTCAATTTCGGATTCAAGCCAGACCGTGCAACGCGGGCCCAGAACGCGAGAGCGCGGGAACCGCCCTTCCCGCATCCTCTGGTAGATAGCCGACCGCTTCAGGCCTACGCGATGCATCACCTGAGGTAACCGCAGGAGCCGGTCGCTTCCATTTCCATCGCGCCCACGGACAGTCTGCTCAATCGCATCCGGGTCAGCGAGGTGATCGCGCGTTTGATCCATCTCACGCCGGTTCGACATAGAGTGCATCCCTGCGGTCGAGCTCGTCGATATGGTCCGACAGCAGCCGGGCGACGCGATGCGCCGTGCCCTTGGCCCAGCGCGGTTTCACGTCATGTACCTGATTGCCGAGCACGCGCTCGAGCGCGGAGGGAAGCTCGGCGATAAACTCGCCGAAGAACAACGCGAGATCCGACTGCAGCCAGCTGGTCGCATGGTCGCCGCTGCTTCCGAGGAAGAGCAGCAGGTGCGCATGCGGCGGGATGCCGCACGCCGACAAGAGTCGCAGTGCCTCGCCGATGCTGGCGGATCTCTCTCCTGACAGGATGCGCCTCAGCGCGTCCCTGTGAATGTGCGCCTCGCGCGCGATGTCGCAGCGGGTACGGCCGCTGGCCTCAAAGGCAGCCAGAAGCACCCGCGCGAGGTCTGCACGAACCAGGGGTTCGGCGAGCGGGCCATTCTCGGTCATGGTCGATTCCTTGAAAACTGCAGAACGACTCACCGGCTAGCCGCGAAGGAAAGGTGTAGGAAAGCGAAAAGAACAGTAGAAGAACATGGAGGAAGCAGCGAATCAGCCGTGGTCTGTGATTCGCGCGAATTCCGGCTGATGAAGCGCAGAATGCGGCACCGTGCGCGCAGATCGCATCCGGGGATGCGCATCAGACGGTCCGAGGCCTGCAAAAATCGGCCTGAACCCGATTCGATGTCGGTTTCTGCTTGGCCGGTGCTTCCGAAACTCAGTTCCTGATTTCCTACAAAACCGGCGGGTATGGGCCCCCGATTACCCTCGCTGGGAATTATGCGTTCCGCTGGTCAGAAGGCAACACCTCGCTCCCGTACCTGCTGGTCGAAGTTGCTCCGGCTCAGGTAGGTTCTGCCTGAGAAATTTGAGAACCATCAAGCCGCGCCGATCAAGGCTCGAGCTTGATCTGCAATTGTTCTAGAGCTGTCACGTCGACACCTTCATCAACGAGACGGTCAAGATAGGCCAGCAGGTCGTCTTGCCGCGGCTGCCCAAATGCCAGCCTGTAGAGTGTCAGGCTGCGTTTGAGCCAACGCAGCCGCGTGTTTTCTCGACTCATCGGTAGCATTGGTACGCGGCGCTCGACCTTCACCGGACCATCAAAAACCCAGTACGGAACCAGTTCGGATTTGCTCGTGGTAGCGCGCTTGGCCGCGTTGAACATCGCCTCCCATGGGTCCGCAGGTTCCTTTGTAGACGTGCGGATTGCATCGGCGTGTGCCCGGGCAACATTGTGCCGGACCGCATGTCCTTTGAACCGGTGAACACGCCCTTCCCTTTGCTCAAGATCGACCGGGTTCCCCGGGAGATTCCAGTGATAGACTCGATAGCAATAGGGATGAAAATCCAAGCCCTCCTGACCAATCGATGTCGTGGCCAGCACGAATGGTCTGAAGGGCGAATTGAACGCATCTCGCACGCTTCCGAGCCGCACTGTTCCGCCTTCATCGTCCTTGTATTCAGCCAATCGCATAGCGAAGCGACCGCGCATCCTGATGGACGGATGAAAGACGACCCTGCCGTCCTCAACTCCCACATCATCGACATCAATCTGGGAGGGGCGGACTGACAAGGCGTGGGTCATGGCCGCGGCCACGCCGGCGACACGTTCACGCTCGGAGCTCCCGGCCAAACCCTCGCCTTCGACGAGATAATGGGCGTACTCGTCGAGCACTGACTGGAGGTTGTGCTCGACACCATGCGTCAATGCGCTGCGCCAGTAATGGTCATCGCGCTCTTGCCGTAGGAGAGCAACGGCGTCGTGCTGATTGAAGAGCGCCCGAAAACCCCAGGCGATTGATGCCGCGGCGTCCAGCAAATGCGGGTCATCCCAAGCCAGTCCTGGCGCAATGCGATGGAGCGCGCGCAATGCACAGACAGCCGGACTTCCCAAGGCTACATCGACCAGCAGATCCAGCGTGTCGTTGTCGAGCTCCCCGAGGGATGCCTCGGTTGCAGTCCTTCGCAACTCGGCGATGTGCTCTCGAAAGCC
This sequence comes from Altererythrobacter sp. B11, assembly GCF_003569745.1. Taxonomy (NCBI): domain Bacteria; kingdom Pseudomonadati; phylum Pseudomonadota; class Alphaproteobacteria; order Sphingomonadales; family Erythrobacteraceae; genus Altererythrobacter; species Altererythrobacter sp. B11. The sequence goes on from NZ_AP018498.1 coordinate 2,848,988, forward strand.
TTCCTCCTGGATCGTCCATCTGTAACCGAGATACTGCAACCATCCGGAAGACTTGGTCTTCAACAATACGTCGATCGTTGCCGGTGTGGACCATTCTGCATCCCTGCCAGCTACTTCTTCACCATTTTCCTTGGCGAACAGGTGCCCCAGTGCAGTACGAATACGATCCGCAATCGCTGCGCGCATTTCTGCAACCGACAATTGTTGCGGAGCGCCAGAAAAGACGCTTAGCGGATCACAGATTCTGGCCAGTGTTGGTGACGGATAGATCAGGTGCAACGCGCGCATAGCAGCCGGGCGACCATCGACCAGCTTGAACTGAAGCGGACGGCGGCGCGTGGCTTCCGAGTAGGACCGAACCACCGACGCTGCCCCCATCCGCCGTTCGGCTTCGTAGGAAAGCAGTGCAGCAAGCGCATCGGGCACCATCTGCCATGCAGAAAAGACAAGCGCTTTCGTAGCCGGTGCGCCCTCAGATGCCGGACCATAATATGTGACCGCCGGGGGAAGCCAGAGGTGCTGATGCAGCCCGGAGTCAAACAAATCAGCCATCAATGCTCGAAGGCGCCCATTAGCCGGATCAATCGGCTGATAAGCTTCGACCTGTTCGCGACTAATGCCCAGCGCCTGCGCATCGCTCAACGCTGATATCAGGGCCGGGTTCGAATTTGCGGCTTTATCCTTCAGGCGATGCTTAAGCGTGTAATCACGCATAAAATTCAGGAGGTAAGGTGCGGACTTCCAATACTCGATGATTTCGCGCGCATCGACGGCTCGCGCTACGCGGGCAAACGCTTCGGCCTGATGGAGATCCGCAGGTGCGAGCGGCACTTTGATCGATGGCTCCGTCAGCATCGAATCTCGTTCAGCAGTACTGCCAACGCGCTCGGTGCGCGCCATAACGCGCTTCAGTGTACGCTGAACCTTGTTGCGCGCGCGCTTGGCGTCGGTCGCGCTCGTCGGCAGTTGCTGGATGAGGTGGTCCCGGAAATCTGGACAGGGTGCTAAGCTAATCCCGACCTGAGGAATGGACGGGAAATGAAGAAGACGAGGAAGCGGTACAGCGCAGATTTCAAGGCGAAGGTGGCGCTGGAGGCGCTCCGGGGTGACCTGACCCTGGCCGAGCTGGCAGCGAAGCATGGCATCCACCATACGATGATCGCGGCCTGGAAGCGCCAGGCTGTCGAGGGAATGGGGAGCACGTTCTCCGGAGCCGGCGATGCAGCCAAGGCAGCCAGCGAGGCCGAGGTGGAGAAGCTGCACGCCAAGATCGGCCAGTTGGTCGTGGAGCGGGATTTTTTAGCCAAAGCCTCCGGTCGATGAGCGTGGCACGGAGGCGTTCGATGATCGAACCTGCTCACCACCGGCTGTCGATTGCGGCGCAATGCCGGCTGCTGTCGATCAGCCGGTCTTCCTATTATTATGCGCCGGTGCCGGAGACCGACGAGACGCTGGCACTGATGCGGATGATCGACGCGGCGTTCCTCGACATGCCATGGTATGGTAGCCGCCAGATGGTCCGGCACCTGCGCCGCGAGGGCCACGATGTCGGCCGACGACGTGTGCGGCGGCTGATGGCGAAGATGGGCTTGTCGCCGATTTACCAGCGCCCTCGGACCAGCGATCCGAACCCGCAGCACCGGATCTATCCGTATCTTCTGCGCAAACTGGTGATCGAGCGCCCCAACCAGGTGTGGTGCGCCGATGTGACGTATATCCCGATGCGCCGGGGCTTCTTGTATCTGGTCGCGGTGATGGACTGGGCGACCCGCAAGGTGCTGGCCTGGCGGCTGTCGAATACGATGGACGCCGGCTTCTGCGTCGCCGCACTGGAAGATGCGCTGGCGCGCTTCGGTAAGCCGGAGATCTTCAATACGGATCAGGGTAGCCAGTTCACCAGCTTCGCCTTCACCAGCGTGCTGCGCAACGCAGAGGTCAAGATCAGCATGGACGGTCGAGGCCGTTGGATGGATAATGTGTTCATCGAGCGGCTGTGGCGATCTCTGAAGTATGAATGCGTCTATCTCCACGCCTTCGAGACCGGCTCGGAGCTGCGCACTGGCCTCCGGCGATGGATCACCTATTACAACACGCAGCGACCGCACTCGGGTCTCGCCGGGCGGACCCCGGCAGAGGCCTACGGGCGGATCAGCGAACCAGATCATGGGGGGCATGCCCCCCATGATCTGACGACCAGACTGGCGGCATAATCACATCGGGGATTAGCTTAACTTCGTCGCCGACCTGTCCAAGAAGGCGGAACCACCTCAGATGAATTCGAAGAATTTCGTGCGATCCGTGTTGGCGAACATGTCGTCACGCAGCGCGTAGAGGAATCGGACCCTGCGCTTCACGCCCGCATTCTCGTTAACCAGGCTGTTAATCTCCCTCAGGGTTACGAAGATCTCGGCGTTGTCGAACCGATCCAGATCCTCAATGATCACGAGATCGTGGTCCGTCGACTGGAAGAAGTAGATAATCTCGTCAAGGTGGCGGTTAAGGATGGAATCGAGGTCGTCGGAGGCGGGCCGAAGTTCCACATCTTTGAGCGAGATGCTCTTCAACGAGAGGCCGAAGCTGGCGACGTAGAGGTGGTGTATGCTCGCCCACAAAAATGCCGTCGCGAGCGCGAAGCTCGCCAAGTTACGCCAGTTCTCGAGAGCGATTGGATCAAAGAAGCTGCCGTCGACGACTGTCGAGGCCTGCGAGAGGACGTGCCAGAGCGCGATCAGGCCGACGGTCACGAAGATCGAGACGAAAGTGGCCGACAGGCCTGGTGACCTGATCCGCTTGAACCGTGAGAGGGGCAACTTGTCGGCGTCCGCCCCGTAGAGCATCTGCTGTAGGATGCTTCGCTCGATCTCCTGCCCGCTTACCTTTTCGATTTGGGAACCTGCCTCGGGAAGGAAGGCCGCCAAGGATATGTGGAGTGCCGTGCGGTCATACCTCTTCAGGAAAGTCTGTATGATGCTGCTCTTGCCCGATCCATAAGGGCCGGTGAGCGCGATATTTGAAACTTTGGGTCTGCTGAGCGCGTATTCGAGGGCATCCGAGTAGACGCCGGACTTGTCCGCTTGGTCCGTCGGTGCGAGATCGACGAACTTCGACGGAGCTTCGACGGCCTCGTTCTGCCTCCCGATGTCCGCCGCGAAGCCCGAGAGCTTGTCGGCCGACCATTCGAGCGCGTTCTTGAGTATAATTCTCATCGCGCGACGATGTAGCATTGCAACGGCTTCCGCAAATAATCGCGTCGGCTTTTGTCCCCCTAATCCGTTGCGGAACCGTCGGACGCGACGTCAGAGAGTTTGTTTCATAAGATCCGTAAGTTGAACGGCTGCTCTGCCGCGACCTGTCGCCTTTAGCAGACAGTCCGCTTCCGGCCCAGTTTCAGTCGTGCGGGGATCGCATGAGCCAGAGGAACTGAAGACTTCAAGGAATGCAATTCGAACGGATTCTCGGTTCCGGGACACATCAGCCCTTATCAGAAGCTTCAGCAGCCAGACAAAACCTTGCGATCAACCCCGTGAGTAATGCAGCCAACAGCATCGGCACGGCGAACACGAGAAAGCTGGCAAACAGGCTGTGACCGGAACTCAATGCGACCCCGCCAACAGCCGGACCTGCGACAGCGCCTAGCCGACCAATGCCAATCCCCCAGCCGACTCCGGTCGTCTTGAACTCGGCCGGATAAAGTTTTGCGGCAACCGCATACAGGCCGCCAAAGCCGCCTTGGACAAGAAAGCCGATTGCGAACAGGCCGATGAAAAAGATCAACACGGGCGTATGAACAGCGCCGAACGCCAGCATCGCCAAGAAGGCGAGGATGAAGAAGCCGACGATCAGCAAAGCCAACTCGAACTTGGCAGCAATCCAGCCCAGGCAGAATAGCCCGACTAAAGCCCCGAGATTGAACACGGCGCTTCCGTTAATGGCGGTTGCCAGCGAGTAGCCAGCGGCGATGGCCAGGCGAGGTATCCAGCTCGTCAAAAAATATAGCGTGAAGAACGAAGCGAAGAACGCGCCCCAGAGCAGGATTGTGCCAAGACGATAACTTGAACCAAATAGCTTGGCAATTGGCGGCGATTTCGACGCTGAGCGCCCTTCGGGCAGTGCCTCGATTTCAGCAAGCCGCTGCGCCGCAAGGTACCGGTTTGCCTTGGCGAGCGCTCCGCGTGGCTGCCGCGCCAACAGGAAATCGATCGATTCCGGCAGGGCTACCAAGACGACCGGTACAATGATTGCCGATGCCAGGCCGATCAGCACGAACATACCTTGCCAACCAAACTCCGGAATGATCCAGCTGCCTGCCAGACCTGCCAGGGTGGCACCGGCAGGATAGCCAGCCGTGGCCGTTGTCACAGCAAACGCCCTGTAGCGATCAGGTGCATATTCCGAAGCCAGGGCAGCGACACTGGCCAGGATCGAGCCGATACCCAGTCCCGTAATCACCCGCAGCACTGCCAGCATCGTCAATGACGTTGCCAGCGCCGACAGCAGCATTCCCAATCCGATAATGACCGATGCGAGGACGATGACCTTCTTACGCCCATAGGTATCGGCAAAAGGAGCCAGGAACAGCGCCCCCAGTGTCATTCCGGCCAGCCCACTGCTGAACACCAGCCCGAAAGCTGCGTCGCTAACCTGCCATTCTTCAGTCAGGACGGGTGCCACGAATGAAACGACCAAGACGTCTGCGCCGTCCAGCATGTTCAGGACAAAGCAAAGAATCAGAGTCCTGACCTGAAGGGCACTCCAATTCGACACTGCTACAACTCCTCTAGCCCAACCAACCATTCGCACATTTGCGTCAGGCCGTTGACGTCGCGGTCAATGGCCGGACGCTGGTCACTGAAGCTCAAGCCAGTTCAGGTACTGCTCGATCCAGCCGTCGCTGGTGGTCCCCTGCGGCCTCATGCCAAAGCCGTGCCCACCGCCGGAGAACAGATGGAACTCCACCCGATTGCTTTCGGCCAACCAGGATTGCAGTGGAGCAAGCCCGGATTGTTGGAACAGCGGATCATCGACCGAAATCGCATAGAACAGGTCAGGACGAGCCCCGCTCCCGACGGGCTCCGGCAGCGGCGGGTAAATCAGCGCAACATGATCAAGCAGTTCGGCTTGAGAGCGTTCTTCCAGCAGGCGAATTGTAGTGTGTGCACCGGCTGAGAACCCGATTACTCCCAAGCTGTCTGGATCGATGTTCAAATCATCAGCCATCGCTCGCACGACATCAATCGAGCTTGCCAGGTCATCCATGGCCATAGGTTGTTCGACCAAGGTGCCGCTGCCGAGACTTCCAAAGCTCGCCAGCACTTCCGCCGCAAATTCGTCGGCATCTCTTGGAGTGCTGTTGTGCCGGTATTTCAGGACCAGCGCTGTGTAGCCGTTCGCTGCAAGTCGGTTGGCCACATCGATGCCTTCACTCCCGAAGGAAACAAACGAATATCCGCCCCCCGGTACGACGATGACCGCTCGACCATTTGACCTGCCGACGGGCGGTCGAACAACATACAATGCCGGACGACTTACGTTGCGCACCCACATCTGGTTAAAGACGCGGTTCCACTGTTCGGTATCTTGCGTGTCGGCGGGCACGGTTGGGAGCGGAATTGTCTCACCTATGAATGCGGGAAGTTCTTGTGCCACCAACGGTGGAAATGAAGGCCCGGCTTCCTGAGCGTAGGCAGGTGCTATGCATAGGCTTGCAGCCAAGGCAAGAATTTGTGTGAAGCGCATGCCTTCCTCCCGGACTAGTCCGTTATTCCCATCACGCGCTTGTTGAGGTCGCGGTCTGCGTTACCCGCAGCGAAGTCGTCGAAGGCGTGTTCGGTGACGCGGATGATGTGATCGGCGATGAATGGCGCGCCTTCAGCCGCGCCTTGCGCCGGGTGCTTCAGCGCGCACTCCCATTCGAGCACGGCCCAACCGGCGAAATCGTACTGCGCCATCTTCGAAAAGATGCCCGAGAAATCGACTTGCCCGTCACCCAGCGAGCGAAAACGACCAGCCCGATCTACCCATGACTGGTAGCCGCCGTAGACGCCCTGCCGCCCGGTCGGGTTGAACTCCGCATCCTTCACATGGAAGCACTTGATGCGCTCGTGATAGATATCGATGTAGTCGAGGTAGTCGAGGCATTGCAGCACGAAGTGGCTGGGATCGTAAAGGATGTTCGCGCGCGGGTGGTTGCCGGTGCGCGCGAGGAACATCTCATAGGTCACGCCGTCGTGCAGGTCTTCGCCGGGATGGATCTCGTAGGCGATATCAACGCCGCAATCGTCGAAGTGATCGAGGATTGGCAGCCAGCGACGCGCCAGTTCGTCGAAGGCGTCTTCCACCAGCCCAGCGGGGCGCTGCGGCCAGGGATAGATGTAGGGCCACGCCAGCGCGCCGGAGAAGCTGGCGTGGGCGTTGAGGCCCAGCCGCTTGCTGGCCGTGCCTGCCTTCTTCACCTGGTCGACCGCCCATTCCTGCCGCGCCTTGGGATTGCCGCGCACGTGTTCTGCCGCAAAGCCATCGAACATGGCATCGTAGGCCGGATGCACGGCGACCAGCTGACCTTGCAAGTGAGATGAAAGCTCGGTGATTTCGAGACCATGCGAGGCGGCGACACCTGTCACTTCATCGCAGTAGTCTTGGCTGTCGGCAGCCTTCATCAAGTCGAACAAGCGTCCGTCCCAGCTGGGGATTTGGATACCCTTGTAGCCTAGGCCCGAAACCCATTCGCAGATCGCGTCGAGCGAATTGAACGGGGCTGAGTCGCCCGCGAACTGGGCGAGGAAGATCGCCGGTCCCTTGATCGTTTTCATGTGCTCTCTCCCGCTTCTCAGACAGTCAGGTCCACCCAGCCAGCCTCGTTGGCGCTGGCGCGGACGGCGGTATCGATGAAAGCCATGCCGCGCAGCCCTTCGGCAATGCCCGGCAAGCATGGCGCATCCTCACCGCGCAAGGTGGCGGCAAAGTCACGGTAGATATTGGCGAAGGCTTCGAGGTAGCCTTCGGGATGGCCGCCCGGCGTGCGGGTTCGCGCCGCGGCGAGCGGACCGACCGCGTCGGTACCGGTCTGGATCGTCTCTATCCGGCCATCGGCGTGGAGTATCTCCAGCCGGTTCGCATCGTCCTGCTGCCAGCGCATCCCGGCCTTGTCGCCATAGACGCGGATGCGCGTGCCGTTGAGCTCGCCCACTTCGATCTGGCTCGCCAGCAGCACGCCGCGCGCACCGTTGGCGAAGCGCAGCAATACGGTGCAATCGTCGTCCAGCGTACGACCGGGAACCACCGCATCAAGGTCGCCCAACAGGCGCGTGACTTTCTCCCCGGTAACAAATTCGGCGAGGTTGAAAGCGTGCACACCGATGTCGCCGATGCACCCGCCCGCGCCCGCCTGCGCCGGATCGACACGCCATTCGGCCTGCTTGCCCTCAGCGGGTTGCGACAGCCAGCCTTGAGGGTATTCGACCACGACCTTGCGCAAGGTCCCGATAGCGCCAGCAGCGATCCGCTCGCGCATTTCGCGGACCAGTGGATAGCCGGTGTAGGTGAAGGTGACACCGAAGGGCAGGCCCGCTTTGGCGACCGTTCCTGATAGTTCTTGCGCTTCAGCCAGCGTTGCGGTCAATGGCTTGTCTGTCATGACCGGAAGACCCGCCGCCAGCGCAGCGCGAGCAGACGGCAGGTGGTTGTGGTTCGGCGTAACGATCGAGACGAAATCGATCCCGTCCTCGCGAGCCTTCTCGGCAGCGAACATCTCGTCCAGCGAGCCGTAAGCGCGGGCCGGATCGATCAGATACTGAGCGGCAGCTGAGCTCGATCGATCAGCGTTTGAAGAAAACACACCCGCGACCAATTCGATTTCGCGATCAAGCTCGGCAGCGAAGCGGTGCACCGGACCGATAAAGGCTCCCGGTCCGCCACCGATCATGCCCATCCTGAGACGACGCATCATTTTGCTCCTCTTCCACTATGTGTCGGCTCGAGTCTGGCAAATGCTACGAACGCGGGATCAGGCACCGTCGCCTGCGCCAACAAGGTGAGTGCGCCAGAGCGATCGCAAACCGAATATGATGCCACGAGGTCAGCCGGTCGGTCGGCGACCATCAGAAAGCTTCCACCCGGGGCAAAAGCAAAGCTGCGCGCTGCTACGCCAGGGTGCAGGGACTTGGCCAGCGGGACCGAGCCTTGGCGTTCGAGTTGGCCGTCCTGCCCGATTGCAAACCAGGCGATGCAGTCCTCGCCGCGATTATTGGCATAGACGAACCCGCCCTGTGGATGGACCCGAATTTCAGCAGGTTCATTCGGGCCGTCATAGCCGGACGGCAAGGTGCTCACCTGAGACAGTTCTTCGAGCATTCCCGTTGCGGCATCAAACGCCAGCGTTGCTATCGTGGACGCGAACTCGCAGGTCGCGAAAGCAAGGCCGGTTACCGGATCGAAGGCGAGATGGCGCGGCCCGGTTTCTTCGGCCAATTGCAGAACGAAGACCTCCTCCAGCTTCGCGCTTAGCTGGAAGACGTGAATGCGGTCTGTGCCCTTGTCGCAGACCAGCAGGAACTCGCCCGAGGGATCGATCACAGCGCTGTGTGCATGCGGGCCGGACTGCGCGTGACCGCCGTTTTGCGGCGAAGAATTGGGGTCTTTGCCATGGCCTGAAAAGAGGTGAACGTCGCTAGCCGGTTCGATCCGACCATCCGCTGTCAGCGGAAAGACCGAAACCGTAGAGTCATCGTAGTCGAAACGAGTTTCCCAATGGCCATCGTCGCGCTGAACCAGTTTCTCGACGTGGGTGAAGCCCGCATGGTTGGCGCTGACGAGCAAGCCTCGCTTCGGGTCGTGCGCAAGGTAGCAGGGGAAGGCACCAAGAGATGGTCGGGAACCAAGGTGGGCAAGTTCCCCAGATTCAAGATCGAGCCTCAGCGCATGGACCGAAGACGCTCTGCCCACCGGCCCGCGCCCATCGGTCTTGACCTCGTTCACGGCGAACAAGGTTTCGGTCGCCGGCGAATAGACAAGGTAGCCAGCTTCTTGCGGCACGGAATGGTGACCGAGTTGTTCGATATTCCGGCCATCATCGCTGATTTCGAAGGTGTAGATGCCGCCCGGACCACCGCCTTCACCAGCGTAAGTGCCGACAAAAGCAAGAAGACGATTTGCAGGCCCTTCCGCCACGATATTAGGCGTCCACCGGAACGCGCAGCAGTCGGCGCAGCATTTCGTGATGGCGGTGGACCTGCTCCACCTCGTCCATCATTTCAGCGCGCGTGCGGTCCTGCGAGTAGCGCTGACCTTCATATTCGGTGTTGATGTAGCCGGTGAAGCCACCTTGTTGCAGAGCGCGAAGGGCACCTTCATAATCGATGGCGATGTCCTGATACTCGCCGGGTCGCCCCGGGATTTCGGACATATGATTGAACTTGCCGTGGCAGCTGACGACGTGTCCGGCAAGCTGGCGCATCGTATCAAGCCCGGTGTTCGACTGCATGATCGCCTCGGCGACGACGATGTAGTCAAGCTCGCCGGGTTGCTCGACGCGCGCATCGGCGAATGCTTTGAGTTCCGAAAACGGGCCAGCCAGTTCCGCCACAGCTTCGCCAGTGGTCAGGTAGCGTTTGAAAGCTGCACGCAGATTGCCCGCAGTCTCCAGCGACACGGCGTCGAGTGGAAACGGCCCTCTGTCCTCGCGCAGGAGCAGGGACAGTTCCACCGCTGCCGCGCTTGCTTGCGGGCTTGCACCGCGACGTTCGTATTGCGCCAGAAGGACTTCAGTGGGGCGAAAACCAAAAATGCCGAAATCAGGCACGATGCCCAAACGGTCAGTCCCTTCGCGCTCGGCAAATTCAATGATCTCGGTAACCTGCCTGCCTTCCAGTTTCATCGGCTGGTGCACTTCCTTGCCCAGCCTGAGGTCCAGCTTTTCGGCAGTCGGCAGAGCCATCACCATGACCTCGAACGGACAGGTGGAAAGCACGCGAACATTGCTGAAGCCCAGCCGCTTGGCGAGATGCATGTCGCGAATGAGGCGATCCGCCACTTCCTCGTAGGACATGACATGATCGCGGAACTGGAGGACGTCGAAAGACACATCCATCGTTACCGGAACCGTGCCGTACCGTTCCATCCACCCGAACCACTGGCGCACGAACTCCTCGCCCGGATCGGGGTAACGCAGGCTCATTTCATCAACGATCTCGATACCGTCCGCGCCCGGCAGGTTCTCGCCCACTTCGCGGATCTGGTCTTCAAGCGTCAGCTCGCGAAAGAACTGTGACTGCTGGTAGCTATAGAGTGAGACACCGAGCTTCATGCGAGCACCTGTTCGTTGGGCTGGAGTTCGAGTTCGTAGGTTACCACCTGCGGTGTCTTGTCAGAACCCGCGCCGGTGCCAGGTTCGGGTGGCGCTTCCACCCACGCTTCGTCCGTGGGCAGGTAACCATAGGCCGCGATCACGCATTGCTGGAAATCGATCACATGCGTGCCGGGCTCAAGGCCGCCGGGCTTGCGAACGTGGAGTATGGCTTCGTCGTCATAGTCCCAGTGCTCCCAGACAGCCTTTTTGATCTCCTCGAAGCTGCGTGGCGGCTGGCCATTGACCTCGAACGTCTGCGCGTCACGCGGGAAGACGGTGCCATCAACGCACAGGTAGTAGCCGGTGTGCAGCGAGAGGAAAACGCCGCGATAGTTCGCGATCCGGACGGCCATCGAAAAGCCGACTACCTCGCCATCTTCGACGTCGTTGCGGAGGCTATCCTGGCGGATAAGGTAGTTATCAAACATTGTAGTCTTCCTTGGGCTTCTCGCCCGCGGGCTTGGATGGAAACAGGGCGATCCAAATCACGGTAGTGGCGACCGCAAGGCCGACCGGAACCCACCACATTGGGACCCATGCGCTCGCTCCTTCAGCCACGTTACGCGTGACGAAGGCCGCGAAAAGCTGGCCAGACAAGGCCGATCCAATCGCAGCACCAAAGCCGGAGATCATCAGGATCAACCAGCTCTGAGCCTGCGCAGCCAGACGCGCAGGGGCAATCTTTGCGATGAACATGGCGGCGATCACGATGAAGTAGTCGTTGCAGATGCCGTGCAGCGCGACGCCAACGACAGCGAAAGTGTTGGAACCATCGGCTGCCAGAATGAAAAGCAGGAAGCGCACGCCCCACATGGCCATCCCGAACAGCATCGCCGCCTTCATGCTGATCCGCGCCAGGACGAAGGGAATGGTGACGATGAAGAGCACTTCGGACAATTGCCCAAGTGCCAACACGCCTGCGACATTCTCGAACCCCAGCGCACCAAGATATGGCGAAGCAAAGGCGTTGTAGAATGCCAGCGAAATCGAAGTGAACAGAGTGCATCCCATCAGCACCGCGAACTTGCGATCACGGAAAAGGCTGAGCGCATCGATGCCGATGACGTCTCCAAGCGAGAACCTTGCGCCTTTGGCCGGAGGGGGGCTGGCGGGGAGCGTAAGTGCATAGATCGCGAGCGCAACCGCACCTGCGGCGGCGACATAAAATACATTGGTCGAAGCGGAGAAGCCGAGTGCACCGACTGTAAGGCCTGCCACGACCCATCCAAGCGGACCGAAAACCCGCACATAGGGGAAGATCCGCTGCTGCACGCCAAGTTCAGCCAGAGCGAGCGAGTTCACCAGTCCAAGCGTCGGCTGGAAGAACAGCATATGTACGAAGATCATCGCCAGCGTCGTTCCAGTCGCGCCGCTGGCAATGAGATTGGGGATCGCGAAGAGGACGATCGCCCCGGCCACGTGCAGCAATGACAGCAAGACGCGTGGCGGCAGGTAGCGGTCACCGATCGCACCCATGAAAAGCGGTGAGATGATCGCGGCGACTGCACTCAACAGATAGGCCTGCCCAATGATGTCGGCAGCGCCATTGGTCGCCAGCACCAGTCCCAGCGTTGCGAACCAAGCTCCGAAGACGAAGAACTCGAGGAGCATCATGGCGCTCAGCCGCATTGCAAGCGTGCGATCGCCTCCACTCAGGGGGATGACTTCGAGATTGGCCTCGCTCGCCGGGGGTGTTGCAGGTCCTGCCATCGTGTCCTCGTCTAGAGCTCCCCGTTGGTCATTGCCTTTGCGGCATACTCGCCCGCACGCAGGCTCAACGCCATCAAGGTAAGAGTAGTGCCCGAGCAGCCGCTGGTTGCGAAGCTGCTGGCATCGGTCACGAAAACGTTCGGCGCGTCCCACAACTGGTTGTGCGGATTGAGCACCGACTTTGCCGGATCATCGCCCATGCGCGCGCCGCCGCTTTCGTGGATCGCGGCACCCATTGCCATGCTCTTGCGGAAATTGGTGCGGAACAGGAAACGGCTGAACCAGTCTGCTTCCGGGAAGGCGCCCTCCCCCTTTTCCTGCAAGCCCAGGTAGGAACCAACGAACTGGGTACCGAGGCCAGCCGCGGAAGCCATTTCGTCGATAGCCTCGACCTGGCGTGCGAGCATCGCCTTGTCGTTCTCGCCCATCGCACAGGCAATGTGCGGGATCGGCATGCCCCACTTGTCCTTGCGGCGACGGTCGAGCGAGACACGGTTGTCCGCCTGCGGCAGCATTTCGCCGAACCCCATGATGCCGAACTTGGCAGGCTGGTCGTCCCGCGAGAAGAGCCTGCCGATGGTGCCCTGGAAGCCGAACCCGCGAATAAAGTCCGGGTCACTGCGATTGCCGAGGTTGGCGAAACGCGGAATGTAGACGCCGCCGCTCACGCCATAAAATGGATCAGGCTCGACAGTATCGTCTGCTTCCCAGCCGGTCCGACCGGGAACAGTGCCCATGATCATGCTCGGCAACTGATCCATGAAATAGCGACCAAGGTTGCCAGAGGAATTGCCAAGCCCATCAGGATGACGGTCCGAGCTTGAATTAAGCAAAAGGCGCACCGTCTCGATCGCCGACGCGCCGACGAACACTGTGCGACAGCCTACCTGATGCACTTCGCGCGTTTGCCGATCGACAAACTCGACACCTGTCGCTTTCCCGGTCGTGGGATCAGTCACGATCCGCCGCACCACCGCATCCGAGCGAACGTCGAGATTGCCGGTGTCGAGTGCCGCCTGAAGTGGTTGGGGAGTGCGCTTGATATTGGGCGGCATGTAGCGCCACGAGATCGCGTGGCGCTCCTCCCATTCATTCTCAACCTTCGATTTGAAGTCGGCTTCGGCCTCGGTCAGCTTCGACGGACCAGCATAGACTCCATCAGGAAGGTTGGGGATCCCGTCTTTGCAGCCACGAATGCCAAGGGTCTCTTCGACACGTGAGTAGTATGGCGCGAGATCGTCATAGCCAATCGGCCAGTCTTCCCCGTAACCGTCCCGGCTGGCTGCCTTGAAGTCTGCATCCGACCAGCGCATCAGCACCCGGCCATATGTGTGCAGACGCCCGCCAAGCTGCTTGCCCCTGATCCACAGGTACGGCTTGCCGGGAGGGGTCGAATAGGGATGCTCGCGATCGTTCACGAACAGGTGGCGCTGATGCTGGCTGTATAGAGCAACGCGCGATTGCAGCGGCTGGCCATCGAGAGCCGCACGGATGCGCGCCCACAGCTGGATACCTTTTTCACGCGGTCCCTTGCCGTTGACCGGGAAGTCTTCCATGGTGATGGCTCGACCGGCTTCCAGCAACAGGACATCCAGCCCGTGTCGCGTCAGTTCCATCGCGGCGAAGCTTCCCGCCGCCCCGGAACCGACAACAATCACATCATAGGCCGATTTCATGTCCATCATCCTGTCGAGTTCCTAGTCCGGTACTAGGCCAGCCGCCACTGTTCTCCGGTTCAGGGAGTCCTGGAGGCTGGGCGGCACCCGGACATGAGGTCCGGGTTCCAGGGAGGAGAAGTAAGTCTCGGTGTGGGCCTAGAACTGGAAGCCAGCGCGCACGCCGTACTGGCGTGGATCTGTCAGCGTGAAAGCACCCAATTCAAACTGGCCAAGCAGCCTGTTGTCTTCCAGATTGCGCGCAAACGCCTGGATGAACCATGCGTCATCCGGAGCGAAATAGCCGAGTGTCAGGTCGGTGCGGGTATAATTTTCCTGCGCGATCTGGGCGCCGGTATTGCCATCGGTCACGACATAGGAGCTTGAGAACTTCAACGCGGCGCTGCCCGAAATCCGGCCACCATTGGCGAGCTCGAAATCCTGCGTGATGCCGATCCGGCCAGACCATTCAGGCGAACGGTCGAGCGGTGTACCAGCAAAGTTCAGGGTTGGATCGCTCTGTAGCGGGAAGAAATCGTTATATTCCGCATTGAGATAAGCGAGGCTGTAATCGATCTGCGTTCCGGGACCGAGACGCAGCCAACCTTCGGCTTCGAGTCCAACAATATCGGCACTCGGAATATTGCGCGTAACTTGGCCACCGGTCGACAGAACGAGGCCAAGCTGTAGATCCTTGTAGTCGTACATAAAGCCGGTCAGCGCGAAATACAGCGCTTCGTCGAGCACGGTACCCTTGATCCCGGCCTCATACGAGGTGATCGTTTCCGGCTGGTAGTAGAACGGCACCGGAGAGACGTCGGCGGGAGAGCCATCGTTAAAGCCACCAGCCTTGTATCCGGTGGTGACGTTGGCGAATGCCAGAACGTCAGGGTTGAGGTCTGCTTCCAGTCCTACGCGCCAGGTAAACTTGTCACCTGAAATGCCGCCACCTGGATACGTTCCGTCAAAGATTGTGCGGCAATTGCCGGGTACGCTGCAAAAGCCTTCAGCTTGCAGGAAGTCTTGGTATCCCAGTCGGCGCTTCTTGTCGTCAGTATAGCGGAGGCCACCCGTTACCCGGAATCCGTCAACTAGCTCGTATGTCGCCTGACCAAAGACAGCAGCGGATTCGGCTTGGGTGTCGATATCGTAATCCAGAACAAAGCCGACGTTCACGAAGTCGAGGTTTGGTTGAACGTGCACTTTTTCCTTGAAGTAGTATGCCCCTACGACCCATTCCAGCGGTCCGCCACCGTTCGAGGCCAGCCGCAGTTCGTGAGACTGCTGGTTGCTGTCACCAACGTTCAGGAAGTCACCGTTTGAGGTAAACGGCACGAAGGGTGCCGGGATATCGTTGCGCGAAGCCCGGTCGCTGGCAGAGGTTTCGCGGTAGCCGAACAGGTAGGTGAGGTCGGCAAAGTCAAAGCCGTGGTTCAGTTCGACGGTTACGCCACCGGTATTGCGGCGACCGAAGGTATCGCGGCCCGGATTCTGGTACCGCAGGCTCTTGTCGTCGTTCTGGGCCAGCGCACGATCGAGAGCGATCGAACCGGCGCCACTGTTGCGCAGCCAGGCGTAGTCGCCCGATACGAACAAGTCGGTGGCATCACCCAGTTCAGCACTGAGGCTGACACGCATCGCAAAGTCGTCCTGGCTGTCGAGCGGGTCGTTGCCGTCCTGAGTGGCCGTGAAGCCATCGTGACGGTTGTACGAACCAGCCACGCGTAGAGCCACTCCGTCGGCTAGCGGGGCGTTGATCATGCCATTCAGGCGAACGGTATCCCAGTTGCCGTACTCGGCTGAGCCAGAAGCTTCGAAATAGTTGCGCGGACGGGCGCTGATCACGTTGACCACACCGGCCGTGGCATTACGACCGTAAAGCGTACCCTGCGGCCCGCGAAGGACCTCAACCCGTTCAACGTCGAACATGGTCGCGTATTGGTCGGGGAAACGAGCGATGTAGATGCCGTTCAGGTTGAACGCAGTCGACGGGTCACCCTTGTCAGTGAAGTCAGCACTGGCCACGCCTCGAATGCTGAAACCGGCGACACCCACCTGGATGTTGGGCAGCACGTTGGGCAGATCGGTCGCGCTAGTGACGCCTTCCGACTGCAGTTCGTCGCCCGAAATCGCGACGATAGCGCCAGCGACATCTTCAAGCGCCTGCTCACGGCGGTTTGCGGTGACAACGATGGTGCCGCCAGAGCTGTCATCGCTGGCTGCTGCGCCGTCGACATTTTCTTGAGCAATTGCCGGAGCCGACACGGCCATAGCCACGCCGAGCGCGAGCGTAGAAATTCCGGTGCGAACAGAAAGCATAGCATCCTCCCAAAGAGCGTTCGAGTTCTCAGTCTCGAATCACATCCAAATGTTGTGGGATCTTTCTACCGTTCGACCGTTCACACCCTCAATCTCTTTATTGTTCGCGTCTGGAGCGCGAATTTCGCTAAAACTGCAGAAGTCGGCGCTTGACCATTCGGATTTGGAACATAGAAATCAGAACCAAGTGGCAGGGTGGACGAGATGGGCAAAACTCCTAATCGCACCGATCGGACCGCGAACGTCCAGTTGGTGCTCGATCATCTCAGGCAGAAAGGGCCATCGACGCAGGCTGAGATCGCCCGCGCGACGAACCTGGCGCGAGCAACAGTCAACAATATCGTGCAAGCCCTGCGCGATCAGGGAACGCTCGAATACAACTGGAAGAACAAGCGTGAGGCGCTCGTTTCGCTTTCTTCTGCACGGGGATCGATCGTTTCCATCCTCGTGCATTCTGGCCAGGCCGAAGCAACCCTGTTCGACTTCCAGGTACAGGAGCGGATCACGCTCGATGTTGCGGCTCTCAGGAATCCGGATGACCGGATCGGCAGCCCCGAAGAAGTATTGCATGTAGCCAAGGGGGCCATCGCGATCGGTGCCGCGCGCAATGCTCCCGTTTCTGGCATCTGCATCGCCATGGAAGGGCCTATCGAGCGGCGGTCAGGTATGATCGCCCGGTGGGCATGGCAACGCTATCCCGACTGGACCAACCTGCCCGTGTTCCAGCACTTCGATCGACATCTGCGTGTGCCATTGGTCGTCGACAACGACGCCAACCTCGCCGCATTGGCTGAATGGATGTGGGGCGTCGGACAGGGCCACAACGACTTCGTCCATCTCACCTGCTCACAGGGCATCGGCGGGGGCATAATCATCGATGGCAAAATCTATCACGGCGGCACCGGATTGGCCGGTGAGATGGGTCACATGGTGATCGAAGAAGATGGAGAGCTGTGCTTCTGCGGCAGCCGCGGCTGCCTCACCGGCTTCGCCTCAGAGCGCGCAATCTTGACGGCGCTTGGTAGCATGGACCACCGCAAGGACTCGCTCGATGAAGTTGTCGAGAGTGCCAAGGCTGGTGATGCCGCCTGTCAGAGGGTTCTCTACGAGGCGGGCGTCCACCTGGGACGTGCGCTTGCAACCGTTGTGCGGGTCCTTGGGCCAAGCATGGTTTCGCTAGGCGGTACGCTAGGCGAGGCAGGCAGGTTCGTTTTCGACGGACTGCACTCGTCGCCGGAAATCATCAATCTCCGGGCGATCGGCACAGCTGCAGAGTTTCGCGCTTCCGAAGTTGGCAAGGATGCCGCCATGCTTGGCGGCGTCGCGGCGATCCTTGCGCAGATCAACCTCGGATTGGAACGGGTCGATCCATGGATGAAGAGCCCGGCCCCTGCGGCGAGTGAGAAAATATCGCCGGAGCCGGACTCTGACTGATCAGGCTGCAAGATAGGGGCGGTAACCCTCACGCACCTTGCTTTCGAGCGGGCTCGAAGAGACCGTGGCACGCACGGTGCACTGACGGTGACGTTCGACCAGCGGACGGTTGGAGCCGCCATTGGGTTCACCCCAGGTCAGTTCCACCTCGTCACCTTCGGAGACGGCGCTGGAGTCGAGCAGTGCCAGCGAAATCCAGCGACGAGCGTTGGAGCTGTAGACGACATAGGTCGAGAAACCGCCGATCTTTTCGCCGTTCTTCATCACCGTATCGAAGGGGAAGGTGGCGTAGTAGGCTGCCGGTGCTTCCATGAACTTGCAGCGTTCATCACCCTCGTTGAACTGCGAGCGGAAAATGTCCACTACGTCTTCGTTGTTCCACATCAGGGTCACCTTCTTCAGGCGTGGCTCGTCCTTGGCAGCGACCAGGGCGTCACGACCAATGAAATCGCGGTCGTAGTCGATGAAGTTGTACCCGGCGTCCCAGGGCCTGATGTAGTAGTCTTCGATGCGATCGCTGACCATGCTGCCGCCAAGCGAAGCGCCTGCCTCGAAGCCACGATCCGGCAGCCATTTGCGATAGTCAGCCAGCTTGGGGTCAGTATACACCGCAGGCAGCACAGAGGCATACCAGCCGCTCTCGGTGCTGGCGGTGGAGTAGGCGCGTGCGCCACCCTGGATCAGGCCGAGATCGCGGCCCGCTTCAAGGATCGTCTGGCGCACTTCCTCAGCTTCGTCAGCCGGACCCCAGAGCTCGAGACCGGGAGCGGCTGCCATGCCGTGCTTGAGTGCACGAACGTTGCGACCGGCGACCTTGATCTGGCCCATGTTGAAGAACTTGATGTCCTCGATCGGACCTCCGTTCACGCGCTCCAGGACTTCCCATGCCTTGGGACCCTGCACTTCAAAGCGGAAGGTACGGCGACCACGAGTACTGGCAATGGTGCGCTCGTCGCGTTCGACGACGACGTCATAACCACCGGCAACAGCGTTGTACTGCACCCAGTTGGGGATGTGCGGGCGACCGACCAGGTTCACGCGGTGATCGTCGAGGCCGAACAGGACAGCGTCGCCAATCACCTCGCCATTGTGGTTGCAGCAAACGAACTGCTTCGCCTTGTTGCGACCAAAGTTCTTGAACTTGTTGATACCGAGATCCGACAGCAGGCGGATGGTGTCAGGGCCTTCGACATAAAGGTCCGGCATGTGGTGCGACTGGTCGAGCAGGACCGCGGTGTTGTTCCACGCCTCGCATTCGTCGCGCCAGTTGGAAAATTCCGGCGCAACCGGGAAAACGTAGCTACCGATCTGCGAATTGCGCAGCATTTCGAGCGCGCCGCCCGACTGATCAATCTTGTCCTGCAAAGTGCCCATGGCGTCTCTCCGATTTCGTTGCTTCGGCGCTGCACCTACGCCAGCACACAAGTCGGCTCAACGATTTTTGTATCCCAAACTTGAACGATCGAGGTCATATTCTCGGATTTCTGCGGGATATTCGCGCTCTTGGTATCCCAAAATGGGCAAAAAGGCCGTCGAAGTGATTGACAAGGGCTTCGCTGAGCCTTCCAATAAGCCCATGCAAAATGGTTCACTCGAAAACACCGTCAAGGAAATGATCCTTCGCGAAGACCTAGCTCCCGGCGAGCGCCTGACCGAAGCCGGTCTGGCAGAACTCCTTGGCGTCTCGCGCACTCCCGTCCGCAGCTTGCTACCAATGCTCGCGGCACAGGGATTCCTGGAGCCAGTAGGGAAGCGCGGATACGTCGTTGCGAAATTCGGCGAGAAGGAAATCTTCGACGCGCTGGACTTGCGTGCCATGCTCGAAGGCTGGGCCGCGCGAAAGCTGGCAGAAGAAGGCGCCAGCGAAGAAGTCCTTGCCAAGCTGGACGAATGTCTGGCCGAAGGGGATCGCCTGTTCGACAAGGGCAGCTTCTCTCTGGACGACGAAAACCGCTACGGCAGCATGAACGAACGCTTCCACCGGCTTGTGATCGAAGCATGCACGTCGCCGATCCTGACGACCTTCATGGAGCGGCTCGAGCACGTGCCATTCGTCGCACCCTCGGTCATCGTCTTCGACCAGATCGGTCTACGCAAGGCATTCGAAATGCTGCACCGCGCCCACGGCTTCCACCACGCAATCGTCGATGCAATCCGCGATCGCGACGGCGCACGCGCCGAGTTCCTCTTCCGCGAGCACGCCAATCATCAGCGTGTGAGCATGTTCGCCCGGCGGAAGGCGTCAGCGAGCGCTTAAGCGAGTATTCGGCCGACAGCGCATATTGGCACCGCATCCGCAAGCGTGGAACGTCGCCCTCCAACTACGGGCAAAAATCAAGCCACCGCATCCAACCCGTTGCGCTGAATGATCGACAGCAGTCGCAGCGCTGGACCTCCCGGTTTCTTCGCGCCGCGCTCCCAGTCCGAAACAAGGTTCTTTGACACATTGAGGTAGCGCGCGAACACCGGTTGCGAGACATGCTCAGCCTCGCGAATAGCCTTGATCTCGTCGGGAGACAGGACAGGCGCAGGCGCAAGGCAGGCTGCGTCGAACTCGCGCATGGTGCGCTTGTCGATGCTGCCCGCGTCGGACAAGCCTTCCATCATCTCGTGGACGGCGGCCATCGCCTCGCTCTTATAGGTCTTTGCCTTAGCCTTGCTCATCGTTCTTCACCTCGACCAATCGGCCTGCTTCAACTTCAGTTTCGATCTGGTCCTCGTCCAGCTCCAGCATGATGCCAGCAGCCTTGCGATAGACCTTCAGTTCCGCCGCACTCAGGTTTGCTTTCCCACTCTTGGCGAAAGCAAACACGAATATGGCCCGCTCGCCCGAGCGGAAGATCAGGATCGAGCGATAGCCGCCTGACTTGCCTCGACCCTGACGCGCAATGCGCTGCTTGATAAGGCCGCTTCCGAGATCGGCATCGATCAGGCCGGATTCGGCCCGATGAACGGCATCAGCAAGCGTGGCATCGCTGATCCTTTCCTTTGCTGCAAACTTGGCGAACCAGCGGTTGGCATAAATGCGGATGTGCGGGCTCTTAGTCATGCAACACCGCCTCACTATCACACATAGTGTTATGGTTCAATGAATGGCTGCCGCCCATCATTTGCTCGATCAGGTCGCCAACCCGCTGCCCAGCTTCGATGACCGGGCCATCGTCAAGGTGCGCGTAGCGGGCGGTGGTGGTCACATGCCTATGACCTAGCAGTTTGCCGATCATCGGCAGTGTTTCGGAGCGAGCGGCTGCGTGACTGGCGAAACTGTGCCGCAGGTCGTGCAGGCGCACGCCCGGCAGATCTGCATCCGCCCGCACATCTTTCCAGCATCCGTCGACGACCAAGGGACGCCGGGTCATGGGATTCCAGAACACTTCCGGTTGGTTCTTGTGACGCGGCAGGCATTGCAGGATTGTCCATGCGGCTTCGCCGAGCCAGACGGTGCGCGGTCCGGTCTTGCTGTCGGTCAGTCGCAAACGCCTCGCCTTCACCTCGCTCCACAATAGCCCAGTGATCTCGGATTTGCGGCATCCAGTAAGCATCAAGAGATAGAGCGCGGCGCAATGTAGCGGATGCGAATTTCGGCGCTTATTGAGCGCTTCTCCCAGACGCTGGAACTCCTGATCGGACAGGAACCGCTCGCATTTGCGCCGTCTGTTCATCCTAATCGCAGCGCAGGGATTTGAACCTTCGGGCTTGATCCCCCACTTTTCAGCCTTGTTCATCAAGGCGCGCAGGATTTCATAGGAACGGTTGGCGGCTCCCGGACCTCCGATGTCAGTCACGCGATTAAACCACTCCTGCACATGGGATTCGTCTATCTCGTCGAGGAACATTCCTGCGAACGCCGATTGCAGGTAGTTCTGGCGGTAGAGCCCGTGCGTTGTCTGCGTCGAACGCTTCCAGCTCGGCGAGACCTTGCGCCAATAGGTGTCGAGGAAGTCGGAATAAAGCGGCACCTTGCGTCGTTGCTTGCGCTTCTCGGCCGGGTTCTGACCAACCTGCGCGCGCAATAGGACGCGGCGGGCGACATCCATCGCCCTGGCTTTGCTCAGCACCTTGGCATTGCCGATCGTCACCGTACGTGTGCGACCCTGCATCGCGGCCTGGACGATGTAGATCCTCCGTCCGCTGGCATAGTGTCTGATGCCAAAGCCTGGCAGCTGCTTCGACCAGGTCGTTCTTCGCAGCTGACTGTCCCCATCGGTCCTGCCAATCGCGACGACCTTCATCGACCCCATTTCCTCGGCGACGATGGACTTGAGCGTGCGCGCGTTCATCGACCCACTCCCACAAGGCGAGCAATCGATCCCGAGACGCGCTCGGCTGCATCGGCGACCACTTCATCCGACAGATGCGCGTAGCGCGATGTAGTTTCCGCCAGGGCGTGGCCAAGCAGCTTGCCGATCACCATCAGCGAGATGTTGTCGCGGATCGCGGTCGAAGCGAAGCTGTGCCGTAGGTCATGAAGGCGCACATCAGGCAATGCGGCGCGATTGCGGATTTCCGGCCAGTACATGCTCAGCTTGGTCGGCTTGTCAGAATCACGCGTCGAGGGGAACAGCAGTCCGCTCGTGTCTCGATCCGGGATCGAAGCGATGACGCTCACGGCCTGCCGATTGAGATATACGATCTTCGCACCCGTCTTGCTGTCTGGCAGCATCAGGCGGGGTTCCTGGACCCATTCCCAGCGAAGCTTCTCGATCTCTCCGCAGCGCGCGCCGGTGTAGATCAGGAGACGGATCGCCGCGACGACCAGTGGGTTCTCCAACTCGAAGTCAATCAGTGCGGACCCCATTTGCCCATACTCACGGGCGGAGAGGAAACGCTCCATTCGTTTGCGCTTGTAGCGGGGCGTGCCTCGGCAGGGGTTCGACCCGCGCGGTCGAAGGCCGAGCTTCTCGGCGTAGCTCATCATCACTGACAGGATCGGAATGGTTCGATTGAAAGTGCCGGTCCGCTCGGCAAATCCGTCGCGCCAGAACAAGACATCAGCCTTAGTGATCTCATCGACGCGGCGATTGCCGAAAGCCGGAAGGATATGGCGCTTGATGCTGCCACGATTGCCGCGCCGGGTGCTTGGTTTCCAGTGTCGCGCATAATCTGCCCAGAAGCGTTCGGCGTAGTCGCGCATCAGCGGCACCTGCTTTGACCCAGACCCAGAAGTTTTTCGCGTAGGCAGGCCATCAAGCGCCACCTCGATCAGCTTGTCGCGTGCCAGTCTCCGCGCTTCCCTTGCGGTGATCTGGCGCGATGTGCCGAGCGATACGCGCCGCTGCTTGCGGCGCTGGCGGAACATCACGAACCAGGTCCGTCGCCCAGAGGGATGCACCCGCAGGCCAAAGCCGGGCAGGTCTTCATCCCAATACTCGATCATCTCCTTGCCAGGCCTGCGCCGGGCAATATTGCCGTTGAGCCTTACCTTCCGCGCGCTTGTCTCACCCTTCCCCTCGCGCCCATCAGACGCTCCGGAAAACAAGTGATTCTGGCTTGATTTTTCAGGTAGCACATGGCCATTTGCACCCATTGTTCTGCTCCTCGATTTCGAGGAACAAAATCAGGCAACCGTTTGGTAAATAATACCTTTCTGCGGCAGAGCTGCGTCCGGTGTGCTCTTCCGTCCCCAGCTTAGAGGGTAGATCCCAGTGTCATGACCTGCACGGGATCGACGGTTTTGAAGTCCGAAGTCCAAGGGATGAAGACGATGCCGCTCGATTGCCGATTGTGCTAAAGATCGATCGAGTCCGCCGGCAGGAAGAATGGTGTCGCGGGCATCCCACCGGGAGCATGGATATGGCGGACGTTACACTGAGCGCGACACCCAAAGGCAACGGATTCCAGGCAACCGTTACCTATTCGAGCGGCGTGTCGATCAGTTCAGCGGAAGCCTTTCCGACGAAGGCCGAGGCCATTTCAGCAGCGGCCATGAAGGTGCTCGACATGCCCGATCGGCTGGAGGAATTCGATGTGTCGGACGCCGAGGACTGATGCTGCAGGGAATGCTCGCGCGAAACCCAGGGGAGGGACGATACGGGACCCGAGCAAAAAGAAAGGAGGAAGCCCTGACGGACTTCCTCCTTGTGTGTAGCCTCAGAATTCATCGCTCAGCTTTCCAGGCACCGTGTCGATGACCCGGTCCAGCATGGCCTTGGGCAGTGCGCCGTAATCGCCCTCATCGACCGCGATGTAACCTGCCTCACCATCGGTCAGGACATATTGGGTGAAGTAGCTGTGAAGGGACCGGGCATGAGCCTTGTCGAGTGCGGCAACGAAAGCTGCCTGATCTGCCTGGAATGAACCCTGCGCGATGTTCAGTGAAGCGTACATGATCTTTCCTCCTGATGTTCGATGCGTCGCATCAGGAGCTGCGAGGATGTGGGTGACGGGCCGGGTCAGGGACCGCGCATAGCGCGGCGGCGAAGCGGCGATGGGGGAAACGATTTTTGCCGGGCTTGCCCGGTAAAAATGGTGGGGCCCCGTCGTCCTTGACGCGGCCCCAAAGCCCGCATCACACTTGGACTTTCTGCGAGAGAGACCTCTCCAACGTCAGCGTGAAAAACACTGGCATCGCGGCAAAAACCGTTTTCCTACATGGCCCCATGCTGGCACTGTCGCGCGTGGAGGGGACCAACGGCCAGCGAAAGGACAATATGATGGCCAGGTCCAAACCGAGTGCGCGTAATGCGCTCAAGAAGCTGCGCGAGCAGCGCGATGAACTCGATGCACAGGAGGCCAGGCTCCGTGATGAAGCAGCCGGCGAACTGGGCAAGGTTCTTCTCGAATGCGGAGCCGAGACGATCGAACCGGCGCAACTGAAGCAGCTCATCCGCGCATCGCTTACCATCGGAATCGACGATGCTCTCAAGCGGCTCTCCCCAGCCTGACACTTCAACCGCGGCGGGGTGTGGGCTCGATGCCCCGCCCCGCCGTTCACGCCAGCGAGCACAAAAAAAGGCCCCGATGGCGCGAACCATCGGAGCCTTGTTGTTTGCGGGAAGAACTCAGTCCTCGTCGATGTCGGGCGCACCCTCATTGTTCGACGCCCGGCCTTTGGTGAGGAAGTCCACCTTGTCGGCGATGATCTCGCAGCCGTAGCGCTTGGTGCCGTCCTGGTCTTCCCACTGCGTATAGTGGATGCGCCCCTCGACCGTCACGAGCTGGCCCTTGGTGCAATACTTGGCGACGTTCTGGCCGAGCCCGTTGAAGCAGGTCACGCGGTGGAATTCGCTGTCCTTGGCGGTGTAGCCGTTTTCGTCCTTGTAGGTCTTGCCGTCCTTGCGGGCGGGACGGTCGGTGACGACCGAGATCGAGGTGATGTTGGTGCCGCCCTGGGTAGTGCGGGTTTCGGGGTCGCGAGCGATGCGGCCAACGAGGATAACGAGATTGGTCATGGTCTTTCTCCTGATCGAGCATTCCGGGTCCATCCCGGCTGCAAACCCGACTAGGAAGCGGCCACGGCGAAGCGCACCGAAGGGCAACCTCAATCTGGTTCGGGTGGTGCGGGCCGCCGGGCGCAGCCCGGCAACTCGGCCGGACCTGATCGGGGTTGCGCGTCTCGACGGGGATGCTTCAGGAAAGGTTTGCTTACAGGCCGGGTTGGTCCCGAGTGCCTTGCACAGGCTAAGCCATGACTTTTCGCATTGACGGGCTGCGACGTGCGCCCCCCGACCTCGCCTGCCTTCAAGGCGACATCATATCTCGACGACGAAAGCTCCTCCCGAAGCCGACGAATGACCACCTGAAAACGCACCGCTAGCACCAGTCTCCACGGTGCCAAGCGGCATCGGCTCGTCCAGGCGATGCCCCCGCAACATCCAGTCTTGGGGCGTGATGAGGCGCCCCCAATCCGCAAAGGAAGGGATCGCACCCAAGTCCTCGCGGACGTGCTGCTCGCCTATAAGACGAACGGGCACGACACGGCTGTCGGCGTTGACGATGGTAGGCCCGAACAGCGTTTCAAGCATGAAAATGCCTTCGGCATGGTGCCGAAGGGCCCGGTGCCGCGGATCAGCAAAGATCGCCTTCGACTGGTCAAACCATTGGTGGAGCGGCAGGTAATCTTCCACCACCCCTCCCCATTTCCGGACCGACGATAGGGCGTGATAATAGCAATGAGCCATCGCACTTCTCCTAGAGATCAGTCGAATGGTCGTCGGTCGCCGTGTAACGCAGCTGGCAGTCCAGAACGAAACTCGGCGTAGCCACGTCGATGATCAGTTCGCCGCAGGCACCATCATTGATTTCCCATCCGGGATGATGGCGTTCGAGAGCAAGGTACGTCAGTTGCTCGATGGCGGAATTGAGGCTCTGGTCGTCGCCTTCTCCAGCATAGTCGATCGTCACTTCGGGACACGGAACACTCGCCCCGACGGCATCAGAGAAGACGCATTCTTCGACCGCACCGCTGTCGCCGCACCCATCGAAGCGGATTTCTACGCGGGCAATTTCGGCATTGCGCAGCGGGTCAATGATAGCTGCCTTGAGCCGTTGGATTTCACTTTGTGCCTGCGCCGCGCGTTCGGCCTGGCGGACAGCAAAGTCCGCCATGATTGCCTGAAAATCAGTCATGAGAAATCTCCTGATATGTACGGGCAAGCACCAATCGTCTTGCCCACGATAACAAGCGATCTCTTTCCTCTGACGGGCTGCGCCAGCGCCGATAGCGCTGGCGCGATGCCCGACGCATCAGTCGGTATCCTGCGCCGCGCGCTTGGGGGAAGTGCCCAGCGGACCACGGCGATCGACGACGGTAATCCGTCGGGATTTCGCTTCGATGACGAGGCGCTCCAGGACCCCGTTTCCGGGAAAGGCGACGACATAACGGGGGTCGAGCGAGAGCATACGCTCGTTGCGCTTGAAGCCTGCGCGCGCGCCCAGGCGCATGTCGAGGGAGAAGCTGATTTGGGGGATGTTGCGTCGTTCCGCCCATGAGGATGCCAGACGGTCAACGCCCTTGGTATCACCGCCATGGACAAGAACCATGTCTGGAACCCGGTCGTGGACCTTGTCCAGTGTAGCCCAAACATTGTTGGCAAAGGTGAGAGCGTCCTGCTCGTTTGGATGGCGTGTGCGGCCACCGGCAAAGATCACCGGCGTACCTTCTGGGATGGCGGCGCGGCGTTTCGCTTCGGACCGAGCTCGGACGAACTCGCGGCCTTCGACAAGCGCAGAAGTCAGCATGGCGCTGTGATTGAAGCGCGAGCTCGACACAGGTTTCCACGAAGATCCGAACTCGTTGAGATAGAGGGCGGCGGCTACCTCACGCATCTCTTCGAGAGCGAGCATGGCGCCTTCGGCACACTGCGCACGCTCAACCTGGGTCTCGAGTTCATGGGTGTGAATTTCGGATCCATCGGCAGTGGCCAAGAGCGCTCGGACTTCGTCGGTTGCGCGGTCGACTGCGGTCGATTTGCGGGTCGCGGAACGGTGGAAGATGTTGACGAACGCCCAGCCGAGGTCCTCGGCATCGGCCTCCAGCGCAGTCCCAGAGACCATCGCAAATAGATCGGACCAGACAGCTTCGAGAGTCTGGACGACCGCATCGTGGACCGGAAAATCATTGGTTGAAACCGGGGCAGGACCAATCGAAAAACCGGAAAGATCGAGGCCGGCAAGTTGGTCAGAAAATGATGAATGCATGGGTATTGTCCTCCTGACTGGCGTGAGGCTGACGCACCCGCTCATGGCTGCGCCAGCGAGAGCCCGTCAGGGCCAGCTTGAGGCAGTCTCCGCACCCGACAGGGGAAACCCGCTTGGGCAGGCTGGCGCGGGCAGGCCAACGGCCCACAGGGCCGGGCCAACTCGGGCCTGCGCAAGCCGGGTTGCGGCAGACTGGCGGCTGGCCCAGGGCCTTTCTCGCATGGCTTCAGGCCATGAGTGCAAAAGCAAGTTTCGTCAGGGAGGACAGGCACCTCGCCACGATCAAAGTGACTGGCGCATTCAGGCCACCCGTTTTGCGTAGACGCCCTCACCGTTCGACATGTGACCGAGGCAGACGAAGTCGCCGAACAACGCTTCAAAGCGCGAGGCGATCTGGGACAGCCAGCGCTGTGCTCTGGGCGATCTGGCCGTGCGCCAATCGGCATCCCAATAGGCGCCATCGTCACGCTCGACGATCCACACCGCAACCAGGCCGGCGTAAACCGACACGCCGAAATCTGCATAGGCATTGCGCATGAGGATGCGGTCTTCGCGGCCCCGCCAACCGTCGTGGGCGATCAGGGAAGGGAATGCCTGCCCTGCGCGCTCGCGCAGATCTTCGCGGAGCCACTCATATTCGAAGTCCCAGTCGTCGTCGTTTTCAACTTCGAGCACGGTGAAGGCCACGATGGCCCCGCTGGGGTAACTGACTGATCGGCCCATGACACCCTCCTTCAGGCGGCCAACGCAGCGTCGGCGGACACTTCGTCGGTATCATCGGCAGAGATCCGTCCTCCAAGTTTGAGCAGAAGCCTTGATGCTTCCTCCGCCTTTGCGGCAGCGGTGAGAATGGCACGGTCATCCTGCTTCAAGAGCTTGAGCCAGTGCTCGATATAGCTCGCATGGCTATCCAAGTGTGTGACTGGCAGACCGAGTTCAGCGCCAAGCATAGCGCTCGAAAGTTCGGCAATGAGTTCCTCGGCGGCGTAAGCTGCAGAACCAAATCGATTCTTGAGATTACGGTCGAGGCGGCTGGCATGGCCGGTCCAATGCGACAGCTCGTGCGCGAGCGTCGCGTAATAGTGGTCGAAGCCCGAGAAGAGATGCGCGGGCGGCATTGTCACCCGGTCAGCCACTGGCTCATAATAGGCTTCGTCGCCCTGATGCCGCAGGACGGCCGGAATATTGGCAAAGAATGAGTCGAGTTCAGCCTGACGGCCCTCGGGTTCCACCACCTCAAGCGTCGCGGCGGGATGGAAACGTTCTGGAAGACCTTCGACCTGAACGGCATTGAAAACCGGATAGGCCTTCAACACGCGACGACTTTCGTCGGTTTTTTCGCCGGTGTCGGGGGCTTCGACTTCCTTGGTGTAGCTCTTGTAAAAGATGGCGATGGTGGATTTTTCGCCCTTGCGCACCTGTGCGCCCAGTTCTTTGGCCTGATTGTAGGTCATCCAGAACGGCGAGGCGTAACCGCACATATCGGCAACCATCCAGAGCCAGAATACATTCATGCCGCGATAAGGGACGCCGCACGCCCGCAATGGACGCGAGACTGGCACACCGCGCCATGGCTTGATCCACGGCCTCGTGCCGGACTCGAGGCGGGCGATGATTTCCTGGGTGATACGGGTAGCAGGCGACACTCCGCCGCTTTGTCCCTTGCGATAGGCCATGTTGGATCTCCTGAAATGGCCTGACGACAGTTCCGTCGGTCAGTGCCGGAGATCCCGGAGCCCCCTCCGCTCTCTTTCCATGAAGGAAGCGGCCCCCCGGCATTTGCCGGAGGACCGCTTCACGGTGGCGAGCAGCCGTTCCTGTCAGGAGGAGGTCAGGCGGCCAGCTCGCTCGGGGGCTGATTGTCGTCGTTGGCGACGAAATCCGCGTCGGGACTTTGCGCTTCGTTATCGGCAGGAATCTCCGGCTGGTCGGCAAAGCGCATGACTTCGGGCACCCAGGCGAGCGCCCTTTCCCGAACTTCGACCTCGGTGATGTAGGTCCCCGCGAAGACGCGCTCGGCGCTCATCGCAAGATCGCCCTTTTTCACCGATGCGAAGCGTGAGGACAGTTCCAAACCGCCAACATCGGTGAGCGCATCAAGGATGACCTGCTTCGAGACGCGGTCGAAGTAGTTTGCCGCGGTCGGACGCCACCATTGCGCCATGTCGATGCCGATCGTGCTGCCCAGATGATCCTGGAACGTGATCTGACGTTCGCCTGCCATGTTGAGGCTCGCCTCGAGTGTGCGAGCGACGACGAAGCCGAGCCATGCTGCGCGGCTTTCATCAGCGAGTGCCCGAAACATCTTGAAGCGCGACGAAGCGTCTTCGCCAGATCGCCAGCTCTCATCGAGACCCGAGCGCAGGTCCGCAAGGGATGCGCTTGCCGGCGCATCCTTCGCTTCGAACCCGACAATCGGACCCGCAGGGACGCCGCCACGCAGGGTCGTGGCCGCGCGTGACCGCCAGTCGTGGGTGTCGACATCCGCGAGGGTGAAGACCATGATGTCGAGCGAAAGGCCGGGATCCGATGCCACGTGGAGCGCGAGCACGTCACGACGTTGCATCGCAAGTTCGTCGACCAGACGCTTGGAAAGCGCTGCACGACGTTTGCCATCACTGCCGACACTCGCCACGACTTCGACGACATCGTCGTCACCAACGACTTCGATGTCGCGCTCGCCGTAGAACACCGGCTGGAGGACCGGTGTGCCGTCGCGCGAGAGAACGAGGATCATTCCGGCATCGGCCTTCAGTTCGGGCGCCAGCTCCGGGGGCTTTGCCCGAATGTCCTGGCATTCGCGCTCAATCGCTTCGATCGTCGCCTCGGCCGCAGCAATTGCTTCTTCTGCGCTGTCTTCATCCTCGAGAATGGCCGCATGCTCGTCGTAAGAAGCATCGAGTTCGTCAAGGCGGGCCAATTCGGCGTCAGTCAACGGAGCCGGCTCGGCCGGAAGGCGAATGAGACCTTCTACGAGATCGTGACTGGCATAGGCGTCAAGCGTAGGCTTGACCCAGGCAAGACCTTGCTCTGCTGCGAGCGCCTTGGCGCGCCTTTCCATCTCCTCCGAGGCGAGGGTTTCCAGAAGCGCGACATCAACCCATGACTCGCTGTCATCGTCGTCGAAGAGTTCGCGTTCGACCCGGCCACCTGCAGCGATATAGGCGTCGCGACCGACAAGACGGGCCCGAGCATCGCTGCCGCGAACCGTGCCGGTGAGCACCATGCGCCGGATACTGTCGGCGCTGGGCGCATAATAGCCCGAGGACGCCTGTTCATAGACGCGAGCCTGAATTTCCTGGTCGGAGGTCGCACCGAAGGCTTTGGCGAGATCGAGAGTGATTTCGCCGGCCGCCAGAGCATCGAAGACGACGGGTGCAAGGGTCGCGAGACGCAAACGGCCTTCTACGAAGCGGACCGTCAGCCCGAAGCGGCGCGCGACATCTTCCGTCGAGGCACCAGCATCAATAAGGGCAGCGAACGCCTGTGCTTCGTCGGCGGGGTTCATCGCGAGGCGATGGAAGTTCTCGGCCAGGCTCGTTTCGACTGCGATTTGCGCATCGTCCTCAAGCACGAGGCAGGTAACCTCGTAGCCCTTCGGCAGGACTTTCTCTTCGGCAAGCGCCAGCAAGGCGCACCGGCGGCGCTCTCCGGCTTCGACCTCGAATTTGCCACGAGCCGCTGGCCGAACGATGAGGTTCTGCAACAACCCATGGGCTGCAATGCTCGCTTTCAGTTCGGAATCTGCGGCGGGGTCACCGTGACGGCGCACATTGCGAGGGGACTGGACCAACTTGGTCAGCGGGATCGACTTGATCATGGGAAATACTCCTGAATATGAGCACAGGCATCGACCTTCGACGCTCATCCGGCTCAAACAGAAACAAGCCCCCTTCCCTCTCAATGACTGCCGATGGGCCGGCAGCTGCCGAACCGCTTTCAGCGGCGCGTCTTAGCTCGAAGTTCGCTGCGCTTGATACTTTACAATAATTAGCGGGAGACTTAGCGTTTCACATCTATGTTTGTGGAGCGGGGTCAGCGCTTCGCCGCACGACAGGGGGAGCAATATCGCTTCGAACTATAACGCCACCGGGTCGATGCTCGGCTATTTGTACCAATGCCGAGAGGCGCTGCTGCTTGCGATCGTCGAGACGAGATCGCAGCCTGGCCTATCGGTGTCGATTGAGCGGTTCGACGATGTGGCTTTCGAGCAAAACGGCACCGCAACCGAACTGCTGCAGCTCAAACATCATGTGAACCCTGCGAGCCTGACCGACATGAGTGTCGACCTGTGGAAGACGCTGCGCATTTGGAGCGAGGCAGTCGCTGCTGATCCCCAAGCGCCGTTCGAGCGACGCTTCAGCATCATCACGACCGCGCAGGCACCGGCGGGCTCTGCTGCGGAACTATTACGCGCGACTAGGCCATCCATCGACGCGGAGAAAGATGCGCTCGCGCTGCTGAAGGCCGCCGCAACGACATCGATCAGCGAGGAAACCGCGGTCGGCCGCAAGGCTTTTCTCGCGCTGTCGGATCGTGATCAGGAGAATCTCCTTGCGGCTATCCATATCCATGACCAAGCGCCGAGCATCACCAATGCGCGCAGCGAGATCGAGGAGCAGCTGTTTTTCTCGGCACCGGATGGGAAAGTCGCGGATCTCGTCGACCATCTCGAGGGCTGGTGGTTCTCGCAAGTTGTTGCCTGTCTCGCCGATGTCGCTTCGCCGGCTATTTCGCTTCTGGCGCTTCGGGCGAAGATCGACGAGATCGCCAAAGCGTTTCGGAACAATGAGCTGCTAATCAGTCCGGAAGCTTTGGCGGTTTCGGCCGACGACCTTCCCGAGTCTGACGGGCGGACGTTCGTTCGCCAGATGCGGTGTGTCGATGTCGCTGAGGAATCGATCGAACTCGCCAAGCTCGATTTCTATCGCGCGACGGCGCAACGCTCGACCTGGGCGCGGGAAAATGCGTTGCTCGACGGTGAGGCGGCGCGATATGATGCCGATCTCGTCGAACGCTGGAAACGCGAGCGTTTGGCCCGCGAAAGCGGCGGCAAACCAATCAGCGACGACGAAAAGAAAACGTTCGGACGCGACCTATTTCACTGGGCGAGCCGAGCCCAGGCGCCGTTCCGCAATCGCCATGAGCAATGGCTTTGCACGGGCTCCTATCAGATCCTTTCTGATGGCGTGACGGTCGGTTGGCATCCTGATCACAGCACCATGTTCGGCACGTCGGCGAAGGATGAGGCCGCATGAGCCTCACGCTCTGGGATAAGCGACCGCGCGAGGAAGCGTATCTGTTCAACCCAGCCTTCTGCGCTGCGCTTCTGCACGAGTTCGTGAAGGAATTTCAAAAGGCGAAAGGCCAAGCTGCGCCTTATGCGCTGCTGTTCTGCGCCTTGCCGATCGCCCTGCACGGCAAGACCAGGCGTGCGCTGCCCGGATCGACGGTGACATCCCTCTATTCATGGCGGGAACGTAATCCCGAAGTGCTTGTCGGCTTTGCGGAGCGCGCTCGGTCGCTCCGTCCGATCGTGCAGGAAGCCTTGCGCTTCGCGATCGACCGATCGGCGCTCGCCTTCGCCGAAGATGGCGGGGTGATGCTGGGTAATCGCGCGCTGTCGGTTGCGCGCAGGTTCGAGGAAACTTTGACCGACGATGCGCGAGATTGTGTCGCCGCAACCCGCCTCCTCGGCCGTTGGCTTGCCAAGGCAGGCACGGCCTCGACGATCATGGCGGCTTGGGGGATCAAACCATGAGCATGAATATCGGTGCGATCATTCTTTATTCGCATACAGGTGAAGAGCGTGAGCTCACCTTTAAGAGCGGCTGCCTCAACGTCATCACCGGCGATTCAAAGACAGGCAAATCCGCAATCATCGATATCATCGATTATTGTCTCGGACGAAGCAGCTGCAATGTCGCCGAGGGCGTGATTCGGCGAAGCGTCGCCTGGTTCGCAGTCCGACTGCTGAATGGCGACGACGAGCTGCTCGTTGCGCGCAAAAATCCGGGTCCAGGCACCGATACGGGCGGCGACATCTACGTGCGGCGCGGGAGCTTTGATGCGGCCCCCGCCTTTGAAGATCTCGCGCGCAATATGGTCGAGGGAGAGCTTATCTCGCTCCTATCACGTTTTGTGGGCATCTCTGAGAACGAGCATCGGCCTTTGAGTGGTACGCGACATCCGCTGCAGGCGACTATCCGCCACGCGCTGTTTCTGTGTTTTCAGAAGCAGGATGAGATCGACAATCGTGACCGGCTATTTCACCGGCAGGGCGACCAGTTCATTCCACAGGCGATCAAGGACACGCTCCCCTATTTCGTGGGCGCGGTGGACGAACAGCATTTCCTGCGGCAGCATGAACTCGATCTCGCGCGCGAGGCGCTGCGCGAACTAGAGCAACGCGTCCAGCGTCAGAACGAGGCACGCAATGTCGACATCAGTCGCATTCGCCGGCTGGTGACCGACGGCAAGCGTGTCGGGTTGATCGTCCCGGAATATGAACCGGTCGAGACCGACATTGCACTGGAAGTCCTGGACCGCGCCGCACGCACCGACCTGGCATCAACCACCAACCTTCCCGATTTCGGCGATTCCATCAACCGATTGCGCAATGAGCAGGCTACGCTGAGGTCAGCGCTAGAGCGAGTGAACGACGAGGCGAGGGCTTCCCGGCTGATGCTGTCGGAGCAGAGCGCCTATTCGCGTGAAGGCCATGAGCAACGCGCGCGACTCAGCTCGATCGGATTGTTCAAGGTAGAGGCAGACGGTCATCACTGTCCGCTGTGCGAAAGCGAGCTCGCGATCCCTACGCCTGCCAGCGACCAAGTCGCGAACGCACTTCGTTTGGTGGGCGAGCAACTTGCGGCAGTTGAAGTTGAGCAACCTCATCTCCAGCGCCACATCGAGGGACTGGAGCAACGAAAGGGCAAGCTCGAGCGGGAATTAGTTGAGGCGCAAAATAGCCTCGCCCGCTTGATCGCGGATGATGCGAGGGCCAAGGCGCAACAGGACCTGCTGGTCGACCAGGCGCGCGTTGTCGGCCGGATTGGCGCCTTTCTCGATGCAGTGCGACCCAGCGACAGCGAACCCGACCTAACGCCCCTTATCGAAGCAGCCAAGCGCCGCGTCGAAACGCTCGAGGCGGCGGTAAATGCGGACGACGTCGCGCAGCGCCTCGACACCTATCTAAATCTCATCAGCAAGCAGATGTCGGCTTTCGCCGAGTACCTCGATCTAGAGCACAGTGGCAGCGAGCTACGGCTCGATGTGAAGAAGCTCACGGTTGTCGCCGATACACTTGACGGCCCGATCCCGCTCAATCGGATGGGAAGCGGTGAGAACTGGGTCGGTTATCATGTGCTGACCTATCTCGCGCTCCATTGGTGGTTTCGGAAACGCAATCGCCCAGTTCCGGCGATGCTGATCTTCGATCAGCCGAGTCAAGCGCATTATCCCGCCGAGCGCGATCAGGAAGGAAGCCTTGATCCGCTCGACGACAAGGACCGCCATGCCGTACAGGCGCTCTTTGAGTTGATGCACCGCGCATGCCAAGAGATCGAAGGCCTGCAGCTGATCGTACTCGACCACGCTCATCTCGCCGACGAGTGGTTTGAGGCTTCGATAGTCGAGGAGTGGCGCCGCCACCGCTTCCTTGTGCCGCCCGAATGGGACACGCGCGGACGGTGATCGCTTAGGTGCGCGACGCGAACGCGCGTCTGGCCCGTGTCTCTGCCGCCCCGAAAGGGCCCGGCTATCCATGCGGCCGCCTGGCCAATCCTATGTCTGCTCGTGCGCCACTGCGGTGAGGTTCAACAACTGTTCAAGGAACACTGGTCCATCCTCGACCGCGAAGCATTGCTCATTCTCGCAGAATAGAACGAACGCGCGCTCCCCGCCTTCCCGGGAACTGCTATAGATAATGCCGTCGATCACGCTGTCGTCGGCGTCACGGAACACCCGTCGGAAATATTCGGTAACGATCTGCGTCGGAACATATTCGATGTGCTCGCGCCCGTCGCACGCGATCGGTTTAACAATATCGCGTGCAAAGGCGTGGAGGAAGCGAAGCGGATGGATGCAGTGATGGCTGTCCTCCTCAAACACGCTCGGGATATCCGGCAGGTCGGCCAGGTCGAGCACCCGAAGAGCGCGCGTCGCACGAAATGTCCCGATCGACAGGATCTGACCGGCATGGTGGTCGGGATCGAAGGTCTCGAGCCGGGCCGTGTCGACGTCGAAAGCGCCATAGAACATGGGAATGCCCGCCGGGCTCATCCGGTTCGATTGCATCGCGAACTGCGCCGGTGGCGTGCCGATTTCCGCACTAGTATGGAAGGGTTCTGCGCCGATGCGGATGCGGAAGAGGTCGGTATCGGCCGGGATCTCGGTGATGAGATTCAGCTCAGCGAGTTCATCGATTACCGTTTCGCCGATTGCCGCCAGCATGCGCGATGGAGGAACCTCCGGCGAGTGATCGCTGTCATCTGGTGTGAGGAAGACATAGCGCGTCTGGTGTTTGACGGTTTCCTTGAAAGCATCCCAGCCCCATTCGAGCCGCTGACTCTTGTCGCCGATGTAGAACTCGCGCTCGACCCAACCGTCACTCCCGACAACATCGATAATTGCCTCAACGACGTCGCTATCGTCGCTGATGTCGTAATCGCCGAGGACATCCCAGGTGTCACTGATTGAGGCCTGATACCCCCCTTCCGCCGAGACATACATGATGCCCTCGTCGTCCGGATGGTTCCAGTCGAAGCGAACACCCGTCAGGACGACACCGATGAATTCATCAAAGCTGGCGGCCATCGGGTCCTCGGATTCCGCGCCGCAGAACCGACACTGCGTTTCCGACACGTTGTCCGACACCCAAGATTTGAGAGCAGGATCAGTAACGCAGTCCTCGCAAATCGCTCCGTCGGCTTCGTAATAGCCGCGCTCTTCCTGCTCCATCTGCCACGCTTTTGCTCGGCCCATTACACCACCCTCGATACGCTCATTGCAGTCAAGGCGCTTGAGCAAGTGTGAGCCCACGCAACTGACATGCTCGGCAACACGCCGGACATGATCCAGACCGGCCCCTTCGGCAAGCAGATCAACCGCATCTACATCTCCGATGGCGCTTTCGACATCGACAGGGAATTCTACCTCGGTCTACTGGTCGATCGCGCCAGAGGCCGCTCCGCGATGATCGCCCGCTTTCGGGGACGCTGATTGAGCGAAAGGAACGACCGAAGTTAGGTGCGGGCTGCCGGAAACACCGCAGCAGAACCCGGACGTTGGATCTTCAAGTCACGCAGCATCAACCACCCGAAACACCGCCCCTGTGCCAGCGTCTCGAACCAGATCGACACCCTGAGGTGGTCCCGGAAATCTGGACAGGGTGCTAAGCTAATCCCGACCTGAGGAATGGACGGGAAATGAAGAAGACGAGGAAGCGGTACAGCGCAGATTTCAAGGCGAAGGTGGCGCTGGAGGCGCTCCGGGGTGACCTGACCCTGGCCGAGCTGGCAGCGAAGCATGGCATCCACCATACGATGATCGCGGCCTGGAAGCGCCAGGCTGTCGAGGGAATGGGGAGCACGTTCTCCGGAGCCGGCGATGCAGCCAAGGCAGCCAGCGAGGCCGAGGTGGAGAAGCTGCACGCCAAGATCGGCCAGTTGGTCGTGGAGCGGGATTTTTTAGCCAAAGCCTCCGGTCGATGAGCGTGGCACGGAGGCGTTCGATGATCGAACCTGCTCACCACCGGCTGTCGATTGCGGCGCAATGCCGGCTGCTGTCGATCAGCCGGTCTTCCTATTATTATGCGCCGGTGCCGGAGACCGACGAGACGCTGGCACTGATGCGGATGATCGACGCGGCGTTCCTCGACATGCCATGGTATGGTAGCCGCCAGATGGTCCGGCACCTGCGCCGCGAGGGCCACGATGTCGGCCGACGACGTGTGCGGCGGCTGATGGCGAAGATGGGCTTGTCGCCGATTTACCAGCGCCCTCGGACCAGCGATCCGAACCCGCAGCACCGGATCTATCCGTATCTTCTGCGCAAACTGGTGATCGAGCGCCCCAACCAGGTGTGGTGCGCCGATGTGACGTATATCCCGATGCGCCGGGGCTTCTTGTATCTGGTCGCGGTGATGGACTGGGCGACCCGCAAGGTGCTGGCCTGGCGGCTGTCGAATACGATGGACGCCGGCTTCTGCGTCGCCGCACTGGAAGATGCGCTGGCGCGCTTCGGTAAGCCGGAGATCTTCAATACGGATCAGGGTAGCCAGTTCACCAGCTTCGCCTTCACCAGCGTGCTGCGCAACGCAGAGGTCAAGATCAGCATGGACGGTCGAGGCCGTTGGATGGATAATGTGTTCATCGAGCGGCTGTGGCGATCTCTGAAGTATGAATGCGTCTATCTCCACGCCTTCGAGACCGGCTCGGAGCTGCGCACTGGCCTCCGGCGATGGATCACCTATTACAACACGCAGCGACCGCACTCGGGTCTCGCCGGGCGGACCCCGGCAGAGGCCTACGGGCGGATCAGCGAACCAGATCATGGGGGGCATGCCCCCCATGATCTGACGACCAGACTGGCGGCATAATCACATCGGGGATTAGCTTAACTTCGTCGCCGACCTGTCCAAGAAGGCGGAACCACCTCACCCGTTCCATTCCAGTGGTAGTCGAGGTGACGTCCTTGAGTGGGGTCGGATGCACAATCCGGGTAGAACAAGCCGACACATTCACCACCCGGATGCCGGATGCTCGGATAAACAAGACCTTCGGCCCCGCCCCCTCTGAGCCTAACAGCGAGGGCTTGCGAGGCAGCATAGTTGTCGGGATCAAGTGCGGGATCGCCTGCGTCAAGGCTCCTGAGATCGTGAAGATCGGCGCTTACCGAAAGGATGATCTCACGGAACTGTGAGGTCCAGCCTGGCGCTTCAAAAGTGCGAGCCATGAAGCGGGCATGATGATGGATTGTTTCGAACAGCGCTGTTTCGAATGTACCCCCCGCGTATAATACGCCGTAGGTCCCATCGGTGAAGCGACTTGGTCGGTCAGTGCTGACATGCGTGAACGGGGCCATCAGATAGGATGCGCCGTTGCCCCCTACCCGGCGGTCAGCAGGTAACAGATCGAGATTGCCGATCGTCGCCATGATGCGGGGATTGGTTTTTTGCTCGGCAGAGATCAGCAGCGGCCAATCTGCGGGGTCTGCGATATCTTCGAACAGGTCGATCGGTGGAAAGGCACTGCGGATAATCCGCACAGCACCTTTCCACTCGACCTGGGCAATCGGAATTGCCTTGGGATCAATCACCCGACACCACGTTCGGCATCAAGATAGCGACGCACCCGCATGATATCAGTCAGTTCGCCGCCAAGCATGACATCGAGCGCACTCGCTCCGGCAAAAGCGGAGTTACCTGCCTTGATCCAGGCGTAGCCACGTTGGGCTTCGGAAAAGATGATCCTCAGCGCCTTGTGGATACCCATCAGATTGGAAAGCCGCGCCGCACCATCGCGCGAGATACGGCCCGGGCCCTCAGCTTTCCACCGCCGATAGGAGCGAACCGGCATGTCGAGCAAAGTCGCTGCCTGTTCGTCAGTTAGTTCCCATTTCCCAAACAGGTTCAGCACGGCGCGGAACATCGCCGCTGCTTCCTCCTGGGTTACAGGATCGGGCCGGAAGGCATGGGGGACGGTATCAACGGGTTGCAGTGCCAACATGAGTATCCTCCATATGGCAGTGTATAGCGCATTTAATGCCATTTGGCAAGCTAACGATCTCATCCCACAAGTCGCGCCAAGACCGCTACTGCGCTCGTCGTCGGGACGAAAAGTCGCGTTTGATAGCGTATGATCTCGGTGAAACACCCATGTGCCTTGTACCAGTCTAGGCGAGACGCCGACCAACCAGTCAGTTCGAGCCGCTGCGCGCCGTTGACGAGGCTGCGCTTGAGCGTGAGCGCTTCGCGGCTTTTGATTTGCATCGGCCGTCCGGTCCCGTTCACCGCATCGACGATTTGCTCTGCCGAGAAGGCATGTTCGTCTTCAAGCCCAAGCGCCTGGCATAGTTCGGGCACACAGTGGAGCGGAACCTCCCGGCCCAACAACGAGCGTCCGTCTCGCGCCGAAATCCGGCTGACGCGAACATAGTCGGAAGGGAGTTTGTCCCACACCGGAAGCAGCAGGCCCGTTGCAAGATGCAGTCGCTCACGCTTGTGATCGGAGGCGGCGTCATCGACCTCAGCCTGCCAGAGGCGGCGAAATTCGGTTGGATCCACCGTTTCCCAGTTGCTCTCCTCGAGTTGATCGGCGGTGATGTGCCCGTGCTTCAAGGGACGGACAAGCTCGAAACGGGCCACACGCATGCCTTCGTCGGTGAGCAGACTGCGCGCCGGGACAAGCAGACCGATCCGGCCTGAGCGCGCATTACGCAGAAGTTGCTGACGCGAACCTGAAAAGCCGTAGAGCTCCTCGAGGCGTTCGAGACGCAAAGGCTTGAGAGCGCGGGCGATCTCGAGTTCCAGGAGATGCGTAGTCGCACCCGACAGCGCATCGGAGCGCAGTAGCGTGTCGGTCACCACCTCGTAATGCTCTACCGCAATGGTCTCGACCCCAATGTCGAGCGTGCCGGCCTGGCGTGCTGCATCGATCCGCGCTTCGACGAGGCCGAGAAACTCGTCAAATATGCCGTTTTGCAAAGCAATCGGCAACGCGAGGATGCGATTGAGCCAACGCTGGATTGTTGGCAGGTCATCGACCATCCCGCCGTCGGGCCCTTCAACCCTGAGCCCGCTCAATTCCTCAAACCGAGAAAGCGTAACGGCTTTCAGCTTGCCTGCGAACAACAGGCCGAACCAGCGATGAAGCGCCTCCTTGGCGTATGTGCTCTCGAGATTGTCGGCAGGATCGAAGAGGTTCTGCCCACCTGTCTGGCGCTGCCCTCGGGTCAGTGCCCCGAGACTGTCGAGCCGACGTGCAATGGTCGATATAAACCGACGTTCGCCACGCACGTCGGTGGTCACCGGGCGGAACAGCGGGGCCGACGCCTGATTGGTGCGGTTGGTACGGCCAAGGCCCTGAATTGCGGCATCGGCCCGCCAGCCCGGCTCAAGCAGGAAGTGGACCCGGCGCATCTGGTTCTTTGCCGCAAGGTCGGCATGATAACTGCGGCCGGTGCCACCGGCATCGGA
Organism: Altererythrobacter sp. B11; assembly: GCF_003569745.1. Lineage (NCBI taxonomy): Bacteria > Pseudomonadati > Pseudomonadota > Alphaproteobacteria > Sphingomonadales > Erythrobacteraceae > Altererythrobacter > Altererythrobacter sp. B11. The sequence goes on from NZ_AP018498.1 coordinate 2,889,285, forward strand.
GAAAACCAGAATCCGCTTTGTCCCGTCCATAAAATCTCGCGTTTCGGCGACATTGGCGCGCGGAGAGCGCGACTGGAGCACCTGGCGTCCATCGCGCCCGACGATCAGGCGGCGGGTACGGCCGGTGACCTCGGCGACCTGATCGACGCCGAACCGTTCGATGATCGCATCGAGCGCCGTCGCGATCGGCGGCAAGGCACAGAGCTGCTCGATCATGCTATCGCGCGCGGCAAGCGCCGAACGACAGAGAACAGGGGCACCGTTCTCATCACTCATCGGTTCGGACCGGGCATTGCCATTCTCGTCCGTAAACACGGCCATCAACCGAACCGGGAAGCTTTTGGTGAGGTAATCGACCACGTATTCGCGGGGGGAGAGATCGATTTCGAGTGCTTCACGTTCCGCATCGGAGAGATCAGCGAGGCGGCGGTTGAGCATGGCTTCGGCGGTCGAGACGAGTTGCACTACAACAGCGTTGCCGTCGGCAAGTGCCGTATCAATCGCAGGCAGCAGGCTCGGCAGCTTCATGGATAGAAGGAGCTGCGCGAAGAAGCGCTGCTTGGTGCCTTCAAACACCGAAAACGCAGCCGATTTGGCACTTGAATTGAGTGTCTCGCCACTGTCAGTGTCGACGATCCGCGTTGCCTCGAGAGCTTCGCGCAGGTTGGCATGAATGATTGCCCAGGCGTCTGCAAAGGCGTCATAAACCGCTACCTGGTCGGGGGTCAGGCAATGCTCGAGAATCTCGTACTCAACTCCGGCGAATGAAAGGGCCCTCGCCGCATACAGCCCCAGTGACTTCAGATCGCGCGCGACCAGTTCCATTGCAGCGATACCGCCATCGCGGATATCTGCGACGAAGGCTTCGCGATTGGCAAAAGCCGTCTCGGGACCCCAAAGGCCAAGACGGGTGGCATAGGCGAGATTATTGACGTCGGATGCCCCGGTCGCCGAAGCGTAGAGCACGCGGGCGCGCGGCAGCAGATTCTGGATGCGAACACCGGCAATGCCCTGCTCCGATCCCTTGACCTTACCACGTGAGCCCTCCCCGCCTGCGGCGTTGGCCATCGCATGGGCTTCGTCGAAGACGATGAGCCCGTCGAAGTCCTCCCCTGCCCATTCGAGAATCTGATCGAGCCGGGTCGCGTCGCTTCGACCCGAACGCAGTGTCGGATAAGTCACGAAGAGTATGCCCTCGCGCATCCCGATCGGGACACCGAGCTTCCATTGGCCAAGGGGCTGGACGTCGATGGGAAGGCCGCCGAGCGCGCTCCAGTCGCGGCGGGCATCTTCGAGCAAAGCTTCGTTCTTGGAAATCCAGATGTGGCGCCGTTCGCCCCTCACCCACCGGTCGAGGATGACGGAAGCGACCTGCCGTCCTTTCCCTGCACCAGTTCCGTCACCAAGAAAGTAGCCCATGCGGTAGGCGTGCCCCTCGGCGCTCGCCTTCAAGGCGCAGCCCTTGTCGTCGGGCTCAAACCGTCCCGGCAGATCGCGGGCATGCGCGCTTGCGGCATAGATCAGGGTCTCGGCCTGCGCAGCGGATAGGACGCCCCCAGCAATGAGGTTCGACGGAAGCTGAGGCACCACTTCGGGCACGGGTGCGGTTATCGAACCCATCGCAACGGATTCGACCAGGGGGGTCGGATGCGGGACAGCATCTGCAATTGAGATCCGGCTCGGCCGGTAGGGCAAATAATGCCCAACCTGGCTTTCGATCGGCGCAGGTGCTTCGAGCGGAGTAAAATCAAGCGGCAGGATCGACGGCGCCGCAGCGGTTGGATGGACCTTAAGTGGAACTGGTTTCGTCCTGTTCGCAACCAGCCGAAGCGGCAATGCTGGCTTGATGCCGATGCTGGGCTCGGCGGGCAGGCTTACCCGGTCAGGCAGCATGTCGATCAGCAGATGAAGCTCGGCAAAGTTTGCCGGCTGGGCGATGATCGGGCTGGTACCATCCTTAGCCTTGTCGAGAACCAAGAGCCGGGTTGAGATAGAGGTGCCCTGCTTGACGAAACCGCGCTCGATCGTCGCGTTGAGGCGCAACGAGACGGGACCGGCGATCCCGACAAGAAACTTCGGAAGCTCGAACCATTCGGGCATCACTGCGACCAGGCGGCCACCGGGCAGAAGGCGCTTCCAGGCAGAACGCAAGTGCCGATCGCCAGTGCGGCTATCGTGGCCCCTCTCGATTCCGTGTGAATAAGGCGGGTTCATCAGCACCACGCTCGGCCCCACGTCGGGCGTGAGAAGTTCGTCGATCAGTTCCGCGTCAAATCCCGTGACTGTCGCCTCCGGAAACACGGCGCCCAGGCATTCGCGGCGCAGCGGCGATATCTCGTTGAGAGCGAGACGCGCAGCTGCCTTTGCCGCCCATACGCCCAGCATACCGGTCCCGGCCGACGGTTCGAGAACCAGTTCAGCGGCAGAAATGGCGCATGCCTTTGCAGCCATCCAGGCCAGACGGGGCGGCGTCGCGAATTGTTGCCACTCGATCTGCTCGTCGCTCCGGTTGGACTGGGTCGGGACCAGACCTTCAAGGCGCGTGAAAGCCTCATCGGCAAAGCTGGATGACATTGCAGGTGAGAATTCAGTTGCCTGCGCCAGGAACAGCACCTGCGCCAATTCAAGTGCAGCATGGGCATCACGTACGGACCAGCGTCCTTCGGCGTCGCTACCGCCGAAGTGATCGGCCATTGTTGCATTTACAGTGAGCCGTGAAATTGCTTGATCTGCAGCGAGCCGCGCGGCCAGCGCCCTCGCCGCTGCCAACACTTGCGGCTCGGCGGGATCGGAGAATGCGAAAGCGGTATTTGCGTGTGACATGGGAGACCTCCTGAAGAGGCCCTGGGTTTGTCCGGGTGTCCGTTCGGATGGATCCGCCCGGGGGCCTCACAAGGCCCCAAGCCCGCTTTTCTCTCACCGACATTCAGACCGCAGCTCGGACTGAGCGCATGAGCACATCATTCCAGTCGTCGCCGGTCAGCTCCGGACGCCTGGTGACAATCAGCCGCCCTTCGCAAGCGTAGGCCTCTCGCGCACGCTCTTCAGCAAGGTGCCCGCCCGCATCATTGTCGACAAAGAGATACAGCTGGTGCACCGATTCCGGGATTGTGGCCAAGCCGAAGCGTTCGTTTCCCAGCGTCGCCCAGCAGGGAACCTTGAACATTTGCATCGCTGAGAGGGCCGTTTCGTTTCCTTCTGCGAGGCCAAGGCGTCCCCCATCCGGGTACGCGAAACGCACCGCGCCAGAACCGGGGCTGCCTAACGCACGCCTGGGCTGATCGAAAGAAGCCAAGCTGGTTTTGTCGAGGTCAAGGAAGGAGCGGTGCAGCGCCAGAATTCCGGCATCATTACGCACGGCCGCCACCATCGCGGGTAGAAACCGGACAGCACCCTTTGGCCCCAGCGGCATATGCGGGTGGAAACGCAGCTCCGGCGAAGAAATCGTGATGCCTCTGGACACGAGGTACTTCTCGGCGGGGCTGCCAGCGATGGTCGACGCCTCACGCCAGAGCCTCAGCGCATTGCGATTGGCGACTTCCTCGCGCGGTTCGGCCACGATCGGACCACTCGTGCCATCGAACAGGTCCGCAATTCGTATTCCGAGCCCGGCCATGGCTTCTAACACCGCCTCGTTCGTGCAGCCGGCAAAGCAATGAACAAGAATTGCGCGCTTTCCGAGTGTGATGCTTAGCGAAGGAGTGCGATCGTCGTGGGCCGGGCAGCAGCACATTCCGCGCGAACGCGACCAGGCACCGCCCAGCTGCTCGACTATCTTGCGCGCGCGGTTTTCCAGTTGCAGACCTCGGAATTGGGATGATCGGTGTTGGTGCATGGGGGCATCTCCATCGTAACGTGCCTCCACCCGCGCAGCCTCCGCTCTGCGTCGCTGACGTTTCATTTTCCTACATCAGATGTTCTATATATGTTCTTTCCCGATTCGACCACCAAAGGATTCGGGAATGAGACTGAAATGGGCAGTAGTTGCAGGGGCAACGACAGGACTTGGGTCCGTCCTCCCCGCTCACGCGCAGGAGATGGAGCCCCCTCAGATGACCGTTGCCTCGGAGTTGACGACCGACGGCTTCCGCGTTGCAGAAGGGACTGATGGCTTCCTTCTCGTCGAACATGGCATTTGGAGAAAGCCTCCAACGGTCTCGTCCGAGCCGCCGGCTACCGATACGGGTCGAACCTATCTGCCCTATCGATATCCAAAGCCCCAAGGCAGCGCGCCATCGGGATTCCGTCGGGCAAGCTACCTTCCTCATGTTTACGCTGCTGAGGCTCAATACTCGCTACCAAGCGGCCTTCTCGACGCTCTCGTATGGACGGAATCACGATATAATCCGATGGCCATCAGCAAGGCCGGGGCCGCAGGTTTGGGGCAATTGATGCCAGGGACAGCGCGGGACCTTGGCGTTTCAAATCGCTTCGATCCCAAGGCGAACATCTTGGGTGCGGCCCGATACCTACGCCAGATGCTGGACAAGTTCGGGGTAGTTCATCTGGCCCTCGCTGCCTACAACGCAGGTCCAGGTGCCGTCGAGCGCGCAGGCGGTATTCCTCGCAATGGCGAGACGCCGGCCTATGTGCGCGAAGTGCTGCGCCATTGGCGTTTTTGAACGGGGGGTGTTGTGAGCGCGGGTCGAATACGCGTCTCGGGAATTTTAAGCCGCGGTAGACGCGGGATGTTCCTGACCACGACAGACGAAGTCGTCTGGATCATCGAGAGCGAAGAACCCGAATGCGAATTCGTCGGATCAGCGGTGATTGTCGAGGGGGTTGTCGCAGGTCGAGATCGTTTGCGCGCAGACTGGATTGGACCGGTCTGATCGACGCCATAGTTATCAGGCTGCGCGCTTCCCTGCCTTCTTGATGTCGATGACCTTCCCGCCGCTCAGATAGTCAGCCCAGTCCTGCATCATCCGGCGCCGAGGAGCCAGGTATTCAGCGGCATTGTAAGCTCCACGCACGTCGTTTTTCTCCGAATGCGCGAGCTGTAGTTCGACCCAATCCTCATGGTATTTCCTGATCCACATGGGCGGCTTGCCGAACTCGACCAACTGCTCATTGGCCCAGGTGCTCGCCAAGCCCCGGAAGCCGTGTACGGTTTGGCGACTGTGGTATCCGAGGCGATAGAGCGCGTAGATCATTGTGTTCTCTGAAAGCGGCTTGTTTGGGCCATTACCCGGGAAGAGAAACTCGCCAGGCGCTGCTGCTATCATAGATTTCGCGATGTGCGTTGCCTGCTGCGAGAGGGGCACCAAATGCTCTCGTCCCATCTTCATTCGCTCGGCCGGTATGCGCCAGACAGGTGATTTGCCGCCGAGGTCTTCGAACTCGGATTTGGCGGCGAAGCGGAGCTCCTTCGTTCGAACCCAAGTCAGGAGCGCAAAGAGAACTGCGTCACGGGTGATTGAGGACCGCCGTTCGCCCTCTTCCTGGTAGGCATGCAGCTTCTCGATGAATGCGGGCAATTCGCTGAGCGGCAGACGGCTCATATGCTTCACTCGTGGTCGCGGCTTTAGCGCCCCACGCAGATGTGTCGTCGGATCATTCGAGGCCAGGCCACACGCGATTGCGAACTGGAAGACTTGCCCCACCCCTTGCTTCGCACGCCGGCTGATATCGAGCGCGCCTCTTGCTTCGATTTTGCGTATCATTGCCAGGACGTCGGGCGCCGTGATTTCATGAACGAGTTTCTCGCCGATGGCTGGAAACACGTCCCTTTCCATGCGCGACCAGACGCGTTCGGCGTGCGCGGCATTCAACGCGCTCTTTCGATTTTCATGCCAGCGCTTTGCGACATCAAAGAAAGTGGCACCCTCCTGCGAGATCACTTCCCCCTTGGATTTCATTGGATCCTTGCCCTCGGCTAGCAACGCCTTTGCGGCTGTGCGCTTGGCACGCGCTGCAGCTATCCCGAGGTCTGGGTAAGCGCCGAACGAGAGCAACTTCTCCTTGCCTGCGAAGCGGTACTTCATCCGCCACAACTTTGATCCGTTCGGCTGGACGAACAGGAATAGGCCCTCCCCGTCGGCCAGCTTGTAGGCGCGATCACTTGGCTTGGAATTTCGGGCCTGAGTCTCCGTGAGAGGCATTGGGGGTATCGCTCCTTTCCGATACTCCGCGAAAATACCCCCAAAATACCCCCACACCAAATCTGGCTGCATGTGGAAGACCATGGGCGCATGCGGACGCGAATCACCCGCAAACCTCTGCTTTTCTTTCGATTTCTGGAAAAATGCGGAAGCTAGTGGAAGCTTCCGGATCAAGGAATGGTAGCGGAGGAGGGACTCGAACCCCCGACACGCGGATTATGATTCCGCTGCTCTAACCACCTGAGCTACTCCGCCCCAAGAGAGGCATCGGTGCCATCAAAAGCACCGGCAAGGCGGCGCGTTTAGGGCTGGTGTGGCGGCCGGTCAACCGCGAAAAAGCATGGTTTGCAGCAAGGTTGAAAAGTGAGGCGCCGCTACATCTCCCCGCGGGCGCGGCGGAGGGCGAACCACTTGGCGACATTGGCGTTATGCTCGGCCAATGTCTCCGCGAAGGCATGGCCGCCGGTGCCGTCCGCCACCATGTACAGCGCCTTCGTTTTGGCCGGATTCAGTACTGCGGCGATGGAATCGCGGCCGGGATTGGTGATCGGCCCTTCGGGCAGGCCAACCATCGTGTAGGTGTTGTAGCCGTTCACCGCCTGAATCTCGGACTGGCGGATGCGGCGGCCCAGGGGCCGGCCCTTGGTTATGGGGTAGATGATGGTGGGATCGGCCTGCAGCATGATCCCCTGCTTCAGGCGATTCGAGTAGAGCCCGGCCACCATGCGCCGCTCGCGCGCTACGCCCGTCTCCTTCTCCACGATGGAGGCCAGCACGAGTGCCTCCTCGGGAGTGGACACGGCGATCCCGGGCGAGCGCTTTGCCCATAGCTCCGCCAGGGTGCGCTTCATCGCCGCCTGCATGCGGGCAAGGACGGCACTGCGGGCCTCGCCCCGTTCGAAGGCATAGCTTTCCGGGAGAACGGAGCCTTCCGCCGGTACCGCCACCTCCCCGGTGAGCAGAGGTTCCGCCATCAGCCGGTCGCGCACCATCACCGAGGGAAGCCCTTCGGGGATGGTCACGAAGCGGCGGATCACGTCGCCATGCTGGAAGGTGTCGAGAATCTGCGCCGGGCTTGCCCCCGCGGGGAGCAGGAACTCGCCGGCGCGCACCGGATCATCGCTGGCGAGCAGCTTGGCGCGCAGAAGGAATCCCTCCGCGGAGGGGATCAGCCGCTCTTCCTCCAGTTTCGCGGCAATAGCCGTCAGGCTGGCGCCCGAAGGCACGGTGAAGCTGGTATCCTGCTCCACATCCGACGCGCCCCACCAGCTCCAGGCGAACCAGCCCAGCGCAAGGAACGCTGCAGCAAGCAGCGCGACCACGAACAGGCAGCCGCGCCGCAGCATCGTCAGTCAGCCTTTTTCATCACCAGGCTGGCGTTGGTGCCGCCGAAGCCGAAGCTGTTGTTGAGCACCGCCCGCACCTCGCGCTTGCGCGCCTTGTGCGGCACCAGATCCACGCCTTCCGTTCCCTCGTCGGGATTGTCGAGGTTGAGCGTGGGCGGCACGATCTGATCGCGCATGGCGAGGATGCAGAAGATGCTTTCCACCGCGCCTGCGCCGCCGAGCAGATGGCCGATCGCGGACTTGGTCGAGCTCATCGACGCGCCGGAAAGGTCATCGCCCATCAGCCGCTTCACCGCGCCCAGTTCGATCGTATCCGCCATGGTCGAGGTGCCATGGGCGTTGATGTAATCGATGTCGCCCGGCACCATGCCCGCCTTGCGCATGGCCATTTCCATGGCGAGGAAGGCGCCCAGCCCCTCCGGGTGGGGGGCGGTGACGTGATAGGCATCGCCCGAAAGGCCATAGCCGACAACCTCGGCATAGATCTTCGCGCCGCGCGCCTTGGCATGCTCATACTCTTCGAGCACCACCACACCGGCGCCCTCGCCCATCACGAAGCCGTCCCGATCCTTGTCATAGGGGCGGCTCGCCTGCTCGGGCCGGTCGTTATAGGAGCTATTGAGCGCCCGTGCCTGCGCGAAGCCGGCAACGCCGAGCGGGTTGATCGTGCTTTCCGAGCCGCCAGCCAGCATGATATCGGCATCGCCATCGCGGATCATCCGCGCCGCATCGCCGATGGAATGCGCACCGGTGGAACAGGCCGTCACCACTGCATGATTGGGGCCCATCAGGCCGTATTTGATCGAAACCTGGCCGCTGATGAGATTGATCAGCCGGCCATGGACGAAATGCGGCGAGACGCGGCTGGGGCCGCGTTCATGCAGCACGATCGATTCCTTCTCGATCCCCGGCAGGCCGCCGATACCCGAACCGATCGAACAGCCGGTGCGGCGCTTCAGCGCCTCGTCCATGTCGGTGAGGCCGGCATCCTCGAGCGCCTGACCGGCAGCATCGATGCCATAGACGATGAAGGGATCGACCTGGCGCTGGATCTTCGGATCAACGCGCTTGTCCGGGTCGAAGCCCCAGGGGTGATCCTTCGGCTTCACCTCGCAGGCGATGGTGCACTTCTGATCGGACGGATCAAATCTGGTGATGCGGCCCGCGCCGCTTTTGCCGGCGATGATATTCGCCCAGCTCGTTTCCACATCGCCGCCCAGAGGCGTGACGAGACCCAGACCGGTAACGACAACACGACGCATATTCACTCTCCAAAATCACGAAAGGCTCAGCCATTCCCGGCTGAGCCTTCCTTCCCCGTCGCGCCCGGCGGGACCTGTCGCGGCGGGGTCGAGCCGGGTTTAGCCCTTGTGCTCTTCGATATACTTGTTGGCGTCACCCACCGTGTTGATCTTCTCGGCCGCATCGTCCGGAATCTCGACCCCGAACTCTTCCTCGAAGGCCATGACCAGTTCCACGATGTCGAGGCTGTCAGCGCCCAGATCATCAATGAAGCTGGCGTCCGGCGTGACCTTGTCTTCCTCGACGCCGAGATGTTCGACGACGATCTTCTTCACGCGGTCGGCAGTATCGCTCATGTTTTGCCCTCTCGAACTGGCAGATTGAAAATTGGTTTCGCCGTAATGCGCACCGTGCTGGCTGGCAAGGGGGATGGCCAACTGGCTGTTACAACTCTCCCCCGCCAGCCGTGTTCCGTCCCCATCAGGGCTGCTCGGCCCGGTCCACCCGCGTGGTTTCCCCGGCGGCGGCCTGCGGCTGCTCAGCCAGGCGGATGCTCAGCTCGCGCAATTGCCTCGGGCTTACCACGCTGGGCGCGCCCATCATGAGGTCCTGCGCACGCTGGTTCATCGGGAAGGCAATGACTTCGCGAATGTTTGGCTCGTCCGCCAGCAGCATCACGATGCGGTCGATGCCCGGCGCGGAGCCGCCGTGCGGCGGGGCGCCCAGCTTGAACGCCTCGATCATGCCGGAGAAATTCGCGTCCACATCCGCCTGCGAATAGCCCGCGATTTCGAAGGCCTTGTACATGATGTCGGGGCGGTGGTTCCGGATGGCGCCGCTGCTCAGCTCATAGCCGTTGCAGACGATGTCATACTGCCAGGCAAGGATATCGAGCGGGTCCTGCGTCTCCAGCGCTTCCAGCTCGCCCTGCGGCATGCTGAAGGGATTGTGGCTGAAATCCACCTTCTTCTGCTCTTCATCATATTCGAACATTGGGAAGTCCACGATCCAGCAGAACTTGAAGCAGCCCTGCTCGATCAACCCCAACTCTTCGGCCACGCGGGTGCGCGCGGCCCCGGCCAGCTTCACCGCGTCCTTCTCCTTGCCGGCGGCGAAGAACAGGCCGTCATTCTCGCCGAGGCCAAGCTCGGCATAGGTCTTCTCCATGTTCTCCGGCCCGTGATTCTTGGCGATAGGGCCGCCGAACTCACCGCCCTTGCGGGTGACATAGCCGAGGCCGGCGAAGCCTTCGCGCCGGGCCCAATCGTTCATGTCGTCGAAGAACTTGCGGCTCTTCTCATTGGTCGCCGGCGCGGGAATCGCCCGCACCACGCCGCCGCCACCCACGATCTTCTCGAACAGACCGAAACCCGACTGGGTGAAATGCTGCGAAACGTCGGTGATGATCAGCGGATTGCGCAGATCCGGCTTGTCAGAGCCATATTTCAGCATGGCTTCGCGATAGGGGATACGCGGGAACTCGCCCGCCGGGGTCACGCTCTTGCCGCCGGAAAACTCTTCGAACACGCCGGCCAGCACCGGCTCGATCGCGTTGAACACGTCCTCCTGGGTGACGAAGCTCATTTCAAAGTCGAGCTGGTAGAACTCGGGGCTGCGGTCTGCTCGCAGATCCTCATCCCGGAAGCAGGGCGCAATCTGGAAATAGCGATCGAAGCCGGCCACCATCAGCAGCTGCTTGAACATCTGCGGCGCCTGCGGCAGCGCATAGAAGCGGCCCGGATGAAGGCGGCTGGGCACGAGATAGTCCCGCGCGCCTTCGGGGCTGGAAGCGCCGAGAATCGGCGTCTGGAATTCGGTGAAGCCCTGATCCTGCATCCGGCGGCGCAGGCTGGAAATCACCTGGCTGCGCAGCATGATATTGCGGTGCATGGTTTCACGCCGCAGGTCCACGAAGCGGTATTTGAGGCGGATGTCCTCGGGATATTCCTGCTCCCCGGCCACCGGCAGCGGCAGCTCTTCCGCGCGGCTCTGCACCGTCACGTCGCGGGCGAACACCTCGATCGCGCCGGTCGGCAGGTTGGGATTCACGGTCCCCTCGCTGCGCGCCTTCACTTCGCCGTCGATCGTCACCACGCTTTCGACCTTCAGGCCATCGAGCAGCGGCAGGGCGGGCGAATCCTCATCCGCCACGATCTGCGTGATCCCGTAGTGATCGCGCAGATCGACGAACAGCACGCCGCCATGGTCGCGCTTGCGGTGCACCCAGCCGGACAGGCGAACCGTCTCGCCGACATTCTCGGCGCGAAGGGCGGCGCAATTGTGGGTACGATAGGCGTGCATCGCTGACTCTTCCGTTTCTCGGGTCTATGGCGCTAGGAAGCCGGCGCTAACAGGGTATGGCCGCCCGCTTGTCAAGCTGCCGCTTGACGCTCACTGCCGTATAGAAAAGACCAGATGAAAATACACCCGCTGATCACCACCACCGATGAACTTGCCGATCTGTGCGAACGGCTCGGCCGATCCGAGTTCGTGGCCGTGGACACCGAGTTCATGCGCGAGAACACCTATTACCCGCTGCTGTGCCTGGTGCAGGTGGGCAATGAGGAGGAGGCCGCGGCAATCGACCCGCTGGCCGACGGCATCGATCTCGCCCCACTGCTCGAGCTGCTGACCGAGAACGAGGACGTGCTCAAGGTCTTCCACGCCGGCGGGCAGGACGTCGAAATCATCTACAACCTCACCGGGAAGACGCCGCACCCGATCTTCGACACACAGGTGGCGATGATGGCGGTCAGCCAGAACGAGCAGATCGGCTATGCCAATCTGGTCGAAAGCTGGCTGGGCAAGACGATCGACAAGGGTGCGCGTTTTACCGACTGGAGCCGCCGCCCGCTTACCGAACGGCAGATCGAATATGCCATCGGCGACGTGACCTATCTCGCGAAGATCTTCCCCCGCCTGCTCAAGAAGCTGATCAAGACCGAACGCGGCAGCTGGCTGAATGCCGAAATGGACAAGCTGGCCGATCCCGCGAACTACGCCAATGATCTCGAGCTTGCCTGGCACCGTATCCGCCCACCCAGCCGCAGCGCGGTGGTGCTCGGCCGGCTCAAGGCGCTCGCCGCCTGGCGCGAGACGGAGGCGCAGGATAAGAACATTCCGCGCGGCCGCATCATGCGGGACGAGACGCTGGCCGATCTCGCCAGCCAGCCGCCCAAGAAACAGGACGACCTCGCCAAGGTGCGCGGCCTTTCGCAAGCCTGGAAGGATAATGACATCGGCAAGCGGTTGATGCGCGTGCTGCGCGATGCCGGCCCGCTGCCGAGCGACGAGATGCCCGACAAGCCGAAGCGCGGCGCGCCTCTGGGCAAGGAAGGCGCGCTGGTGGCGGATTTGCTCAAGCTGCTGCTGAAAATCCGCGCCCGTGAAATCGACGTGGCTGCCCGGCTGCTCACCCGCTCGGACGAGCTGGAGGCGCTCGCGGCGGGCGTGCGCAAGCTACCTGTGCTCGAGGGCTGGCGCTACGAAGTGTTCGGCCGCGATGCACTCGATCTTGTAGAGGGGAAGCTGGCCTTCGCGGTGGAGAATGGGCGGCTCAAGATGACCCATATCGATGACGCCGAACCGCCATCGCAGGAGCAGGCTGCCGAGTGAGCACCTATCTGCCCACGATCAAGCAGCTGCAATATCTGGTTGCGCTGCATGAGCATGGCCATTTCGGCCGGGCGGCGGATGCCTGTTTCGTATCGCAATCCACTCTCTCGGCGGGGATTCGCGAGCTGGAATCGCTGCTGGGGGTGACGCTGGTGGAGCGCAGCCGCCGCGTGGTGCGTTTCACGCCGCTGGGCAATGCGGTGGTGGCGAAGGCCCACCGTCTGCTGCGCGAAGCGGAGGAACTTTCGGACCTGGTGCAGGCCAGCGGCAAGCCGCTTTCCGGCGAATTGCGGATGAGCGTGATCCCCACAATCGCGCCCTTCCTGCTGCCCAAGATCCTGCCGCGCCTGCGCAAGGAACGGCCGAATCTCAAGCTGTTCCTGCGCGAAGAGACGAGCGATCACGCCGTCGAATCGCTGCATCATGGGCGCGCCGATTGCGTGCTGCTCGCCCTCCCCTTCGCCACGGGCGAAGTGGAGTACGACCATATCGAGGACGATCGGCTGCTGGTGGCCTTTCCCAAGGACGATCCGCGCGATCCGCCGGATGCGGTGCCACCCTCCATGATCGACGAAGGCCGGCTGCTGCTGCTGGAGGACGGGCACTGCCTGAAGGAACATGCCCTGGCCGCCTGTAATCGGCCGGAATTGCGCGCCAGCGCCACCATGATCGGCACCAGCCTGCACACGCTGGTGCAGATGGTGGACAATGGCCTGGGTCTCACCATGCTGCCGCAAATGGCCGTGGATGCTGGCATTTTGCAGGGTACGGATGTGGTGGCCCGCCCATTGAAGGCGCCCAACGCCAGCCGCGAGATCGTGCTCGCCTGGCGCAAGAATTCCCCCCGGGCGGAGGAGTTCAAGCTGCTGGCAAAGGAACTGCGCGCGGGCTGAAAGCCCTGTGCAAGTGTTTCAATCCATGTGGCGCAGGCCGACCCGCAGATAGTCCCACCCGGTGACGAGGGTAAGGATCGCGGCAGCCCACAGGAACACCAGCCCGCTCAGGTGAATCCATTCCATCGCCGGCAGCGCCCCGCCCAGGATCAGCGCGCCGAGCGAGACGAGCTGGAACGTCGTCTTCCATTTGGCGAGCTTGCTGACGGGGACGGACACCTGCAGCCCGCCGAGAAATTCCCGCAAGCCCGACACGGCGATTTCGCGCACCAGTATGATGAGCCCGGCGACCACATGCAGATCGCCGACATGGGGCCCGGTGAACACGCCCTTGGCCGTCAGCACCAGAATCACCGCGGCGATCATGATCTTGTCCGCAATGGGATCGAGGAAGATGCCCAGGCGGCTGACCGCACCGCTCGACCGGGCAAGCATGCCGTCGAAATAATCGGTGATGCCCATCAGGCAGTAAAGTGCGAAGGCCAGGGCATAGCCCAGCTGCCAGTGCGGCCACCACAGCAGGGCAGCCAGCAGCGGCACGGCAAGGATGCGCGACAAGGTGAGGATGTTGGGCAAGGTCAGCATGATCTCCGGGGCACTAGCCCTTCCCGGCGCCGGGAAAAAGTGTCCTTCGCGCTTGTCCTTGCGCCAGATGGCGGTAAGGCGATGGCCGCGCTCGTCGAAAGGCTGAACCAGGCGGCTCATGCTCACATCCACCTACCTGCTCCGGCAAAGGCGGTTCCTGCCGCTTTTCGCCACCCAGTTGCTCAACGCCTTCAACGACAACCTCTACAAGAACGCGATGGTGCTGTTCGTCGTCTATGGCGTCTACAGCTCCGAAAAGGCGGAAGCACAATTCAGCGCCGTCGCCTCCGGCCTGTTCATCCTGCCGTTCTTCCTGCTGTCTGCGCTGGCCGGCCAGATGGCGGACATGCGCGACAAGGCAATGATCATCCGCCGGGTCAAGGCGGCAGAGATCGGCATCATGACCGTGGGCGCGGCCGGCCTCGCCCTCGCCTGGCTGGGCGTGTTCACCCAGGCGGTCGCGATCCCGCTGATGCTGGCGGCCCTGTTCGCCATGGGCATCCATTCCACCTTCTTCGGCCCGATTAAATACGCGATCCTGCCCCAGCACCTCAATCGAGAGGAAGTGCTGGCCGGCACCGGTCTGGTGGAAGCGGGGACCTATATCGCCATCCTCGCGGGCACGGTGCTGGCCGGCTTCATCCCGGTGGAGGTGGCCGCCGCGCTGGTGATCGTGACGGCGCTGATCGGCTTCTTCACCAGCCAGCAAGTGCCCCCCGCCCCGCCGCTTTCAGCCGAGAACCACGCCGATTTCGAAACGCTGGCCAATCTCAAGCACATCGTCTGCCGCCGCGTGGGGCTGGGCCGCATGGTCTGCGCACCCTTCTCCTTCTTCTTCTGGACCGTGGGATCGTCGGTGAAGCTGGTGCGCAAATCCATGCACCACCGCGAGGTGTTTCTGGCGATCCTGGCGATCAGCTTCTTCTGGACGATCGGCGCGGTGCTGTTCATCCAGTTCCCCCCGCTGGCGAAGAACGTGCTGATGGCCAGCAAGGAGGTCGCGAGCCTGTTCCTCGTCATCTTCTCGATCGGCGTGGCGATCGGCTCCGTGGCGATCAACGCGCTGCTGAAGGGCGATGTCTCTGCCCGCTATGCCCCGGCTTCGGTGATCGCGATGGGCGTCTTCGTGGCCGCCTTCTACTTCGTCTGCCGCCAGTGGCAGATGTCGGTCACGTCTGACGAGCTGATGGGCGTCGGCGCGTTCCTCAGCCATTCGCTGGCCCCGCTCGTGCTGCTGACCTTGCTGCTGATCGCCATATCCGGCGGTATGTTCGTGGTGCCGCTTTACGCCTTCCTCACCACCAAATGCGAACCGGCCGAAGCCGCTCGTACCGTGGCGGCGAACAATATCGTCAATTCCGGGGCGATGGTGGCCGGCTCGCTGATCGCGGGGGCGCTTACTGCGTTGCACATCCCGCTAGTGGAGCAATTGCTGCTGAGTGCGGCGATGTGCCTGGTTTCGGCCTGGCTCGGCGCCAAGTTGCACCGGGCGGAAAAGCTCTCCCTCGCCGCCGCGTAATGCTCAGGCGATAAAGGCCGTCACACCCACCAGGCACGCGCAATAGGCCAGCGCGAAATGGCGCAGATCGTCCGCTTCCAGCCGCAGGCGCTGGCGCAGCGGCACGCAGGGTTCGATATCATCGGCCAGCCGCTCGAACACATGCGGCGGCAGGCTCGCCCGGAACGGGTGACGGGCGGTTTCGGTGGTGAGAACGAGTGACCGGCGCATGCGCAGAGTGTTAACCTGAAAGTAACCATCTGCGCGAGCGTGAACGAGCGAATGTCCACAAGCGGCACAGGGCATAGGCGATTGCCCCCATCTGCCCGCTGCGATAGATCATCAGCGATGATGAGAACGGCTTCCCGCCTGCTGGTAGACTGTCTGGTGGAACAGGGCTGCGAGCGTGTGTTCACCGTGCCGGGCGAAAGTTTTCTGCCGGTGCTGGATTCGCTCCGCGATTGCCATGCAATCGAAACGATTACCTGTCGGCAGGAGGGCGGCGCAGCCTTCATGGCCTGTGCGGAGGGTACGATGACGGGGCGCCCCGGCGTATGCTTCGTCACGCGCGGTCCGGGTGCGACCAACGCCAGCATCGGCGTGCATGTCGCCATGCAGGATTCGCAGCCGCTGGTCCTGTTCGTGGGCGATGTGGCGCATGACCAGCGGGATCGGGAGGGTTTTCAGGAGGTGGATTTTCCCGCCTTCTTTGCGCCGATCGCCAAATGGGCGGCGCGGATAGACGACGCCAAACGGATTCCCGAATATGTCGCCCGCGCCTGGGCGACGGCTATCTCCGGTCGCCCCGGGCCCGTCGTGCTTGCACTGCCGGAAGACATGCTGCGCGAAAGCGGGCTGTCCGCGGAGCCGCGGCCCTTTGTCCATCGACCGGCGCAGGCCCCCTGCCCCGATGCGCTGGCTGCCATGATGGAGATGATCGGTGATGCCGCGGCGCCCGTCGCCATCGTGGGCGGCGCTGGCTGGGGAGACAAGGCGCGGGATTACTTCACCGCTTTCGCGGAGCGTCTGGGCCTCCCGGTGGCGACGGCGTTCCGCCGGCAGGATGCGATATCGCCCGAATCGCGCGTCTATGCGGGCAATCTGGGTTACGGCCCCAATCCGGTATTGAAGGAGCGCATCCGCGCGGCCGACCTGCTGCTGGTGGTGGGTGCGCGGCTGGGCGAGGCGACCACCGATGGCTATGAACTGGTGACGCCGGAACATCCCGGACAGCTGCTGATCCACGTTCACCCTGACCCTGCAGAGTTGAACAGCGTCTATCGCACCGATCTCGCCATCTGCGCCGATCCGGGCGAATTCGCCGAAAGCGCTGCCCTGTGGGACGAAGGCGCCGCCCTGCCCTTCGATGCCGGCGCCGAGGCGCATCGCCAGTGGCAGGACTGGTCCACCCCGAAGAGCGGCGGCTTCGAGCTGGACCTTGCCGAATGCCTGGCCGCAGCGCGCGAGATCCTTCCGCCCGAGAGCATCATCTGCAACGGCGCGGGCAATTTTTCCGGCTGGTGGCACCGCTACTGGCCCTATCGCGGCTTCCCATCCCAGCTCGCGCCCACCTGTGGCGCAATGGGTTATGGCATACCGGCGGCTATCGCCGCCGCACTGCGCTTCCGCGACCGCTGCGTGGTGGCGGTGACCGGTGACGGCGATTTCCTGATGAACGCCCAGGAACTGGCCACGGCAGCGCAATTCGGTGCGGAAATGATCGTGATCGTGATCGACAACCATTCCTATGGCACGATCCGCATGCATCAGGAGCGGGATTATCCCGGCCGCGTCGCTTCCACCGACCTCGCGAGCCCCGATTTCGCCGCCTATGGGCGCGCTTTCGGTGCGCGTGCATGGCGGGTGGAGCGCACGAGCGAGTTCGGCGCGGCGTTACGCGACGCGAAGGGAGCGAGCGGGCTGCGGCTGATCCATTGCCTCACCGATGTGGAACAGCTCAGCGCCGGCGGAGCGAGAATCAGCGAACTGCGCAGCAAGGCCGGGCTCACATGAAAAAGGCCGCCCCCGAAGGGGCGGCCTCTTTTTCAAAAAAGGGTCTGCGTCAGACCTTGTCGCCGAACGCGCCCTTGACCTTGCCGGTCAGGTTCTGCGCTTCGCCCTTGCGTTCCTGGGCGTGGCCTTCGGCGCGGGTGGCCGGGTCGCCGGACTGCTGCTTGGCCTTGCCGGCGACTTCGTTGGCGATACCCTTCGCCTTGTCGGTCAGTTCACCCATCATCATTCTCCTTAAAGCGTGCGGCGTACTTGCCGTCTGCTTTCTAAACACGCGGGAGAACGCGCGGGTTCCTGCCTCAACCCTTTGCCATGTCGAGAATTTTCTTCCACTCGGCCGGGCTTACTTCGGCCACGGACAGGCGCGAAAGGCGGACCAGTTCCATCTCCGCAAGCGTTGGTTCTGCCTTCACTTCGGCGAGCGTCACCGGGCGTTCCAGCGCGCGCACCGGCTTGACCTTCACGGTCGCCCATTTGCCCTCCGGATCGCTGGGATCGGTAAGGTCTGCCGCGCTCACTTCGGCGATGCCGACGATCTCCTTGCCCTTCACCGAATGGTAGAAGAATGCCTTCTCCCCCACCTTCATGGCGCGCATATTGTTGGAGGCACGGTGATTGCGCACCCCGTCCCAGATCGTCTCGCCGTCGCGCTGCAGATCGTCCCAGCTGAAAGCCTCGGGTTCCGATTTCATCAACCAATAGCGTGCGGCCATGCGATCCTCCTTCGCGGCTGCCCTAACGGCCGATCCGGAGCGACGCAATTAACCGAATCTTGATCATGATCGCCTAAATCCTACGCAAGCATAGGGGAGCTTGCGCCTTGTCTACACAAGCTGCCGCGATCGAGGAGCACCAGGGCAACCGCTTCGGCCAGGCCGAACGCGATCTGGTGGCGCTGGGAATCGCGATTTCAGCACTGATCCTGTTCGTCGGAACGGGCGGCCGGCTGATGCCGCAAATCATCCGTTCGTGGCTGGGCCAGGGTGACCCGCCCGACGTGCTGCTGACCAACGCCGTCCTGCTCAACATCGCGCTGCTGATCTTCGGCTGGCGCCGCTACGAGGAACTGCGCCGGGAAGTCGCGCAGCGCCGCACGGCTGAGCAGCGTGCCCGGCAACTGGCAGAGATCGACCCGCTGACCGGCTGCCACAACCGGCGCAGCGGCCCGCCCGCCATCGCGCGTCTCTGCGCGAGCGAGGCGAGCCTCGGCGGCGCCGTGGCGGTGTTGATGCTCGATCTCGACAATTTCAAGCACATCAACGATCTGAACGGCCACAAGGTGGGCGATCAGGTGCTGATGGAAGTCGCCCGTCGCGTGCGGCGTCGCTTGCCCTCCGACGGGGTAATCGCGCGCATCGGGGGAGACGAGTTCGTCCTCGCCCTGCCCTTCGATCCGGCAGATCTGGCCGCGGTGGACCGCTTCGCCACGCGCCTCATCGAAGCGGTCTCGCAGCCGATCCATCATGAAGACGTCTGCGTCGAAGCCACCGTATCGGTGGGGATCGCCCGCGCCGTCTGTCGTGAGGGGGAAGAGAACGTCGGCGAGGACCTGATTCACCCTGCCGACGTCGCCATGTATGCCGCCAAGAAGCGCGGCCGGAACCGCTATGTGTGGTTTGACGAGCGCATGGAAGAGGAGCGGCGGCTCCGCAACGAGCTGGAAACCGGCATCCGCCGCGGGCTCGCCCGCGGGGAGTTCGTGCCCTTTTACGAGCAGCAGGTCGATCTCGCGACCGGGGAGCTGGTCGGCTTCGAAATGCTCGCGCGGTGGAATTCGCCGCAGTTCGGCCTCGTGGGGCCGGAAACCTTCATCCCCATCGCCGAGGAGATGGACCTGATCGCCGACCTTTCGGAATCGGTCATCCGGCAGGCCCTCCTCGACGCGAAGGAGTGGGATCCCAGCCTGTCCCTCTCGGTCAACATCTCCCCGCTGCAGTTGCGCGACCCGTGGTTCGCCCAGCGCATCCTGCGGCTGCTGGCGGATACCGGCTTCCCGCCCGCGCGGCTGGAGATCGAGATTACCGAGAACTGCCTGCATGAAGACCTGGCCGCCGTGCAGGCGATCGTCGGCAGCCTCAAGAACCAGGGTATCCGCCTGAGCCTCGACGATTTCGGCACTGGCTATGCCAGCATTTCGCAGCTGCGCTCGCTGCCGTTCGACCGGCTCAAGATCGATCGCAGCTTCGTGACGGAACTGGCCAAGGACGGCAGCAACAATTCGCTGGTGGAATCCATCGTCTCGATCGGGCGCGGCCTTTCGCTGCCGGTGACCGCTGAAGGGGTGGAAACGCCCGCCGTGCTGGAGGCGCTGCGCAAGATGGGCGACCTCAAGGGCCAGGGCTATCTCTACGGCAAGCCGGAAGATGGCGAGACCACCCGCGCCCGCCTTGCGGCTCTGCACCGCCTCGTGGGCGACGCTCTTGCCGGAGCGGGCGAGGTTGCCGCCGAAGCGTTGGGAGCCGGGCCCGCCGAGCGCAAGGCTCTCTGACCGGGCGCCGGGGCGCTCCTGCCCATTGCCCTTGGGCCACGCGGCCACTAGGTGGCACGGATGCGCGCCTCCTTCACCAAGATGCATGGCCTCGGCAATGATTTCGTCGTGCTCGACGCACGCGAAGCGGCGCTTCCCGCCATCACGCCAGCCTTCGCCCGCGCAGTGGCCGACCGGCATACGGGCATCGGCTGCGATCAGCTGATCCTGCTCGAACGCTCGGCCACGGCCGATCTCAGGATGCGCATCTACAATGCCGATGGCAGCGAAGTGGGCGCCTGCGGCAATGCCTCGCGCGCGGTCGCCCTCCTCCACGGCTCTCCGGCAGTGATTGAAACCGCCGGCGGCCTGATCGAAGTATGCCCCAGCGAAGGGGGCGCCGCCGTGGACATGGGCGAACCGCGCTTCGGCTGGGACGATGTGCCGCTGGCCTACCCCATGGACACCATGGCCCTGCCAGTCGGGTGGGACGAGCTGGAACGGCCCGTGGCGGTCAACGTCGGCAATCCGCATGCCGTGTTCTTCGTGCGCGATGCCGACAAGGTGGAGCTGGACGTGCTCGGCCCGGTGATCGAGCGCGATGCGCTGTTCCCCGAACGGATCAACGTCAATGTCGCCACGGTGGACAGCCGCAGCGAAATCCGCCTGCATGTGTGGGAACGCGGCGCCGGCCTCACCCGCGCCTGCGGCACCGGCGCCTGCGCCACGGCGGTGGCGGCCATGCGGCGCGGGCTGGTGGACCGCACGGTGACGGTGCACCTGCCCGGCGGCTCGCTGCAGATCGACTGGGGCGAAGACAATCACATCACCATGACCGGCCCCGCGACGGAGAGCTTCCGCGGCAGCTTCGACTGGGGGGCCTTCGCTTGAGCGCAGCGCCTTCCGTCGAAGTCGTCTCGCTGGGTTGCCGCCTGAATATCGCCGAGAGCGAGCGCATCCGTGCGCTGCTGGCCGAAGAGCGCGATGTGGTGGTGGTGAACAGCTGTGCCGTCACCTCGGAAGCGGTGCGGCAGACGCGCCAGGCGATCCGCCGCGCGCGCCGTTCGCGCCCCTCCGCCCGCCTGCTGGTAACCGGCTGCGCGGCCGAGGTGGAGCGGCAGCAGCTTTCCGCCATGCCCGAAGTGGACGGGCTGATCGCCAACGCCGAGAAGCTCGACCCGCGCGCCTGGAACGTGCCGCCCCGCGCCGCGCCCGTACCGGGGCTGCACACGCGCGCCTTCGTGGCGGTGCAGAACGGCTGCGATCATGCCTGCACCTTCTGCGTGATCCCCCAGGGGCGCGGACCCAGCCGCTCGCTCAGCGTGGCGGAGGTGCTGCGCGAGGTAGAGCGCCACCTTGCCAATGCCGCGCCGGAAGTGGTGCTGACCGGAGTGGACGTGACCAGCTGGGGGCATGATCTCCCGGGCTCGCCGTCGCTTGGCCAACTCGTCCGCGCGGTGCTGGACGCATTCCCCAGCCTCGCCCGCCTGCGCATGTCTTCGCTCGACGGCGTGGAGATCGACCCGCTGCTGTTCGAGCTGATCGCGCATGAGCCGCGGGTGATGCCGCATCTGCATCTCTCGCTGCAGCATGGGCATGATCTCATCCTCAAGCGCATGAAGCGGCGGCACCTGCGGCGCGACGCCGAAGACATCGTCGGCCGCCTGCGCGAGGCGCGGCCCGATCTTGCCGTCGGCGCCGATCTCATCGCCGGCTTCCCGACCGAGGACGAGGCGATGCACGCGGCCAATCGTTCCATCCTGCGCGAGCTGCGCATCGTCCACGGCCATATCTTCCCCTATTCGCCGCGCCCCGGCACCCCGGCCGCGCGCATGCCGCAGGTCGAAAAGCCGGTTATCCGCCGCCGCGCCGCCGAATTGCGCGAGGATGTGGCTGCGGTGCGGGAGGACTGGCTGCGCTCCCTCATCGGTCAGCCACTGTCCGTGCTCGCGGAGAAGGACGGGACCGGCTATTCCCCGCAATTCGCCCGCGTGAGCCT
The DNA here is from genome assembly GCF_003569745.1 of Altererythrobacter sp. B11. NCBI lineage: Bacteria > Pseudomonadati > Pseudomonadota > Alphaproteobacteria > Sphingomonadales > Erythrobacteraceae > Altererythrobacter > Altererythrobacter sp. B11. The sequence goes on from NZ_AP018498.1 coordinate 2,911,041, forward strand.
GCCCGAAGGCACGCGTCCCGGCACCATCGTCACCGTCGTCCCCCAAACGCTCGAACAAGGCCTTCTGCGATGAGCGGCACAAGCTGGACCGACCGCCTCTTCGGCGGTTTCCGCAAGACCTCCGAACGGCTTTCGGAAAACCTAGCCGGCGCCGTGAGCACGGCGACGCTGGACGATGCAACGCTGGACGAGGTGGAGGACGCGCTGATCCTCTCCGACCTCGGCCCCAGCGCCGCGGCCCGGATCCGCGCGCGGCTGGCGGAAAAGCGCTTCGGCCTGTCCATCACGGAGCGCGAGCTGAAGGAAGCCGTGGCGGAGGAAATCGCCGCCATCCTGCGCCCGGTGGCGAAGCCGCTGGAGATCACCGCCTTCCCGCGCCCGCAGGTGATCCTTGTAATCGGCGTCAACGGCAGCGGCAAGACGACCACGATCGCCAAGCTTGCGCATCTGTTCCAGGAAGACGATTACGGCGTGCTGCTGGCGGCCGGCGACACCTTCCGCGCGGCGGCGATCGGCCAGCTGGCCGTTTGGGCCGACCGCATCGGGGTGGACATCGTGAAGGGGCCGGAAGGCGGCGATCCGGCCAGCATCGTCTTCGATGCGGTGAAACAGGCCACCGCGACCGGTATCGATGCGCTGGTGGTGGACACCGCCGGCCGCCTGCAGAACAAGCGCGAGCTGATGGACGAGCTGGCGAAGATCCGCCGCGTGCTAGGCCGCCTCAACCCTGAAGCGCCGCATGACGTGGTGCTGGTGCTGGATGCGACCAATGGGCAGAACGCGCTGAACCAGATCGACGTGTTTCGCGAAGTCGCCGGTGTCACCGGCCTCATCATGACCAAGCTCGATGGAACGGCGCGCGGCGGCGTGCTGGTGGCCGCAGCAGAACAATATGGCCTGCCCATCCATGCGATCGGCGTGGGGGAGAAGATCGACGATCTTCGCCCCTTCGATCCCGATCTCGTCGCCCGCGTTATCGCCGGCGTGGCGTGACGGCCCCAAGGAACCAACAACCCATGGCAGAGAACAAGAAGCGCTCCGGCTGGCTCAATGTCGGCATCGACTACGGGCCGCTGATCGCCTTCCTCGCGGTCTATTACGTGAAGGCGCCGGAGGACAAGACGGACAGCGTCGGCGTTGTGCTGGCGGTGGTCCACAGCACCGGCGCCTTCATCGTCGCGGCGCTGGTGGCGCTGGCCCTATCGCGCTGGCTGCTCGGCACGATTTCGCGCATGCTGCTGCTTTCCACCATTCTCATCGTCGGCTTCGGCGGGCTGACGATCCTGCTGCGCGATCCCTTCTACGTGCAGGTCAAGCCCACCGTGCTGTACCTGTTCTTCGGCATCGTGCTGCTGCTGGGCTGGATACGGGGCAAGGCCCTGCTGCAATGGCTGCTGGAAGCCGCCTTCGAAGGGTTGAACGAGCAGGGCTGGCTCAAGCTCTCGCGCAATTGGGGCGTGTTCTTCCTGTTCCTCGCCGCGCTGAACGAAGGCCTGCGCCATTTCCTCAGCTTCGGGGACTGGCTCACCGCCAAGGTGTGGGTGTTCATGCCGCTGAGCTTCCTCTTCACCTTCAGCCAGTTGCCGATGCTGCTACGCCACGGGCTCAGCGCCGGCAGCGAGGAAGAGGTGGTGGAGAACCCGCCAATCGACTGATCGCCCGGCGCTGCGGCGGGAGCGAAGGCCGCCTCCCCCTTGCCCTGGGCTCGCAGCCCGGCTGAGCGGCCTCAGATCTCGACCTGGCTCCCCAGTTCCACCACGCGGTTGGTGGGCAGGCGGAAAAACTCCATCGGCGTTGCCGCGTTGCGCATCATCCAGGCGAAGAGCTTCTCCCGCCATATGGCCATGCCGGGCTTTTCGGCGCTGAGCAGCGTCTGGCGCGAGAGGAAGAAGCTGGTCTGCATCATGTTGAACGGCCCGCCGCACATGGTGGCACCCTTCAGCGCGCTGGGCACGTCGGTTTCTTCCATGAAGCCGTAATGCAGCTTCACGCGATAGAAGCCGTCGCCAATCTCCTTCGCCTCCATCCGCTGTGTCGGATCGACATAGGGAACGCCGGCGACCTGCACCGTCAGCACCACCACGCGTTCATGCAGCACCTTGTTGTGCTTGATGTTGTGGAGCAGCGCCGAAGGCGTTCCGCTGGAGCCGGAGTTCATGAAGATCGCTGTGCCCGGCACCGTCACCGTGCTGTTGCGCGCGGACTTCGCGAAGATGTCCAGCGGCAGGCCGACTTCGGTCATCCGCTCGTGCATCAGGCGGCGCCCCTTGGCCCAGGTGGTCAGCAGGGTGAAGGCGATCCCGCCGATCAGCAGCGGGAACCAGCCGCCATCGGCCACCTTGGTGAAGTTCGCCGCAAAATAGGCGCCGTCCACGATGAAGAACACCAGCACGGCGGGCACGCCCAGCCACCATTTCCACTTCCACACCGCCAGCAGCATCACCGCCAGCAGGCAGGTGTCGATCAGCATCGCCCCCGTCACCGCGATGCCATAGGCGGAGGCGAGATTGGACGAATTGCGGAAGAACAGCACCAGCAGGATCACCGAGAAGCACAGCACCCAGTTGATCAGCGGGATATAGATCTGGCCGTGATGCTCGTCGCTGGTATGCAGGATCGACAGGCGCGGGATGAAGCCCAGCTGGATCGCCTGGTGCGTGACCGAGAAGGAGCCCGAAATCACCGCCTGGCTGGCGATAAAGGTGGCGCCCGTTGCCAGCAGCACCAGCGGCAGGCGCAGGCTTTCCGGGGCGAGGAAGAAGAACGGGTTCTGGATCGCCTCGGCCGCGGCGGCATCGCCCAGGCTGATGATCATCGCGCCCTGCCCGAAATAGTTCAGCAGCAGGCACGGCATCACGAAGCCGAACCATGAAAGCCGCATGGGGCCGCGGCCGAAATGGCCCATGTCCGAATAGAGCGCTTCCGAACCCGTCACCGCCAGCACGACGGAGCCGAGCGCCAGGAAGGCCAGCCACTTGTCCAGCAGGAAGAACTGGATCGCGTACCAGGGGTTGAGCGCGATGAGGATGCCGGGCGCCTGCGCGATATGGATCACGCCCAGCACCGCCAGCACTGCAAAATAGACCAGCATCACCGGCGCAAACAGCGCGCCCACCTTGGTCGTACCGCGCTTCTGGATCAGGAACAGCGCCACCAGCAGCACCAGCGCGATCGGGATGACGAAGGCGCCCATTCGGCGATCGACCACCGTCAGGCCTTCCACGGCCGACAGCACCGACACCGCCGGCGTGATCATGCTGTCGCCATAGAACAGCGCCGTGGCGAACACGCCCAGCATCACCGCGATCCAGCCATAGCTGGATTTCTTGAGGAAGCGCGAGATCAACGCGACCAGCGCCAGCGTGCCGCCCTGCCCGTTGTTGTCCGCGCGCATGAGCAGCGCGACATACTGGATCGAGACGACCAGCGTCATCGACCAGAAGATCAGGCTGACCACGCCCATGATATGGGCATCGTCGATGGCCAGTTTGTGCGGCCCCACGAAGGTTTCGCGGAAGGCGTAGATCGGGCTGGTGCCGATATCGCCGAAGACGATACCGATAGCACCCACCGCCAGCTTCAGCCGGGCGGACACAGGTCGTTCAGCTTGTGCAGCGCTCATCGGCTTTGGCAGCCCCTCTTGCAGCTCTCGCGCAGCGAAGCGCGGCGCTTAGCAGCGGTTCGGGACACTATCAACTTGGCCGGATCCGGCATGTCACTGGCCGCCGGCGCTCTGCGCGGCATTCACCTGCGCAATCAGGGCATCCAATCGGGCGAGCCGTTCTTGCATGACCGCCCGCCCCGCCGCATCGGCAGGCGCGCGGGCCAGAGTCTGCGCCCACATCTGCCGCCCTTCGAGGATGCGGCCATCGCGAATCAACGCGAGGCCGAAGAAATAGCCGGGCCCCAGCCCTTCCCGATCCGCCTGCGAAGCGCGGCGATAGGCGAGCAGCGCCGGTGCGGTGAGCATCCCGTCGGCATGTTCGACCAAGGCGTTGCCCAGCGCCAGCCAGGCTTCCCCATCACGGGGATTGGCCTCCACCGCGCCGCGCAGCAGCGCCGCCGCGGTGTCGTATTGCCCCTGCCGGACCATGGCATCGGCCACGATGATCTGGTCGCTGCGGGAGCGACGATCCTCGTCGATCAGCTCCTTGCGCGCGTCCACCAGCGCCCAGCCATCTTCCGGCGCCCCCTGGCGCGGCTGCTTGGGCGCGCCGGGAAGGCTCGGGCTCGCCTGCAGGGCATAGCCCGCGAGGCCGAAGGCCAGCGCCGCGGCCAGCGTGGTCCAGCCCCGCTTGCCCACGCCGAGGACGAGGCCGCCCAGCAGGAAGGCGCCGAGTGCCAGTGCAATGACGACAAGCCAGGTCATTTCGTGCCTTTCAGACGGCTGCGGATCACCAGCCCCGCCACCACCAGCAGCAGGGCCGGAATGGCGAACAGCGGCCAGGTGGTGGCGCTGATCTCCGGCTTGTAGCTCACATAATCGCCATAGCGATCCATCAGCCAGGCGCGCACCGCCTCCGGATCCTCCCCCGCGGCGATACGGGTGCGGACCTGGTGGCGCATGTCGCCCGCCATGGGCGCGTCGCTGTCGGCGATGGACTGGCTCTGGCACTTGAGGCAGCGCAGCGTTTCCATCAGCGCCTGCGCCTTCGCTTCCAGCGCCGGATCGTCCAGCTGGCGATAGGCATAGGGCGCGGGCGGCAGCGCATCTTGCGCCGCAGCCGGAAGGGCGGCGCACAGCAGCGCCAGCACGGCGAGCAGCAGGCGCATCACGCCCCCGCCTCGCGCAATTTCTGCAGGATCAGCGGCACGTCGTCTTCGCGAATGTCGCCGATATGCTGGTAGCGGATCACGCCCTTGCCATCGACCACGAAGGTCTCCGGCACGCCGCTGGAGCCAAGGGCCAGCTGAACCGCGCTGATGTCATCCGCGCCTATGCGGCTGTAGGGGTTGCCGTAATTGCCGAGGAATGCGGCCAGATCCTCCGGCCGGTCACGGATGGCCACGCCCACGATGGTGGCGCCCTGCGCCTCCAGCTCCGCCAGTTGCGGCGCCTCGGCAGCGCAGGGGATACACCAGCTGGCAAAGATGTTGACCAGCTTCGTCTGCCCGTCTGCCAGATCGGTACTGGCGAGCCCCGGCCGGTCCGCAATCGCGGGCTTCAGCGCGAAGCTGGGCATCGGCTTGCCGATCATTGCGGAATGGACGAAATCATCCTTCGGACGGGAAAGCTGCAGGGCGAAGAGCCCCAGCAGCGCGACCACACCGGCCACCACCGCCCACAGGACCAGCCGCAGGCGGCTCATGCCGCATTCTCCATCGCCACGCGACGCTCGGCGCCCTTGCGCAGCGCCGTACGGCGCTTCACATCGCCCGCCACGCGGCCCACCAGCGCGAGCAGGCCGCCGAGCGCGATCAGCAGACCGCCATACCAGATGTAGGTGACGAACGGCTTCCACCACAGCCGCAGCTGCCAGCGATCGCCCTCGGCCTCCCCGCCCAGCACGGCGTAAAGCTGTCCGTTCCACCGCGTGAGCAAGGCGCTTTCGCTGGTCTGCTGCGGCGGCGTCCAGAAGCTGCGCGCCTGCGGATCCAGTTCGGTCTCGCGGCCGCCCTGATAGCGCACGCCCAGCCGCGCCTCCAGCGCGGTCCAGTTCGGCCCCGCCACCGGCGCCACCGAAGCGAGCGTGACTGTCCAGGGGCCGACCTCCGCCGTGTCGCCCACCCGCGCCGCGACGAGCTTTTCCACCGTGAAGGCGCTATCCGCCGCCATGCCGAACAGCGCCACGGCGACACCGAAATGGGCGATCACCATGCCCCACACGGTCAGCGGCAGGCGGCGCAGCGAACGGCCCCGCAGCGGCAGGAAGCTGCCCACGGCCACGCACAGCGCCAGGGCCATGCCCAGCAGCGGCAGGATCGCGATGCCGGCAAAGACCCACACCGCCAGCGCCGCCAGCACGACAATCGCCGCGAGCAGGATCACCGGCCATTTAACGCGCGCGAAGCTGTCCCGCCGCCAGCGCAGCAGCGGCCCGACGGCCAGCACCAGCAGCATCGGCAGGAAGAAGATGGCGCCCACCGGGTTGAAATAGGGCGGCCCCACCGAAACCTTTGCGCCGAAGGCTTCGGCCAGCAGCGGGTAGAGCGTGCCGAGCAACACGATGCCGAGGATCGCGGAGAGCATGACATTGTTCACCACCAGCGCCCCTTCGCGGCTCAGCACGGCGAAGCGTTCACCCTCCGCCACCGTATTGGCGCGCAGGGCGAACAGCACCATCGCCCCGCCGATATAGATTGCCAGCAGGGCGAGGATGAAGGTGCCCCGCTCCGGGTCCACCGCAAAGGCATGCACGCTGGTGAGGATGCCCGACCGGACGAGGAAGGTGCCGATCATGCTCATCGAGAAGGCGACCACGCCGAGCATGATCGTCCAGGCGCGCAGCGCATCGCGCGCGGCCAGCACGCTCGCCGAATGGAGCAGCGCCGTGGCGGCGAGCCACGGCATCAGCGAGGCATTCTCCACCGGATCCCAGAACCACCAGCCGCCCCAGCCCAGCTCGTAATAAGCCCAATAGCTGCCGGCGGTGATGCCCAGCGTCAGGAAGATCCACGCGCCCAGCACCCAGGGGCGCATCACGCGGGCGAAATCCGGCGTCACCTGCCGCGTCAGCAGCGCGCCCACGGCAAAGCTGAACGCGACCGACAGGCCGACATAGCCAAGATAAAGCGTGGGCGGATGGAAAGCGAGGCCCATGTCCTGCAGCAGCGGATTGAGGCCCTGCCCTTCCGGCGCCGGCGGACTCAGCCGCTCGAACGGATTGGAGGACAGCAGCAGGAAGGCATAGAAGCCCAGCCCCACGAAGGCCTGCGCCGCCAGTGTCGCCAGCATCGTCCGCTCCGGCAGGCGCCGCTCGATCAGCGCGATGAGCCCGCCGGCGAGCGACATCACCGTGACCCACAGCAGCATGGAGCCTTCATGGTTGCCCCAGGCGCCCGCGAGCTTGAAGATGAACGGCTTTTCGGAGTGCGAGTTCTCCGCGACCAGCGCGACCGAAAGATCGGTGCGCACGAACACCAGCAGCAGGCACAGGAAGGCGAGCCCGCAGAGCAGCGCCTGCAGCACGGCCGCGGGGCGCACCAGTTCGGCCAGCGCCGCCCCGCTGTCCCGCTGCGCGAGGAAGCCGGCGAGCAGCTGCAGCGCGGCCAGCGCGGCGGCGAGCCACAGCGAAGCGAGGCCGATCTCCGCGATCACTGGGTGGTTTCCGCCACAGTGGCGCGCGCCTGATCCTTGGTCATGTCCTCGAGCTCGCGCGGCATGTAGTTCTCGTCATGCTTGGCGAGCAGATTGTCCGCCACGAAGGTGCCATCGGGGCGCAGCGATCCTTCGGCCACCACGCCCGAACCTTCCACGAACAGGTCGGGCACGATGCCGGAAAACACCACCGGCACCTGCGCCTTGCCATCGCCCACCAGGAAATGGATCGTCACCCCATCGGGCGCGGTCTGGAGCGAGCCCTGCTGCACCATGCCGCCCAGCCGCACGGCGCGGCCCGCTTCGGGCGGATTCGCGCGCATGTCGCTGGGCACGTAGAAATAGCTCGCCTGGTTGCGCAGCGCCCAGGCGGCCAGCAGCGCGGCGCCGATCAGCGCCACCAGCGCCACGATCAGCAGCACCAGCCGCTGGTGCTTCGGTTTCAACGCGCCGGCCATGCAAACCCCCTGACAGAGCAGATCATTTCCTGCGCGCCTCTTCCCGCCGCCGCTCCGCCCTGCGCATCGCGAGCCAGCTCCAGCCGAGCAGCACCAGCGTGGCGAGGATCGTCACCGCATAGGCCGCCAGCACGAAATTCCATTGATCCAGCCCCTCGCGCATCAGGCTGCCCCCAGCGCCTTGCGGCGGAGCCGCGCCTCTGCCTGCGTATCGGCCAGCAATGCGCGCATCCGCATCAGCACCACGGCGCCGAACAGCAGCGAGAAGCCGAGCGTGGCCACCAGCAGGCCCCACAGGAAGGGCGCGGCCATGGCCGAACCGCCGGTGGTGATGCTGGGCGGCTGGTGCAGGCTGTTCCACCACAGCACGGAGTAATGGATGATCGGGATATTCACCGCGCCCACCAGGCCGAAGATCGCCGTGATGCGGCTCGATCCGCCTTCACGGCTCACCGCCCCGGCAAGCGCGATATAGCCGAGATAAAGAAACAGCAGGACGAGGAAGGAGGTGAGCCGCCCGTCCCACACCCACCATGTGCCCCAGGTGGGACGCGCCCAGATGGATCCGGTGGCGAGGCCCAGCCCCGTGAACACCGCGCCCGGCACTGCCGCACCGCGCGCCGCCAGCGCCGCCAGCGGGTGGCGCCAGACCAGTTCGACCAGGCTGCCGACCGCGATGGCCGACCAGCCGGCCATGCCGAGCCATGCGCTGGGGATATGGACATAGAGAATGCGCACCGTCTCCCCCTGCAGCCGTTCGGCCGGGGCGAAGAACAGGCCATAGACCAGCGCCGCCGTTGTCAGGACGAGACCCGACACGAGCAGAGCCGGCGTAAGCCAGCGGGCGATCCTCAGGAATCGGGCAGGATTGGCGAAACCGTGCATCAATCTCGGGCGTGTCGCTAGAACGCGCCGCTTTGACAGGTGCTGAACCGCCCGGCAAGGGCGGAGTCAACGAACTGCCCGGCTACGCGCCAACCGGTCAGCCGCGGCCGATCAGCCTCTGGGCCATCCGGTCGGCCACGACATCCGGCCGCTCGCCGGTTTCATCGCATTCGCGCCAGATGGCGGAGAGCCGCTCGGGGATCATCCCGATCCGCTCGCGCAGGTCGTCCATCGTATAGGGCTTGCCCTCACGGCGGCCGAGATATTCAAGGCCCACGTCGATGATGCCGGCGGCATTGATGACATAGTCCGGCGCATAAAGGATGCCGCGCTCCGCCAGCATTCGGCCATGTTCGGGCCGCGCCAGTTGGTTGTTGGCGCCGCCCGCCACGATCGCGCAATCCAGCTGCGGGATGCTGCTGTCGTTGAGGATGGCGCCCAGCGCATTGGGGCTGAACACGTCGCAGGCCACTGTCGCCACGGTTTCAGCCGCCACGGCTTCGCCGCCGATCTGGCCCGCCAGCGTCTTTGCCCGCGCGGCATCGACATCGGCCACCGTCATCCGCGCACCTTCCGCCGCCGCCAGCCGGGCGACTCCGCCGCCCACGCTGCCGCATCCCTGCAGCGCGATGCGCACGCCTTCGAGGCTGTCCTGCCCCAATTTGTGGCGCACCGCCGCCTTGATGCCCAGGAAAACGCCCATGGCGGTGAAAGGGCCGGGATCGCCGCCCACGGCACCCTCTTCCACAGGCAGGCCGCAGACATGCTGCGTCTCTGCGGAAATGGCGACCATGTCGGCCACGCTGGCGCCCACATCCTCGGCCGTCACATAACGGCCGCCAAGATCGTTCACCGCCCGGCCGAAAGCCGCCAGCATCTCCGGCGTCTTGGTGCGGTTCTCGTCCAGCAGCACCACCGCCTTGCCGCCGCCCATGGGGAGGCCGGCCATGGCATTCTTGTAGCTCATCCCGCGGCTCAGCCGCAGGGCGTCTCGCATGGCCAGCGCCGGATCGGGATAGTGCCAGAAGCGCGTGCCGCCCGCGCCGGGGCCGAGATGGGTGGAATGCACGGCGATGATCGCGGTGAGGCCGGAGGCGCGATCATGCACCACCTCCACCTGCTCGTGCTCGTCCCAATCCGCTTCGGTCCAGAAAGCCGCCATGCCATGCTCCTAAGGCGTGTCACTGAAGCGGCGCTGGGTGGAAAGGTGGGGCGATTGACGGGGTTTGAACCCGCGACCTCCGGTACCACAAACCGGCGCTCTAACCAACTGAGCTACAATCGCCATCAGCCTAGGCCGCTTGGAGAAGCGGCTGTTAGGGCCCTGCGCCGGCCGGTCAAGCGTCGATCGGCGCGGGGGCGAGCCTGTTGCACAGCATCGCGCCGAAGCAAAGTGAAAACTGCGCCGCGCTTGCGGACGCGCAATAAAATTACGCGGGCACCGCAGACTTGCAGCGGCAATGGCGACGGCTATCAGGCGAGTCATGACGAATCCCGGCGACACTTCCGCCCCGCACCTCACCGCGCGGCCCGGCCTGCGCCGCATTCCCACGCCGCGGCTGGAGCTGTTCGATTCTCCCCATTTCCTGCCGCCTGCGCTCTGCGCCGATCTGATCGCGCTGATCGAGCAGGACCGGCGCCCCTCCACCATCGCCGATCCCAATGGCGACAATTACTTCCGCACCAGCGAAACCTGCAATCTCGATTCGGGCGAGCCGGCGGTGCGCGAGCTGGAGGATCGCCTGTTCGCGCTCAACGGCATCGACCCCGCCTTCGGAGAGCCGGTGCAGGGGCAGCGCTACGCCGTGGGGCAGGAGTTCAAACCGCACACCGATTATTTCGAACCCAATGGGCGCGATTACGCCAAATATTGCTCGGTCGCGGGCAATCGCACCTGGACCTTCATGGTCTATCTGAACGAGGTGGAGGCCGGTGGGGCCACGCGGTTCAAGGTGATCGGCAAGACCTTCCAGCCCGAAGCCGGCAAGCTGCTATGCTGGAACAACCGCCGGCCCGATGGCACCCCCAATCCGGCCACGCTTCACCACGGCATGAAGGTGCGGAAGGGAGCCAAATATGTCATCACCAAATGGTACCGCGAGAAGCCCTGGGGCTGACATGGACGAGGCGGAAACCGCCAAGCCACGCGACTGTGCATGCCATTGCGGCGGGGTTACCTTCACTGCGGCCATGCCCGACCATCCGCGCGGCGGGCGCTGCAACTGCTCGATCTGTTCGATGAAGGGCGCGGTGATGATCGGCGTGCCGCTCAATGCACTGCAGGTGACGGGCGGGGAGGATTTGCTGCGCTGCTATCAGTTCAACACCGGCGTGGCGAAGCACTGGTTCTGTTCGCGCTGCGGTATTCATTGCTTCCACCAGCGCCGTTCGGACCCCGGCCAGTATGGCGTGAACGCAGCCTGCGTGAAGGGTCTCAGCCCCTACAACGATTTTCCCGAATTGCCGGTGAGCGACGGGATGAACCACGCCTCCGACGGGAACCCGCAGCGGCTGGCGGGATGGCTAAGGTTCGAAGAGAACGCCAGATAGCAAAAGGGCGGCCCCGCAGGACCGCCCCCATGGCAAGCACGCGGCTGGCGCGGCTTACTTCTTCTTCAGCGAAAGACCGCCGAAACGCTTGTTGAACTGCGCCACGCGGCCGCCATCCTGCAGACGCTGCGTGCCGCCCGTCCAGGCCGGGTGGCTCGTCGGGTCGATTTCCAGCGACATCGTGTCACCTTCGCTGCCCCAAGTGGAGCGCGTCTGGAACTCGGTGCCGTCGGTCATCTTGACGGTGATCATGTGGTAATCGGGATGCGTATCGGCCTTCATGGCGTGGTCCTTCGTGCGTAAAGCCGGTTCCGACCGGCCGGGCAATATCGGGGAAGCGGCGCCCTTACGGCCGCCGCGCCCGTTTTGCAAGCCCCGCCCCGCCGGTTGCCCGGCGGAACGGCAGGCAGATCAATCGGCGGGGGCGTCCGCGATCATGGCGGTGAAGTTCACCTCGCAGGTGACCTTGCCCTCCACGCTTGCCTTGCCCCAGAACTTGCAGACCCGCGCGCGCTTCTGCACGAAGCCCGCCTGCAGGTCGAGCAGGCAGCCGGGCTCCACCGGGCTGCGGAACTTCGCCTCCTCGATGGCCATGAAATACACGAGCTTGCCGCTGCCGGCGAGTTCGAGCGTTTCCACCGCCAATATACCCGCGGCCTGCGCCAGCGCTTCGATCTGGAGCACGCCGGGCATGATCGGGCGGCCGGGGAAATGGCCCTGGAAGAAGGCTTCGTTGAAGCTCACCGCCTTCACCGCATGAATCTCCTCATCGACCTTGAGGGCTTTCACCCGGTCGACGAGCAGCATGGGGTAGCGGTGCGGCAGCGCCTTCAGCACCTTGGCGATATCGTATTCTGCCGCCTCGCTCATTCCATCGCTCCCGCTGCGATCAGCGGCCGGCGGCCGCCGGCGCGGCCTGCTGCTGCGGCTGGGCCGCCTGCTGCTGCGCCGCCTGCTGCGCCTGCTGCTCACGCACTTCGCGCGGCACCCAGCCTTCCGGCGGCACCAGCTGCGCGGTGGGGAGCAGCTTGTTCAGCTCGTCCAGCACCGGCTGGTTGATGTTATAGGCGTTGTCCGCATAGACGATGTTGTCCGGCGTCAGGATCAGCGTGATCTTCTTCGCCGCAGCGACATTCTTCAGCGCAACCTGCAGCTTCTCGTCGATCTGTTCCTCGACATAGGCCTGGCTGTAGGCGACCGGCTGCAGGATCTGCTGCAGTTCGCGATTGCCCGCTTCCTGGATCTGCTGGATCTGCTGAGCCTGCTGCTGCAGCGCGGCCTGGTTGGCGCCGGCCGCCTGGCTGTCGGTCTGCAGCTTCTGCGCCATCGGCTGCAGCTGCTGTTCGATCTGCGTGCGCCGCGCATTGGCCTGGTCGATCTGCGCCTTGTAGGTCACCGGGCGCTGGGTCTGCGCAGCCTTGTAGGCGGCGGAATTCACCGCCACCGCCGGAAGATTGACGACGCCCACGCCCTGCACCGCCTGTGCGGCAGCCGGCGCAACAAGCGCGGGTGCAGTGAGGGCGGCGATGGCGATTCCGGCCGCGAGAGCCGGCTTGAGGAAATGCTTCATCAGAATTGGGTCCCTACGTTGAAGGAGAATCGTTTCGTGTCATCGCCTTCCTGCTTCAGCAGGGGATAGGCGAAGTTGATGCGGAACGGGCCGAAGGGCGAGTTCCAGTTCACCCCGATGCCTACCGCCACGCGTGGCTTGGGCGTATCACCGAGGAATTGCTCTTCGAAAGGCGGAATGGTGGTCCGCAGGAAAGGCTGGTTCGCCTCGCCGTTCGGCGCAGTGGGATTGGTCACCGCCACCGTGCCCGTCTGCGTTCCGGCATCGTTGAACACCGGTTGCAGATACAGCAGATTGCCATCCTGATCGCGCTGCGGGATCGGCGTGCCGCCGGGGAACGGGCTGCTCGTCAGCGTGGGCCGCTTCACATTGAATACGGCGCCGGCATCGAGGAAGATCGAGGGGCGCAGGCCCAGTTCACGCGCGCCCGAACCCAGCGGAATCTCCAGTTCGGCCTTGGCGAGATACATCGCCTTGCCGCCCAGCGCGTCGTCATAATTGTTGTTCGCGTCATAGGGCTGGAGCACGCCCTCGCTGTCGTAGAAGCGGCGCACCACGCGCGGGCCGACGCCGCGAATATCGAAGCCGCGGATATCCGGCTCGCCCAGGAAGAAGCGGTCCGTCAGCAGCACGTCATCCGTGCCGGCGCCGCGGTCGCGCAGGCCCTTGATGTAGCCGGACTGGCCGGTGACGGAGAAAATCCAGCCCGGGCCGAGCTGCCAGTACTTCGCCGCTTCGGCGGTCAGGCGGACATAGCGCGTGTCGCCTCCCACGCCGGCGAAATCGAGGCCCACAGTCGCCGTTTCGCCGCGCGTCGGACGGAGGCGGCTGTCCAGCGTGCTGTAAACCAGCGACGCCCCCAGGATCGAGCTGGTCCGCTTGCCCACCGCATCGCAAAGATAGCGGCCGGCCAGCAGCGGGCTGCAGGTCAAATCGCCATTGTCATCGACGGTGTAGAACTGGTTCCGATCGACCGAAATGTCGTCGTAATTGAAGGTGTAGCGCGCGAAAGCCGTCAGATATTCGCTGAGCGGCACGCCCACGCGCAGCTGCATGCCGGTGGTCGCCGATTCATAGGTGGCGGAACGGCGGTTGTAATAGCCGTTGTTGTAATCGCGGCGGTAGATATCGATCCCGGCCGAGATGTTCTTGTCGAACAGATAGGGCTCAGTGAAGCTGATCGATCCGGCGCGCGAATAGCTGGAATAGTTGAGCGAGAGGCCCACCGTCTGGCCCCGCCCGCGGAAGTTGCGCTGGCGGATCGAGCCCTGGAAGATGAAGCTTTCCAGGCTGGAGAAGCCCGCCGAGAGCGAAAGTTCGCCGGTCGCCTGTTCCTGCACATTGGCTTCGAGCACGATCCGGTCGGGCGAGCTGCCCTCCACCTGGTCGATCTCGAAATTCTCCTGGAAATAGCCCAGCGAGTTGATGCGCGCGGTGGACCGCTTGACCTGCAGCGAGCTGAAGGCATCGCCTTCCGCGATGCGGAATTCGCGGCGGATCACCTTGTCCTGCGTCAGCGTGTTGCCGTTGACGTTGATCGATTCGACGTACACGCGCGGCGCTTCGCGGATGACGAACTTCACATCCATCGTGCGATCGTCGCGATGCGGGGTGAACTGCGGGTCCACGTCGGCAAACGCATAGCCGAAGGTGCCCGCCGTCTCGTTCAGCTGCTCCACCGTGTCTTCGACCAGCTTGGCATTATACCAGTCGCCGGTCTTCATCGGGAGCGCGCGGGTCATCACATTGCTGTCGAAGTCGCGCAGCTGGCTTTCCACCGAGACATCGGCGAATTTGTAGCGGTCGCCTTCCTCCACCACATAGGTGATGATGAAGTCCTTCTTGTCCGGCGTCAGCTCCGCCACGGCGGACACCACGCGGAAATCGGCATAGCCGTTCTCGAGATAGAAGGCGCGCAGCTGCTGCTGGTCGAAGGCGAGCCGGTCCGGGTCGTAGCTGGTGCCGGAGCTGAAGATCTTCAGCAGCCCCGTTTCCTTCGTCACCATCTCGCCCTTCAATTCCCCGTCGGAGAAATTTTCGTTGCCGATGATGTTGATCTTGCGGACCTTGGACTTGGGGCCTTCGGTGATCTCGAACACCACGTCCACGCGGTTCTGGTCGAGCTTGACCATCTGCGGCTCCACCGTCGCTGCGAAGCGGCCCTGCCGCTTGTAGAGCTCGATGATGCGGGCCACGTCGGCGCGCACCTTGGACCGGGTGAAGATCTGCCGCGGCGCCAGCTGGATTTCCGGAAGGATCTTGTCGTCCTTCAGCCGCTTGTTGCCTTCCAGCACGATGCGGTTAATCACCGGGTTTTCCGTCACCCGGATCACCACATTGCCGCCGTTGTTCTCGATCGAATAAGCGGAGAACAGCTCGGTCGCGGCAATATCCTTCAGCGCCTGGTCGGCGGCGGCCGCAGTGTAAGTGTCGCCCGGCCGCAGGCGAATGTAGCTGACGATGGTTTCAGGCTCGAGCCGCTGGGCGCCCGCCACGGCGATGGTGCGGATCACCTCCCCTTCCGGGGCCGGCGCAGCGGCAGCGGTAGGCGCAGGGCTGGCGGAAGGGGTCGGCGCGGGCGTCTGCCCTTCGGCCGCCGCATCCTGCGCGGCCGCTGCGCAGGGCAGGCCCGCCAGCATCGTGCAGCCCAGCAGGCCCGCCGCGAAATGGGAGACCGGAATCGTCTTGGCCCTACCGCTCATGTACCGTCCATTCCTTCGACACCGCGCATCTGTAGCTTCCCGAACCGTTTTCGGCCCCAGCCCATCGCCGCCCCTGCGATAGAAGGAGCGCCCTTGCCCGATGCGGGACAAGCGATCAAGCTGACATGCCGGAAATGCGCCGCGGGTGTCTTCCTTATCCCCGCCCCGGCCATGCAATTGCACCATCCGGGGCCCGTCCGCCCGCCTAGCTGCCGAAGATCGGCAGCGAGACGATATCGTTGATGGTCACGAACAGCATCAGCGCGAGCACGAAGGCTATGCCGGTTTTGAACGCCCATTCCTGACTGCGTGCGCTGGCTGGTTTACGGCGGACCGCTTCGGCCGCGTAGAAAGCCAGGTGCCCGCCGTCTAACGCGGGAATTGGCAGCAGGTTAATGAATGCCAAGTTAATCGAGATCAGCGCCGCGAAACCCACGAAATTGCGCCATCCCAAGCTCAGCTGCTCGCCCGAGAACTTGGCGATCTTGATCGGCCCGCCCAGCTCTTCCACCGATCGGCGACCGGTCACGATCTGCCAGATGCCCGTGACCATCGCCCGCACCGTTTCCCCGGTCTGCGTGACACCCAGGCCCAGGGCTTCGACCGGCCCCACGGCGGCCACTTCCCGCTGGCTGGAGCCGATGCCGAGCTGGCCGATCTTGAACTCATTGCCGAAGCGATCCTGCTCATGCACCGTGCCGAGCACGGCGGGCAGGCTGCGCGTTTCGCCGTCGCGCTCCAGCCGCACCGTCACCGGCTCGCCCGGATAGAGCGAGACCCAGCGGGCCAGATCCTCGAAGCTCTGCATCTCGCGCCCGTTGATGGAGAGGATGCGGTCGCCCGGCTCGATGCCCGCTTCGGCCGCCGCGCTGCCTTCGGCCACCACTTCCACCACCGGCGGGGTGACGAGCTTGCCATACAGCAGGTTGAAGCTGCCGAGGATCGCAATCGCGATCAGGAAATTGGTCAGGGGTCCGGCGGCGACGATCAGCGCGCGCTGCCACAGCGGCTTGGACTGGAACGTGCGGTTGCGTTCTTCCTCCGGCAGGGAAAGCCATTCCGCGCTGGGCTGGCTGGCCGGGTTCATGTCGCCTGCGAATTGCACATAGCCGCCCAGCGGCAGCGCCGAGAGCTTCCAGCGCGTACCGCGCCGATCGGTAAAGCCGGCGATTTCCTTGCCGAAGCCGACCGAAAAGGCATCGGCCTTCACGCCGAAGAGGCGGCCGACAAGATAGTGGCCGAACTCATGCAAGGTAACGAGCGGCCCCAGCACGAGCAGGAAGCCGAGGATCCACATCCAGAAGGGCGGAGATTCGAACAAGTCAGGCAGGCTCCAGCATTTCGGCGGTCAGTGCCCGCGCCTCCGCATCGACGGACATGACATCCTCGAGGCAGGCAGGTGCGGGAGGGCGATCGCGATTCAGCGTCTGCGCCACAATTGCCGAAATTTGCGTGAACGCGATCTGACCGGCGAGGAAGGCCGCCACCGCCACTTCATTCGCGGCATTGAGCACGGCCGGCGCCGAACCGCCCTCTTCCGCCGCTTCCCGCGCCAGCCTGGTCGCCGGAAAGCGCACTTCGTCTGGCGCAAAAAAGGTCAGCTCGCCGATGCCGGCAAGGTCCAGCGGCAGGCAGGGCGTGTCCATCCGCTCCGGCCAGGCGAGGCAGGAGGCGATCGGCACGCGCATGTCCGAAGGGCCGAGCTGCGCCAGCGTTGAGCCGTCACGATATTCGACCATGGAATGCACCACGCTTTGCGGGTGGACGAGGATGCGCAGCCGGTCGAGCCCCACGGGGAACAGGTGATGCGCCTCGATCAGTTCCAGCCCCTTGTTCATCATGGTGGCGGAATCGACGCTGATCTTCGCCCCCATGTCCCAATTGGGATGGGCCACGGCCTGCGCCGGCGTCGCCCGCGCAAGTTCATCAAGGCTCCACAGCCGCAACGGCCCGCCGCTGGCGGTCAGCGTGATACGGCTGACGTCGGATCGCTTGTTGCCCTGCAGGCACTGGAAGATCGCATTGTGTTCGGAATCGACCGGCAGCAGCGTGGCCCCGTGATGCGCGACCGCCGCCGTCATCACATCGCCCGCAGAAACCAGCGCTTCCTTGTTGGCCAGCGCGATGGTGCCGCCCTGCTCGATCGCCCGCATCGTCGGGCCGAGCCCGGCGCAGCCGACGATCGCCGCCACGGTCAGGTCCGCCGGGCGGCCCGCCGCCTCGCACAGCGCCTCGCGCCCGCCCGCGGCCTCGATACCGCTGCCGGCCAGCGCCTCGCGCAGTTCGCCAAGGCAGCTCTCGTCTCCCACCACCGCCAGTTCCGCATCGAACTCGCGCGCCAGACGCGCCAGTTCCCTGGCCTGGCAATTGGCGGTGAGCGCCACCACCCGCCATTCACCCCGGTTGCGGCGAATGAGATCGAGCGTCGAGGCGCCGATGGAGCCCGTCGCGCCCAGGATCGAGATCGAACGCATCACCATGCCGTCGCCGCTCCCGAGAGACCGACGATCAGCGCCACCGGCAGCAATCCATCGACGCGATCAAGCACGCCGCCATGGCCCGGGATCAGCCGCGAGCTGTCTTTCACCCCGGCCTTGCGCTTGAGCCAACTCTCCAGAAAATCTCCGGCCTGCGCCGCAATCGCCAGCAGGGCACCGGCGAAAAAGGCGGCGGTCGCAAAGGAAACTCTTGCACTCTCCTCCCACCCGGCTTGTGGTCCCACTGCAAAGCCGATGCAGGCCAGCACCAGCCCGGCCCCCAGCATCCCCCCGGCAAGGCCGGACCAGGTCTTGGAAGGGCTGATCCGCGGCGCGATCTTCGGCCCGCCGAAGCGGCGGCCGGTGAAATAGGCGCCGGTGTCGGTGGCGATCACCACCCCCAGCACGGCCAGTACCATCGCCGGGCGCATTTCCGCCAGCGCGCTGGCAGCCAGCCCGATGTAGAAGAACGCGACCAGCACGCCGGCCAGCCGCACGGCAAGGTTCGGCGTTGCGCGAAAGATCAGCAGGGCCGCCTCGCCAAAGCCGACCACGGCGACCAGCGCGACGAAGATATCGAGCACCATCCCGCCCAGCCACAGTGCGACGCCGGCCACCAGCAGCATTACCGCCGCCGAAGCGGCCCGCACGGGCAGGTCCGAGGTCCTTACCGCCAGCGGTACGGGGACGCTTTCACCTTCCGCCAAAACGCCGCTCCCGTCCGGCAAAGCTCGCCAGCGCCTCTTCCAGATGGCCGACAGTGAAATCGGGCCACAGCACGTCGGTGAACCACATTTCGGCATAGGCCGCCTGCCACAGCAGGAAATTGGACAGGCGCAATTCGCCGGACGTGCGCACCAGCAGATCCAGCGGCGGCAGATCGGCCGTGTCGAGATTGGCGGAGATCGTCTCCACGCTCACCTCGCCCCGCTCGGCCGCGCGCGCCGCGGCGCGGGCGATTTCCTGCTGCGAGCCATAGTTCAGCGCCACCGCCAGCGTGCGCGTGCCCTTGGCCGTGCGCTCCAGCGCATCTTCGAGCATGGCGACAATATCCGGCTCCAAGGCCTTGTAATCGCCGATAATCCTCAGCCGCACGTCATTGGCGAGAAATTCGGGCAGATCGCTTTTGATGAAGCGCCGCATCAGGCCCATCAGATCGCTGATCTCGTCCTGCGGGCGCTTCCAGTTCTCGCTGGAAAAGGCATAGAGCGTGACGCAGTCGAGCCCGAGCGGCTCCAGCGCCCGCACCATGCTGCGCACCGCTTCCACGCCCTTGCGATGCCCCATGACGCGCGGCAGGCGGTGCTGCTTCGCCCAGCGGCCGTTCCCGTCCATGATGATGGCGACATGGCGCGCACCATGCGCAGACCCGCCCGCGAGCGGCGCAGCCGCTTCCGCCTGCCCGCGCCCTCCGGCCTCGCGCGAGGCGAAAGGAGAGGTGGGCTGCACGCTCACTGCTGCAGGATTTCCTTCTCCTTGGCGGCAGCGGCGGCATCGACATCGGCCACGAAGCGATCGGTCATCTTCTGGACTTCCTCTTCCAGACGCTTGCGATCGTCCTCGGAGATGTCCTTCTTCTTCTCGTCTTCCTTCAGCGCTTCCATCCCGTCGCGGCGGACATTGCGGATCGCGATCTTGGCCTTTTCGGCATATTGCCCGGCGAGCTTCGCCAGCTCCTTGCGGCGTTCCTGGGTCAGGTCGGGGATCGGCAGGCGCAGCGTCTGGCCGTCGATCATCGGGTTGAGGCCGAGTCCGGCGTGGGCAATGCCCTTTTCTACCGCGATCACATTCGCCTTGTCCCACACCTGCACGCTCAGCATGCGCGGTTCGGGCGTGTTCACCGTGGCGACCTGGTTCAGCGGCATCATGGAGCCATAGACCTCCACCACCACGGGATCGAGCAGCGCCACATTGGCACGCCCGGTGCGCAGGCCGGAAAGGTCTCCCTTCAGGCTGTCCACCGCTCCCTGCATCCGACGTTCGATGTCGGCCTTGTCATATTTCGCCATTGTCAGGCTTCCTTTTGCACTACCGTCTGCACACCTTCGCCCGCCAGCACCCGCGCCAGATTACCCTTCTCGCGGATCGAAAAGACCACGATGGGAATATCATTGTCGCGGCACAGCGCCACGGCGGAGGCGTCCATCACCTTGAGATTTTCCGCCAGCACAGTGTCGTAACTGACGGTTTCGAAACGCTTTGCCCCCGGATTTTTCTTCGGGTCCGAATCATAGACCCCGTCCACGCTGGTGCCCTTCATCAGCGCGTCGCACTTCATTTCCGCGGCGCGCAGAGCGGCGCCGCTGTCGGTGGTGAAATAGGGGCTGCCGACGCCGGCGGCGAAGATCACCACTCTGCCCTTCTCCAGATGCCGCTCCGCCCGGCGACGGATCACCGGCTCGCACACCTGGTCCATCTGCACGGCAGACTGTACCCGCGTATCCACCCCGAGCTGTTCCAGCGCGTTCTGCATGGCAAGGGCGTTCATCACCGTGGCCAGCATGCCCATGTAATCGGCCTGCGCCCGGTCCATGCCCTGCGCGGCGCCGGCCATGCCGCGGAAGATGTTGCCGCCGCCGATCACCAGGCAGATTTCCAGTCCGCCGTCCTTGGCCTGCTTCACTTCCCTGGCGAGTTCCGCGACGAAGGCGGGATCGATGCCGAATTGCTGATCCCCCATCAGCACCTCGCCCGAAAGCTTGAGCAGGATGCGTTTGGCTTTCGGCGCTGGCATAGGGTCGCTTACCTCTTCGGGGCTGTCTGGATGGCGGCTCTTATAGAGGGCACAGGGGCGGTGCCAAGTATCAAGGCCGATTAGGCGGCGGAGCGATGATGGCCCCCTCCGCCTCTTTCGCGGCCACGCCGATGGCGGCCGTAGAAAAGGCCGCCGGACACTGGTCCGGCGGCCCATTCGGATCACTTGCGAGGCAGGATCAGCCGGCGACGGCCGCAGCCACTTCCGCTGCGAAGTCGCTCGTTTCCTTCTCGATGCCTTCGCCGAGCTGGAAGCGGACATAGTCCTTGAGCACGATCGCCGTGCCTGCATCCTTGCCCGCCTGGGCCACGACGTCGGAAATCGCGGTCTTGTTGTCCATCACGAACAGCTGGCTGAGCAGCGCGTTTTCCTTGGCGAACTTCTTCACCGCGCCCTCGACCATCTTTTCCTGCACGTTCTCGGGCTTGCCGCTCTCCGCCGCTTTTTCGGCCGCGATCTTGCGCTCGCGCTCGAGAACCTCGGGATCGAGGCTATCGGCATCCAGCGCCTGCGGGAAGGCCGCGGCGATGTGCATGGCCAGCTGCTTGCCCAGCGGCTCCAGCACCTCTGCACCCGCGTCGCTTTCCAGCGCCACGAGCACGCCGATCTTGCCGAGGTTCGGCGCCTGCGCATTGTGCATATAGGGCACGACGAGGCCCTGGGTCACTTCCACGCTCTTGATGCGGCGCAGCTGCTGGTTCTCGCCGATGGTGGCGATGTTGTTGGTCAGCGCTTCGCCCACCGTGCCGCCGGCCGGATAGGCAGCGGCCTTGAGCGCTTCGACATCGTCGCTGTCCAGCGCCAGCGCGGCCGCGGTGGCGGTGCGCACGAAGTTCTGGAACTGCTCGTTCTTGGCGACGAAGTCCGTCTCGGAATTGACTTCCAGCGCCACGCCCTTGGTGCCTTCGACGGCAACGCCGACGAGACCTTCGGCCGCAGTGCGGCTGGACTTCTTCTGGGCGGTGGCGAGGCCCTTCGCGCGCAGCGCGTCAACCGCGGCCTCGATGTCGCCATTGCTCTCTTCGAGAGCCTTCTTGGCGTCCATCATGCCTGCGCCGGTCTTCTCGCGCAGCTTCTTCACGTCGGCGATGGTGTAAGCAGCCATCTTTCTGATCCTCTTGAATGTATGCGGGCGCCGGGCCCTGTGACTGGCCCGGCGCGCTAGGTCCTGAATGTGACGCGCCGATGGCGCGCCGGAAGGCTTCAGGCGGAAGCGGCTTCCTGCTCGGCCGGAGCCTCGGCAGCGGCGGCTTCCTCAGGCGGAGTGTCCATGGCGCCGATGTCGGCACCCGAATCGACCACGCCTTCCTGGTGGCCCTTGGTCGCGGCAGCGGCGATGGCATCGCAATAGAGGCGCACCGCACGGCTGGCATCGTCATTGCCCGGGATCGGGAAGGCGATGCCGCTCGGATCGACATTGGTATCGAGCACGGCGACGACCGGGATGCCGAGAACATTGGCTTCCTTGATCGCCAGCTCTTCCTTGTTGGCGTCGATCACGATCATCACGTCGGGGATGCCGCCCATATCGCGGATACCGCCCAGCGACATTTCCAGCTTGTCCTTCTCGCGCGTGAGCTGGAGGACTTCCTTCTTGGTGAGGCCCGAAGTGTCGCCCGAAAGCTGCTCTTCCAGCGCCTTCAGCCGCTTGATGGACTGCGAGATCGTCTTCCAGTTGGTGAGCATGCCGCCCAGCCAGCGATGGTTGACGAAATGCTGCCCGCTGCGGCGTGCGGCTTCGGCGATCGGCTCCTGCGCCTGGCGCTTGGTGCCGACGAACAGCACCTTGCCGCCCGCGCGGACGGTGGCGGAGACGAAGTCCAGCGCGCGAGCCATCAGCGGCACGGTCTGCGACAGGTCGATGATGTGAACACCGTTGCGGGCGCCGAAGATATACGGCTTCATCCGCGGGTTCCAGCGGTGGGTCTGGTGGCCGAAGTGTGCGCCGGCCTCGATCAATTCCTGCATGGTGACGGTAGGAGCCGCCATAATAAAATTCCTTTCCGGTTATGCCTCTGGAAAGCGGGAACAGCCACGCGGAGATCCCGCGGGCGGCACCGGTTGCAATGCCTTCCATGTGAATTTGCCCGGCCGAAGCACCACGAATGCGGCGGATTCCGGCCTGACGGGCGGCCACATAGTCCTCTCAGGCGAGAAAATCCACCCTCAATTCGGCGCGAAAATATCGCTTGCGATCGCGATTTCAGCTTGACGGTCAGAACATAACAGGAACATATGTTCCGCAGAGGGTGACTGTGGTGGAACACCTACCACATGCACGGAGTTATCCACAAGTGCTCAACAGGCGCTCCCCGGCGTCCCGCACAGGTAGGACACGACAGATGATCGAGATCGCCATTTCCCTTTTGTTCGGCTTCACCGCCATTTCGGCGGTGATGGTGGCAGCCATCAGTCTGGCGCGCGGCGCAGCCGGCGCCCAGGCGCTGCTGGCGGAACTCGCAGAAATTCGGATAGCGGAACGCCCGGTGCGGCAGCGGTCGGCGCCGCGACGCACGAGCCAGCCGATCCGCCAGACGATTACTCTTCCGCGGATGCAGCCGTTGCTGGTGCCGCGCCCCTGTTCCGCTGGCGCTTGACCCGGCCATAGCTCACCACGCCATAGGGCATCAGGATCAGATAGACGATGCACAGCCCGGCCAAGGTCCAGAAGGGCTCTGTCAGCAGGGCCGCGAAGACGAGGCCGGCCAATGCGATGGCTTCCAGGCGAATGTTGCGGCGCGGGCGGATCGAGGTCCAGCTGAGCGTCGCAAGGTTGGAGATCATCAGGAAGGCGATCGCCGTTACCCACAGCGCCACCACGATGGGTTCGCGAAATATGCTCTCCCCGCTGGCGATCCAGAGGTAAAGCGGCAGGAAAGCCAGCCCGGCACCCACCGGCGCAGGCACCCCGGTGAGGAATCCGGCCGATTTATGCGGCTGCTCGTCCACGTCGATCTGCGCGTTGAACCGCGCCAGCCGCAGCACGCAGCAGATCGCAAAGGCGAGCGAGGCGAACCAGCCGAAACGCGGCAGGTCCTGCAACGACCACAGGAACAGCACCAGCGCCGGCGCGACGCCGAAACTCAGCGAATCAGCCAGGCTGTCCAGTTCCGCCCCGAAGCGTGACTGCGCCTTGAGCAGCCGGGCAATGCGACCGTCGATCCCGTCGAGCATGCCGGCCAGGATGATGGCGAACACCGTGCGTTCCCAATCGCCGTTAATAGCAAAGCGGATGCCGGTGAGGCCGGAACACAGCGCCGCCGCGGTGATGGCATTGGGCAGCACCGCCCGCAGCGACAGCCCGCCGCCAAGGCGCCGCGTGACTGGCCGCTCATCCTCGCTGGCCTTGGGGCCGAGCCATGACGGCCCCGGTTCGGCTTGTCCGTCCTCGTCCCGCCCGCCGATCACTGGCTGACGCCTTCGATCAGTTGCAGCCGGCCGATCTCGGCCAGCACCGTCTCGCCCGCGATCACCGTCTGGCCCAGCAGCACCTTCGAGTCAGTGCCCTGCGGCAGATAGACGTCCACCCGGCTGCCGAAACGGATCAGTCCCACCCGCTGCCCGGCGGCGACGATGTCCCCCTGCTTCACGAAGGGGACGATGCGCCGCGCCACCAGCCCGGCAATCTGGGTGAAGCCAATCAGCCGCCCGTCGGCGCGCTCTACCAGAATATGCTGGCGCTCGTTTTCCTCGCTCGCCTTGTCGAGATCGGCATTCATGAACTTGCCGGGGATATAGACCACGCGGCGGATCGTGCCGCCCACGGGTGCCCGGTTGATATGCACATCGAACACCGACATGAAAATTGAGATGCGGGTGACCGGTGCGATGCCCAGCCCCGCTCCGCCCGCAGGATCGGCGGCCTGCAGTTCCAGCGGCGGGGGCACCTGCTCGATCAGCGTCACCAGCCCGTCCGCCGGGGCCACAATCAGATCATCGCCTTGTGGCACGACCCGTTCGGGATCGCGGAAGAAGGCAAACACGCCCCCCGCAAGCGCCAGCAGCGGCCAGCCGAGAACCGGCCAGTCGAACAGCAACAGCACGATCAGCGCGATGCCGACGGCAATCAGGCCGAACTGGCGCCCTTCTGGATGGATCGCTGGCCAATGCCATTCCGCGTCACCGCGGCCCCTGTTATCGCGTAGGTCTCCGGCCATGTCGTTCCTCTACGGCCTTGCCAGCCCGGCGACAAGCCACGGCCCGCAAGCACAATATGGACAAAAAACGGTAACGCACGAGGCGGCCTGCGGTTCTGGCTGAAGATCGCGCAAAATCAGCAGCCTGCTGAATCCGGCACCAAAGTACGTGGAGCTCCCACGTGCCCTAAGTATTTATCAACAATTGACATTTAGGCCGGGGGCATGATCGCGCACAGCCTCCCGGCAATATTATACAACCCGGCCGGACCCATGGCCGGGCGCCGGGGCGAATCGTGCTGAGCTCTGCCTTGCTCTCTGCAGGATTGGCAGCCGCGGTCCTGCTGCTGGCCGCCGCCCTCCTTTTGCGCACATCCGGCCTCGCGCTACTGCTGGCCCGTGCGGAGCAGCAACTGGGGCGGGAGTTCACCGGCCCGCTGCCCCGGCGGCTGGCAGGGGCCCTGACGGCGCTGCTGGAGCGGGCGAACGAGCAGGAACATCGCGTCCACCTGAAGCATGCGGTCACCGGGCTGCCGACGCGCGAGCCCCTTGCGGGCCGCATGGCGATCGACGGCGCGGGCACGCTGGCGCTGCTTTCCTGCCGCGATTACGACCGGCTCTGTGCCTTCGATCCGCTGCTGGCGGAGCGGCTGCTGATGACGGTGGTGGAACGGCTCTCCGTCATGCTGCCCCCGTCGCGCTTCCTCGCCCAGGTGGACCGTTCTCACCTGGCGATCTGGACCGGCCCCGAAGTGACGCCGGCTGCTGCAGAGGCGGAACTGGCCGCCCTGGCCTATGCCCTCGGCGATCGCATGGTCGAAGGCGATCACGAGATCCTGCCGGAGATCGTGAAGCGCAGCATCCGCTTCGATGCCGCCCACGGCTCCCCGCATTCCGCCATCTCGCAGGCGCTCTCCAGCTTTTCCGTGCCGCTGGCGTCCGACGGGCGGCCCAAGGTGGCTAGCATCAATGTGGAAGCGCAGGCGCGCGATCGCTATCAGCTGGAGCAGGATCTGCGCCAGGCCATCGCCCGCAACCAGCTGCACATGCAATATCAGCCGCTGATCGACGCCAGCGAGGGGCGCGCGATCGGCGGAGAGGCGCTGATCCGCTGGCATCATCCTCAGCGCGGCCCGATCCCCCCCGGCCAGTTCATCCCGCTGGCGGAAGCCGCCGGGCTGGTGCAGGAGATCGGCCTGTGGGCCATGAACCGCGCGCTGCGCGATGCACGCAACTGGCGCCTTGCCGGCCTGCCGGATCTGCGCGTGGCGGTGAATGTCAGCGGGCAGCAGCTTGAATCCGCCGATCTCGGCCTGCTGATCCTTCGCACGCTGGAACGCCACGGCCTGCCGCCGGAGGCGCTGGAGGTGGAACTGACCGAAAGCGTCGCCCTGGCCGACGATATTCGCGCGCCCGTGCTGTGTGAGGATCTGCGCAGCAAGGGCGTGCGCATCGCGATCGACGATTTCGGCACCGGCTATTCCAGCCTCAGCGCGCTGCGCAACCTGGGCTTCGACAAGCTGAAGATGGACCGCGCCTTCGTGACCGACGTGGACAAACGGCGCGACAGCCAGGCGATCTGCAGCAGCCTGCTGGCGCTGGGGCGCGGGCTCGGCGCGAATGTGCTGGCCGAGGGCGTGGAAACCGAAGCCGAGTATGGCTGGCTGCGGCGGCACGGCTGCCGCTATTTCCAGGGCTTCTACTTCTGCCGACCCGTCGACAGCG
Organism: Altererythrobacter sp. B11; assembly: GCF_003569745.1. Taxonomy (NCBI): domain Bacteria; kingdom Pseudomonadati; phylum Pseudomonadota; class Alphaproteobacteria; order Sphingomonadales; family Erythrobacteraceae; genus Altererythrobacter; species Altererythrobacter sp. B11. Next base: position 2,937,557 of record NZ_AP018498.1, read on the forward strand.
AGGATTTCGCCGACTTCGTCCGCGATTCCGATTCCCTTCTCCGGCAGCTGGCCGCCGGCGAACCCCTCCAGTTGCAAGGATCGCGTGCATGAGCCGTTTCCCCCGCTCCCTTTCGATGGTAGGGGCTGCGGCGCTTGCCCTCGGCCTGGCCGCCTGTTCCTCCGGCCCCGGCATGAAGGCGGGTGCACCGCCTGCTGCCCAGACCGCGCCGACGGAGATCGAAACGATTGCCGCCCTGCTCGATCGCGGCGAGGTGAAGGCGGCGCAGAAGCGGCTGAAGCAGGCGCTGCGCAGCGACCCGCTCAACCCTTCGCTGCTGGTGCTGCGGCAGGGCATGCTGGGCGATGCGAAGGCGGACCTCGGCCCGGCGAGCCATCCCTATACGGTCCAGCCGGGCGATACGATGGCCGGCATTGCCGAACGGTTCCTTGGCAACCGGCTGAAATCCTATCAGCTGGCGCGCTACAACAAGATGTCCGATCCCTCCGCCCTCGCCGCCGGCCAGGTGCTGCAGATCCCCGGGCAACCCGCGCAGGCCGAAACCGCACCGCGCGCGGCCCCGCCGAAGAAGCGCAGCTCCGCAGCAGCGGCGGCCGCTCCGGCACCGAAGGCGCAGTCCCGCCCTGCCGCGCCCGCCGCGAGCAAGGCCGATCCGGCAGCGGCGCAGCGCGCGCGCACGGCGGGGCTGGCCGCGCTCAACCGCGGCCAGCCGGGCGAAGCGGTGGCTCTGCTGCAGCGCGCCGCGACGCTCGATCCGGATAACGCCGCCATCTCGCGCGACCTCGCCCGCGCCCGCCGGATTGCCGCGACCGTGAAATCCCAAAGGTAACTGCTTGATAAACCTTGTGGGGTAGCAGGGGCACAAACAACAGAGGGATGGTCGCAACATGACGATGCTGGGTCGCTACCAGATCGAAAGCAGGCTCGGGGCCGGCGCAATGGCGGAGGTCTATCGCGCCACCGACCCGGAGATCGGCCGCACCGTCGCCATAAAGGTGCTCAAGCAGGATTTTGCCGGTGACGAGCAGCTTGCCGGCCGCTTCCTGCGGGAAGCACGCGCCGCCGGCGCGCTGAGCCATGCGAATATCGCCACCATCTACGATGTCGGCCAGGTGGAAGGCGCCTCCTACATCGCGATGGAGCTGGTCGAAGGGCGGCCGCTGGACGAAGTGCTGCACGCGCAGGGGCGCATGCCTTATGAACGAGTGCTGCGGATCGCGCGGCAGCTGGGGGACGCCCTCGCCTATGCCCACGGCGCGGGCGTGGTGCATCGCGACATCAAACCCTCCAACATCCTCATCTCGGAGGATGGGCGAACCGCCAAGCTGGTCGATTTCGGCGTCGCGCGGGTGGGCGATCTGGAAGGCGCCGGCCTGGCGCAGACGCAGGCCGGGCAGCTGATCGGCACGCCCCGCTACATGAGCCCGGAACAGGCGTTGGGCCTGCCGGTCGATCATCGCTCAGACCTCTTCTCGCTCGGCGTGGTGCTGTATGAGATGATCACCGGCAGGGTGGCCTTCCCCGGCAACGGGCTGGGCGCGCTGGCGATCAAGATCGCGCAGGAGAAGGTGGAGCCGGTCGGCCGCATTGCCGGCGATTGCCCCTCGGGCCTGCAGTTCATCATCGACAAGCTGCTGGCGAAGAAGCCGGATCAGCGCTTTGCCGATGGAGCGGCCCTGGTCGCCGCGCTGGACCGCGAGATCCATGCCGCAGGGGAAGCGCCCGGTGGCCGGCGCGGCCTCACTCTTCGCGTGAAGCTGCCGCTCGCGCTGGTGGCCGTCACCGCCCTCGCCCTGTTCGCCTGCATGCAACTGATCTGGAGCCGGCAGGAAGCCGCGCTGGAGAGCATGGCGGCCGTGGCGGGCGAGAGCATCGCCGCCTTCGTCGCCGGCAATGCCGCGGTGGTGGCGGCGGACAATGCCGGCCTGCCGCCGCAGGAGCAGGACTGGACCTCGGTGCAAGCCTTCGTGGCCTCGGCGACGCAGGATCAGGAAGTGCGCGCAATCACCGTGGCCGATGCCGGCGGCGTAGTCCGCGCGGCAAGCCAGCCCGGCCTCGTCGGCCGCGCCTATCAGCCGCAATCCGGCGCCGGCGCGCCTGTCGGGGCGCTGCGTTTCGTGCGGCCGATCGACTATGCCGGCGCGCGCTTCGGTACGGTGGAGATCACCCTCGGCCGGACGGCGCTGGATCAGGCGCTCGCCACCTCGCGCCAGCTGATCATGGCGCTGTCTGCGGTGCTAATGATCGTGGTGCTGGTGGTTGGCTATCTCAGCGGCGCGCTCGTCACCCGGCCGCTGCGGCGCCTGCGGAACGCGCTGGACGATGCGGCGCGCAACGGCTTCGCCCTGCGCATCTCGCACAACCGGCGCGACGAATTCGGCCAGACCTTCGATGCCTTCAACCGCGCTGCGGCGGAGGCCGAAGCCATGGCGAGCACCGACCGGGCGGGGGCGGAGGCAGCGATGCTCGCCACCCGCATCGCGGCGTAGGAGCGGCCGGCATGTATATGCTCCAGCTGTTCGATGCGGACGACGCGGCGCAGCCGATCGACGCGCGCCTGTTCCAGCACGGCGTGATGCGGATCGGGCGCGATCCCGCGGCGGACTGGCCGATCGCGGATGAGGAATGCGCTCTCTCCCGCGCGCATTGCGAGCTGCATGCGGGGCCGGAAGGGCTCGCGGTGCTTTCGCTCGGCACCAATGGCGTGTTCGACGATACGCAGGACAGCCGCCTGCCCGATGGGGAGCTGACCGCCCTGCCCCTGCCCGGCGCGCTGCGCATGGGGCGCTTCCGGCTGGTCGCCACCCACGCCCCCCGCGCGGGCCAGATCGACGAGGGGCGCACGCTGATCCTCAGCCCGCCGCTCGGCGCCTCGCTCGATGTGCCGAGCGAATGGTCGGACGCCGCCACCTTTGCCCGCAGCGGCGACGGGACGCTGTTCGAAGCCTTCTGCGAAGGCGCGCAGATCGATGCCTCGCTGCTCTCCGGCGCGGAGCCCGAGGAGGTCATGCGCCGCGCCGGCGCGCTCTACCGCCAGATGGTGCTGGGCATCGGTGATTTGATGGCAGAGCGCAACACGATGCGCGCGCGCTATCAGCTCAGCCGCACGACGATCGGCGGAGAGGGCAACAATCCGTTCAAATGGGCGCCGTCGCAGCGGCTGGCGATCGACCTGCTGCTGGCCGGCTCCTCCAGCTTCCTGTCCGGTCCGGCGGCGCTGCAGGCCTCTTTCCGCGATCTCAAGCGGCATCTGGTCGCCACCTTCGCCGGCTTGCGCGGCAGCCTGCGCCATGCGGTGGACCGCTTCGCCCCGGCCAGCATCGAAGCCGCCGTCGCCAGCCGCAAGTCGCTGCTGAAGAACCGCGCCGTGCTGCAGGTGGAAGAGATGGAGGCGCGCCATGCCGATCTGTTCGCCCAGGTGGAGGACGGGGTCGCCGGCTCGCTCGATGAAGCCTTCGTGCGCGCCTATGACGATGCCGAGGCGCAGATGAACCGGAGCGAGCGCGCGTGAAGGCGCTGCTGCGCCGGCTGCGCCCCGGGCCGCATGGGGCGGGCAACCGGCCCATCCGCTCGATCGGCCGCAGCCATGTCGGCCGGGTGCGCCGCATCAACGAGGATCGCGTGCTCGACCGCGCCGATCTGGGCCTGTGGGCCGTGGCCGATGGCATGGGCGGGCAGAGCCGCGGCGACATGGCCGCCGAAGCGGTGATCCGCAGCCTCGCCCCCCTGCCCGCCCCGGTCACGCCGGCGGCGATCTCCGCCGCCCTGCGCCGGGCCAACCGCACGATCTATGACGCCGAAGCCGGCCGCAGCGGCACCACTCTGGTCCTGCTGCACATCCAGGACGAGGCGGCGACGCTGCGCTGGGTGGGCGACAGCCGCGCTTATCTGATCCGCGAGGGGCGGCTGGAACTGCTAACCCGCGATCACAGCGTGGTGCAGGAATTGCTGGAAACCGGCCTGATCGACCGCGCGCAGGCCGCCACCCATCCGCAGGCCAATGTCATCACCCGCGCGCTGGGTATCGGCGTGGAGCCGGAAATCGACAGCCGCACGCTCCATTTGCAGCGCGGCGACCGCCTGCTGCTCTGTTCCGATGGCCTCTCCCGCTCCCTGGAAGACGGCGATGCGCAGGGCACTGCCCCCATCGCCGAGCTGGCCGACCGCCTGCTGGCCAACGCCCTCGCCCGCGACGGGACGGACAACGCATCGCTCGTGCTGGTGGAAGTCGGCGGCGACTAGCAAGGCCGGTGGTGGACAGGGCTGGATTCGAACCAGCGTACGCTTGCGCGGGCAGATTTACAGTCTGCTGCCTTTAACCACTCGGCCACCTGTCCACCGGAGAGCCGGAAAAAGCGGGAAATTCCCGCCAATTGAGAAGCCCCGTGATGGGGCCTGCCCGGCCGAGTGGCCGGCTCAATGGCGAAGCGACGCTTGCCTGTCAATGGGGGGGCTGGCAGATGGCCCGCAACATAGGGAGCGACATGGCAAAACGCGGTGAGAAGAAGAACCTGCGCGGGCGCGCGGGGCGTATGCAGGGCGGGCGCGGTTCGGGGCGGGCCACCCAGGGGCACGTGCGCCTGTGGGGCCGCCACGCGGTGGAAGCGGCACTGAAGAACCCCCTGCGTTCGCACCACAAGCTGTGGGCCACGCGCGAGGGGATCGCTTCGCTGGATGGCGAACTACCGGCCGATTTCCCCATCGAATATGCCGAGGTCGCCGATCTCGCCCGGCTGGTGGCGCGCGATGCGCCGCATCAGGGGCTGGTGCTGGAATGCGATCCGCTGGAGGACGTGCACCTGGCCGATGTCATGGACGGGGACGAAGCGCGCCCGATCATGGTGCTGGATCAGGTGACCGATCCGCACAATGTCGGCGCCATCCTGCGATCCGCCGCGGCCTTCAACGCGGCCGCCATCGTCACGCAGGATCGGCATGCCCCGCCGGAAAGCGGCGTCGTGGCGAAATCCGCCTCCGGCGCGCTGGAAATCGTGCCCTGGGTGCGCGTGGTCAATCTCGCCCGCGCGCTGGAAGAGCTGGCAGAGGCGGGATACTGGCGCATCGGCCTGGCCGGAGAGGCGGAGGTCAATTTCGCCGAGGCCCTGCCCGCCGGCCCGGTGGCGCTGGTGCTGGGGGCCGAAGGGGAAGGCATGCGGCACAATGTCGCCGCCCATTGCGACGCTCTGGCCCGCCTGCCGATCGGCGAGGCGATGGAGAGCCTCAACGTGTCCAACGCAGCGGCAATCGCACTTTACGCGGTGGCGACGCGCTAGCCACGCGGCATTCGGGGGGAAAGAGCATGACGAAGATGAACTGGCGGGCCTGGTCCGCCGCCGCCCTTGCGACGGGGGCGGCGCTGCTGCTGGCGGCCTGCATGGTGACGCCGGGGAAATTCGAATCCACGCTGGATATCCGCCGCGACGGGCGCTTCACCTATTCCTACACTGGCGAGATCTTCCTGCTGGCGCTGAGCGATTTGGCCGACATGGCCAATAGCGCGGGTGACGGCGAGTTCAGCGCGACGAGCTGCTGGAACGAGAGCGATTTCGAGGAACGTCCCTGCACGGACGAAGAGCTTGCGCAGCAGCGGGCGGATTGGGAAGCGGGCCGGGAAGCGCGCAAGGCCAAGTCGCAGCGCGAAGCCGAATCCATGCGCGCCATGCTGGGCGGGCTCGATCCTTCCGATCCGAAAGCGGCGGAGGAACTGGCTGAGCGGCTGCGGCGGCAGGTCGGCTGGAACCGGGTGGAATATCGCGGCGACGGGCTGTTCTACGTGGAATTCGCCATCAGCAGCCGGCTGGGGCATGATTTCTCCTTCCCCACCTTCGAACGCTTTTCGATGTCCACTAGCTTTATTTCCGCCACGCTGCGCAAGGGCGGCGCGGTGCGGGTGGACGCGCCGGGCTTCTCCGCCCGTGGCGGCGACAATCCGATGGCCGGGATGATGGCGGGCATGGCCGGCCTCGCCGGCGCCAGCGCCGCCGGGGCGGAGCCCGAGGGCGGAGAGGCTGCGGGCATGCCGCCGATCCCGCAGATGGATGGCACCTTCCGCATCATCACCGATGGCCAGATCATGGCCAACAACACCGATGAAGGCCCCCGGCCGGCGGAAGGCGGGCAGGTGCTGGAATGGACCGTCAACGCCCGCACCCAGTCCCCGCCCATGGCGCTGATCCAGCTGGCAGAGTGAACAGGGGACAAGGCGCCGGCTCGCGCGCCTAACAAGGCAAGGGCCGCCTCCGTTGCCGGGGCGGCCCTTCATACCCTGGAGCCGGCAGCGCCGGCCCCACCGGATTGCAGCTTAGTTCACCGAATCCTTCAGGCCCTTGCCGGCCTTGAACTTCGGCTGGGTGGAAGCCTTGATCGTCATCGGCTCACCCGTGCGCGGGTTGCGGCCCGTGGAGGCCTTCCGCTTGGCGACGGAGAAGGTTCCGAAACCGACGAGGCGAACCTCATCCCCCTTCGAGAGCGCGGTGGTGATCGTATCGAACACGCTCTCCACCGCCTTGGTCGCATCGCTGCGCGTGAGGCCACTCGTGTCGGCTACCGCACCGATGAGCTCGTTCTTGTTCATATCCGAAAAACCCCCTCGATTGTGTTGTCGGAAATCAGGTTTTGAATCGCTCCGCGATGAGGGGAAATTGAGCGAGTTTTCCGGTGCCTGTCAAAGGCAATCCCGCGGAATCGCCACGATTTGCGGGAATTTACGGCCGCCATAGGGCAAATACTGCATGCCATGGCGTCATGGCTGCGCGTGCTGCCGCCACAGCGCGGGAACGCCGAGAGGCAGGCGGTTCGATTCGCTGCGCCGCACACTTTATGGGCGGCGCAGCGAAACCGATGCGTCAGTGCGCCGTGGTGGCCCCGCTCGCAGCGGCGGAAGTCGGCGGCGCAGGCTGGCTGGCCAGGTCGTCCGCCTCGGTCCATTCGATCGCGGCGGTGCCCTGAGTCAGCGCGTGGCGCAGCACCTCGTCCACATGGGCTACGGCGATGATCTCCATCCCTTCTTTAACGTTGTCGGGGATCTCGGCGAGATCCTTCACATTGTCCTCCGGGATCAGCACGGTCTTGATGCCGCCGCGCAGCGCCGCCAGCAGCTTCTCCTTCAGGCCGCCGATCGCCAGCACCCGCCCGCGCAGCGTGACCTCACCGGTCATCGCCACGTCCGGCCGCACCGCAATTCCGGTGAGGGTGGAGACGATGGAGGTGACCATGCCGATGCCGGCCGAAGGGCCATCCTTGGGCACCGCCCCTTCGGGCAGGTGGATGTGGATGTTCTTGCGCTGGAAGATCGAAGGCTTGATGCCATAGGCGGGCGCTCGCGCCTTCACGAAGCTGAAAGCCGTCTGGATGCTTTCGTTCATCACTTCGCCCAGCTTGCCGGTGGACTTGATCTCGCCCTTGCCCGGCGTGGTGACGCTTTCGATGGTCAGCAATTCGCCGCCCACTTCGGTCCAGGCAAGACCCGTCACTGCACCGATCTGCGCTTCCTCCTCGCTCATGCCGAAGCGGAACTTGCGCACCCCGGCGAACTCACCGAGGTTTTCGGGCGTGATGACGATCTTCTCCGCCTTCTTTTCCAGGATCTTGCGCAGACTCTTGCGCGCCAGCCGGGCGATTTCGCGCTCCAGCGTGCGCACGCCGGCTTCCCTTGTGTAATAGCGGATCAGGTCGCGCAGCCCGGCCTCGGTCAGCTCGAACTCGCCCTTCTTCAGGCCATGCGCTTCCACCTGCTTGGCGATCAAATGGCGCTGGGCGATCTCGACCTTCTCGTCCTCGGTATAGCCTTCCAGCCGGATGATCTCCATCCGATCCAGCAGCGGCTGGGGCAGGTCAAGGCTGTTCGCCGTGCAGACGAACATCACGTCGCTGAGGTCGATATCCAGTTCCAGATAATGGTCCTGGAACTTGGCGTTCTGCTCCGGATCGAGCACTTCCAGCAGGGCCGATGCGGGATCGCCGCGGAAATCCTTGCCCAGCTTGTCGATCTCGTCGAGCAGGAACAGCGGATTGCTGGCCCCCGCCTTCTTGAGATTGGTCACGATCTTGCCCGGCAGCGAGCCGATATAGGTCCGCCGGTGGCCGCGGATCTCCGCCTCGTCGCGCACGCCGCCCAGCGACTGGCGCACGAACTCGCGGCCCGTGGCGCGGGCGATGGACTTGCCGAGGCTCGTCTTGCCGACGCCCGGAGGGCCGACGAGGCACAGGATCGGCCCCTTCAGCTTGTTGGTGCGCGCCTGCACGGCGAGATATTCGATGATGCGGTCCTTCACCTTGTCGAGCGCGTAGTGATCCTTGTCGAGCACCTCCTGCGCCTTGGCGATGTCGCGCTTCAGCCGGCTCTTCTTGCCCCAGGGCAGGCCCAGCAGCACATCCAGATAGTTGCGGACCACGGTCGCCTCTGCGCTCATCGGCTGCATGGTCTTGAGCTTCTTCAGCTCGGCATTGGCCTTGGCCTTGGCTTCCTTGGAGAGCTTGAGGCTGTCGATCTTCTGCTGCAGCTCGGCAATCTCGTTGCCGTCCTCGCCCTCGCCGCCCAGCTCGCTCTGGATCGCCTTGAGCTGTTCGTTGAGGTAATATTCGCGCTGGGTCTTCTCCATCTGGCGCTTCACGCGGCCGCGGATCTTGCGTTCCACCTGCAGCACCGACAGCTCGCCCTCCATCACGGAGAACACCATTTCCAGCCGCTTGAAGGCATCGACCTCGCTCAGCAGCTGCTGCTTGGTGGAAACCTTGGCGGACAGCGCGGCGGCGATGGCATCGGCCAGCCGGCCCGGCTCTTCGATATCGGCCAGCTGCTCCTCGATATCCTCGGGCAGCTTCTTGTTATGCTTGGCATATTCGGTGAACTGCTCGAGCGCGGAACGCATCATGGCGGAGGCTTCGCTGCCTTCGTCCACCGCTTCCTCGATCCGCTCGGTCCGCGCGATCACGAATTCATCCTGCTCTTCGAGCGAGACGAGCTTCGCGCGGGTCTGCCCCTCCACCAGCACGCGCACCGTGCCGTCGGGTAGCTTGAGCAGCTGCAGGACCTGGGCGACCACGCCCACGTCATAGAGATCCTCCGCCGTGGGATCGTCACACGCGGGATCGAGCTGGGCGAGCAGGAAGATATCCTTGTCGCCCTCCATCGCCTCGACCAGCGCCGCCACCGACTTGTCGCGGCCCACGAAGAGCGGGACGACCATGCCGGGAAACACGACGATGTCGCGAAGGGGGAGAAGGGGAAGAGAGGTCATAGAAACACTATCCGTCAGTCTGGGGGCGGCCGGCAGGCCGAGCCTTGCTTGCGGCGAATATGGGGACGGCGCCGCATCGCTGCAACGTGGCGCCGCGCGAAGCTGTGGATCGGGAGTGGCCGGCCATCATGGCAGGAAGCTAGCCCGCTGTTCCTCAACCGAAGCTTAAGCTGTTCGCACTAGGCAGGCCGGCATCAGCGGCATGACAGCGAAAGGCCAGCCGATGCGCGAATGGGAATGGATAGTGCCGAGCGTTTTGCTCACCGTCCTCTCCGCGGCGGCGGCGATCCTGTTCATCCCGAACTACGCCGGCCTGCTGCCCGCGCTTTCGATTCTTCCGGCGTGGATGGCGGTGGCCGGGTTGATCGCCTGCCTGTATGGTTTCGCCGCCGCGCTGCGCCGGAGGCATGCCCAACCAATTGCAGCATTGATGCAGTGGCTCGGCAGCGGCGCTGTAAAGGCGGGTTCGGTGGCCCTTATCATGCTGCTGGCGGGGCTCAATTTAATCGCCTTCATGTGGGTGAAGCCGCTGCTGAACTACCTCGTCCCCTTCTCGGCGGACCCGCTGCTGGCGCGGATCGACCATGCGCTGTTCCTCGGCACGGACCCATGGAAGCTGTTGCATCCGCTGGCTTTTCCGGGCGCCGGGGGGCTCTATCACCCGGGCTGGTTCATCATCATGATCTTCGCCCTGCTGATGGCCGCCGCCGCCCGCCCATCGCCGGAACGCTCCGCCGTGCTGCTGAGCTATTTCGTGCTGTGGTCGCTGGTCGGCCCCACCATCCACTCCCTGCTGCCCGCCGCCGGCCCCATTTTTTACGAGCGAATGGGCTACGGATCGCGCTTTGCCGGGCTGGACGGAGGGGTGGAGACGACCGCCGTGGCGGATTACCTGTGGCACATCTACGCCAGCCGCAGCTTCGGCGCCGGCGGCGGGATTTCCGCCATGCCCTCGATGCATGTCACCATCAGCACCTGGACCATGATCGCCTTCGCCACCTTCGCGCGGCGCGGGCTGCCCCTGGCGATCGCCGCCTGGGCAGTGATCTTCGCGCTCTCGATCGCGCTCGGCTGGCACTATGCGGCCGACGGCATCGTCGGCACCGCGGCCGCCTTTGCCTGTTACCGCGCGATCCTGGCGACCTTCCGCCGCCGCGCCGCCCCGCAGGCGGCGCAGGTGGCGATCGCCTGAGCGCCCTCAGCCGAGGCCAGGGAAGTTGAAGCCCGGCGGCAGGCCCATGCCGGACTGGACCTTCTGCATTTCCGCATTGGCGGCCTGATCCGCCTTGCCCCGCGCGTCATTGAAAGCGGCGGCGACGAGATCTTCCAGCATGCCCTTGTCTTCCGGCACAATCAGGCTGTCGTCGATCGACACGCCGAGAATGCGGCCCTTGGCGCTGGCGCGGATCTTCACCAGACCGCCGCCCGAAACGCCTTCTACCTCGATCGTGTCGAGCTTGGCCTGCGCCTCGTTCATCTGCTGCTGGATGGTTTCGGCGGCCTGCTGCGCGGCCTTCATCATTTCTTCCATCGATTTCATGCTGTTCTGCTCCAATTGCTGGTCCCGCGCGGTGCGTCTTCCTCTTCGACGAGTTCGGCACCCGGAAAGACGGCGAAGGCCGCCTCCACCAGCGGGGACTTACGAATACGCTCTGCCTCGGCCGCGCGGGCGGCCTCTTCCTGTTCGCGCAGGGAAGGCGCCCTCCCCCCTTCGCCACGCTCTACCTGCCAGCGCTCTCCGGTGGCGCGCAGCAGGGCATCGCGCAGCTCCGGCGCAGGATCCTCGGAATAGCCCGGCGCCAGCGCGAAGACGAGGCGACCCGGGGTGAGTTCGATCAGCCGCACCCAGTCGCGCATCACCTGCGCCACGCGCAACATGCCAGCCGCATCCACCCGATCGCACAGCTCGCGCCAGTTGACGCTGGCCACCGGTCCACCGGGAGCACCGCCCCCGGCCGATCCGCCGCCCAGCGCGCCGCTCGCCGCCATGTCCTGCAATTGCTTCGCCAGCCGTCCCGGATCGGGGAGATCGGCGGCATGGAGCACGCGCAGCAGCGCCATCTGCGCCGCGACCATGGGATCGGGCGCACCGCGCACTTCCTCGTGCCCCTTGAGCAGCAATTGCCACAGCCGATGAACCTGCCCGGGGGAGAGCCGCTCCGCCCACTCCGCCACCGCCTGCCGCTCTTCCTCGGTCGGCGCGTCGGCCCCGGCATTGCCGACCTGCGCCACCGCAATGCGATGCGTTAGTTCCATCGTACCGCGCAGCAGAGCCACCGGCTCCACGCCAAGCGCATATTGCTTGTCCGCTTCCGCCAGCATCGCCTGCGGATCGCCCGCCAGCAGCGCCGCATAGAGCCGCCGCTGTGCACCCTTGTCCGCCAGCCCCAGCATGTCCCGCACCCGATCCGCCGTGACGAGCGCTCGCTCGCCGCTGCCGGTTTCCAGATCGGCATGGGCAATCGCCTGATCGAGGATCGAGAGCCCGTCGCGCACCGATCCTTCGGCGGCGGAGGCAACCAGCGCCAGCGCCTCCGGGTCCGCCTCCACATCCTCCTTCACGCAGATTTCCGCGAAGTGGCGCTGGAGCAGTTCGGCAGGGATGCGGCGCAGGTCGAAGCGCTGCGTGCGGCTGAGCACCGTGACCGGCAGCTTGTCCACCTCGGTGGTGGCGAAGAGGAACTTCACATGCGCAGGTGGTTCCTCAAGTGTCTTCAGCAATGCATTGAAAGCATTGCGAGACAGCATGTGGACCTCGTCCACGATATAGATCTTGTAACGGGCCGAGACGGCAGCGTAGCGCACCGCTTCGATGATCTCGCGCACATCGTCCACGCCGGTGTGGCTGGCCGCGTCCATCTCGATCACATCGATATGCCGGCCCTCTGCAATGGCCCTGCACGGCTCGCACACGCCGCATGGATCGATGGTCGGCCCGCCCGTTCCATCCGGCCCCACGCAGTTCAGCGCCTTGGCGATCAGCCGCGCGGTCGAGGTCTTGCCCACCCCGCGCACCCCGGTCATCAGGAAGGCATGGGCCAGCCGATCACGCTCGATGGCGTGGCCCAGCGTCTTCACCATGGCATCCTGGCCGATCAGCTCGGAAAAGGTCTGCGGCCGGTATTTGCGCGCCAGCACGCGATAGGGTTGCCCGCTGGCAGCGGGTGCGGACGAGGAGGACGGTGCGGGGGATAGCGGGGGCGCAGCCGGAACTTCCCCGAACATCGCGGCCTGGCCGGCCGCTTCGAGCTCCGCCGCGCTCGGCACGTCGGCAGGCGCGGCGTCACCGCCTGCGCCGGACGCGCCATCCGCCGCGGTTTCCCACGGCGGGGTTTCGCCGGACATGTCGCCTGAATCACCCATGCTGCGGGACGTTAGGCACTGCGGATCGGATTGTCATGGAGAGAAAAAGGAGCCGAGCGACCCGCTGCCATCTACCTTGGCTGCTTCCTTCCGGACCTGACCAGGTGAGCAGACGCGAACGTCCACCCGACTCCCGCGCCGGCATATGGCTGGCGCGCCGGAGAATTGCAACATGCTGCCGCGCCGACGGCGCAATCTCAGCGAAAATTGTCGGCGTAGGCCTGGATCTTCAGCCGCCGGGGCGGGACATCATGCACCAGGGCATTGATGCCATATTTCTCCGCATAGGCGACGGCCGCTTCCTTGCTGGGAAACTTCAGCTGGACCTGCCGCCGCGTATCCCCGCTGCCGGCCCAGCCCATCAGCGGATCCGGCTTCTGCGCTTCGGCGGGCACGAAATCGAGCACCCATTGATCGGTGAGCGCCTTGCCAGACTGCATGGCGTTTTTCGGGCGTTTGTAGATGCGTGCCTGCATGGCCCCGCTTTCCTTCGGATGCGGGGCAAAATCAAGAGGCATCGAACGCGTTGCGTGTCTTGAGGCTGGGCTTTTCCGCCCATGGCTCCTCCGGCCAGCGATGCTTGGGGTAACGGCCCTTCATCTCCTTGCGCACATCGGCCCAGCTGCCACGCCAGAAGCCCGGCAGGTCACGCGTGGCCTGAATCGGCCGACCGGCCGGGCTCGTGAGCTTCAGCAGCAGCGGCGTGCGGCCGATCAGCGGATGGCTCTCCAGCCCGAACAGTGCCTGCACCCGCACTTCCACACTGGGTGCGTCGGGGCCGGAATAGTCGATCGCATGGGTGGTGCCGGCCGGGCTGGTGAATTCACGCGGGGCGACCCGGTCCAGCCGCTGCCGGGCATCCCAGTCCAGCAGGCCAAGGGCCGCATCGACGAGACGGCCGGGAGGCACATCGAGATCGCGGCGGCCAGCAAGGAGCGGGGTAAGCCATACCTCAGCCCGCTCCGCCAGATAGGCGAGTGAAAGCTCGTCGACACCAGCGAATGCGGCGCGCGCCAGCAGGCTTTTCGGCAGCATATCCGCAAGGTTTTCCACAGCCTTCTCGACAAGCAGCGCCGCCACTGCCACGGCATCGGGCTTGGGATCGGGTCCACTCGCAAGCGTGATGGCACCCATCCTGCGCTCAAGCCGGGCTTCCACGCGCTGCCCCGTCCAGCGCAGCAAGGATCGCCGTTCGATCCTTTGTTCCAGCCATTGCTCGACATCGGCGCTGGTCAGCGGAAGTGCGGCCGTGATCCGCGCCGCCTGCGCCCGGCCCTGCGCATCCCCGATCGCCAGCCATTCGGCAGACGCCAGCGGCGAGGCGGCATCCAGAGCGAAGCCTCGACCGCCGGCAGAAATCCAGCTCTCGCCGTAAGGATCGCGGCGGCGGGCGAGATTGTCCGGCAGCGCCATAGCGAGGAGGATGCCCGGAGGAGGAGGTGCGGCTCCTTCGACAGGCTCAGGACGAGCAGGTTTGGGTCTGGTGTGCGCGCCTCTTGCGGTGGTCCGCTCCCCCTCGCCCTGAACCACTGCCTCAGACCGCGCATCGCGAGGCGCCCCTCCGACCCGCTCGTCCTGAGCCTGTCGAAGGACGCGCGCAGATGCCCCGCCCCCGGCCTGAAGGCTGCGCGCCCGCTTCGCCCAGCCCGCCGCCAGCTTGCGCGCCCCGTCCGCTCGCGCTGAACGATCACCGTCCCAGCGCTGCAGGCGCTGCGCGAGATCTTCCCCGCGCCCGCCGAGCCCACGCTCCTGCAGCAGCAGGGCGAGTTTTGCTGCCAACCCTTCCACCCCGTACTCTGCCCCCGCCAGCACCATGGCCGCCTGCCAGGGGGACATGGGCAAGGCCGCGATCATGCGCCCGCGCGGAGTGATCCTCCCCTCAGCATCGAGCGCATCGAGTGCCCGCAGCCGGTCCTGCGCGGCAGCCACCGCTGGCGGGGGCGGCGGGTCGAGCCAGGGCAGCGAAGCTGGCTCCGCCACGCCCCATTGCGCCAGCGCCAGCACAAGCGGCGCGAGATCGGAGGTGAGCATCTCCGGCGGATCGAAGCGTTCGCGCCCAGCATGCGACGCCTCTTCCCACAAGCGGTAGGCCACGCCCGGCCCCTGCCGCGCCGCGCGCCCGGCCCGCTGCGCAGCCGAGGCTTGGCTGGCGCGGCGTGTCACAAGATGCGTAACGCCCGCCGCAAGATCGAACTCCGCCCGACGCGCAAGGCCGGAATCGACACTTATCGACACACCCTCAAGCGTGATCGAGGTTTCCGCGATCGAGGTGGCGAGGACGATCCGCCGTCGGCCTTCGGGGTCCCGCCGGATCGCGGCGCGCTGCGCCTGCGGCTCCACCTGCCCGTGCAGCGGCAGGATGGGGACATGGGGTAATTTGTCCGCCAGCCGCTCGCGCACCCGCTCGATTTCACCCACGCCCGGGAGGAAGGCGAGGATATCACCCTGCTCTTCCCGCCATGCAGTGAGCACGGCGGCGGTCATCGCATCTTCCAGCCGCATGTCCGGGCGGCTGCCCAGCCACTTGATCTGCAGGGGATGGGCGCGGCCCTCGCTCTCGATCACCGGCGCATCCTCGCCGAGCAGCCGCGCGAAGCGGGTGCCGTCGATCGTGGCGGACATGACGATCAGCCGCAGATCTTCGCGCAGCACGCCCTGAGTCTCGAGCGCCAGCGCGAGGCCGAGATCGGAATCGAGATGCCGCTCATGCGCTTCGTCGAACAGCACGGCAGAAATGCCGGAGAGCTCCTGATCGCCGAGGATGCGGCTGACGAAGATCGCTTCCGTCACCACGAGGATATGCGTGGCGGCGCTCTGGCGGCTGTCCAGCCGGGTGAGATAGCCCACGCGGCCACCGACCTTCTCGCCCAGCAGTTCCGCAATGCGCTCCGCCGCCGCGCGGGCGGCGACCCGGCGCGGGCTGAGCAGGATCACCTGCCCCGTGCACCATGGCTCATCGAGCAAGGCCGGAGCCACGGCGGTCGTTTTGCCGGCCCCAGGCGGCGCAATCAGCACCGCCGAGTTTCGCCCGCGCAAGGCAGCCAGCAGCTGCGGCAACACAACGCGGATCGGCAGATCGTCCATCGAGGCCGCTTCCGTCATCCAGAACCTGCTTCAGCGCCCGGGCAAAGCGCCGCCGGCCAAATGCTCAATACCCGCGGCTGACCGCGAATTGCGCCGCTTCGACCATCGCGGCGCGTGCCTTGCCGTCGGGGAAAATCGCCAGCGCGTCGCAGGCGCGCGCCGCGTAGTGGCGCGCGCGTTCGCGCGTGGCGGCCACGGCGTCGTGCCGGCGGATTAGTTCCACGGCGTGGGCCAGATCCTCGTCCTCGCTGCGGAAGCCGGCGATCGCATCCTTCCAGAAGCGCCGCTCCTCATCCGAACCGCGCGCATAGGCGAGGATTACCGGCAGCGTCATCTTCCCTTCACGGAAATCGTCGCCCCGGTTCTTGCCCATTTCGGCAGTGCCGGTGTCGTAATCGATCGCGTCGTCGACCAGTTGGAACGCAATGCCGAGATTGCGGCCGTAATCGTCCAGCGCCTGCTCTTCCGCCTCGCCACATTCGGCGATCACGGCGGCGATGCGGCTGGCGGCGGCGAACAGGGCGGCCGTCTTCGCGCCGATGATGTTGAGATAGCGCTCCTCGCTCGTCTCGATCCGGCGCTGCGCGGTGAGCTGGTCAACCTCGCCCTGGGCAATGATCGCGCTGGCGCCCGAAAGGATCTTCAGGACCTTCAGGCTGCCGTCCTCCACCATCAGCTCGAAGGAGCGGGAGAACAGGAAATCGCCCACCAGGACGGTGGCGGGATTGCCAAAGACGATGTTGGCCGCTTCCTTGCCCCGTCGGGTTTCAGAGCCGTCCACCACGTCATCATGCAACAGCGTAGCCGTGTGGATGAATTCCACCGCGGCGGCGAGGCGATGATGGCGGGTGCCCTGATAGCCGACCAGCTCCGCGCCGGCGAGCGTCAGCATCGGGCGCATGCGCTTGCCCCCGCCGGCAATCAGATGGCCGGCAAGTGCGGGAATCAGGGGGATTTCGCTCTGCATCCGGTCGAGGATGATGGCATTCACCGAATTCATCGCCGTCGCCGTCAAAGACAGGATGGGCGTGAGAGTGGGCGTCTGCCGCTTCAGCTGGATAACCTCTCCGCTCATATCGCGCAGATGGCCGGTCAGTGCGCGCTTGGCAAGCGCGGAATCCCTGCTAGCGTCCGCCCGTCATGGCCAGTCAGAGCGAACGCACAAACCCCCAGTCCCTGCCCGATGCCGCGCCCGACGCGCCGGCAGACCCGGTGCTCTCCTCCTATCGCAAGAGCATCGACAATATCGACGCGGCGCTGATCCACATGCTGGCAGAGCGTTTCCGCATCACCCAGGCAGTGGGGGAGCACAAGGCGCGCGCAGCCATGCCGGCCGCCGATCCCGAACGGGAGAAGCGCCAGATCCAGCGGCTGCGCAAGCTGGCGGAGGAAGCCGATCTCGATCCCGAGTTCAGCGAGAAGTTCATCCGCTTCGTGATCGAGGAAGTAATCCGCCACCACCGCCGCGCGGCGAAGCGCTGAGGCTCGCGGGGCCCGCGCGTCAGCCGCCGAAGCCGCCCTTCAGCAGAGCGGCACCCAACGCCGCCTCGCTGATCGGCTCGTGGAACTGGCAGCCGTAAACGTTTCGGCTTTCGATCCGGACAACGCGCGCCTGCACCTTGCCCGCTTCGGGAAGTTCGAGCTGAACGGTTTCTCCCACCATCAGTTCGCGCTCCACGCGGACGAGCATGCCGCCGAGAGACAGATTATAGATAAGCGCGCGGCGGTCCCGCTCGGGCATCCATGCGCAGAGGCGTATCGCATAGCGGCCCGCACCCCGCGCACCTGCGCGCGGCTGTTCGGGTTCCATCTGGGCGAGTAATACCGTCATCCGTCCCTCTCGCGGAAGCGAAAGGGTCGCAGCAGATGGTCAATAAAGCGCTAAGGCCCAGGATGCGGTTTTCCTTATCTGGGGTCATCATGCGGCAGCGCGCGGCAGGCGCACGCTGACCAGCAAGCCACCAAGATCTTCGCTTTCGCCCAGCTCCACCGATCCGCCATAAATTTCTACCACGTCGCGCACGATCGCGAGGCCAAGGCCGGTGCCCGGCTGCCCGGTGTCCAGCCTTGCGCCGCGCGCGAACAGGCGCAGGCGGTCAGCTTCGGCGATACCCCCGCCATCATCCTCGACCCAGATCGAGCATTGGGAATCATCCGGGTTCGGATCCACGGTAACGAAAACGCTGCCGCCGCCATATTTAGCGGCGTTCTCAATGAGGTTGCCGAGGATCTCCTCCAGATCCTGCCGCTCTATCGCAACCTGCGCCGTCGCATTGCCCACCAGATCGAAACGAACTGCCGGATAGAGCCGGCCCACCGCGCGCTCCACTGCCTCGGCCACTTCCAGCACATTGGCTCGTGCATGCCCCCCGGCGCGGCGTCCGACGGCGCGGGCCCGGGCGAGATGATGGTCCACCTGCCGGCGCATGGTCCCCGCTTCGCGCAGCACCGTCTGCCCCAGGTCCGGCGCGTTGGCCGTCGCCGCATTGGTCAGCACGGTCAGCGGCGTCTTCAGCGCATGGGCCAGATTGCCCGCATGGGTGCGCGCCTCCTCCGCCTGCCGATCGACATGGGCCAGCAGCGCGTTCAGTTCCTCCACCATCGGCTGCACTTCCTGCGGCAGCGGATCGGTAACCCGGTTGGAGCCCGTGGTGCGGATGCGCGCGATCGCGCGGCGCACCCGGCGCAGCGGGCTGAGGCCATACCAGGTCTGCAGCATGGCCATCAGGAACAGCCCGATGCCCAGCACCGCGAAGCTCCAGCCCACGATCCAGCGGATATCCGCGATCTGCTCGTTGAGCTCCTTGCGACTGCCGGCGACGACAAACTGCCAGTCCACATCGCTTCCGGGAAGGCGGATAGTCCGCTCCACAACCCGCAGCGTTTCGGCGGGGAACTGTTCGGAATCGTAGAAATGCGGCTCGGTATGGGCGACGTCGGTACGCACGTTCAACGTACGGTCCCACAGCGAACGGGATGGCCAGTCCTCCTGCCCTTCCCCGCTGATCTGCCAGTAAAGGCCGCTGTTCGGCTCGAGGAATCGCTGGTCGCCCAGCGGGCGGTTGAAATAGACCTCCCCTTGCGGGCCGATCTCCGCCGATCCGATCATCGCAGTGAGCAGATAATCCAGCTGCTCGTCGAATTGCTGGGTGACCTGCGCCGTCAGCGTGCGGTCGAGCGCAAGGCCGCCGACGAGCAGAAGGATGGTGATCCAGCCCGCCGCAATCAGCATCATGCGCCGGGCGAGGCTCCCCGTGTGCGGGGGAACCGCATCGCCGGCGATGGCAGCGCCTGCGTCAGCAGCGCCGGCTATCGGCGTCGCCTCTGCCCGGGGCGGAACCTCAGTCGCGCGACGGATCGTCGGGATCGTCGAGGCTGTATCCGAGGCCACGTATGGTGGTGATCACATTGGCACCCAGCTTCTTGCGAATGCGGGTGACGAAGACCTCGATCGTATTCGAATCGCGGTCGAAATCCTGATCGTAGATGTGCTCGATCAGTTCGGTGCGGCTCACCACCTTGCCCTTGTGATGCATCAGGTAGCTGAGCAGCTTGTATTCCTGCGCAGTCAGTTTCACCGGCTCGCCCGACAATGTCACGCGGCCGGAGCGGGTATCCAGCCGCACCCTTCCGGCAGTGAGTTCGGAAGAGGCGTTGCCCGATGCGCGACGGATCAGCGCGCGCAGTCGCGCAATCAGCTCCTCGGTCTGGAAAGGCTTCGCAAGATAGTCGTCAGCGCCGGAATCCAGTCCGGCCACCTTGTCGGACCAGCTGTCCCGCGCCGTCAGTACAAGCACGGGGAAGTTGCGGCCTTCCTTGCGCCACATACCCAGCACGGTGAGCCCATCGATCTCCGGCAGGCCGAGATCGAGAATTACGGCGTCGTAATCTTCCGTGCTCCCCAGAAAGTGGCCATCTTCCCCATCCGGGGAGAGATCCACCGCATAGCCGTTCTGCTCGAGCGTCGTCTTGAGCTGCTGGCCGAGAGTCGGCTCGTCCTCGACGATCAGGATGCGCATGTCTTGTCCCCTGCTGTGACGCGGCCCCAGCATGTGGGCGTTCGCCCGAAATGCGTCAACCGGATCGCCGTTCCTGCCACTTATTCAGTGATTCGCAGGATCTTGCCGGTGCGCGCATCCACATCGACATAGGTGACCTGCACGCCCTTGATGAACTTGAGCCGGTAGACGTCGGTCACGCCATCATATTCGCTGGTCAGATATTTATACCCCTTCATTTGGGGCATGATGCGGCGCACGATATCTTCCTGCCGCATGTTGCGGCCAGCTTTCATCTCCTCGCGCGCGCGCTCCTGGTCCCCGCGCGTTTGAGACTGCGCGGAAGCCGGGGCGCCGCTCACGGCCAGCGCGGCGGACAGGAACAGTGCGATAAACTTGGTCATGTGTAGGTTTTGCCTAGCGGCGGGCCATTGAACAAGGCGTGAATATCGCACTGCCGGGATAATTGCCGCGTCAGCGCGTCAGTTCATATTTAACGGTGACGGTGACGCCGGCCTGCACCTGGCCCGGCTGAACCGGGGTGTTCTGCGGCCGAACCGCCTCGGCCGCGACGCGGAACATCGGTGTTGGGGCCTGATGGGAGACGGACTCGTTGATTTCCAACAGGCGCACATCCGAATATCCCGCCATGCTGGCGTAGTCCCGCGCCTGCGCCAGCGCCGTCTTCATTGCATTGCGCCGGGCTTCGGCTCTCGCTGCGCTGTCATCCTCCACCGACCAGTCGGGCCCGCCCAAATCGGTTGCTCCTGCAGCCACGAGCGCATCGAGCACCTGCCCGGTCTTCTGAATGTCGCGCAGCTTGACGCTCACCCGATTGCTGGCCTGATAGCCACGAAAGACCTGGCTGCGGCTCTCCTGATCATAGTCGTACTGGGCGCTCAGATTGATTCCGGTGGTCTGAACGTCGCGTTCGGCAATCCCAAGTTGCTTGATGCGCGCCACGACCGCGTTCATCTGCCGCGCGTTCTGCTGCATCGCCTCGACAGCGGTCTGCGCCTGGGTGGTCACACCCGCGCTGACATTGGCGACGTCCGGTGCGACGTCCACGCTTTCATTCACCGTCAGTTCCACCACCGGGCCGGTGGCCTGAATCTGAACTTCCGCGGCGGAGGCAGGCACGGCCAGCGCGGCAAGGGCGGCGATTGAACCGGCGGTTGCGGCAATACGGATCATGCAAAATCTCCCAAAGGTCTGTGCGATGCTGCTGCCCCCTCGCGGCTTTCAGCGAACTGAACCGCCCGTCGCTTGTGCGCAAGGGCACGACGCACTAACTGCCGCGGCCATGGCTGAAGCACCGATTGTCTCATGGGAAGGGCTGGGCCTGCAGCAGGGCGGCCGCTGGCTGTTCCGTGACCTGGACCTGCACATTGGCCCGCGTGACCGGCTGGCGCTGATCGGCCGCAACGGCGCCGGCAAAACCACGCTGTTCAAGCTGATCGATGCTCAGATAGAAGCTGACAGGGGCAAGCGTTCTGTGCAGCCGGGGACGCGCATCGTGGTGTTGGAACAGGAGCCGGACTTCACCGGCTTCGGTACGCTGATGGATTTTGCGCTTGCTGGTGACGACGCGCCGCAACGGCACGAAGTGGAAGCGATCGCCGGCCAGCTCGGAATCGAAATGGACCGCGCGGCTGAAAGTGCCAGCGGCGGTGAGAGGCGGCGCGCCGCCCTCTCCCGCGCGCTGGCCATGGACCCCGACCTGCTGCTGATGGATGAGCCCACCAATCACCTCGATCTCGCCGCGATCGATTGGCTGGAAGGCTGGCTCTCCCGCTATAAGGGTGCTTTCATCGCGATCAGCCATGACCGGACGTTCCTAAAACGCCTGACACGCGCGACGCTATGGCTCGATCGCGGTGGAATGCGCCGGAAGGAAGTGGGCTTCGGCGGGTACGAGGCGTGGGAAGAGCAGGTCTATGCCGAGGAAAGCCGAGCAGCGGAAAAGCTAGACGCCAAGCTGAAGATCGAAGCGCATTGGCTGGAACGCGGCGTGACCGCCCGGCGCAAGCGCAATCAGGGACGGCTGGAGAAGCTTTGGCAGATGCGGGCGCAGCGCGCCGCCATGATCAACCCCGCAGGCACAGCCAAGCTCGGCCTGGCCACCGACGATGAGGCGCGCACGAAATCTGTGATCGTGGCCGAACACGTGACCAAGCGATTCGGCGAGCGCGTGGTGATCCGCAATTTCTCGCTGCGCATCCAGCGCGGAGACCGGATCGGCGTGGTCGGCTCCAATGGCGCGGGGAAGACGACGCTGCTGAAGCTGCTGACGGGCGAACTTGCGCCCGACGAAGGCGAAGTCACGCTGGCGAAGACTCTGAACGGCGTGATGATCGACCAGCAGCGGGCGCTGATGCAGCCCGACCGCACCGTGCGCCAGATCCTGGCGGAAGGCGGGGACTGGATCGACGTGCGCGGCGTGCGCAAGCACGTCCAGGGCTATCTCAAAGACTTCCTTTTCGATCCGGCCATTGTGGACATGAAAGTGGGTGTGCTTTCCGGCGGTGAGCGTTCGCGCCTGCTGCTGGCGCGCGAATTCGCCAAGGCATCGAACCTGCTGGTGCTGGATGAACCGACGAACGATCTCGATCTCGAAACGCTCGACCTGCTGCAGGAAGTGATCGCGGATTACGAGGGCACGGTGCTGATCGTCAGCCACGATCGCGACTTCCTCGACCGCACCGTCACGGTGACGCTTGGTCTGGACGGAAGCGGCACGGTGGACATCGTGGCAGGCGGCTATGCCGATTGGGAAGCCAAGCGCGTGAAGCGGCCGATAGGCGGCGACAAAGCCCAGAAGCAAGCGACCTCGCCCCCAGCCCCGCCGCCCGCGCCCAAGAGCAGCAAGCTCAGCTACAAGGACCAGCGCGACTACGAACTGCTGCCCAGGCGGATCGAAGAACTGGAAGCTGCCATCGCGCGAGGGGAGGAAATCCTGTCCGATCCCGCGCTTTATACCAACGACCCCCAGCGCTTCGCCAACATCAGCAAGGGTGTGGAAAATGCTCGCGCGGAAAAGGAAGCGGCAGAGGAGCGCTGGCTGGAACTCGCGGAGCTCGCTGAGGGGTGAGGTTGCGCCGCCCGTGCCTCAAGTGATGCGATAGAAATCCGCCACGCGGTCCAGCGCCAGCTTCAGCACCAGCTTGCCGCTGCGGGCAGGCCATTCCAGCGCCTTCTCCGCTGCAGGCACCGTCTCCCCTGCGCAGACCACTCGCCACAGGATATCCTCCAGCCCCTTGCCCGCCGCCCCGATGGCTCCATGAAAGCGCTGGCGGGCCGCCACTTGGCGTTCGGTTGGGGAAAGGCCGGTGTCCGGGCGGCCTTTCACGCGCACCGGATCCCAGCGCATTGTGATATTCGGCGCCAGCTGCGCGCGCTCGTAATCGCAGCGCAGGCGCTCCCCCGCATCGTGGAGTCGGTCGTCGAGATGGCCATGGGCATGCAGCCAGGTAAGCGAGCTTTCGGCCAGATTGACGGTGACGCTCTGCCGCCGCTTCGTCCCATCCCTTCGGCGCGGCCCTTCCGAAGTCAGTTCCCGCGTCACCAGTTCTCTTTGCCGCATGTCCGAATCTCCCTCTGCTGGTTGGCCGCGCCCCTTGCCAAAACAGCAGCCATGTAGGAAAATGCAAAACCAGATAGGTTAAAGGACTTCCGCAATGATCAACCGGATCCGCGACATTCGCAAGCAGAAGGGGATGACTCTGGCGGAGGTGGCGGCTGCGTGCGAGCCGCCTACCACGGCGCAGACCATTGGCCGGCTCGAAACTGGCATGCGCAATCTGTCTCTGGTGTGGATGAACCGGATCGCCTCTGCGTTGGGGGTGGACCCCGAACTGTTGGTGAAGGGCGAAGAGGCTGAGGCACCGAAAGTGGTGGCTCGCCTCGCCGAAGGTGGCGCGGAAGCGCTCCCCTCCCCCCGTGACGCGATCCTGCCGGCCGAGCTTGGCGCAAAGAAGGGCGCGACGCTGCTCTGTCTTGCCGTGGAAACACCGCAGGGCGAATATCGCGCGGGCGATCAGTTGTGGCTACGACAAGTTCCACCGGCGGACGCGGCGAAGATCATCAACCGCGACGTGTTGGTGCCCCGATCAGGCGGTCGCTTCGCCTTCGGGCGCCTGATCGATCGTCAGGGCTCGATGGTCGGCCTGCTCCCCCCCGGCGCAGGACAGCGCCAGATTGTGGTGGACAAGCCGGCCTGGCTGGCGGTCGCGGAGATGCTGGTCCGCAAACTGTGAGAGGGTGATGAGACGGCTGCTTTCCATCTCCACGCTCTATCCCAACGCGCATCAGCCACGCTTTGGCACCTTTGTGGCGCGGCAGATGGAAGCGCTGGCGGCGCGCGGGGATTGGGAGATCACGATCATCAATCCGATCGGCGTTCCCCCTGTGCCGATGGGCCGCTACGGGCGGCTTGCCGAGGCTGCAGTGAGCGGGATCGAGCATGATGTGGTGGTGCATCGCCCGCGCTTCACGCTGATTCCCGCCGTCGGCGGCCCGTTCAATCCGCGCATGATCGTGCGTGCCGTCCTTCCACTGGCGCAGCGCCTCCATGCGCTGGCTCCGTTCGATCTGGTGGATGCACAGTTTTTCTATCCGGATGGTCCCGCCGCGGCCCGCATCGCTGCCGTTCTAGGGCTGCCGCTCTCCATCAAGGCCCGCGGTGCAGATATCTCGCACTGGGGGCACAAGGCCTATGCATTGCGCAAGATGCGCCATGCGGCGGAGCAGGCGAACGGGCTGCTGGCCGTGAGCGAGGCACTGGCCCGCGATATGGCCGCGCTAGGCCTGCCGCGCGACAAGATCACCGTCCACTACACGGGGCTGGACCGCAGCAGCTTCCGCCCGTTGGGTCGCCAACGCAGCCGCATGCGACTGGCGGATGACCTCAAGCTGGCGATCCCGGATGGGGCACCATTGCTCGCATGCGTGGGTGCGCTGATCCCGCGTAAGGGTCAGGGCCTAGTGATCCGCGCCCTGACACGCCTTCCTTCGGCGCACCTCATCCTGGTGGGCGACGGCCCGGACCGTGCGACGCTGCAGGCACAGGCGAACCAGGCGGGTCTTGGCGACCGGGTCCACTTCCTGGGGCTGCTGGATCACACGACGTTGCCGACCGTGCTTTCCGCCGCCGATGCGATGGTGCTGCCGTCGGTCAGCGAAGGACTGGCCAATGCCTGGGTGGAGGCGCTGGCCTGCGGGGCACCGTTGGTAATCACCGAGGCAGGAGGCGCGCGCGAGGTGGTGACTACGCCGCAAGCTGGCCGCATCGTGTCCCGTGATGCGGACGGGATTGCCGGTGCAGTGCGCGACCTGCTGGACGATCCGCCCTCACCTGCCGCGGTCGCGGCCTGCGCAGCGCATTTCAGCTGGGAAGCGAACGCACAGGAACTTTCCGCCTATTACGCACGCTTGCTGCAGGGATAACCGACACCCGGCAGCCCGCTCCACCTCAAACCTCGCCCCGAGCCTTCCGCTCCTGCGCGTCGGCTGCGCTCTCACCCGGAACGAAGCTGTCCGAGGTGACGCCCAGCCAGATCAGGATCGGCGCCGCCATGTAGATCGAGCTGTAGGTGCCGACGAAGATGCCCAGCGTGATCGCCGCCGTCAGCCCGAAGAGGCTTGCAGGGCCGAAGATTAGCAGCGGGATCAGGGCCACCAGCAGGGTCAGCGACGTCATCACGGTGCGCGCCAGCGTTTCATTCACGGAGAGATCGAGCAGCTCGACCACCGGCATGCGGCGATATTTCTTCAGGTTCTCTCGGATGCGGTCGTATACGACGATGGTGTCGTTCAGCGAGTAGCCGATGATCGCCAGGATTGCGGCAATGATCTGCAGTCCGAATTCCAGCTGAAACAGCGCGAACATGCCCAGCGTCAGCGAAACGTCGTGAAACAGCGCGAACAGGGCACCAACGCCGAATTGCCATTCGAAGCGCACCCAGATGTAAACGGCAATCGCCAGCATTGCGGCCAGCAAGGCGTAGAGAGCCGTGGTGCGGAACTCGCCCGAAACCTTGCCCGAAACGGTATCCTTGCCGTCCACCCGCAGACCAGGGAACCGCGATTCGAGGCTTGCGACAATCGTATCGGCAATACGGTCGGCCGCGGCCTTGTCGCCCGACGCTGCGTCCGGCAGCCGCACCCGGATGGAAACCTGATTCGGATCGCCGAAGCGCTGGATCACCGGATCGCCATAGCCGAGATCGCCCACCTGATCGCGCAGCTGAGCGATCGGCGCCTCCTCGGACTGGGTGAAAGTGGCCTGTATGTCGAGGCCGCCAGCGAAATCGACGCCGTAGTTCAGGCCCTTCGTCAGCACGAGCCCCCAGCTCGCAGCGATCAGCAGCACGCTGATGATGTAAAAGGGGACGCGCCACTTCAGGAAGTGGATGTTCGTGTCCTCGGGGACGAGTTTCAGCAGACGCATATCCTTGCCCCTTACAAATTGAGATCGTTCGGCCGCGCCTTGCGCAACCAGCCGGCGACCCACATCCGGGTCATCGTCACACCGGTGAACACCGATGTGAACAGGCCAATGATCAGCACGACGGCAAAGCCGCGGACAGGGCCGGAGCCGAACAGGAACAGCAGCACCCCTGCGATGAAGTTCGTGACGTTGGCGTCATAAATCGCGCGGCTGGCTTCCTTGTAGCCATTCTCCACCGCCGCGATTACCCGCCGCCCCTTCTTCCGCTCCTCGCGAATGCGCTCGTTGATGAGCACGTTCGCGTCCACGGCCGCACCGATAGTCAGCACAAATCCGGCGAGACCAGGCAACGTCAGCGTAGTGTTCATGAAAGCCATGATGCCAAGGATCATGAGCACGTTCAGCACCAGCGCGCAGGTGGCATAGATGCCGAAGCGGCCATAGCTGGCGACCATCAATGCGATGACCAGCAGCGAGCCGATGCCCATGGCGATCAGGCCTTTGCGGATGGAATCGGCGCCAAGATCGGGCCCCACCGTCCGCTCCTCCACCACGGTCAGGTCCACCGGCAAGGCGCCCGATCGCAGCGAAATCGCCAGCTGGTTTGCGCTTTCCACCGTGAAGCTGCCGGAGATCTGCGCCGTGCCACCCAGGATGGGCTCGTTGATGTTGGGCGCGGACAGCACCTGTCCATCAAGAATAATGGCAAAGGGCTTGCCGACGTTCTGGCTGGTTAGCTCGGCAAAGCGACGCGAGCCCTGCGGATCGAAAGTGATCGTTACGATCGGCTCGTTCGTCTGGGAGTTGTAGCTCTGCTGCGCGTTGGTCAGCGAATCGCCGCGAATGCCGCCGAGCCGCTTCACCGCAATCGCGGTTCCGGCAAATGGCGTTCCGGGCGCGTAAGGGACGATCTCGCTGCCGGGGGGCGCGATGCCCTGCTGTACATCGCTCTGCAGCGCGGTCTGGTCGACCAGCTTGAACTCGAGCTTGGCGGTTTGCCCCAGCAGATCCTTCAGCTGCTGCGGATCCTGCAAGCCAGGCACCTGCACCACGATCCGATCGTCACCCTGGCGGATGATGGTCGGTTCGCGCGTGCCGAGCGCATCAATGCGCTTGCGCACGACCTCCGTGGCGCTGTCCATGGCCTGCGTCACCGCAAGGTCCAGCCCGGCCTGCGTTTGCGAGAGCACGAACCGGCTCCCGTCCACCACCTGGATAGTCCAGTCCCGCTGCCCGGTTAGGCCGGCTCCGGTCGTCAGCGGCTCGATCAGCCCGCGTGCCGCATCAACCTGACCGGGATCTTCGAGCAGGAAGGACAGCCGCCCGCCGGACGTTGAAATGTCGCCAATGCGAATTCGCGGCTCCGCATCGCGCAGCGCGGATCGAACCGATTCCTCCATCGTTTCCAGCCGCTGCCGCGCGACTTGCGCCGGATCGGCCTCCAGCAAGATGTGGCTGCCGCCGGCAAGGTCGAGCCCGAGGCTGATTTCGGGATCTGGCAGCGATGCCGGCCAACGTCCGCTGGACAGCGAAACGATGGAAGGCAGCGTCGCAAGAATCGCCGCCAGAGTGACAAGCCAGAGGAAGACGCGCTTCCAGGGGGGAAAATCGAGCATGGTCCTCCGGACGCCTGATCAGTCGTTTGCCGGCTTGCCGCTGACGGGCACGATGTCGCCGATCGTGGACTTCACCACCTTCACCCGCACGCCCTGCGCAATTTCCAGTTCGGCGTAGTCGTCATCGACTCGCACCACCTTGCCCAGAACGCCGCCGGCGGTGACAACCTGATCACCCTTCTTGACCGATGCGATCTTCGCCTGATGCTCCTTCTGCCGCTTCATCTGCGGCCGGATGATCAGAAACCAGAAGATCAGCACCATGCCGATGATCGGGAGGAATTGCACCCATCCTGGGGGTGCGGCCCCGGCTGCGCCGGCGGCAAGGAAATCAAGCATCGTATCGCCTATCAGGACGGAAAATCCGAGTGGTTCTGCAATGCCGGAAGGAACTGTGGCCAGCCCTCCCGGCCCGTGGCCGCCGCGCCTAGCAGCAAAGCCAGGGGGTGGCAATCAGGGGTGCTTGCCTTGCCGGAAAGAGCCCCCTATAGGCGCCCCTCCACTGGCTCGGGACGTAGCGCAGCCTGGTAGCGCATCACACTGGGGGTGTGGGGGTCGCTGGTTCGAATCCAGTCGTCCCGACCAGTGGTTTCCCCCCTCATGAACGCGCGGCGCCGATCGCCTTATATGCGTTTCCTACATTGAGAGATGTGGCTAGCTCCTCCGGCGAATTTTCACCGGAGAACTCGCATGGCGATATTGGACACGCTCATCGGCCCCATTGCCTCCATCATCGACAAGGTCATTCCCGACAAGGCGGCGCGCGAACAGGCAAAGCTGGAACTGGTACGGCTGCAGGGTACGCAGGAACTGCAAGCGATCCAGGCGCAACTTTCGGCGATCGTGGCCGAAGCCAATTCCCACGATCCCTGGACCAGCCGGGCGCGGCCCAGTTTTCTCTATGTGATGTATGCAATGCTGTTGTGGGCGCTGCCGATGGGCGTGCTCGCGGCGTTCAACCCCGTTGCCGCGAACGAAATCGCCCGGGGCATGAACGCCTATCTCAACGGACTGCCAGAGCCGCTCTACGCGCTTTTCGGCACCGGCTACCTTGGCTACACGGCAGCGCGGCAGTGGGGCAAGCGCCAGGGTTCGGACAAATAGCGCGGGCCCCTTTGCCCTCGGCTTCCTTGGCGCTATGCCGCCCGCAAGCGCCAAGGAGCATACTAAATGTCCGACACCGTCTACGTGCTGAACGGTCCCAACCTCAATCTCCTCGGGCTCCGCGAGCCTGAGATCTACGGCTCCGATACGCTGGACGATATTGCTGGCCGGCTGGAAGATCGCGCGGGCCAGCTCGGCCTTTCAATCGAAATGCGCCAGTCGAACCACGAGGGTCATTTGTGCGACTGGCTGCACGAGGCGCAGGCGGAAGGCGCAAAAGCCGTGCTGCTGAACGCCGGCGCGCTGACGCACACTAGCCTCGCCCTCTACGATGCGATCCGCTCCATCCGCACTCCGGTGATCGAAGTGCACATCTCCAATCCCCATGCGCGCGAGGCGTATCGCCATAAGAGCTACGTGGGGATGGCGGCCCGGGGAACGATCGCCGGCTTCGGCGCGTATGGCTATGAACTCGCGCTGGAGGCGGCAGCGAGGATGTGAGCGCTGCCACGCCCCCTCTTGCCTTGCCGACCGGCAAAACGCATAGGCCCTCCCCTGCGAAGTCAGCCGAAGAGGACTGAATGGCCGATAACAAGGGCGCTACAGGCATGAAGATTGACACACAGCTCGTACGTGAGCTGGCAGACATGCTGGCCGAAACTGGTCTCACCGAGATCGAGGTGGAAGACGGCGATCGCAAGATCCGCGTCTCGCGCGGGGGCACGGTTGTGGCCGCTGCGGCTCCGGCAATGGCAGCCCCGATGCTGCCGGCTGGCGGCGGCGAAGCCGCGGCTCCGGCGACGCCCGCCCCGGATGCGGGCGCTGCGCCGGCAAACGCGATCAAGTCGCCCATGGTCGGCACCGTCTATCTCGCCGCCGAACCCGGCACCCCCCCCTTCGTGAAGGTGGGCGATGCGGTGAAGGCCGGCGATACGCTGGTCATCGTCGAGGCGATGAAGGTGATGAATCCCATCACCGCCCCCGCCAGTGGCACGGTGCAGCAGATTCTGGTCGAGAACGCGCAGCCGGTCGAATATGACCAGCCGCTGATCGTGGTCGCCTGAGACCATGGCAATTACCCGCCTGCTGATCGCCAATCGCGGCGAGATCGCGTTGCGTATTCATCGCGCGGCGCACGAAATGGGGATCGAAACGGTAGCGGTGCATTCCACCGCCGATACCGATGCCATGCATGTGCGGCTGGCCGATCATGCCGTGTGCATCGGGCCCCCGCCCGCGAGCGAAAGCTATCTGAACACCGCCGCGATCATATCCGCCGCCGAAATCTCCGGCGCAGACGCGATTCACCCGGGCTATGGCTTCCTGTCGGAGAACGCACAGTTCGCCGAAATCGTGGAGGCGCATGACATCGCGTGGATCGGGCCCAAGCCCGAACATATCCGCACGATGGGCGACAAGGTGGAGGCCAAGCGAACCGCTGGCGCACTCGGCCTGCCGCTTGTGCCCGGCTCCGACGGCGCCATTCGCGATCCGCAGGAAGCGGCGCGCATCGCGGAAGAGATAGGATATCCCGTTATCATCAAGGCCGCATCTGGCGGCGGCGGGCGCGGAATGAAGGTGTGCGACAGCCCGGACAAGCTCGAAACGCTGATGAAGCAGGCCGGCAACGAAGCCAAAGCCGCTTTCGGCGATGACACGGTCTATCTCGAGAAGTACCTGGGCAATCCGCGCCACATCGAATTCCAGGTGTTTGGCGACGGTCGCGGCAAGGCGATCCATCTGGGGGAGCGCGACTGTTCGCTGCAACGGCGCCACCAGAAGGTGCTGGAGGAAGCCCCCTCTCCCGTCATCACGCCGGAAGAGCGCGAGCGGATGGGCGGCATCGTGTCCCGCGCAATGGCCGATATGGGCTATCGCGGCGCCGGGACGATCGAGTTCCTGTGGGAAAACGGCGAGTTCTACTTCATCGAGATGAACACGCGCCTGCAGGTGGAGCATCCGGTGACGGAGGCGATCACCGGCATGGATCTGGTGCGCGAGCAGATCCGCATTGCCGATGGGAAGGCGCTGTCAGTCACGCAGGACGAGTTGCGCTTCACCGGTCACGCGATCGAATGCCGCATCAATGCGGAGGATCCGTTCAATTTCACCCCCAGCCCCGGCAAGATCACGGCCTATCACGCTGCTGGCGGGATGCATGTGCGCGTGGATAGCGGGCTCTACGCCGGTTATTCCATCCCCCCCTATTACGATTCCATGATCGCGAAGCTCATCGTCTATGGGCGCACGCGCGAAGGCTGCATTATGCGACTGCGCCGCGCGCTGGAAGAGATGGTCATCGAAGGGGTGAAGACGTCCATCCCGCTTCACGAAGCGCTGCTGGAAGAGCCGGACATTCTGAACGGCGATTATTCGATCAAGTGGCTGGAGGAGTGGCTCGCGCAGCGGCAAGCCTAGCTGCGCCCCGAGCCCTTTTCTTGAGCGAGCAACGAAAAACACCGGGCCTCGATGTCGAGGCCCGGTGGAGTTGTCTTGCCCCTTGGCAAAGGCAAGTCTGGGAAGGACGGTCGGAGGGATTTCGACCGTGCAAGGCGGATCCACTGGGAGGCGTTTCCGGCTTGTGAAGCCGGATTAGCCGGGCCCCGGGGGCTACGCTTTGACCTCGGTCAAGAATGCGCAACAATCGCAGAAAACTGCGGCGCGCTTAGCCGAGCGGGACGCCGGGCTCGTTCTTCGAGGTGCGGATCGTCAGCGATGTCTTCACGCTGGCCACGTTGGGCGCAGGCGTAAGCTTGCTGGTCAGAAACTCCTGAAAGCTCTGCAAATCCTTACTGACGATCTTCAGGATGAAGTCGATTTCGCCATTGAGCATATGGCATTCGCGCACTTCGGGCAGACCGCGAATATGCTGTTCAAACGCGCGCAAATCCTCTTCCGCCTGGCTGCGCAGGCTGACCATCGCGAAAACGGTGATCGCAAATCCCAGCTTCGACGCATCGAGATCCGCATGGTAGCCACGGATCACACCATCTTCCTCCAGCGCGCGCACACGGCGGAGGCACGGCGGGGCAGTGAGTCCAACGCGGCGGGCAAGGTCCACATTCGTAACCCGGCCTTCTGCCTGCAACTCTGCCAGCAGCCTTCGATCGATCTTGTCGAGCGTCGCCATTATCACCCTGTTGTGCGGCCGCGGGAGCCCCGATTTAAACCATTCGCGGACGAAATAACAATCCGCCAGCTGCAGGACGGCTGGAATATTATTATATAATACCGCAATTGTCCCGCTTTGCAACGCAGCATCGCTCGGGCATTCCGGTCCCCAACGGAACCGCTACTGGCAAAGCGCCGGAAGCTGCACCCCGCGGCTTCGCTCCGCGGAGATTCGCTTGCTGTTCGACGATCGCCTGGCCACCGTGCTCCGCTCCCGCAGCGGGAGCGAGGCGGCCGCGCGCACGGAGTTCCGCCAGCTGATCGATCTGTTGGGCAGTGCTCCCGGCTCCGCCGAGGGCGAACTCATCGACGCTGCCTATGCGCGTCTCACGGAGCTTGGAGAGGCCCTTCCAGCGCAAGTCCAGTCGGCCGTCGTGCGAGCGCCCGGGCTGCGCCTGCGGAATGCGGAACTCATCGGTCGTCTGGCCGCTGGCGAACCGCAGATGGCTGCGGCAGCGATGGCGACCGCGCAGTTGAGCGTAGAGGACTGGCTAGACCTGATTCCACGCCTGCCCATGAACGCGCGCGGCTTCTTGCGGCATCGTCGCGGCCTTCCGGCCGAGGTGGGCAGGCTGCTGGAGAGGCTGGGCGTGACGGACCTCGTCCTGCCCCGCCCTGCCATCGAACATGCGGCCACACCGGCCCCGGGGGCGCCCACCCAGCCCGAAACGCAGCCGGCAGCCCCCAATGAGGGCATCGGTGCCCTGCTGCGTCGTATCGAAGCGTTCAGAGAAGCTCGCCGCCAAGGCCGTGATGGTGCCGCCGCTCAACATATCGCTGCGGAGTCAGCCGACGCTGCGAAGGGCATTTCCGCCTTCGAATTCGCCACCGATGCCAAAGGGGCGATCGATTGGGCTGAGTCTGGCATGGCTCCGCTCACGATCGGCATGTCGTTTGGCCCGGAGGGCAGCGGCGCAGGCGCGGAACTCGATGCGGAGAGCCTCCATGCCATGAAGCGCCGCCTGCCGATCGAAAACGGGCATGCCGTTCTCTTCGGCCCGGAACGGATCGAGGGTCACTGGCGCGTGGACGCCGCGCCGGAATTCACCGGAAGCGGCGCCTTCAGAGGTTATGCCGGTCGGATGCGCAGGGATATGGCTCCGGCGGATCTGCCGCCCGCCGATACGCCAGGGGCCGAGCGCATGCGCCAAGTGCTTCACGAGTTGCGGACACCGGTGAATGCCATTCAGGGCTTTGCGGAGATCATCCAGCAACAGATGTTCGGCCCGGCCCCCAATGAATATCGCGCTCTGGCCGCGGGCATTGCCGTCGACGCTGCCCGCCTGCTCGCCGGGTTCGAGGAGATTGACCGACTCGCTCGCCTGGAGAGTGGCGCCATGGAGCTGATCGAGGGAAAGTGCGATCTGGAGCGCTCTGTCGCCACCACGCTGCGGCGCCTGCAGGGCGTTTTGCGCCCGCGCAACGCGCGGATGGACTTGGCGACCGGGCCGGGTCCATTCACCCTGGGAATCGCAGAGGCCGAAGCGTTGCAACTGGTCTGGCGCATGCTGGCGATTCTTGCAGGCGGCCTGGCCCCCGGCGAACTGATCGCGCTTTCGCTTTCGCGCGCAGGCGACCGGCTGGAATTGGGTGCGGAGCTGCCCGCCGCCCTGTCCGCCGTGGAGGATCTGTTTACCGCCAGCGCCCCCGGCGGCCCGCGCGCGATCTCCGCAGGTGCCTTTGGCACCGGCTTCACCCTGCGCCTCGCCCGGGCGGAAGCCGCCGCAGCGGGCGGCGAGCTGGCGCGCGTCGGGGATGCGCTGGTGCTGCACCTGCCGGCCTTGACCGGCCCGGCGGCGGGCCATAGCGTCGAATCCACGGGTACCGGCGGACCGGCTGCCGGCGGATAGAGGCGGAAGGAAACAGGCGGTGCGTTCGATCCTCCAGCCGCCCATTCCGCAAGACACGGCCGAGTTCCCCCCCAACTTCGGCCCTCGCTTCATGGTCACCGTCGATACCGAGGAAGAGTTCGACTGGGCAAAGCCCATTGACCGGGTCAGTCACGGGTTGAAGCATGTAGCGCAGATCGCTCGCTTTCAGTCCTTCTGCGAAGCGCATGGCGTGGCCCCAGTTTATCTTGTGGACTGGCCGATTGCGACGAGCCCAGAGGCCGCAGAAACCCTGCGCGGGCCGGTTGCTCGCGGCGAGGCGGAGATCGGCGTACAGCTGCATCCGTGGGTCAGCCCTCCCTTCGAGGAGGAACTGACAGAGCGGAACACGTTTGCCGGCAACCTACCCCCTGCGCTCGAGAGGGAGAAATTGCTTCGGCTGCGCGATGCGATAGACAGCAATTTCGCAGCCACCCCGCTCATGTACCGCGCTGGCCGCTATGGGCTCGGCCCTGCCACCGCCGGCCTCCTGGTGGATGCGGGCATCGCGGTGGACAGTTCCGTGCGCAGCAAGTTCGACTATTCGGCGGGCGGCGGACCGGATTATCGCCCGCACCCACTCACTCCCTATTGGGTTGATACGAATAGGCGTTTGCTCGAACTGCCTCTCACCACCGTGTTCTCGGGGTTGCTCCGCGGGTTTGGCGATGCGATCTATCCGCGCCAATGGCGCCTTCCCGCCTCGCGCGCACTGATGGCGCGGCTGGGACTGCTCGAACGCATTCCGCTGACACCCGAAGGCGTCAGCGTGGAGGAGGCGCTACGGGGCGTGGACGTCGCGCTGGAAATGGGCCTGCCGCTGCTGGTGTTCTCCTTTCACAGCCCCTCACTGGACGTCGGGCATACACCCTATGTGCAGAGCGCGGCCGAGCTCGATGCACTCTACGACTGGTGGGGCCGAATCTTTGCCGAGCTGGCCCGCCGGAACGTCGCTCCCGTCGGAATTAGCGGCGTGCTGGAGGCTGTGATCCGCTGAAACAGCTTTGCTTGCCAGCGCGCCGGCGCACGGCTAGGTCCGCCGACGCGCATGCGACGCAGGGGCCTGTAGCTCAGCGGTTAGAGCTGGCCGCTCATAACGGCTAGGTCGCGGGTTCGAATCCTGCCGGGCCCACCATCGTCCATGCGCATGTCCGCGTCAGCGGACGGTCGGGGAGTAGCGCAGCCCGGTAGCGCATCTGCTTTGGGAGCAGAGGGTCGCAGGTTCGAATCCTGTCTCCCCGACCATGATTTTCGACCGTGCTACTCCGCCGGCTTGATGGGTCCGGGTTCGTTGGCGAGGATGCCCACGACCTGTGTCCATACGGCGACGTTCTGACGCAGCTGCGCCGGGTCAATCTTGTCCAGCGTGTCGTCCGCCGTGTGGTGGAGGTCGAAATAGCGGGTGCCGTCCTGCTGCAGCTCGATGACCGCACCGCCCTGCTGGCGGGCAATCTCGATATCGGCACCGCCGCTCGCATCGACGGCGGAGGTCGAAACGCCGAAGCGGGCCACGGCATTAGCGAGCCGCTTGTAGAGTTCGGGATTGGTCGCCGTGAAATTGGTGTCGAGGCGCCATACGCGGTCGGCGCCGAAGTCGCTCTCCATCGCGACGGCCACGGGCTCCTTCGCATGGGCAGCGGCATAGGCATTGCCGCCCCAGACACCCGTTTCCTCAGCGCCGGCAAACAGCAGGCGAATGGTGCGCAGCGGCTGGCCAGCGGCGGCAACGTGTCGGGCCGCCGCGGCGATGATGCCGCAGCCTGCACCGTCATCGATCGCGCCAGTGCCTAAATCCCAGCTGTCGAGGTGGCAGGCGAGCAGGACCGGCGGCAGCGATGGATCGCGGCCGGTGATCTCGCTCACCACATTGCCGCTCTCGGTCTGGCCCACGAAGCGCGGCGTCAGCACCAGCTTCATCGTCAGTTCCGCACCGCGCGCGCCGGCGCGGGCCAGCATCCGCTCGAGATTATCCGCGTCGGGATTGGACAGCGCACCGGCCGGGATCGGCTTCACGCCTTCAGCGAAGGTGGTGCCTCCGGTATGGGGCGTGCGGTGATCATCCGTCCCGACAGAGCGGATCACCGCGGCGACGGCGCCCTTGCTCGCGGCCAGGGCAGGGCCAGTCCACCGCACGGGCCCTGCGAAAGCATAGCCCGAGCCATCCTGCGTCACGCGCATCGAGTGGTCGATGAAGGCGATCTTGCCCTTGAGCGAGCCTGCCGGCGCGGCTTCCAGCTTGGCGTAGGACGAGAAGCCGACCACCGGCGCGGTGATCCCACCCTCTCCGGTCGAACCGCTGTCGCCAAGTGCGGCGATGACCAGCTTCTGTGGAAAGGGCGTAACGACCTCTGCCCGCTCCGCGCCGCGCAGCCATGTATCCATCTTGTAGGGCTCGAGCATCACCCGCGCAAAGCCGTTGCGCGAAAGCCAGTCCTGCGCCCAGGCGCGGCCCCTTGCCTC
Source organism: Altererythrobacter sp. B11 (assembly GCF_003569745.1). Classification (NCBI taxonomy): domain Bacteria; kingdom Pseudomonadati; phylum Pseudomonadota; class Alphaproteobacteria; order Sphingomonadales; family Erythrobacteraceae; genus Altererythrobacter; species Altererythrobacter sp. B11. Next base: position 2,973,908 of record NZ_AP018498.1, read on the forward strand.
CGCCTCGGTGCCGGCCTGTCGCGGCCCCACCTCGGTGGTGATCCCTTCGACGAAATCCCAGGCGGTCTGGTCCGATTTCAGCGCCTCGTCCGCTTGCGCAGCCAGCCCGGCCGGCGTCTCCGCCGCGGCGGCCGCAGGAATGATAACGGCGACTAGCGCCAGCGCGAGCGTCCTCATGCGTGTAACCCTCAGATGACGTGTTGCGTCGCAACAGACCAGCCGGACGAAGCCGGGTCAATGGCCCAGGTAGCGGCCCGGGCGATGGTAGGCGACGAGGATCATGTTCACCGCCACCATGCTGAGGACCGACCAGCCCAACTTGGCTGGGGGAATCGCGAGCAGCGCCGCAATGAGAATCGCGCCGTCGAAAGCCATGTGGAGCCGGCCCACATTCCACCCGCGGCTGCGCTGCAGCCACAGCGCAATGATGTTGACGCCGCCGACCCCGGTGTTGTGTCGGATCAGCGCCAGGATGCCCATGCCCGCACAGGTGCCACCCGCGAGCGCTGCGAAGGCGGGGTGAACGTCGCTGAGATGCATGGATGCCTGCGCCACGCTGGCGAGCGCGAAGATCAGCCCGCTGGCGAGCACCGTCTTGACCATGAATTCCCGCCCCATCACGCGCATGCCCAGGAGGAAGAAGGGGATGTTGAGCAGGAAGAACAGCGGGCCCACGCCCAGCTTCATCTTGTAGGACAGCAGCAAGGCGATCCCTGCGACGCCGGCGGTGACGATGCCCGCCGCCTTCATCAGCACGAGACCGATCGCGATCAGCGTGCAGCCGGTGAACAGCGCATAGACATCTTCCAGCAGCGTGTGTTCGTGCGGATCGCGCAAGTCGGTCTCTCGGATTTCCATGCGCGGCCTGTGGCAGGCCGGGACGGCTGCGACAAGCAAGCCGCTTGCCCCACGGCGCGCCAACCCTTATCTGCGCGGCAACTCCGGACACCACCAGACATTCCGCTGAAGGACGAGCATGGCCGCCCAATACGCATACGTCATGAAGAGCATGACGAAGACTTTCCCCGGCGCGCAAAAGCCGGTGCTGAGCGACATCAACCTGCAATTCTACCAAGGTGCCAAGATCGGCATCGTCGGGCCAAACGGCGCGGGCAAGTCCACGCTGATGAAGATCATGGCCGGGATCGATACTGATTTCACCGGCGAGGCCTGGCCGGGCGAGAACATCACGGTGGGCTACCTGCCGCAGGAGCCCGAGTTGGACCCGAGCAAGACGGTGCTTGAGAACGTCAAGGACGGCGCCCGCGAGGTGGCGGACATGGTCGATCGCTTCAACGCGATCTCCGCCGAGATGGGTGACCCTCAGGACGACACCGATTTCGATGCCTTGATGGAAGAAATGGGCACGCTGCAGGAAAAGATCGACGCCGTGGACGGCTGGACGCTCGACAACCAGCTGGAGATCGCGATGGAGGCCCTGCGCTGCCCGCCTTCCGACTGGAGCGTGGATAGCCTCTCCGGCGGTGAGAAGCGCCGCGTTGCCCTCACTCGCCTGCTGATCCAGAAGCCTTCGATCCTGCTGCTGGACGAACCCACCAACCACCTCGACGCGGAAAGCGTGGAGTGGCTGGAAAACCACCTGAAGGAATATGCGGGGGCGGTGCTGATGATCACCCACGACCGTTACTTCCTCGACAATGTGGTCGGCTGGATTCTGGAGCTCGATCGCGGAAAATACTTCCCCTACGAAGGCAATTACTCGACCTATCTGGAGAAGAAGGCCAAGCGCCTGTCTCAGGAAGAGCGTGAGGAAAGCGGGCGGCAGAAGGCTCTCAAGGAAGAGCTAGACTGGATCCGCCAGACTCCCGCCGCGCGCCAGACCAAGAGCAAGGCGCGTATCCGCAAGTTCGAGCAGCTGCAGGAAGCGCAGGACAGCCGCCGCCCCGGGAAGGCGCAGATCGTCATCCAGGTGCCGGAACGGCTGGGCGGCAAGGTGATCGAGGCGAAGAACATCTCCAAGGCCTATGGCGACAAGCTGCTGTTTGACGACCTCTCGTTCATGCTGCCCCCGGGCGGCATCGTGGGCGTGATCGGCCCGAACGGCGCCGGTAAGTCGACGCTGTTCAAGATCCTGACGGGCAAGGAACAGCCGGACAGCGGGACGGTGGAAATCGGCGAAACGGTACGCCTCGGCTATGTCGACCAGAGCCGCGATCATCTCGATCCGAAGCACAATGTGTGGGAAGAGATTTCCGACGGCCTCGATTACATGAAGGTCAACGGCCACGACATGAGCACGCGGGCCTATGTCGGCGCATTCAACTTCAAGGGGCAGGACCAGCAGAAGAACGTCGGCAAGCTGTCGGGCGGTGAGCGCAATCGAGTGCACATGGCCAAGATGCTGAAGCAGGGCGGTAACGTGCTGCTGCTGGACGAACCGACCAACGATCTCGACGTGGAAACGCTGGGCGCGCTGGAAGATGCGATCGAGAACTTCGCGGGTTGCGCCGTGGTCATCAGCCACGATCGCTTCTTCCTCGATCGCCTCGCCACGCACATCCTCTCCTTCGAAGGGGACAGCCACGTGGAATGGTTCGAAGGTAACTTCGCCGCTTATGAGGAAGATCGCCGCCGCCGGCTGGGCGATGCGGCCGATCGGCCGACACGGCTCGCCTACAAGAAGCTGTCGCGCTGATCGCGCAAGAGGGCGGCTGCGGCCGCCCTCGCCCCGCTCCTCGCGCCGTCAGTCGACGGGCTTGCGCGGCACCTCTTCTCCATCCTCTTCTTCGAGGTCGGGCTTGGCTTCCGGCTCATCCTTCGGGATGAAATTGGTGGCCAGGACGTGATAGAGGCGCGCGCGACAAATCTGGCTGCCAGTCCAGTCCCCGATCAGCGCAGTAGCAAAGAGCGGCAGGATAATCGCCGTGCTTCCGGTCGCTTCGCTAAGGATGATGACCGCCGTCAGCGGCGCCCGAACGACGCCGACGAAATAGCCCGCCATTCCCAACAACACGACTGCGCCCGCTTCCTGCGGTGCGAACAGCGGCGCGAGGAGGTTGCCGAATCCCGCGCCCACAGCCAGCGAGGGCGCGAAAATGCCCCCTGGAATGCCGCTCACCGCCGTTGCCAACGAAGCAATGAACTTGGCCGGGCCGAATTCCAGCGGCACCTCCCCGCCCCGCAGCAACACCACCGAGGTCTGGTAGCCGGTGCCCCAGGTGGAGCCCTGCGTCGCCACCCCCAACACTGCCACAACCACGCCGCAGGCCAGCGCGAGTGTGACCGGGCGGGTGCGCGATAAGGCGCCCCAGCGCCCCTCAGGGCCGCGGAACGAGAGCAAGCAGCGCGAAAAAAGCCCGCCAAGCGCGCCGCCCACGACGCCGGCGATGGGCGCCGCAAGCAGCATCGTCTTGAGAGGAATCTCTGAGGACACGGCCCCGAAATAGACGTAGTTGCCGGAAAGGCCCTGCGCCATGAGACCCGAAATCATGACCGCGCCCATCACCAGCACTGCGACCCGCTGTTCATAGGCAACGGCGAGTTCCTCGATGGCGAACGCAATCCCGGCCAGCGGCGTGTTGAACGCGGCAGAAACACCGGCGGCGCCGCCAGCAATGTAGACGCCTGGGGTCAATCTTACGCCCAACCAGCGGTGAATCCGAAGCATGATCGCCGCACTGATCTGAACGGTTGGCCCTTCCCGACCGACAGAGGCGCCTCCGAGCAAGGCGCCGATCGCGAGCAGCAGTTTGGCAATAGCCGCCCGCAACGACAGCAGGCGACTGCTCACCGGACCGTTCGGAAAGCGGCTGGCCGCAATCACTTGTGGAATGCCGGAACCGGCCGTCTCCGGCACGAAGCGCCGGGTAATCCACGCCAGCGCAGCGAACAGCAGCGGCGTGAGCAACAGCGGGAGCAGCGGATACTCCCCCGTCATCCGCGTGAAGAGGCGCTGAGCCGCATCGCCTAGGTGGGCGAAGAATACCGCCACCGCCCCCACAAGCAGAGCACCCGCCAGGGTGGCAAACCGCCGCTGCCACTGGTTCACTTCGAAGATTTCGGAATGGGAAATCTGCTCGAAAGAACGGGAGATGCGGCGCTTGAGGGGCATTGTCTGTCCCTAGACCCTGCAGGCCGGATGTCCAGCTAAGCCCGGGCAATTCCAACGATGTCCACGTTCAGCCTATCGATGTCCAATATGAACGTTAAGCTATATAGCCGGTTCAGTGAATGGACAGACCAGATCGCCTAGTTGAGCGTTCATTATCAGGCCGCAGCCAAGCCGCCGCGACCATGCTAGGAGGTCTGCAGTGCAACTCAAGAAGCTTATCAAAAACAGCGGCCTTGCAGCCCTGGCGATAGTGCTGGCTGCCCCGCCGCTTGCCAGCCAGGCTGCCGCTGCAGAGGGCCAGTGGCGCAACCGGGGGGAACGAGCGGTGGAACACCAGCGCAGCCAGTCCTCGCGGCCGTCCACTGAGCGTACCCCGTCGCGCAGCGAATGGCGCGGAAGCGAGCGGCAGCGTTCCCAGCCCGACAGTTACCGCGGCGATCGCCGGCGGGGCGATAGGCCCTCGCGACCAGATGATCGCAGCACCCCCCAACCCCGCCAGCCGAGCTATCAGCGGCCGGATCGGAACGAAGCCTGGCGAAACGATCGCAGCGTCCAGGTGCAACAGCGGGACCAGCAGCGTAATCGTTCCTATAGCAATGATCGGCGCAATGGTTCCTATCGCGATAACAGCCGTGACTGGTCTTATGGTAACCGCGAACGCTATGACGGCCGGCGCGATGATCGGCGCTATGACGACCGGCGGCGTTACGACGACCATCGCCGCTGGGATCGGCGCTGGCGCGACAACCGTCGTTATGACTGGCAGAGCTATCGCCGCGCCAACCGCAGCACCTTCCACGTCGGAATCTACTACGCGCCCTATCGCAATTACAGCTATCGCCGTGTGGGCGCGGGATTTCGCCTGAACTCGCTGTTCTTCGGCAGCCGGTACTGGATCAATGATCCATGGCGCTACCGCCTGCCTGCAGCTTACGGATCGTATCGCTGGATACGCTATTATGACGACGCCCTGCTCGTGGACACGTACAGCGGCGAAGTGGTGGACGTGATCTACGACTTCTTCTGGTAGGCGTCCCTGCTGCCGGAGGTGCGATGCTTCCGGCAGCAATCCTGTAAGAAGGGCGACGTTTCGGGGCTTACCAAGCGACGCAGATGTTTGCCGGGGTTGCCAGCCGCCCTTCGCTTTGGAAAACAGCCGGGCATGGATCCGAACAATCTTTCAATGACCCTGGCCGAGCGTGACCCCGATCGAGCGCGAATGGCCAAGATCGGGCGCAAGGTTCGCCAACGCCTGGCTGCCATGCCCGATGTCTACAAGCTGCCGACCGAAAAGGCCGAGATCTACGCCGTGGGCGATTTCCTGACCGGCGAGGAATGTGGTCGGCTGATTGCGATGGTCGACGCGGTGGCGCAGCCGAGCCGCGCCTTCGATGTGGATTATGCGACGGGCTATCGCACCTCCTATTCGGGCGATCCGGATCCGCACGATCCTTTCGTCAAGCGTATCCAGCGGCGGATCGACGATCTTCTGGGGCTGGAGCCCCGCACTGGGGAGACGATACAGGGCCAGCGCTATCTTCCCGGCCAACAGTTTCAGGACCACACCGACTGGTTTCCGCACAACACCCCCTATTGGGAGGCGGAAAAGGACCGCGGCGGCCAACGCTGCTATACTGCCATGATCTTTCTGAACGAAGTGGAAGAAGGCGGGGCGACCACCTTCGGCCGGCTCAACATGGCGATCCAGCCGAAGCCGGGCGTTCTGCTGGCGTGGAACAATGCGGATGAAAACGGTGTGCCCAATCCCTGGACCGTCCATGCCGGCTCACCGGTGGTCCGGGGCGAGAAATACATCGTCACCAAGTGGTACCGCGCGCGGAACTGGATCTAAGGCGGCTCAGTCAGCCGCGTCGTCGCGAATCCGGCCCTCAATATGGCCGATCACTTCGGCGATATGGTCCAGCTTGCGGGAGAGCCGCACCAGTTCCAGCTGCGTGCGCAAATTGACCTCGTAATCGTGCCGTGCGGCGATGCGATCCTTCGTCGCCTGCCGGTTCTGGCTCATCATGATAATCGGTGCCTGGATTGCGGCGAGCATCGAGAGCATGAGATTGAGGAAGATATAGGGATACTGGTCGAAGGGATGGAAGCCCAGCGCCTCCAGCCCATGGCTGTTCACCAGCACCCATAACGCGAGCACCACGCCGAAGCCGATGATGAAGCCCCAGCTTCCGCCGACTGCGGCCACTCTGTCCGCCAGCCGATCGCCCATGGTGGCATGCGACTGCGCCACCTCGTCGGCATCCATGCCGGTGAGAGTGCCGGATGCTATGCGGCGCAGGACCCGCTGCTCTTCGGGCTCCAGCCCATCAAGTTCGCGGCCCAGCAGATCGCGCGCCAGACGATGCGGGTCCGATTGCTTCATCGCGCCAGTGCCTCAGCAATGAGCTTGCGGCTGTTAGCCACTCCATACAGGGCGATAAAGCTGCCCATCCGCGGCCCTTGCGATGAACCCAGAAGAGTCTCGTAGAGCGCCTTGAACCAGTCCCGAAGGTTCTCGAACCCGAAGCTCTCGTCCTTGCCGATTTCATAGACGGCTGTTTGCAGATCCTCAGCCGGCGTATCCTCTGCCGCTTCCGCCAACACCGCATCCAGCGCGCGCAAAGCCGCGGCCTCATTGGGCGCGGGCGCCCGCTTGGAGAGCGTGGATGCAACGAAGTCACGATTATATGCCAGCGCCGTGGTGACCAGCACGTCGAGCTCCGGCCAAGCCTCAGGCGTGGCGTTGTCGATATAGTTGCCGAGATAAGACCAGACCTGCTCTGCCGTCGCCCCGGCCCCCAGAACCCCGACGAGATTGAGCAGCAAGCCATAGGTGACCGGCAGGCTGTCGCCATCCCCACCGTGATATCCATTCGCACGCAGCAGATGCCACACCGGATTGCCCAATTGCTGTTCCAGCGGCTGTTCGGGGATGCGGGCGCGGAACTGCCAATATTCGTCCACCGTCTTCGGGATGATCCCCGCGTGCAGGTTCTTCGCACGCTTGGGCTCGCGAAAGAGGAAGAAGCCAAGGCTTTCCTCGCTGCCGTAGCGCAGCCATTCCTCGATCGTCAGGCCATTGCCACGGGACTTGGATATCTTTTCGCCATTCTCATCCAGGAACAGCTCGTAGATGAACACTTCGGGCGGGCGACCGTCCAACGCGCGCACGATCTTGGTCGACTGCGTCACGCTGTCGGTCAGATCCTTGCCGCTCATTTCGTAATCTACGCCGAGCGCATACCAGCGCATCGCCCAATCGACCTTCCACTGCAGCTTGGCCCGACCGCCGAACACGCATTGCTCGACCGTGTCGCCCTCATCCTCGAAGCGGATGATGCCGGCTGCGGCATCCACTACTTCGACCGGCACCTGCAGCACGATCCCGCTCTTCTCGCTGATCGGCAGGATCGGCGAATAGGTCTTGCGCCGCTCTTCCCGCAGCGTGGGCAACATGATGTCCATGATCGCGTCGAAGCGATCGAGTACATGCGCCAGCGCGCCGTCGAAGGCGCCCGAGTTGTACCGGTCACTGGCGGCGACATATTCGTAGTCGAAGCCGAAGCGATCGAGGAAATCCTTCAGCATCGCGTTGTTGTGGTGTGCGAAGCTCTCATATTGCCCGAAGGGATCGGGGATCCGGCTGAGCGGCTTGCCGAGATTGGCGCGCATCATTTCCTGCTGCGGCACATTGTCCGGCACCTTGCGCAGCCCATCCATGTCGTCGCTGAATGCCACCAGGCGGGTGGGCGCGCCATTGCTGACGATTTCATAGGCGCGGCGGACCAGTGTGGTGCGCAGCACTTCCTGGAAGGTGCCGATATGCGGCAGGCCCGAAGGGCCATATCCGGTTTCGAACAGCACCGGGGCCAGCGCCCCGTCCGCCCCCCGCTTGCCATCGGGATAGCGCTTGGCAAGCTTCATGGCCTCCTGGAACGGCCAGGCCTTCGAAACGCGGGCGGCGGAGATCAGCTCATCATCAAACATGGTGGCGCGCCTTTCGCGGATGGCGGGGCCGGTTGCAAGTGGGGATGCGGTCCGCCACCGTGGGCGACGCGTGCCCGCGTCGAAGGCGGAACAGCACTGCGGGTTCCTTGTTGTAGCCACGGGAAGGGGAGATTTCTTGGATTACGTCGCCATCATTCGCGATCAGCTGGTCAGCATGCAGATGCAGGCCGTGGCGCTTACGCCGAAGCTGGTCATCGCCATCATCGTTCTGGTCATCACCTGGCTGGTGGCGAAGTTCGCTACGCGGATTGCAGAACTGGTGGTCGGCAAGACCAGCATGCGTGAAAGCCTGCGGCTGTTGGTAGAGACCGCGGCGCGGCTGGTGATCTGGATCATGGGCCTGCTGATCGCGGCCGCCATCGTCATTCCCGGCTTCACGCCCGCTGGGCTAATCGCCGGCCTCGGCATCGGCGCGGTGGCCATCGGCTTTGCGTTTCAGGACATCTTCGAGAATTTCTTCGCCGGCGTGCTCATCATGCTGCGCGAAAAGATGCAGATCGGCGACATGATCGAGGTGGAAGGCGTTCTTGGCAAAGTCGAGAACATCACCCTGCGGGAAACGCATATCCGCCATTATTCCAACGAGCTGACGATCATGCCCAATTCCATGATCTTCAAGAACGCCGTGAAGATCTACACAGACGCGCATGAGCGGCGGAACGAGATCATCGTCGGTGTCGCCTACGATACCGATCTGGCCAAGGCTTCAGCCGTAATCCGCAAGGCCGTGGAAGGCATTGCCGAGCTTTCCCCCAATCACGGCGTGGATGTCTATGCGCAGGAGTTCAACTCGAGCTCCATCGACTTCCTCGTGCGGTGGTGGATCGACATCCGGCAGCACGACTATTTCGGAGTAAAGAACGACGTGGTCTTCGCGATAAAGAAGGCGCTGGACGAAGCCGGGATCGAGATCCCCTTCCCCTATGTAACGCAGACCTTCAAGGAGCCGCTCCCCCTCACCCGCCCTGACCGCGACTAGCTACCGAGCGCCCCGCCCTTCCCTTGTGGACTCCTGCGCCCACCGTGGCACCATGGGCCAAACAGAATGAAGGGAGAGCGGATGTCGATGAGGATCGGACGCGCTGCTGCATGCAGCTTGCTGGCAATGGCTGCGGCCTGCTCCACGCCGGGTAGCGACGGTCCAGCACCCGGCGCGAACGGCTCTTCCACCCTGACCGCACAAAGCTGCACTGCCAGCAGCTTGGGACCGCCAGACGCAGCCGCCCGCTGGATTGAGGCAACTGACGGTCTGCCCGGATATTGCGAAGTGACGGCGACACTGCATCCCGCCGAAGGCTCGAACATCGGCGTGGTCTATCGCCTTCCCGCGCGCTGGAACGGCAAGGTCCTCGGCATCGGCGGTGGTGGCTGGGCCGGCAATGTCACGCTGATGGCAGCGAGCGAGGGACTGAAAAAAGGCTTTGCTACACTGCAGACGGACGGCGGCCACGCCGGCACGGATGTGTGGAACAACAGCTGGGTTGCTCAAAACCCCGAGGCGGCCCGCGATTTCAGCTATCGCGCCGTTCACGAAATGACGCTGGCTGGCAAGCAACTGGTGGCATCGGTCTACGGCCGAAGGCCGGATCGCTCTTATTTCCAGGGCTGCTCCACCGGCGGCCGCATGGCCCTAATGGAAGCGCAGCGCTTCCCGGAAGATTACGACGCGATCAGCGCCGGCGCTCCGGTGTATTCGCTGCAGGTGCAGACCAGCGCCGTCCTGCGCAACAACACCTTCGCGAAGCCAGGCGCTGGCTTTTCCGCCGCCGATCTCAAGCTGGCGCAGACCGCCGCCCTCAAGGCCTGCGATGCGGAGGACGGGCTGACGGACGGACTAATCGGAGATCTGGGGCAATGCCGCTGGGATCCCGCCGAAATCCAGTGCGCTGGGGCCAAGACAGCTAGCTGCCTGGCGCCGGCACAGGTCACTGCATTGCAGACGATCTACCGTGGTATCCGGGCGCCCGATGGCCAGTGGGCGATGTTCCCGATGAGCCCTGGTGGAGAGCCGGGATGGAGCCTGTTCGTCGGCACCGAGGGCAAGGGGACGGATGCGACCGGGGGCGGTGGCCTGCTGAACCTGTCCCCGCTGCTGTTCGGCGGCCGCGAAGTGAACTTTGCGAAGCTCTCTCCGCAAACCGATATCCCGCAGCTGCGCAGCAGCGCCTTCGCCCGAATGTATGAAGCCACCGATCCTGATCTCTCGGCCTTCTTCGGGCGTGGGGGCAAGCTGATCCTGTGGCACGGCGAGAACGACCCCGGACCCAGCCCAGTAGGAACGACAGAATATGCGAAGGCAGTAGGTGCCAAGGCGCCAAGGGCGGAGGAGCAGATGCGTTTCTTCCTGCTGCCGGGTGTGGAACACTGCCGTGGCGGCCCCGGTGCCGATCAGGTGGAGTGGCTGGACACGCTGGACTCCTGGGCGAATGGCGGAACCGCTCCCGATTCCGTCATCGGCAAGAAAGCCGACGGTAGCCTCACTCGCCTGCATTGCGCCTCACCCGCGGTGGCGCGCTATAAAGGTAACGGCAGTCCGGACGATCCGGCCAATTGGCAGTGCTCGAACGTGAGGAAATGATCTTCACATGTTAAAGGGGCGCCCCGGCGGGGCCGCCCCTTCACATTGTCGCCGATGAACCCGTCAGGCAGCGACGCTGCTGCTGCCCCGGGCGAGCGTCGGCCAGTTCTGGGGGTACTGGCTCAGATCGATCCACGAATGCCCGTTCTGGAACTTGCGGCCGAGCGACTGCAGGATCAAGCGAGCCCGCTTGCGACGAGCGCGCGGCGAAACGAACGGGTTGGCTCGGTCGGGCTTGGCCGCGACCATCTGCTTTATCAACCGGTCACGCTCTTCAAAGCTGGCCGGCATATCGCGCGGCAGCACGACGGCAGCACCGGCGTTGGCAAGACCACCGGCCGTGGCGCTGGCCGTAACCGGCCGGCGTGCAGGGAGCGGCGTGGCTTGTGCCCAACCGCGGGTGGCTCCGCCGGTCGCCGCTGTACCAGCCAACGGGGTATCTGCGGGCGGGTTGTCGATCTTCGGGCTGACGTAGGGATGAGGAGCGGCATCGCCATTGTGTGCCAGCGGCTCAGACTTTGCGACCGGCACTGCACGCGCAGTGCGGCGACGGCGGCGGAAGAGTGCGATCCCGCCCGCGCCAAGGCCGAGCAAGGCCAGCAGTCCGATCGTCCCCGCGAGAGCGCCGTCACCGCCATCCGCGTCAACCGCATTGGCAGCCGCAGGCTCCGGAGCGGCCTGTGCGACAGGCTGGACCGACGGTGCGGACAGCGGCGCAAGATCCGCCGTTTCGCCCGGCAGCGTAGCTGCTTCCGGTGCATCCGCTGCGGCGGTGTCTATTGGCGTGGTGCTGCGAACCGGAGCGGCCGAAGCATCAGCGGCAGCAGCCGGGGCGCTCCGGGCAGCGGGGGCGGGAGCCGCGCTCGTCGAGGTCGGCGCGGTCGCCTCATTCGCCGTCGCTGGCTCTACCGCTTCCGTGCTAGGCTCCGGAACCGGCTGCACAACCGGATTGGACTGCGTCACAACTGTCGGTGCCTGAGTGGCAGGCGTAACGGTCGATGCATTAAACGGCGGGGACGCAGCCGCTCCTGTCTGCGGTGTGGTGACCGTTGCACTCGGGTCTGTGATCGCCTCCGGCTGGGTAAGGGGCGGCGTAGCGGATGTCGTTGCCGGTGCATCCACCGTGGCCGTTACGGGTGGAATCACCGGCGGCGCAGCTTCCTGCGCCAGCAGCGGGGTTGCAGTAAACGCGAGGACCACGGCAATCGCGGTACTGGCGTGACGGGCGGGGTGCGGATTGTGTTCCATAGTGCGGTAAAAATCCGCAACACTTCCGGGCAGTTCCCTGACGATCCGTTCAGCAAACCATACAAATCACTGATAAGTAGGCGAATTAATGTGGCGTAAATGCGGCGGACAGAATAGCTGTTGCGGCAGGTGGATTGTCGAAGCTGTTGCTGAGAGCCGAGTGTTTACTTTTCGTTCCCCCATCCTCATGCTGCAGCAATGCCTTCTCTAGCTCTCCCTGCACTGCATGCCAGCCATGCCGGCACCTGGCTTCGCAGCGCCGACGGCGCCACCCGGGGCATCGGCAAGGGGGAAGCGGTGATGGCGGCGGCCGACACACCCTTGCTGATCGTGAATGCTCCACTCGTCGCTTCGCGTCTCGGTTATCCCGATCTCTCCGGGCTGGACCTGCTGGAGCTGTTCGCCTTCGTCCACCCTGCCCGCTTCGTCGTCCCCACGCCCAAGGGTATCGCCCACGCGCTAGGCTTGGAAGAACCGGCAAGCGACGATGGCGTGCCGATGCTGCTGCAGCAGGCCGCAGCGGCACTGTTGGCACGCTGCGAGGCGAGCGATTGGCCGGAGCGGGAGGGGGCATGGATGGCGCTGCAATCCCTGGCGCGCCTGCGCTGGCCTTGGGCGCAGGTCATCGCACCCCATGTTCGCCAGCCGGAGCGAGGCGAGAAATGGCTCTTTTCGCGTCTGCCAGAATGGGAAGAGACGGCCGAACGGCCTCAGCCAGGCCAGGTCGCAATCGAAGAGTTTGAGATTGAAGCGCGGCTTGATCGGCTCACGGGCGAAGGGGCAGAACGGCGCGAAGGGCAGCGCAGCTATTCACGGGACGCGGGCAGGATATTCGCCCCGCGCGCACGCCGCGGCGCGCCGCATATGCTGGTGGCGCAGGCGGGCACGGGCATTGGCAAGACACTCGGCTATCTCGCGCCCGCATCCCTCTGGGCCGAGAAGGCGCAAGGCACAGTGTGGGTCAGCACCTATACCAAGAACCTGCAGCGGCAGCTTCGCCGGGAGAGCGCGCGCGCATGGCCCGCCGCCCGCCCGGACGGGTCGCGCCCGGTGGTGATCCGCAAGGGGCGCGAGAACTATCTCTGTCTCCTCAATCTGGAAGATGCATTGCAAGGCGGCTTCGGCGGAAGGGCCGCGGTGCTCGCCCAGCTCGTCGCGCGCTGGGCAGCCTATTCCAGCGATGGCGACATGATTGGCGGGGATCTGCCCGGCTGGCTCGGCACTTTGTTTCGCAGCCGCGCGATACGCTCGCTCACCGATCAGCGGGGCGAATGCATCTATGCTGGCTGTCCCCACTACCGCAAATGCTTCATCGAACGCGCTGCCCGGGCGAGTGCGCAGGCCGATCTGGTGATCGCCAATCATGCACTGGTGATGATCAACGCGGCACGCGGCCGCGATCATGCGCAACGCCCCACTCGCATCATCTTCGACGAAGGCCACCATGTGTTTGAAGCGGCCGACAGCACCTTTGCTGCCGCCCTCACGGGGCAGGAAGCGATCGAACTTCGCCGCTGGATCGTGGGGCCGGAGCGGGGCTCGCGCGGGCGCCGTCGCGGGCTGGCTGCTCGGCTCGCAGATGTGGCGAGCTATGATGAAGCGGGCGGCAGGGCTGTCAGCGCCGCGCTCGATGCCGCGGAAGCCTTGCCGCGCGAGGGTTGGCTGCAGCGCATTGCTGAAGGTGTGCCCTCAGGCCCTGTCGAAGAGCTGCTCGCCGCTGTTCGCGCCCTCACCTATGCGCGCGACGAAAGCGCAAACGGGCCGGGGGGGCAGGAAGCGGGCTATGGGCTGGAGACGGAGGCGGCGCAGCTGGAAGGCGATTTCGTGGAACGCGCGCAGGCTGCGGCTGCTGCGCTTGCGGAGATTCGCCAGCCGCTGATCCGACTCGGCCTGCGGCTCGAAGCGCTGATCGAGGATGCGCCCGATTGGCTCGATGGGCAGGGTCGCGCGCGGATCGAGGGGGCCCGTCACTCGCTCGCCTGGCGGGTGGATACGCTGGCCGCATGGGAGGCGCTGCTGGGGCGTCTGGGCGGGCCGGCCGATCCGGACTTTGTGGATTGGCTGGCCGTGGACCGGGCCGAAGCGCGGGAATACGACATCGGCCTGCACCGCCACTTCCTCGACCCGATGAAGCCCTTTGCCCAAGTCGTGCTCGAACCCGCTCACGGCGTGATGCTGACCAGTGCAACGCTCTGCGATCGAGTGGACGGCGGCGAGAATTGGGACAGCGCCCTCGCCCGATCCGGCGCAATGCATCTAGATACCCGCCCCATGCTGGCGAGCGCTCAGAGCCCCTTCGACTATGCTAACCGCGCCGAGGTGCTGATCGTCACCGATGTGAAGAAGGGCGATCTGGCGGGTCTCGCAGGGGCCTATGGCCGCATTATCGAAGCGAGCGGGGGCGGCGTGCTGGGCCTTTTTACCGCCATCCGGCGGCTGCGTGCCGTGCATGGCCGCATCGCGGACCGCCTCGCCCGGGCCGGCTTGCCGCTCTATTCGCAGCATGTCGATCCAATCGACACCGGCACGCTGGTGGACATCTTCCGCGACGATCCCCAGGCCAGCCTGCTCGGCACCGATGCGCTGCGCGATGGAGTGGACGTGCCGGGACACTCGCTGCGCTGCGTGGTGATGGAACAGGTGCCCTGGCCCAAGCCGAGCATCCTGCATCGCGCGCGCCGTGCGGCGAATGGCGGCTCTGCCTATGACGACCGCCTGATCCGGGCGCGGCTGGCGCAGGCCTTCGGCCGGCTGATCCGCTCCGCGGGTGACAGTGGCCATTTCGTCGTCCTCTCCTCCGCCTTTCCGTCGCGCCTGCTCGGTGCCTTTCCGCCCGGCACTCCCGTGGTGCGGCTGACTCTCGACGAGGCTTTACAACGCGTCGCCGCAGGTGTTTGCTCGGCGGGCGAGGCCGATCGGCCGGCGGTGCGGGAAGAGGAACGCGACTAGGGTGAAACTGCTCGGCCTGCTGCGGCACGCGAAGTCGGACTGGGAAGATCTCTCGCTGCGGGATTTCGATCGCGGGCTCAATGCGCGTGGACGGCGTGGCGCGGCGCTGATGGGCGAACATATCCGCGAGCATGGCGTTCGCTGGGACAGGCTGGTCGCCAGCCCCGCGCTACGGGTGAAGCTGACGCTGGAGTCCGCACGCGTTGTCCAACCGATCGAGTGGGAACGCGAAGCCTACCTCGCCGACGCCGACACGCTGCTCACCATCCTGCGCAAGGTCGAAGGCGATCCGCGGACGCTGCTGCTCGCCGGGCATAATCCGGGGCTGCAGGATCTGATCTTCACGCTGGTGCCGCGCGATGAGGAAAACGAGCTGTACGTCGCCGCCTCCCGCAAATATCCCACCGCCACCTTCGCCGTGCTTGAGCTCGATATCGACCAATGGGCCGATGCCGCGCCCGGTTGCGGGCGGCTGGTCCACTTCGCCCGCCCGCGCGATCTCGATCCAGAACTAGGGCCGGAGCGACTGCGCTCCTGACGCCTGACGGCTCAGGACAATGCGCTGGATAGTCGCGCGCGAATCGCCTGCAATTGCGGCAACACGTCCCCGGTTGCGGCAGAGAACTGCGGCGCACGGCGGTGTTCCTGCCCCTCGCCAACGGCGGCGCCTTCCTTCCCCTGATCGAGCAGCTGGCGCGCGCCTTTCAGCGTATAGCCTTCGCGATTGACCAGCCGGTCGATGGTGGAGAGCAACTCCACATCCTCCGTCCGGTAGTAGCGGCGGCCGCCGCTGCGCTTCAGCGGGCGGAGCGCGGGAAACTGCTGTTCCCAATAGCGGAGAACATGCTGCTTGATCCCCAGCGCGGCGGCCACCTCCCCGATGGTGCGCAGCGCCTGCGGATCCTTCCCGTCGTCGAAACGCAGCTGGCGGGGCTCGTCACTCACGCCGTCAGGCCCCGGCCACGCGGTCCTTCAGCTTCTGGCTGGCGCGGAAGGTCAGCACCCGGCGCGGGGTGATCGGCACTTCCACCCCGGTCTTGGGGTTGCGGCCGACGCGTTCCTTCTTGTCGCGCAGCACAAAGCTGCCGAAGCCCGAAATCTTCACATTCTCGCCGTCGCTCATCGCATCGCACATCTTCTCGAGAATCGACTCGACAAGGTGCAGGCTTTCGGCGCGCGAAAGGCCCATCTTGCGGTTCACTGCTTCAGCCAGGTCAGCGCGGGTGAGTGTTCCCACGGATCGCATCATAGAAATGCGCCCCCTCTCATAAGTGCATGAACAACCCGCGGGCACGAATGGCGGATTTGCGCCGCTTTGGCAAGCGCACCCGCGGAAATCGCCTGGCCGTCAGACGCGCAACAGGCTTGCCCCCCAGGTGAAGCCGCCGCCCATCGCTTCCAGCATCACCAGATCGCCCGGCTTGATCCGTCCATCGCGCCGGGCGACGTCGAAAGCCAGCGGGACCGAGGCGGCCGAGGTGTTGGCGTGGCGATCCACGGTGACGACGACCTTTTCCGCCGGCAAGCCGAGCTTGCGCGCGGTGGCATCGAGGATGCGCAGATTGGCCTGGTGCGGCACCACCCAGTCCACATCTTCCGCGGCAGTACCGGTCGCTTCCAGCACCTCTTCGAGAACCTGCGCCAGATTGACGACGGCGTGGCGAAACACCTCCCGTCCCTTCATCCGCACCTTGCCGACCGTTCCGGTGGTGGACGGACCGCCATCGACGTAAAGCAGTTCGCGATGCTGGCCATCGGCGTGGAGCCGGCTGGCAAGCACGCCCGGCCCGTCCTCCGTCACATCCTCCGCCCGCAGTACGAAGGCACCCGCGCCATCGCCGAACAGCACGCAAGTGGTGCGATCCTCCCAGTCGAGGATGCGGCTGAACGTTTCCGCCCCGATGACCAGCGCCGTCCGCGCAAGGCCGGTGCGCAGCATGGCATCGGCCGTCGCCAGCGCATAAAGGAAGCCGGAACATACGGCTGCCACATCGAAGGCCGCGCCGTGGCAGCCGAGCGCCGCCTGTACCTGCGTGGCCGTAGCGGGAAAGGTGCTATCGGGCGTCGCGGTGGCGAGCACGATCAGATCGACCTCGCCCGCGTCGATTCCCGCATCTGCCAGTGCAGCCCGCGCCGCAGCGGTGGCGAGCGAGCCGGTGGTCTCACCCTCCCCCGCGATATAGCGATTGGTGATGCCGGTCCGCTCGCGAATCCACTCGTCGCTGGTGTCCACCGTCTTCGCCAGCTCCGCATTGGAGACGGCGCGTTTCGGCAAGGCAGAGCCCGCCCCCTTCAAGACGCTGCGAATCACTTGCCGGCCCCGACCATTCCGTTCTCGCGCAGTCGCTCCTCACCCAGTTCGGCAAGGTCGGCGGTAATGCGCTCCGTAAGACTTTCCTCCAGCAGCCGCGCCGCGACCGCCACCGCATTGGCGACGCCCCCGGCGGTGGCACTGCCGTGCGATTTCACCACCACGCCGTTGAGGCCGAGGAAGACCGCGCCGTTGTGATTGTTGGGATCGAGATGATGGCGCAGCAGTTCGGTGGCCGGCCGTGAAATCAGGAAACCGATCTTGGACCGGAGCGAGCTGCGGAAGGCATCCTTCAACAGGTCGGTAACGAAGCGGGCCGATCCCTCGATCGCCTTCAAGGCGATATTGCCGGAGAAGCCATCGGTCACCACCACGTCCACATCGCCGCGGTTGATCTTGTCGGCTTCCACGAAGCCTTCGAAGCTCAGCGAAAGGCCGTGCGCTGCACGCAGCATCTGCGCGGCGTCCTGCAGCCGGTCAGTGCCCTTGATCTCTTCCGTCCCGATGTTCAGCAGCCGCACTCGCGGCGCCTCGCGCCCGGTGACGATGCGCGCATAGGCCGCGCCCATGATGGAAAACTGCACCAGATTGCGCGCGTCGCATTCGGTGTTGGCGCCGAGATCGAGCATGATCACGTCATTCTCGCCCAGCGTGGGCATCAGCGCCGCCAGCGCCGGGCGATCGATGCCCGGCATGGTGCGCAGGGCGAGCTTGCTCATCGCCATCAGCGCGCCGGTATTGCCCGCGCTCACCGCGGCGCCGGCATCGCCGCGCTTTACCGCATTGATCGCCAGCCCCATGGACGTGGTCTTTGCGCGGCGCAGCGCCTGGGTGGGGCGTTCATCCCCGCCCACGACATCCTCGCAATGGAGGATTTCAGACGCCTCGCGCATGTTCGGGTGACTTTCCAGCGCGCGTTCGATGCGTGCCTGGTCACCCACCAGCAGGAATTTGAACTGTTCATGGCGACGGCGCGCGAGCGCCGCGCCCGAGATCATCACGCGCACGCCCTCATCGCCGCCCATCGCATCCACAGCGATACGCGGCAGGCTCATGCGTTCATTCCTTGACCAGAGGGCTTAGAGCCCGACCGAGACGATCTCGCGCCCGTTGTAATGGCCGCAATGATTGCAAAGGTTATGCGGACGCTTCAGTTCCCCGCAGTTCGAACATTCATGGAATGCCTCGACCTTCAGCGAATCATGCGACCGGCGGTTGCCCCGGCGATGCGGCGATACTTTTCTTTTAGGGACAGCCATTGAGGCACCTGTTCCTTGAAATCTTGTCGTCTTTTGCGGTCGCCCTAGGCCATGCACCTTGCATAGGCAAGGGCAGTGGCGGCAGGTGCAACCATGCGGCGAAGGCGCGCGCTATAGCGATTTTTCAGCCATGCGCAAGGCATCCGGCATCACTTCCCTGCCGCGATCGCAGCATCGCCGACATAGGGATTGCTACGCCTTTCCTGCCCGAAGGTGCTGTGCGGGCCATGCCCCGGCACGAAGGTGACATCATCGCCCAGCGGCCACAGCTTGCCCGTGATCGCATCCAGCAGATCCTGGTGGTTGCCCATGGGGAAATCGGTGCGCCCGATCGAGCCCTGAAACAGCACGTCCCCCACGAAGGCGAAGCGCGTGGGGCGATGAAAGAACACCACATGGCCCGGCGTGTGACCGGGGCAGTGAATCACTTCCAGTTCCACCTCGCCGAAGGACACGGTGTCGCCATCCTCCAGCCAGCGTGTCGGTTCGAACACTTTGGTGTGCATCTGGAACCGCGGCCCGTCGTCCTCCAGCCGCGAAATCCAGAACCGATCATCCTCATGCGGGCCTTCGATCGGCAGCGCCAGTTCGGCCGCCAGCATCCCCGCCTGCCCGCAATGATCGGCATGACCATGGGTGAGCAGGATCTTCTCCAGCGTCACCCCCGCCCGCTCAACCGCGTCCTTCAGCTTGTCGAGATCACCCCCGGGATCGATCAGCGCGCCCCGCATCGTCCTGCTGCACCATACCAGCGAGCAGTTCTGCTGGAACGCGGTGACGGGAATGATCGCGGCGCGCAACGGCGCCTCCTGCCGGCTGTCCTGAGTGGCTGTCATGCCCCCGAAAGTGGCGGCACGATCCGCCGATTGCAAGCCAGGCCTGGAACACGCTGGAACAGGGTTCATGGCAGAAAATCCTGGGGCAGCAGGACGGGGTGTTTTGTCGGGGTTACAGAAGGTTGGGCGGGGTTTTTGCGCATTGGTGGAAGAAGGCACAGAGGTGGCGGTGTAGGAAAATGTGTTGGATTGTTTGGCGAGGCAGCGGCGGGATCGCCAGCACCCTCTCGTCATCCCAGCGAAAGCTGGGATCGCTATCGGCCCGGCAGATCCACCCGCTTCACGCGAGCAGCACCTCGAACAGATCGCGCCATTCCGGATTGCTGCGCTCGATCAATTCGATCTTCCACGCCCGCTTCCAGGCCTTCAGGGCTTTCTCGCGGGCGATCGCTGTGGCGATGTCGGTATGCTCTTCCGCCAACACCAACTGCCTCAGGCCATAGCGGCGGCAGAAAGCCGAGCCGGTGCCCGCTCGGTGCTGCATCATTCGCGCGGCCAGATCGGCCGTGACGCCGATGTACAGCACGCCATGAGGCTTGTTGGTGAGGATGTAGGTCCAGCCGCTCATCGGAAAGCTTATACCAAGAGGCCAGCGATCCCAGCTTTCGCTGGGATGACGATGGGGTTTGACTGGGCCATCAACCCCTACAACCGCCCGCTCTTCCACACCACGCGCCCCACCAGATCGACCTCGTCCAAACCCACTTCAATCGGATCATAGGCCTCGTTCGCGCTGATCAGGCGCAGCGTGCCGGGGGCGCCGGACTGGACGCGCTTCACATGCAGTACCTCGCCCATGCGCAGCACGTGCACACCTTCGCGGAAAGGGCGCGGGGTGCGGTCCACCAGGATCTCGTCGCCATCGCGCAGCAGGGGGTCCATCGAATCGCCCATCACACGGATCGAGGACAGCATGGCCGGGTCCAACCCCTGTTCGCGCAGCCAGCGGCGCGAGAAGCGGAAGGCGTCGAAGGGAATTTCCTCCGCTCCCAAGGCGCCGGGCCCGGCCGAGGCGTCGAGCGGCAGCCGCGGCACTTCCACCCATTCGCCTGTCTCGGCGTAGGACATTTCCTCCGAACCGCCGAGTTCCGATTCGGCCACGCCGAAGAAGCGGGCGAGATGCCGACGATCCTCCTCCTCCAGCTTTCGCGGGCTGCCTTTGGTGATATATTGCTGCAAATAGCTGGAATTGCGCCCCAACATACGAGAGAGGGCAGCCAGGCTGCTGCCCCGCTCCCGCGCCAGAGCAGCAAGTTTTTCACGCGCGGACATGGCGGATTTCCTGCGATGTGATCACGCATTCTTCCTACACGTAGGATTTTTCCTAGACAAGTAGGATTTCCCGCGCGAACTGATTCCCTGTCGATTCGCCCGCTACGGGTTCAGCAGAGGACAGGCCATGCTCATCCGCAAGATCGAGGTTTTCCTGCGCCACACCGGCATGACGGCCACCCGCTTCGGCCGGATGGCAACGCATGATCCGCGTTTCGTGCTCGACCTCCGCAACGGCCGGACGCCGCGCCCGCATACGGAAAAACGGGTGGAACATTTCATGAACATTTATTGGGGAAAAGGCGATGTATTCTGATCTGACCTTCGCGAACGGCCTGCCGCGGCCATTCCGCCGCGCGCCGGGCGAACGACTGCGCGATGCGGTGCTGGCGCTCGCGCAAGGCAAGGCGCGGCTGGTGCGCCACAGCGAGAATAGCTGGGCAAGCATCACCTTCGCCGGGGCGCGGCATCGCCTGACGCTGCAATTCGCCGGGTCGGAGGCAGTGCAGGCGGGGGAGAATTTCATCGCCTTCCTGCCCGAGCATGAATTCGCCCTGCCCGGCCAGCTGGTGGCCGATGCGGCGGTGACCGAGGTGGACCATCATCTCGAGCCGCCGCTGCTGGTGATTACCTGCGAGGTGCTGGTGGTGGAGGAAGGGTGAAGGGGGCGCCCCTCAGTATCCGCGGCCCAGCTCCACCTGCGCTTCCAGCAGTTCGCCGGCCCGGAACCGCGCGCAA
Organism: Altererythrobacter sp. B11; assembly: GCF_003569745.1. Lineage (NCBI taxonomy): Bacteria > Pseudomonadati > Pseudomonadota > Alphaproteobacteria > Sphingomonadales > Erythrobacteraceae > Altererythrobacter > Altererythrobacter sp. B11. The sequence continues at coordinate 2,995,182 of NZ_AP018498.1, forward strand.
TTGCGCAGGAAGCGCTCGGCCGCGCGCGCCTGGCTCGCCGGAGTGGGAATGCCGGACAGATGCATGGTGATATGCGCATTTTCCAGCTGCCACAGCGGATGGTCGGCCGGCAGCGGCTCGGGATCGGTGAGGTCCAGCACGGCAGCGTGGATGCGCCCTGTGCTGAGCGCCTCGACCAGCGCGGGCTGGTCCACCACATCGGCGCGGGCGAAATTCACCAGCACCGCTTGGGGATGCATGGCCGCCAGTTCCGCCGCGCCGATCGTGCCGCGCGTGCCCGGCGTTCCCGGCAAGGCCAGCACGATCCAGTCGAAGCTGCCGAGCGCCCCGCGCCAGTCGTCGGGGCCGAGCGCACCTTCGCCGGCGCGGCTGCGCACCGGCACAACCTCCACGCCGAAACCCTGCAGCGCGCGGCCAATCGCCTGCCCGATCGCCCCATGGCCGAGGATCAGCGCCCGGCTGCCCGCCAGATCGCGGACGGCGGGCGGCACGGCCAGCCATTCGTGCCGCGCCTGCGCCTGCACCACGGCGCGATAATCCTTGGCGATGGCCAGCATGGTCATCACCGCGAATTCCGCCACCTGCCCGGAGGTAAGGCCCGATCCGCAGGTGACGGCGACGCCCCGCCGCGCAAAGTCGGCCAGCGGCATCCAGTCCACCCCGGCATAGGAGCTGTTGAGCCAGCGCAGGCCCCGCGCCAGCTCCACCCCGCGCAGGGCAGCGGCCTTCTCGTGCAGGTCGAACCAGCCGATCTCGGCCTGTGGGGCGAGCTCCACCAGCATCTCCGGATCGCGCCACCAGCGGGGCTCCAGCCATTCGGGCAGGCGCTGCTCCACCAGCGGGCGCAAGCTTTCGGGCAGCACGGCGATCGTCATTCCATCCCCTCCTGACCGCGCGCCGGGCCTCAGCCCAGCTTCCATTCCCAGCCGAGCGGATCGCCGTCCATCACTTCGACGCCCTGCGCCGCCAGCTCGTCACGGATCGCATCGGAGGCGGCGAAATCCTTCTCCGCCCGCGCCCCCTTGCGGCGGGCAAGCGCGGCGTCGATGTCGGCTTCGGTGATGACCGCAGCTTTCGGCCGCAGGCGCAGATCCGCGCGCGCAAGGTCGAGCAGGCCGAGCCCCAGCACCGCATCCATCTTCGCCACCACCGCGCGCTTCACCCCGGCATCGACCTTCTTCATCGCCAGCACCTCTTCCAGCGCGGTCAGGGCGATGGCGGTGTTGAGATCGTCGCTGATCGCGGCATCGAACTTCGCCAGCAGCGGCGCGAATTTGGGATGGTCGGGATCGCCCTCCCCCGCATCGGTAAGCCGCTCCGCCGCCATGACCATGCGCTTGAGCCGGGTCAGCGCCGCCGCCAGCCCGTCCCAGCTGAATTCCAGTTCGCTGCGATAGTGCGCCTGCAGGCACATCAGGCGGTAGGCCAGTGGATGATAGCCCCAGTCGATCAGCAATTGCAGGCGCAGGAACTCGCCCGCGCTCTTGCTCATCTTGCCGGTGCGATCGACCAGGAAATTGTTGTGCATCCAGATCCGCGCGCCGGAATTGGCCGGCACGGACAGCCCGTTGGTGCAGCAGAAGGCCTGGTTCTGCGCGATCTCGTTCGGATGGTGGATCTCGCGATGGTCGATCCCGCCAGTGTGGATGTCGAAGGGAAAGCCCAGCAACTGGCCGCTCATCACCGAACATTCGAGATGCCAGCCGGGCGCACCCTTGCCCCAGGGCGAATCCCATTCCATCTGCCGCGTCTCGCCCGGCGGGGTCTTGCGCCAGATGGCGAAATCCGCGGCATTGCGCTTGCCGGCCACGGCCTCGATCCGCCCTTCCCCCTCTTCCGTCACCGCACGGGCAAGCCGGCCGTAATCATCCACGGTGGAAACGTCGAAATAGAGCCCGCTGTCGAGTTCATAGCAGTGCCGCGGCGCGATCTGCTTCGCGAAGTCGATCATCTGTTCGATGTAATTGGTGGCGATCGACCATTCGGCCGGCTCGCGGATGTTGAGCGCCTTCACATCGGCCCAATAGGCTTCCGTATAATGGCGGGCGATATCCCAGATGGACTGCGCCTTCGCGGCCGCCATCTTCTCCATCTTGTCCTCGCCCGCATCGGCATCGTCGGTGAGGTGGCCGACGTCGGTGATGTTGATCACATGGGTCAGCCGGTAGCCCTTCCAGCTGAGCGTGCGGCCGAGCACGTCAGCGAAGACATAGGCGCGCATATTGCCGATATGCGGATAATTATAGACCGTCGGCCCGCACGAATAGACCCGCGCCTCACCGGGATGAACCGGCTCGAAGGTTTCGAGCTTGCGGGTGAGGCTGTTGAAGAGCTGGAGCGGGGCGTCGTTCATGGCGCGGGGGATAGGTGCGTGCGCACCCTTCGACAAGGGCAGGATATACCCGCCCAGCGTCACTCCACCTCGAACAGATCCGCCAGCTGTTCGATGATCGTGCCGCCGAGTTGCTCTACGTCCATGATGGTGACGGCGCGCTTGTAATAACGGGTCACGTCATGGCCGATACCGATGGCGACCAGCTGGACAGGGCTCTGCCGCTCGATCCAGTCGATCACCTTGCGCAGATGGGTTTCGAGATAGCCCGCGTTGTTCACGCTCAGCGTGCTGTCGTCCACCGGGGCGCCGTCGGAGATCACCATCAGGATGCGGCGGTCTTCCGCCCGGGCAAGCAGGCGGCTGTGCGCCCACAGCAGCGCTTCCCCGTCGATATTTTCCTTGAGCAGCCCCTCGCGCATCATCAGGCCGAGATTGCGCCGCGCGCGGCGCATCGGCTCGTCCGCCTTCTTGTAGATGATGTGGCGCAGGTCGTTGAGCCGGCCGGGACTCGCCGGGCGGCCCCCCGCCAGCCATTTCTCGCGGCTCTGCCCGCCTTTCCAGGCGCGGGTGGTGAAGCCGAGGATCTCCACCTTCACGCCGCAGCGTTCCAGCGTGCGGGCCATGATGTCCGCGCTGATCGCCGCGATGGAGATCGGCCGGCCGCGCATGGAGCCTGAATTGTCGATCAGCAGGGTGACGACGGTGTCCTTGAAATCCTGCTCATGCTCGACCTTGTAGGACAGCGAATGGCCGGGGCTGACGATCACGCGGGCGAGCCGCGCGGCATCCAGCAGGCCTTCTTCCTGGTCGAAATCCCAGCTGCGGTTCTGCTGCGCCATCAGCCGCCGCTGCAGGCGGTTGGCGAGGCGCGTGACGATGCCCTGCAGCCCCGTGAGCTGACTGTCGAGATAGGCGCGCAGGCGGGCGAGTTCGTCCTGGTCGCAGAGTTCCTGCGCCTCCACGACCTCATCGAATTCCTCGGTGAACACCTTGTAGTCGAAGCTGTCGGGCAGGTCGGTCCACGGGCGGTTCGGGCGCACGGGCATCATGCCCTCCTCGCCCTCGTCGCCGATGTCCCCCTCGGTCATCTCCTGATCCTGCTCGATCTCCTGCTGCGAATCCTCGTCGCCTTCCCCTTCACCGCTTTCGGAGGAGGTCTGCTCGCTGCGCGTTTCCTGATCGCTGCGCTGGTCTTCGCTCTCGTCGCTCTGCTGCTCGTCCGGGCCTTCCTGCTCCTCGCCCGAATCGTCCGTCGCCGGCTCGTCCACCTCTTCGGCGCGGACGAGTTCGAGATGGCGCAGCATGTCGAGCGACAGCGACTGGAAGGCGCGCTGGTCGGTGAGCGATTCGGACAGCCGCTCGAAATCGTCGCCGGTGCGGCTTTCGATGAATTCGCGCAGCATCTCCACGCCCGGCCGCGCGGCCTGCGGGATCGGCTGCCCCGTCAAATTCTCGCGCAGCATCAGCGCCAGAGCGGTCTCGATCGGCACCTCGTCCGCACTGGCGGCACGGGCGATGGGATCGGAGCGCATGCGCATTTCCAGCGCCGCATCCAGATTGGCGCGCATGCCCGCGTAATTGTTCTCGCCCAGCGCCTCGTAACGGACCTGCTCGATCGCATCGTAGCAGGCGCGTGCGCCCGGCTCGGCCGGCATGTTGCGACGATGCAGCCCCTCATTGTGGTGGCGCAGCCGCAAGGCATAGGAATCGGCAAAGCCGCGCGCTTCCCGCGCCTGTTCGGGCGGCAGGCTGCGCGGCGGCATGGGGACGCGGATCGCGTCACCCTGCATGCCCGGCCCGTCCGGCGACCACGACACATCGACTTCCGCATCATGGGAAATCGCGCGCGCGGCGCCGGTCAGCGCATGCCGGAACCGGTCGAGAGGCGTTTCTTCTGCCAAGTCGTGCCTTAGCCGATGGTCTGCCCGGTCTTGGCCCAATCGGCCAGGAAGCCGTCGATGCCCTTGTCCGTCAGCACATGCTTCACCAGGCTCTTGATGACGGCCGGCGGCATGGTGGCGACATCGGCGCCGATGCGGGCGCTTTCCAGCACATGGGTGGCATGGCGCACGCTGGCGACGAGGATCTGCGTTTCGAAGGCGTAATTGTCGTAGATCAGGCGGATGTCGCGGATCAGATCCATGCCATCGAAGCCATTGTCGTCATGCCGGCCGACGAAGGGGGACACGAAAGTGGCCCCGGCCTTGGCGGCGAGCAGCGCCTGATTGGCGGAGAAGCACAGGGTGACGTTCACCATCGTGCCATCGTCCGTCAGCGCCTTGCAGGTCTTCAGGCCGTCGATCGTCAGCGGCACCTTGATGCACACATTGTCCGCGATCTTGCGCAGGACTTCGGCCTCTTTCATCATCGTCCCATGGTCCAGCGCGACCACTTCGGCGCTCACCGGCCCATCGGTGAGGGCACAGATTTCCTTCGTCACTTCCATGAAGTTCCGTCCGGACTTGTGGATCAGCGAAGGATTGGTGGTAACGCCATCGAGCAAGCCCGCTTCGGCCAGTTCCTTGATGTCGGCAATTTCGGCGGTGTCGGCGAAGAATTTCATCTACTGCTCCGGTCGGTGCGAATCTCGTGTGCGGCTATAGGTTCCGCTGCTGCCGGGGGCCACCCCTCACACGTGGGGCAGCTCACAAGGCCGCTCCGGCCCCGAATACTGCGGTGAGCAGCGGATCACGCGTGGCAGCAGGATCGGCACGGATCGCCGCCTCTTCCCGCCCGATCTCCTGCCAGATCACCTCCTCCACCTCTCCGGCGAAGCCGCGCGCGACCCCCGCCACATCCACGCCGGTGAGGCCGGCCAGCAGCTGGCCGACCAGCGGATCGTCCGCCACGCGCAGCGCATCGCCGACTTCAGGAACCATGGCGTCGATCAGGCGCATGCCCATCTCCTGCCGCAGGAAGGCGGTGGCCGCCGTGGGGCCGCCGCGCACCAGCGCCACCGCGTTGGTAATGCCGATCGCGCGCACCGTGTCCGTCACCACCGGCGCGGCGCGATAGGATGCGTCCACGGCGATTTCCGCCACTGCATCTTCCAGGCGCGATTTGAACAGCGCGGAAGTGAGTATCCGCGACAGCACATCACCGCGCGCGCCGAGAAACTCGTCGAGCCCCAGCCGGGCGACCGACTCGTCCCAATAGCCCCCGGGTGCAGTCAGGCGGGTGAAGGCCCGTTCGCTCGACAGCACCAGCAGGCGCCGCACCGCCTCCGTCAGGCTGATGCCCCCGCCATAGGTGGCGCAGCCCGACAAGGCGAGGACGCTGCCCGCCCCGAGGGCGGCGAGGAAGCCCCTCCGGCGGACCGGCCCCGTCATATTCGTCTCTCCCCACATTTCCTTGCTCCTCTTTGGCGCGCGGTCCTTGCTGCGCGGGCGCTGCCAAGCCCATATAGGCAGGCATCCATGAACCGCGTCCGACTTCTCATCTTCAACGCCGCGCTCGGCGCGCTCGACTATCGCGTGCCGGACGGCATGGATGTCGTGCCCGGGTCGGTGGTGGTGGCGCCGCTGGGCCCGCGCCAGATCGTCGGTATCGTCTGGGACGATGGACGCCTGCCGGGCGACCCCGTTCCCGATGCGCGGCTGCGCCCGCTGCTGGGCCGGCTGCCCGTGCCGCCGCTGCGTGCCGAATTGCGGCGGCTGATCGAATGGACAGCAGACTATTATTGCGCGCCGCTTTCGGCAGTGGCGCGGATGGTGCTGTCGAGCGGCGGGGCGTTGAAGGGCCCCGCGACCATGACCGAATATCGCCTCTCGGGCGGATTGCCGGAGCGAATGACGCCAAAGCGAGAGCTTGCGCTGGCTGCGCTGGAGGGGGAGCAGGCGACGCTGCGCGAACTGGCGGCAATCGCCGGCGTGAGCGAGGGCGTCCTGCGCGGGTTGGTGAACCAGGGCGCGCTGGAGCCGGTGGAGGTGGATTGCGATCGCCCCTACCCCCGCGCCGGCGCGAGCTTCTCCGAACCGGAGCTGAGCGCCGAGCAGGCCGAGGTGGCCAGCCGCTTCGTGGCGGCGACGCGCGACGGGGGCTTCGCGCCCTTCCTGCTCGACGGCGTGACCGGCTCCGGCAAGACGGAAACCTATTTCGAAGCCATTGCCGAATCTCTGCGGAACGGGCGGCAGACGCTGGTGCTGCTGCCCGAAATCGCGCTCACCGAAGCCTTCCTGCGACGGTTCGAGGAGCGCTTCGGCGCGCCGCCGGTTGTGTGGCATTCCTCGCTCAAGTCCACCGAGCGGCGGCGGGCCTGGCGGGCGATCGCAAGCGGAGCGGCACAGGTGGTGGTGGGCGCGCGTTCGGCGCTGTTCCTGCCCTATGGCCAGCTCGGCCTCATCGTGGTGGATGAAGCGCATGAGGTGAGCTTCAAGCAGGACGAAGGCGTGCGTTATAACGCGCGCGACGTGGCGGTGATGCGTGCGCGGTTCGAACACATTCCGGTGATCCTCGCCAGCGCCACCCCCGCCCTCGAAAGCCTGCAGATGGCGGAAGCGGGCATCTATGAACGGCTGGTGTTGCCCAGCCGCTTTGGCGGCGCGAGCATGCCGAAGATCGAGACGGTCAACCTCACCGAGGAACAGCCCGAGCGCGGCCGCTGGCTGGCGCCGCGGCTGGCGCGCGAATTGTTCGCGCGGCTTGAGCGCGGCGAACAGTCGCTGCTGTTCCTCAACCGCCGGGGCTATGCGCCGCTGACGCTGTGCCGGCATTGCGGCTATCGCTTCCAGTGCCCCAACTGCAGCGCCTGGCTGGTGGAGCACCGCCTCAGCCGCCGCCTCGCCTGCCACCATTGCGGGCATCAGGCCGAAACGCCCGACCGCTGCCCCGAATGCGGCGAACCCGATTGCCTGGTCGCTTGCGGGCCGGGCGTGGAGCGGATCGCGGATGAAGTGGCCGAGATCCTGCCCGACGCGCGGGTGGCCGTGGCGACCTCCGACACGCTCAATTCGCCGGAAAAAGCCGCGGCTTTCGTCGCGCAGGCGGAGGCCGGGGCAATCGATGTGATCGTGGGCACGCAGTTGGTCACCAAGGGGTTCCACTTTCCCGAACTGACGCTGGTGGGCGTGGTGGACGCCGATCTCGGGCTGGAAGGCGGCGATCTGCGGGCGGCGGAGCGGACCTATCAGCAGGTAGCGCAGGTGGCGGGCCGGGCCGGACGCGGCGCCAAGCCGGGCGAAGTGCTGATCCAGACGCGCCACCCCGACGCGCCGGTGATCGCCGCCCTCGCCGCAGGGGATCGCGATGCGTTCTACGAAGCCGAGACCGAAGCGCGCCGCCATGCTGGCGCCCCGCCCTTCGGCCGCTGGGCCGCCATCATCGTCTCCAGCGAGGACGAGTCCGAGGCGCGTGAGGCGGCCAACCGCATCGGCGCCACCCGTCCGCAGCTGCCTGATGTGCAGATCCTCGGCCCCGCGCCGGCGCCGATGTCACTGCTGCGCGGCCGCTATCGCTATCGCCTGCTGCTGAATGCCCGGCGCAGCGCGGAAGTGCAGAAGGTGATCCGCGAATGGCTGGGCGCGCTCAGCTTCCCGCAGGGCGTGCGGGTGGGCGTGGATATCGACCCCTACAGCTTCGTGTAGCGGCCCGCCGCGCGATCAGCCCTTGCGCTCCCGCGCCAGCAGTTCGCGCTTGATCTCCAGCCCCCAGGCATAGCCGCCCAGCGAGCCGTCGGAACGGATCACCCGGTGGCAGGGGATCAGCACGGAGACATGGTTGGCTCCATTGGCGCTGCCCGCCGCCCGCACCGCACCGGGATTGCCCGCGGCGGCCGCGATTTCGGCATAGCTGCGCGTCTCCCCCGGTGGGATACGCCGCAATTCGCGCCATACCTTCTCCTGGAAGGCTGTGCCCTGCACGTCGAGCGGAATGTCGGCGCCAAGGCCGGGCCGCTCCACTTCGGCAACGACGGCGGCGAGCAGCGCGGCGAAGGCCTCGCCTCCCTCAACCAGCTCCGCGGCGGGGAAGCGGGCGCGCAGTTCCGCCTCCCCTTCCCCGAAGGAAAGGCGGCAGACGCCCTTCTCCGTCGCCGCGACGAGCATCGGCCCGAGCGTCGTGTCCACCACTGCCCAGTGGATCGCCACGCCGCGTCCGCCGTTCTTCCATACCGATGGCGCCATGCCCATCCGCTCCTTATTATCTGCGTAGAACCGCGATGCCGCGCCATAGCCCGCCTCGTAAAGCGCCCCCGTCACCGAATCGCCGCCGCTGAGGGCGTCGCCCGCCCTTTCGCGGCGCAAGGCCCGGGAATATTCGGCGGGCGAGAGCCCGGTCGCGCGCTTGAAGATGCGCTGGAAGTGGCTCGGCGAGTAACCTGCTGTGGCCGCGAGATCGACCAGCGCCGGCGGGGTTGCGGCGTCCTTGATCGCCGCGATGGCCGCCAGCACAGCCTGCCCATCGCGCGCCGCGTCGTCCGGAAGGCAGCGCAGGCAGGGCCGCAGCCCGGCCTCTCGCGCGGATTCGCCATTCGCGAAGAAGCGGACATTCTCGCGCCGCGGATGGCGCGCCGCGCAGGACGGCCGGCAATAGATCCCGGTAGAGAGAACGCCGGTCACGAAGCGGCCGTCATAGGCTCGGTCCCGCCGCAGCACCGCCGCCCATGCATCTTCCGCCTCGATCTGCTGCGCGAGAATCACGGCTGGTCCCTCTCGATGCGAGCCGCGAAGCATCCATAGGCGGCATTGTGTGCATCGATATAGGCGATGCGCCCGTCCGCCTCCAGCAGCGCCCTGATCGCTTCATCGGCCTCGCCCGGCATGGCGAGCCGCGCACTCACCAGCGTGCCTTCGTGATCGAACCCCCGCAGCGAAAGAATGCGGCCTTCGAATACCGGGGGCGTGCAATCGACGAATTCGGCGCGCTCGGCGCCCTCGCGGATATAGATGGCGAAGCCGGCGCGATAGGGCGTCTCGACATCATGATGGATGTGGTGGACGAGCAGCACCCGGTCGCCCCGGCGCGCTTCACTCAGGCTGGCGCGGCAGGGGTAACCGCGATCCGCATCGGCAATCGCAAGGCGGGCGCGGCGGCGATGCAGTGCATCCTCCTCCATGGCGAAGAGTGGCATGAACGGGGCGGGGTCGAGCCCGGCAATGCGATAGGCCATTCCGATTTCCTTTCATGGATCGGATATCGCGCCTCCGGGTGACATGCTTCCCGCGTCTTGCGCTCAAAGCAATAGACAGCAAGAAGGCGCAGCCATGGCGCAGATGCCCCGACTCCTTGCTTGGCTCGTGCGGCTGCTTGTCGCCGCGGCGGTGCTTGCCCCTTTGCCGGCCCTGGCCGATCCCGGGGATATAGAAGCCGCCTCGCGCGGGGTCGTGCGCATCGTGATCGTGGAGCACGATGGCGATGACGTAACTCCCGTCTCCCACGGCACCGGCTTTGCGGTGACGCCCGAGCGGATCGTGACCAATGCCCATGTGGTGCAGGATGCGATCGACAATCCGGACCTTGCAATCGGCATCGTCCCGTCAGACGGCGAGAATGCGATGTATGGCCGGCTGGTGACCGTATCGAAGCGGACCGACCTGGCGCTGATCGCCACTACCAAGCCAATGAACCTTCCCCCCCTGACCATCTCGGGCAATCCGCCGACCGGCAGCGGCCCCGTGACGGCGGTGGGCTATCCGATGAATGTGGACCGCGCGCAGGGCCTGTCCATCAGCGACCTGTTCCGCGCCCAGCCCCCGGTCACCAGCACCGGCTTTCTTTCCGGCCGGCGCCCGACGCGCGAATTCGATTCGCTGCTGCACACTGCGCCGATTGCGCGCGGCAACAGCGGCGGGCCACTGCTGGACGAATGCGGCCGGGTGATCGGCGTCAACAGCTTCGGCGCCGAAAGCGGGAGCGCGGACGCGGAGTTCTTCTTCGCCGTGTCCAACCGTGAGCTGCTCTCCTTCCTCCGCGCCAATGATGTGACGCCGCAGGTCAACGGCCTGCCCTGCCGCAGCCTGGCCGATCTCGACGCGCAGGAACGCGCGCGGGCCGAGCAGGAGCGGCAGGCGGAGCAGGCCCGCAGCCAGGCCGCTGAGGAAGCCCGGGCGCGCCGTCGTGACGAGGCCCGGCGAACGGTGGAATTCGCTATCATCGCGGAGCGCGAAAACCACATGGCGCTGGCTGGCCTGCTGCTGATCGTGGCGCTGGGCGCCGGCGGCTATCTTATCTACGCGCGCGAGCGGAATGAGGCGCGGCAGGTGAAGTTCGCCGGCGGCGTGATCGCAGTGGCTGTGATCGGTGCCGGTATTGCCTGGCTCACCCGCCCTGGCTTCGACGAGGTAGAGGACCGGCTGCAGGAGATACTGCGGGCGGAACTGGCTGCGGAGGATCAGGGCGCGATCAAGCCCCCCGCCACGGGCGGGCAGATGCTGTGCGTGCTCGATCCGGAACGCAGCCGCGTGACCACCTCCGCCACGGATGACCTGCCGCTGGAATGGTCGGCAGACGGCTGCGTCAACGGGCGCACACAATATGGTCTGGCGAAAGGGGGATGGAGCCGCGTGTTCGTCCCTTCGGGCGAGGCCGCGGTTTCGGTCAGCCGCTATGACCCGGCCACGCACGAGTATCGCGTCGATCGCTATCTTCTCGGGCATGAGGAGATGGCGGCGGCCCGCCAGGCGCGGGGCGAGTTCCAGGCCCCCGCCTGCGGGGCCGGCGCGGAGGCCGCACAGCAGCTTGGCGCGCAGCAGGAGCTGGTCGTGTCGCAATTGCCGGACCAACCGAACGAGCGGCTGGTGTATAAATGCGCGGCTCCTGCCCGGAATTGAGAACAGAGGCCGGTTGCATCCCCTGCCCCCCGATGCTAGGCGCGCGCCAGCTTTGCCGGGGTGCGGCTTCCGCGCCCTTTTCGGCGGGCCCAAGTTTTCCGTTTTCTCGGACCCAAGAGGACAATAGCGCGTGGAGCTTTCCGCCGGTATTCAGGCAAGCCTAGCCGGGCGTTACGCATCGGCCCTGTTCGACCTCGCAAGCGAGGCGGGCATCGTTTCTGCAGTCGAGGCTGATCTCGACAAGCTCTCGGAATCGCTCGCCGATTCGGCGGAGCTGCGGGCGCTGATCCGCAATCCGGAGATCAGCCGCGCACAGCTCGGCAAAGTGCTGGCCGGGATCGGCGAGTATCTCGATCTGTCGGCTCTCACCCGCAAGTTCCTGGGCGTGCTCGCCGGCAATCGCCGGGCGGGTGAACTGCCCGGCATCATCCGCGCCTTCCACGCAATCGCTGCCGCGCAGCGCGGGGAAGTGAATGCGGAAGTGGCCAGCGCCCACCCGCTCAGCGCCGAACAGCTGGGCGAGCTGGAGCGCAAGCTGCGTGCCCGCGAAGGCCGCACGGTCAAGCTCAAGTCCCGCGTCGATCCCGACCTGCTCGGCGGGCTCGTCGTCACCATCGGTTCCAAGCGGATCGACAGTTCGATCCGCACCCGTCTCAATTCTCTCGCCCAGGCCATGAAGGGCTGACGCCGCAAAGGCTGATGAAAGGCAAACCACATGGAAATCCGCGCCGCAGAAATCTCGAAGGTCATCAAGGACCAGATCGCCAATTTCGGCACCCAGGCTGAAGAAAGCGAAGTCGGCTCCGTCCTCAGCGTGGGTGATGGCATCGCCCGCATCCACGGCCTCGACAAGGTCCAGGCCGGCGAAATGGTCGAATTCGCCAACGGCGTTCAGGGCATGGCGCTGAACCTCGAAGCCGACAATGTCGGCGTCGTGATCTTCGGCTCCGACGCCGAAATCCGCGAAGGCGACAGCGTCAAGCGCACCGGCACCATCGTGGACGTTCCCGTGGGCAAGGGCCTGCTCGGCCGCGTGGTCGACGCGCTCGGCAACCCGATCGACGGCAAGGGCCCCATCCAGGCCGACCGGCGTGCCCGCGTGGAAGCCAAGGCCCCCGGCATCATCCCGCGCAAGAGCGTGCACGAGCCGGTGCAGACCGGCCTCAAGGCGATCGACGCGCTGGTGCCCGTCGGCCGCGGCCAGCGCGAACTGATCATCGGTGACCGCCAGACCGGCAAGACCGCCGTCGCCATCGACACCTTCATCAACCAGAAGGGCGTCAACGCGGGCGATGACGAGAGCAAGAAGCTCTACTGCATCTATGTCGCTGTCGGCCAGAAGCGCTCCACCGTGGCGCAGATCGTCCGCCAGCTGGAAGAAAACGGCGCGATGGAATATTCCATCGTAGTCGCCGCCACCGCGTCGGAGCCCGCGCCGCTGCAGTACCTGGCACCCTACACCGGCGCTGCCATGGGCGAATTCTTCCGCGACAACGGCATGCATGCCGTGATCGTGTATGACGACCTTTCGAAGCAGGCGGTCGCCTATCGCCAGATGTCGCTGCTGCTGCGCCGCCCGCCGGGCCGTGAAGCCTATCCGGGCGACGTGTTCTACCTGCACAGCCGCCTGCTGGAGCGCGCGGCGAAGATGAGCGACGAAATGGGCGCCGGTTCGCTGACCGCCCTGCCGATCATCGAAACGCAGGCTGGCGACGTGTCGGCCTACATCCCGACCAACGTGATCTCGATCACCGACGGGCAGATCTTCCTCGAAACGAACCTGTTCTACCAGGGCATCCGTCCGGCCATCAACGTGGGCCTTTCGGTGAGCCGCGTGGGCGGTTCGGCACAGACCAAGGCGATGAAGAAGGTCGCCGGCTCGATCAAGCTGGAGCTGGCGCAGTATCGCGAAATGGCCGCCTTCGCGCAGTTCGGCTCGGACCTCGATGCCGCCACGCAGAAGCTGCTCAATCGCGGTGCACGCCTGACCGAGCTGCTCAAGCAGAAGCAGTTCAGCCCGATGCCCTTCGAAGAGCAGGTTCTGTCGATCTACGCCGGCACCAATGGCTATCTCGACTCCGTCCCGGTGAACCAGGTGACGGATTACGAGCAGGCGATGCTGAGCTTCATGCGCAGCGAGCATGCCGACATCCTCGGCGAAATCCGCAGCACGCAGAAGTTCGAAGGCGAAGTGGCCGAGAAGACCAAGGCGGCGCTCGACACCTTCGCCAAGCAGTTCGCCTGATCGCAGGAAGATTGAACACCAACCCCTCGTCATCCCCGTGCAAGCGGGGGTCCAGGGCAGCAAGGCGCAAGATCGCGCTGGATTTCCGCCCTCGCGGGAATGACGAAACGGGAGCTTAAGACGAGTGGCAAGTCTCAAGGAACTCAAAGGTCGGATCAACTCGGTCAAGTCGACCCAGAAGATCACCAAGGCCAAGCAGATGGTTGCGGCGGCAAAACTGCGCAAGGCGCAGGCCGCCGCCGAAGCTGCACGCCCCTATGCCGAACGGCTGGCGGGCGTGATGGCCAGCCTCGCCGGCAAGGTAGCGGGGCAGGACAATGCTCCGCTGCTGCTCAAGGGCACCGGGTCGGATCAGCGCCACCTGCTGGTGGTGGTGAACACCGACAAGGGCCTGTGCGGCGGCCTCAACTCCAACATCGTCCGCGCGGCGCTGCGCAAGGCGCGCGAGTTGGTGAATGCGGGCAAGAGCGTGGAGTTCTATCTTGTTGGTCGCAAGGGCCGCGCACCCATCAAGCGCGCCATGCCCGAAAAGGTCGGCCATCACTTCGACACGTCGGAGGTTCGCAATCCCGGTTTCGAGGAAGCCGAAGCGATCGCAAGCGAGCTCGTGACGATGTTCGAAGCCGGCAAGTTCGATGTTGCCCATCTCGTCTATCCGATCTTCAAGTCGGCGCTGGTGCAGGATCCGACGGTGCAGCAGATCCTGCCCGTCCCCGCCCCGACCGCGGTTGCCGACACCGGCGGCGCGGTGGTGGAATATGAACCGGGCGAGGAGGAAATCCTCGAAGACCTGCTGCCCCGCTATCTGAAGACGCAGATCTTCGGCGCGCTGCTCGAAGTCTCCGCCTCGGAACAGGGCGCCTCGATGACGGCGATGGACAACGCCACGCGCAACGCGGGCGAGCTGATCCAGAAGCTGACCATCCAGTACAACCGCAGCCGCCAGGCCGCGATCACCACCGAACTCATCGAAATTATTGCTGGCGCAGAAGCGCTCTAAGGCATCGAAGGCAAGGAAACCACCATGGCCACCGCACCCGTGCTCAACCAGACCACCAATGGCACCATCAGCCAGGTCATCGGCGCTGTCGTCGACGTGACCTTCGAAGGCGAGCTGCCGCCCATCCTCACCGCGCTGGAAACGAAGAACGGCGAAAACACGCTGATCCTCGAAGTCGCCCAGCATCTCGGTGAAAACACCGTGCGCACCATCGCCATGGACGGCACCGACGGCCTCACCCGCGGCCAGCCGGTGACGAACACCGGCGCGCAGATTTCCGTGCCCGTCGGCCCGAAGACGCTCGGCCGCATCATGAACGTGGTCGGCGCGCCGATCGACGAGCGCGGTCCCGTGGGTGCGGAGCAGACCGCGCCGATCCACGCCAAGGCTCCGGAGTTCATCGAACAGTCCACCGAAGCAGCGATCCTCGTCACCGGCATCAAGGTGATCGACCTGCTCGCCCCCTATGCCAAGGGCGGCAAGATCGGCCTGTTCGGCGGTGCCGGCGTGGGCAAGACCGTGCTGATCCAGGAACTGATCAACAACATCGCCAAGGGCCACGGCGGCGTGTCCGTCTTCGCCGGCGTGGGTGAGCGCACCCGCGAGGGCAACGACCTCTATCACGAATTCCTCGACGCCGGTGTTATTGCCAAGGACGCGGAAGGCAATGCGACCTCCGAAGGGTCCAAGGTGGCGCTGGTGTTCGGCCAGATGAACGAGCCGCCGGGGGCCCGCGCCCGCGTGGCCCTGTCGGGCCTGACCATGGCGGAATATTTCCGCGATCAGGAAGGCCAGGACGTGCTGTTCTTCGTGGACAACATCTTCCGCTTCACCCAGGCGGGCTCGGAAGTGTCCGCGCTGCTCGGCCGTATTCCTTCGGCCGTGGGCTATCAGCCCACCCTGTCCACGGACATGGGCGCGCTGCAGGAACGCATCACCTCCACCACCAAGGGTTCGATCACCTCGGTGCAGGCGATCTACGTTCCCGCGGACGACTTGACCGACCCGGCCCCGGCAACCTCCTTCGCCCACCTCGACGCGACCACCACGCTGAGCCGCGCGATCTCCGAGCTGGGCATCTACCCGGCCGTGGACCCGCTCGACTCCACCTCGCGCGTGCTCACGCCGGCCGTCGTCGGCCAGGAGCACTACGAAGTCGCTCGCAAGGTCCAGGAGACGCTGCAGAAGTACAAGTCGCTGCAGGACATCATCGCCATTCTGGGCATGGACGAGCTTTCCGAAGAGGATAAGCTGACCGTCGCCCGCGCGCGCAAGATCCAGCGCTTCCTCTCCCAGCCGTTCCACGTGGCCGAGGTGTTCACCAACATCCCCGGCAAGTTCGTGCAGATCGAAGACACGGTGAAGTCGTTCAAGGCCGTGGTCGAAGGCGAATACGACCACCTGCCCGAGAGCGCCTTCTACATGGTCGGCGGCATCGACGAAGCGGTCGAGAAGGCCAAGAAGATGGCTGACGAAGCCTGATGACAATCTCCCTCCCCCTCGCGGGGAGGGACGCCCTCCTGCAAGGGAGAGGCAAAGGAAGTGAAATGGCACTGCATTTCGAACTGGTGACCCCGGCCAAGCTGGTCCGCTCCGAAGAGGTCCACATGGTGGTCGTCCCCGGCAGCGAGGGCGAGTTCGGCGTGCTGGAGGGCCACGCCCCCTTCATGTCGACGATCCGCGATGGCGCGGTGCAGGTGTTCCGCACCGCAGGCGCCGCGCCCGAAGTGATCGAGGTCCGCGGCGGCTTTGCCGAAGTGGGCGATAGCGGCCTCACCATCCTCGCCGAACACGTCGAGGGCTGACACTCGCCTTGCGCGGGCGGCCCTGCGCCGCCCGCCGCTCCTCCCACCTGAATTTCCTGACAATGCGCCAGCCGGCCCTGCAGGCCACCAGCCCCTAACGCGGCTTGCGCGTGGGGGCGTGAAAGTCGGGCGGCTTGTCCGCCACCCACTGCACGAACCGCGCCAGCGCTTCCCGCTCGATCAGCCGGTCGCGGGAGCCTCCCAGGCGCGCCAGTTCCGCATTCGTGAAACTGGCATGGATCGCGCGGTGGCAGATGGGATGCACCGGCACGGTTTCCCGTCCCCCCTTGGCCTTGGGCACCGCATGATGCGCCTGCACGCGCCGCCCCAGCGGTCGGCCGCAGAGCCAGCAGGTTCCATCTTCAGCGCCGCTCGTCATGCACCTGCGCCTGTGAGAAGAACTGGGCCACCGCATCCATGCGGTTCCAGCCCCCCACCGATGGTCACACCCCCTCAGGCGGCTGGCGCACCTTGCCCTGAGCCCAGAGGACCAGCCCCGCGCCGATAATGATCGCCGCGCCGAGCAAGGAGATTGCGTCGGGCGCCTCGTTGAAGAAGAACCAGCCAATTACGGAGGCGACCAGCAACTGGCCGTAGGTCATCGGCGCCACCGTGGCGGCGCCGGCCTTGGCGGTCCCCATGTAGATCAGCCAGTGCGCCACGCTGGCACTGACGGCAATAAAGGCGCAGCGTGCCAGCACCGTCCAGTCCGGCCAGTGCATCTGCAATTGCGGAAGGCCACTGAGATGCCCCAGCACGGTGGCGATCACCAGGAATACAGAGGCCGTCATCGCGATATAGGCCTGCATGGCCAGCACGCTGGCCGAATGTGCAGCCGCGCGATTGGCGATCATCAGCATAGCCATCGAGCTGGCGGCGAGGAGCGGAAACAAAACCGCCCAGCCCACCACGGCGAAATTGGGCCGCAGCACGATCACCACGCCGACAAAGGCGGCCAGCGTGCACAGCACTGCCACCGGGCGCAGCCGTTCTCCCAGGATCAGCACGGCGAGCAGCGCGGTGATCATTGGCTGGGTGAAGGTGATGGTCGTCGCCTCCGCCAGCGGCATCAGCCACACGGCGGTGAACATGCCGAAGGTGGCGAAGCAGACAGACAAGCCGCGTACCCACTGGATCCGCGCCTTGGGCATGCGGAACAGCGCACCCACCCCTTCCCTCGCGGCCAGCATGCCGCAAAGGCCGATGGCCGCCAGCACATAGCGTGTCGCGCCCATCGCGGTGGGCGGCCACAGCCCGGCCATGCTCTTCACGATCGCATCACCGATCGAGAGGGTGCTGAACCCGGCAAGGGCATAGAGCAGCCCCGCGCGGTCCGATTGCTGCATGTCAAAACCCCTGTCGGTGTGGAAGGATCAGCCGCCCGGAACGGGCACCCGGGCCGGACCATGAGGGCTGGCCCCGGCGGCGTCAATCCGGCGCTGGCCGCCGATCGGCAGCGGAATCCCCACACAATTAGGGAGTTATCAAAGTTTCAACCTTACTGATGCGTTCACATCGCAGCCGGCCCACCGCGGAGGAAGAAGACTGATGAGCGCTTTTGGACGCAAGAACGGAGTGAGCGGGATGATGCCAGGGGCACGCCCGAGCTTCGGCGTGGCGCGGCCGATGAAAGGTCCCACTCCCCCGTCGCGCGACGCCAGCGGATCCGCCTCGGACGATCAGTTTCCCCCGATTCCCTCCGATGTGCCCGCACCCTCGCAGGGCGGGCGCAACGGCGATGCCATGGCGCGCCTGGCGGACCGCGCCAATGCGGTGAACGAATCGCAATCCGAGGTCGGGGGCTTCGAGGCCAGCGTCCACAAGATCAAGGAACAGGTGTTGCCGCGCCTGCTCGAACGCGTGGACCCCGAGGCGGCGGCGACGCTTTCCAAGGAAGAGCTGTCGGAAGAATTCCGCCCGATCATCATGGAAGTGCTGACGGAGCTCAAGGTCACGCTCAACCGGCGCGAGCAGTTCGCTCTGGAAAAGGTGCTGATCGACGAATTGCTCGGCTTCGGCCCGCTGGAGGAGCTGCTGAGCGACCCCGAAGTGTCCGACATCATGGTCAATGGCCCAGACCAGACCTACATCGAAAAGAAGGGCAAGCT
The DNA here is from genome assembly GCF_003569745.1 of Altererythrobacter sp. B11. Taxonomy (NCBI): domain Bacteria; kingdom Pseudomonadati; phylum Pseudomonadota; class Alphaproteobacteria; order Sphingomonadales; family Erythrobacteraceae; genus Altererythrobacter; species Altererythrobacter sp. B11. The sequence continues at coordinate 3,013,440 of NZ_AP018498.1, forward strand.
GCAGATCGCCCCGATCAAGTTCCGCGACGAGCAGCACCTGTTCCAGATCGCCCAGCGCATCGTGAACCAGGTGGGCCGCCGTGTGGACCAGACGACGCCGCTGGCCGACGCACGCCTGAAGGACGGCAGCCGCGTGAACGTGATCGTGCCGCCGCTCAGCCTGCGCGGCACCGCGATCTCCATTCGTAAGTTCTCCGAAAAGCCGATCACGCTGGATATGCTGCGCGATTTCGGTTCGATGGACGATGCGATGTGCACGGCGCTGAAAATCGCCGGCGCCAGCCGCATGAACATCGTCATCTCCGGCGGCACGGGCTCCGGCAAGACGACCATGCTCAACGCCTTGTCCAAGATGATCGACCCGGGCGAGCGCGTGCTGACGATCGAGGACGCGGCCGAACTGCGGCTGCAGCAGCCGCACTGGCTGCCGCTGGAAACCCGCCCGCCGAACCTGGAAGGCCAGGGCGCCATCACCATCGGCGATCTGGTGAAGAACGCGCTGCGTATGCGCCCGGACCGGATCATCCTGGGCGAAATCCGCGGCGCAGAATGCTTCGACCTGCTGGCGGCGATGAACACCGGCCACGACGGCTCGATGTGTACGCTCCACGCCAACAGCCCGCGCGAATGCCTGGGCCGTATGGAAAACATGATCATGATGGGTGACATCAAGATCCCGAAGGAAGCGATCAGCCGCCAGATTGCCGAATCGGTGGACCTGATCGTGCAGGTGAAGCGCCTGCGCGACGGTTCGCGGCGCACCACCAACATCACCGAGGTAATCGGCATGGAAGGCGATGTGATCGTCACCCAGGAGCTGTTCAACTTCGAATATCTCGACGAGAGCGAGGACGGGAAGATCCTGGGCGAGTTCCGGAGTTCCGGCCTGCGCCCCTATACGCTGGAAAAGGCCCGGCAGTACGGCTTCGACCAGGCCTATCTGGAGGCCTGCCTCTAACTGGCAGCAGGCACAGTTCCTGCCGGGGATCAGGCGCCTGCCCAGCCCTTCAGCGCGATCAGCAGCAGCGTCGCCGCAGCGAAGCTGGCAGCCATGAAGATGCCCGTCCAGGGCACCCAGCCGACGGAATCGATCCGCCGCCGCTTCAGCCGGCGCCGTTCCGCGATCAGCGCGGACAATGCCAGGATCAGGCAGGCACCGGCCCACAGCGCCGCGAATGTGGCATCGCTGGCGAAGCGCAGGAAGGCGGGCTCGTGCATCGGCGCGCATATGGCGGCGCCCCTCCGGGCGGGCAATGCTTGATCGCCTCTCCTGCCCGGCTATGGCGGCGCCATGCAAGCCGCCCCCGGCCATCGCCCGCTGCTCGCCCTGCTGATCCGGCTGGGCGCGATCGCTGCCCTGGCGACCATGTCCGCGCTCATCAAGCTGGCTTCGGAGCGCGGCATCCATCTGGCGGAGATCATCTTCTGGCGCCAGTTTACCACCATCCCGATCCTGCTCTGCTGGGTGCTGGCCACCACCGGGCTTGCGACGCTGGGGACGCGCCGGCCGCGAACCCATGCAATTCGTGCGCTCTATGGGCTGGTGGGCATGATGCTCAATTTCGGGGCGGTGATCCTGCTGCCGCTGGCAGAGGCAACCACCATCAATTTCTCCGTGCCGATCTTCGCCGTGATCCTCTCCGTGCTGCTGCTGAAAGAGCCCGTGGGCATTTGGCGCTGGTCCGCCGTGGCGCTGGGCTTCACGGGGATCCTGCTGATTACCCAGCCGGGCAGCGGCCATGTCCAGCTGCTCGGCGCGGCAGTGGCGCTCGGCGGCGCCTTCATGGTGGCGCTGATCTCAATCCAGATCTCGGATCTCAGCCGCACGGAAAAGCCCATCACCATCGTGTTCTGGTTCGCGGCGATCAGCACGCCCATCGCTGCCCTGGCCCTGCCCTTCTATGCGGCGCCGCATGGCTGGCAGGACTGGGCGCTGCTGGGGGCGATCGGCGTGGCGGGGTCCGTCGGTCAGTTGCTGCTCACCGCGGCGCTCCGGTTCGGCACTGTCGCCAGCGTGATCGTGATGGATTACTCGGCGCTGTTCTGGGCAACGCTCTATGGCTGGCTGCTGTTCGATCGCCTGCCGCCCGCCAGCACCTGGCTGGGCGCTCCGCTGATCGTGGCGGCGGGGATCACGATCGCCTGGCGAGAACATCGTCTCACTCGCCCCACCGCGCGCGATCTCGCGCGGGTGGAGGGAACCTAGCGGGCCCTTGCTCGTTAACCACGCAAGCCCGGCGCCCCTACTTACTCGTGCTTCAGCGGGTGAGTGGACGCCGCGCCGGACACTTATCTTGAAGGCGGACAGACCGCTTTCGGCGGAGCGCAGCGTTTACGGATGCCCGCGTGGAGGCCCTTGGCCACGCGCGGGAACTGCCCCCGCTCAGGGTCGCAGGGTGCCCGTCGGAGAAATCCGGCGGGCGCTTCTGCATTCAGCGCCGGCGATAGATCAGCATGATGTTGTTGGCCGGCAAGGCGGCACGTCGGCTGCGCGCCATCCCGGCCTCTGCCGCAAGATTGTCCATCCACTCGGTGCTTCGCAGGCCCCAGCGGGGATCGCGCGCCTTAAGGCTGCGATCGAATTCCAGGTTGGATGGCGCCGTTTCGACCCCCGGTTCAAGATAGGGCCCATAAAGGATCAGCGGCGCACCGGGCGGGAGCAGGCGCGCGGCACCGCGCATCAACCCCTCGGCGGATTCCGGCGGGCTGATATGCACCATGTTGATGCAAACCAGCGCATCCGCATGCTCGACCGGCCACTCGGGCGCCGCAGCATCAAGCGCGAGCGGCGGCAGGAGATTGGGGAGACCCCGTTCCTCCCGCCACGCCGCAATGGACTGCCGGGCGGCCGCGTCCAGGTCGGTCGGTTGCCAGCGCAGCGCCCGAAAGCGGCCGGCAAAATGCACGGCGTGCTCGCCCGTGCCGCTGGCGATTTCCAGCACCAGCCCCTCGGCCGGCAACTCCTCGGCGAGGATGTCTGCAATCGGCTCGCGATTGCGCAAGGCGGCGGGTGCGGATCGCTTCATCGGCCGTTGTCCTTCTGGATGGCGAGACGGCAGATCGCATCATGCTCATGCACGAAGCGCCCCGCTGCCCGCTGCCGCAGGCAGCCCAGCGCGGCACCGGCGACATTGCGTGCCGTTACGGAGCGGTACTTGCGGCGGCTCCCCTGCATCAGCAGGTCGGCCAGCGGGCTCACCACTCCGCCCAATCGCTCCAGCCAGCGGGTTTCCCCGCTTCGCGCACCGCGCAGCAGGCCGGGGCGCAGGATGTCGAGCCGGCGGAAGCGTAGGCGAGTGAGGGCATCTTCTACCTCGGCCTTGGTGCGCAGATAGAGCTGCCTTGCGGCACGATCCGCGCCCACGGAGGAGATCAGCACGAACTGGCTCGCCCCCGCGTCGCGCGCCGCGCGGGCGACGGCGAGCACCAGATCGTGGTCCACCGCGCGGAAAGCCTGCTCGTCCCGGCCCGCCTGCCGCCAGGTGGTGCCGAGCGCGCAGACCACCGCCTCGGGCGCGATGGCGGCGATGGCCTGCGTCCAAGAGGTGTCGGGCGCGACCAGCATCTCCATCCGCCCCCCGCGCGGCAGCGGCTGTTCGCGCCGGGCGAGGGCCACCAGCCGGAGGTCGGGCATGGCGACCGCCTGCTCCATCACGCAGCCGCCCACCAGCCCGGTCGCCCCGACCAGCAGCACCCGCCGCGGGTCAGACATTGGACAGGCCTTCGGGCACTTCCCCGAAGATGCGGCGGTGCTGCTCCATGGCATAACGATCGGTCATGCCGGCGATGAAATCGGCAATATGGCGACTGCGCGCCGGTTCCTCATCCGGCAGATGCTCCCTCCACCCGGCGGAAAGCAGCGCTGGGTCGGCACGATAGGCAGCGAACAGCCGGGCGATCACGCTATGCGCTCGCTCCGCCGTCGCCTTCTGCTCCTGATGGTAATAGAGCCGTTCGTAGAGGAAGGCCTTCAGCTTGCGCTCTTCCGCCGCCATGCCGGGGGAGAAGGCGGCAAGCGGGCGACCGGCGGCGCGCACAGCCTGCGCCGAGGCCATGTCGGCGGCATTGCCCCGCGTGGTCTCGATAAGATCGTTCACCATCAGGCCGATCTGGCTGCGCACCAGCTCGCGCAGCAACAGCTGGCGATCCTGACCAGGAAAGAGTCGCTCGATCGCGCGCCACTGGTCGGCGACGAAGTCCAGCGTCAGCAGATCGTCCAGCTGCAGGAAACCGGCGCGCAGGCCATCGTCGATGTCGTGATTGTCATAGGCGATGTCGTCCGACAGAGCGGCGATCTGCGCCTCCAGTGAGGCGTGGCTGGCAAGCTCCAGCGGAAAAGCCGCGTCCAGCTCCGCCAAGGCCCATGCGGGCGTGAGGATCGGGCCGTTGTGCTTGGCGATCCCTTCCAGCATCTCCCACGTGAGGTTCAGCCCCCGATGGGTGCAATAGGGGCTCTCCAGCCGCATCAGCACGCGCAGGCAATGCTCGTTATGGTCGAAGCCGCCCTGCGGCTCCAGCGCCGTGTCCAGCGCGGTCTCCCCGGCATGGCCGAAGGGGGGATGGCCGATGTCATGCGCAAGGCACAAGGCCTCGGTCAGATCCTCGTCCACCCCCAGCGCGCGGGCGGCCACGCGGCCGATCTGCGCAACCTCCAGGCTGTGGGTCAGGCGGACGCGGAAGTGATCGCCATCGGGCGCGATGAAGACCTGCGTCTTGCCCGCCAGGCGGCGGAAGGCGATGGAATGGATGATCCGGTCGCGATCGCGCTGGAAGGCGCTGCGCGGGCCGCGTGCTCCATCGTTCGGTTCGGGAAATTCCCGCCCGCGCGTTGCGGCGGGATCGGCGGCATAGGGCGCGCGGTGCATGCCCGCTCGCTAGGCGGGGGCCACGCGCTTTACAACGTGAACGGATGCAGAACCGCGACGGATCGCCTGGTCAATCCGATCCGAGGATCCATTCGGCCGCCGCCTCGGCATGGATATGCGTGCTGTCATAGATGGGCAGCACATTGGCGTCCACATCCACCACCAGTTCCAGCTCGGTGCAGGCCAGCACAATCGCCTTGGCGCCTTCCTGTTCGAGCACGGTGATCATGGTCTTCAGCTTGCGTTCGGCATCGCGGGTGGCCTTCCCCACGATCAGCTCGTCATAAATGATCCGGTCCAGCGTCTCGACATTGGCCATGTCCGGAGGAAGCAGGTCCACGCCATGTGCCACCAGCCGGCGGCGATAGAAGCTTTCCGTCATCACATTGCTGGTGCCGATCAGCGCCGCCGTCTCCACTCCATCGGCTTCCATCCGCTGACCCACGCATTCGGCGATATGGATCACGGGCACGGACACCGCCTCTGCCACGCGGTCATAGACGCGGTGCATGGAATTGGCGCCGATCGCGATGGCACCCGCGCCGGCATTCACCAGATTCTGCGCAGCGGCGATGAGAATTCCGGCCGCGCGGTCCCAGTCCGCCTCGTCCTTCAGCGCGCAGAGGTTCGAGAAATCGAGGCTCTCGATCACCAGCGGGGCGCTGGTGTGGCGATCCGTCCTCTGCTGCACGATGCGGTTGATGTGCTCGTAATATGTGCGGGTCGAAACCCAGCTCATCCCGCCGATAAGCCCCAGCTTGCGCAAATTCATTCCCCTCGGTGGCTGATCGCCAGCGCTCCCAGGCGCCGCCAGCGAAGCCGACCCTAACGCAATTGGAGTGCCCGCGAAAACCTACTCCGCCAGTGCCTTGTTGATTTCCTCGACCATTTTCTTCGCGTCGGACAGGAGCATCATCGTCTGGTCGAGGTAAAACACTTCGTTGTCCACCCCGGCATAGCCGACGCCGCCCATGCTGCGCTTGATGAACATGATCGTCTTGGCCTTATCCACGTCGAACACCGGCATGCCATAGATCGGGCTGGATTTGTCGGTCTTCGCGGCCGGATTCACGACGTCGTTCGCGCCGATGATGAAGGCCACGTCCGCCTGCGCGAATTCGCTGTTGATGTCCTCCAGCTCGAACACTTCGTCATAGGGAACATTGGCTTCGGCCAGCAGCACATTCATATGCCCCGGCATACGCCCTGCGACCGGGTGGATGGCGTATTTCACCTCCACCCCTTCCTGCTTCAGCAGATCGCCCATTTCGCGCAGCGCATGCTGGGCCTGCGCCACCGCCATGCCATAGCCGGGGATGATTATGACCTTTTCGGCCTGCTCGAGCATGAAGGCCGCATCATCGGCGCTGCCCTGCTTGTAGGGCCGCTGCTCCCGCGGACCCCCTGCAGCGCCTGCCGCGCTCGAATCGGCACCAAAACCACCCGCTATCACGCTGATGAAGCTACGATTCATTGCCCGGCACATGATGTAGCTGAGGATCGCGCCCGAACTGCCGACCAGCGCGCCGGTGATGATCATGGCCGTGTTGTGCAGCGTGAAGCCCATAGCCGCCGCCGCCCAGCCCGAATAGCTGTTCAGCATCGAGACCACGACCGGCATGTCTGCCCCGCCGATCGGGATGATCAGCAGGAAGCCGATGGCAAAGGCCAGCGCGACCACGATCCAGAACAGTGGATTCTCGCCGGGTCCGCCGACTGGCGAAATGGTGAACAAGGCGGTGAGGACAAGGATCGCAAGCAGCGTGCCCAAATTGATGACATGCCGCCCCGGCAGTAGGATCGGCGAACCGGACATGTTGCCGTTGAGCTTGGCAAACGCGATCACCGAACCGGAGAACGTGATCGCGCCAATCGCCGCGCCGAGTGTCATCTCGATACGGCTCACAGTGAGGATATCGCCGCCGGCACCGAGGATGCCGAAGGCGTCGGGATTGAGGAATGCCGCGACGGCGACGAGCACCGCTGCGAGGCCGACCAGCGAGTGGAACGCGGCGACGAGTTGCGGCATCGCCGTCATGGCGATGCGCCGCGCGGTCGTCAGCCCGATGATCGCGCCGATGGCGATGGCGGCGAGGATTTCGCCCGCAGTGGCCCAGTCCGGCACGTAAGCGATGTCATCGAGCGAAAGAATGCGCCGCTCGTAGGGAAAATGCGTGACCAGCGTCGTCACCACCGCGATCAGCATGCCCGCCATGCCGAAGCGGTTGCCCGCGCGGCTGGTTGCCGGCGAGGAGAGCCCGCGCAGGGCGAGGATGAACAGCACGCCGCTGACCAGATAGGCGAGTGCCACCCAGGGGTTTACTGCGTGGGCGGTGGCGGCCGGGGCGGCGTGAGCGGGTGACGACGCGCAGGCGGCTAAAACGATGAACGTCACCCCGGACTTGATCCGGGGTCCAGCGCCTTGGAGTCGGGGGGGCGAAGCAAGCGGGGCCCCGGCTCGGGGGCCGGGGCGACGAAGGAGAGCGGACGCGCTGCGCATCACTTGCGCTCCTTCTTCTTGTACATCGCCAGCATCCGGGCAGTGACGGCGAAGCCGCCGAAGATGTTGACGCTCGCCAGCACCACCGCCGCCAGCCCCAGCCATTTTGCCCCCGGCACGCCGGCGGCCGCCGCGGCAATCAGCGCGCCGACGACGATGACCGAGGAAATTGCATTGGTGACCGCCATCAGCGGGGTGTGCAGCGCCGGCGTGACCGACCACACGACATAATAGCCCACGAAGCAGGCCATCACGAAGATCGACAGGATGCTGATGAAGTCCATGGGCTACTCCCGGTATGCTCCCCTGGCCGACACCCTGCTCATCCCGCCAGCCTTTCGTTCACCACCTTGCCGCCCTGGGTCAGGCGAACGGCGCTGCCGATCTCCTCGTCGAGCACGGGGCGGCCCTGCTCCTTGTCCCAGAAGGCGGAGAGGAAGTTGAACAGATTGCGTGCGAACAGCGCGCTTGCATCGGCGGCCAGATGGCTGGGCGTGTTGGCATAGCCCATGATGGTGACGCCATGCCGCTCCACCAGCTGGTCCGCCACGGAGCCTTCCACATTGCCGCCCTGCGCCGCCGCAAGATCGAAGATCACGCTACCGGGCCGCATGGAGGCCACCTGCGTGTCCGTGATCAGGCGCGGCGCCGCCCGGCCGGGGATCAGCGCGGTGGTGATGACGATATCCTGCTTGGCGATGTGGGCGGACACCAGCTCGGCCTGGGCCTTCTGGTATTCCTCGCTCATTTCGGTGGCATAACCGCCGCTGCCCTCACCCTCGATCCCGGCCACGCTTTCGACGAAGATCGGCTTGGCGCCGAGCGACTGGATCTGCTCCTTCGTGGCGCTGCGCACATCGGTGGCCGAAACCTGCGCACCCAGCCGCTTGGCCGTGGCAATCGCCTGCAAGCCCGCGACACCCACGCCCATCACGAAAACGCGGGCGGCGGACACGGTGCCCGCTGCCGTCATCATCATCGGAAAAGCGCGGCCATAGGTATTGGCGGCGGCCAGCACGGCCTTGTAGCCGGACAGGTTAGACTGGCTCGAGAGCACATCCATGCTCTGCGCCCGGGTGATGCGCGGCATCAGCTCCATCGACAGCGCTTCGAGCCCCGCATCGGCATAGGCGCGCACCCGCTCCCCCTGTGCGAAGGGATCGAACAGCGCAGCCACCCATGCGCCGGCGCGCACGCCCGCCAGCGCCGAAGGATCGGGCGCCTGCACGGCGAGCACGATGTCGGCGTCCTTCACCACCGCGGCCGCGGTGCCAAGCGTCGCACCCGCATCGGCAAAGGCCGAATCGGCAACCGAGGCGGAGAGGCCCGCCCCGCTTTCCACGGCCACATCGGCGCCGAGGCCGATGAATTTCTTCAAGGTTTCGGGGGTGGCTGCCACGCGGCGCTCCCCCGCTGCCGTTTCCTTGAGGACCGCGATCTTCATTTCCCGGTCCCCCTGCCCGTCAGGCGATCAAATAGACTACGATGGCCACGATCACCACGATGACCGGGACGGCCCACTTGATCATCCCGACGAAGCCCTCATACGTCTTCATCGCAGCGTTCATGTCATTGGCGGCCATTTATCCTTGCCCCTTAGAAAATTTCTGTCCCCGCTGCTCTATCGCCCGACAGGCAGCCGCTCAAGCTGCTTAATCGGCTCTTTACTCCCGGTGCGTAAGGAAGCGGCTCCGACAGGCTCAAGGTAGGGGACGCATGGCCGAGCCCGAACAGCGTTTGCTGATGTTGATCGATGACGAGCCGGCGCAGAGCCGGCTGATCACTGCGCTCGCCGCGCGCGAGGGGTGGCGCACGATCGTCGTGCGGGATTCCGAAACGGCCATCGCCACGCTCGGCACCCGCCAGGGCATGCAGCTTTCCGCGATCATCCTCGATCAATGGGTGCCGGGTGACCAGGCCGCAGCCCTGATCGAGGAGCTGAAGAGCCGCCGCCCCGCCTTGCCGATCCTCATGCTGACAACCAGCACCTCGCCCCAGCTGGCGGTGGAGGCGATGCGCGCCGGCGCCACCGACTATCTGGTAAAACCGATCGCGCCCGATCGGATGATGCAGGCGCTGCGCAACACCACCACGCGCGAGGCGCCGAGCGACGAACTGACGCCGCTGACCGAGAAAATGCCCGCGGTGCTCGATTTCGACGCCATGGTGGGCACTGCCCCCACTTTCCGCGATGCACTCGCCAAGGCCGCCAAGGCGGCGCGCGGGCATGGCGCGGTGCTGATCGAGGGGGAAAGCGGCACGGGCAAGGAGATGCTCATCCGCGCGATGCACGGCGCCTCGCCCCGCGCCAAGGCGCCGTTCCGCATGATCAGCATCGCGGGCGTGCCGGCCAACAGCCTCGAATCGGTGCTGTTCGGCCATGAGAAGGGCGCCTTCCCCGGTGCCTTCGACCGGCAGGTGGGCGCGCTGCAGAATTGCGACGGGGGCACTCTGGTGCTCGACGAGATCGATCGCCTCTCGCTCGAACTGCAGGATCGGCTGGCCGAGGCGCTGGCCGCCCGGCAGGTGCGCCCGATCGGCGCCAAGCACAGCTTCAAGGTGGACGTGCGGGTGATCTCCGCCAGCAATTTGCCGCTCACGGATCTGGTGGCGACGGGCCATTTCCGGCAGGATCTGCTCGATCTCATTTCGCCCACCGCCATCACCCTGCCGCCGCTGCGCGGCCGGGCCGGCGACATCCCCGCCCTCACCCGCCACTTCCTCGCCCGTATCGGCGAACAGCCGGGCCTGAGGGAACTGGGCATCACCGATGGAGCGCTGCATCTGCTCTCGGCCTTCGACTGGCCGGGCAATGTCCGCCAGCTGCAGGCGGTGCTGTTCCGCGCCGCGGTGTTCTGCGACGGCAATGCCCTGACGGCGGAGGATTTTCCGCAGCTCAGCGAAATCATCGGCGAAATGCGCGAGAACCCGCAGCCGATGCAGGAGAGCGGCGGCGTGCAGATCTATGCGGCCGACGGCCATCTGCGCCCGCTGGACGAAATCGAGGCCGACGTTATTCGCCTGGCGATCGGCCACTACCGCGGCCGGATGACCGAAGTAGCCCGCCGCCTGGGGATCGGCCGCTCCACCCTCTATCGCAAGCTGAGCGACCTGGGCATCGACAACGCGGCGTGACGTCACGCCGCCATGGTGCGATGCCGCCTGTTCCAGCCTGCGCCATGCCGTCATGGAAGCTTGACCTCCGGGGCGATTTTGCGCCACGCGGGCCGCACAAAGGCGCGGGACTTAGCGCCGCCCTTGATGCAGGAACCCCCGGCCGTCTGATGCGCTTGACCAAGATGCTCCGCCTGGCTCACCCGATGATGCTGAGTGTTGCACTCGGCCTGGTGGCCTGCCACGGCCAGCAGGGCGGCGAAGCGGGTGCGGGGCTGGCGACATCGACCGAGACGGAGGGGCCTTCCACGCCGCTGCCGATGGGGCCCGCGGGGCATGGCATGATCGGCCCGGTCGCCTATACCTTCGATGACGAAGAGCTGACGCGCACCGAAGTGCAGCTGCCCGTGCCTCCCCGGTACCGCGACGAGGTCTGGGCAGTGAAGCTGATCCCGCGCGAACGGGCGGAGCTGCTGGGGCAGGTTGCCTGCCGCTATGGTGATTCAGCGCGGGACGAAGTCTGCACCGTCGAAGATGAAGCGGGGTTGGCGCTGGCGATGCTGGAGCGGCCGATCGCGGATTATCGCAAGAACTTTGCCGACAGCGGCTTCGGCGAGGAGCAGCTCGGCTCTGTCGAGATCGGCGGCCGGATCGGGTTCCGCTACACCGCCAGCGGTGAGAACGGCGGCGTGGAATACAACTTCCTTCCCGTCGCCGGGCGTACGCTGATGATCGCGCGGAAGACAGAGCCCGACGCAGCTGCGGCGAACAATGCGATTGGCGCGGTCGTCGCCGGGCTGCGGCTGGAGGACTAGCGCTCAGGCCGGCAGGCCGCCGAAATCGGTGAGCGCCGCATCGCGCAGCCCCCGCCACACATTGCGCGCCTGCACCGTGTCATGCACGTCATGCACCCGCAGCAGCTGGCATCCCGCCTCCATTCCCCGCAGCGCCAGTGCGACCGAGCCGCCGAGGCGGCGATGCGCCGGCGCCTCGTTCGACAGGGCGCCGATCATCCGCTTGCGGCTGGCCCCCAGCAGGATCGGCTGGCCCAGCGCATGGAACAGCTCCAGCCCGTTCAGCAACGCAAGGTTTTCCGCCATGCTCTTGCCGAAGCCAATGCCGGGATCGAGGATCACCTTTTCGCGCGCAATTCCCGCCGCGACGGCGCGGTCTCGCGCCGCCCTCAACCAGTCGAACACGTCGAGCAGAACGTTGGCATAGGCCCCGCCCGAATGGAGATCCTCGCCATCGCCCGGCGCATGCATCAGCACCACCGGCGCGCCACTGGCCGCGGCAAAGCCCAGGCTGCGCGGATCATGGCGCAGGGCGGACACATCGTTGATGATATGCGCCCCGGCGGCCAGCGCCGCCTCCATCACTGCCGGGCGCCGCGTGTCGACGCTGACTGCCGCGCCCATGGCGACGCAGCGTTCGATCGCCGGCACCACGCGGCGGATCTCGTCACCCTCCCACACCGCCGCGGCGCCCGGCCGCGTGCTTTCGCCGCCCACGTCCACGATCGCCGCCCCGGCCTCCAGCATCGCGCCGGCATGGGCCTGTGCTTCCGCTGCATCATCGAGGAACTTGCCGCCGTCCGAAAAGCTGTCGGGCGTGACGTTGAGGATGCCCATCACCTGCGGCTGGTTCAGCGGGATCACCCGCTCCCCCAGTTGCAAGGAGGCGTGGACGCGCGCGAGGTCGGCCCATTGCGCCTGCGCCTCCTCCACCAGATGCGCCGGCAGGCCGGCAATCGCCTCCGCCATGGCTGATGCGGTCGCGAGAATGCGATCTGCCACCCGCCCATCGCGCCGCAGCAGCAAGGCGAATTCGCGCGCATAGGCGAGCGAGCCGCCCAGCCGCACAGCGTCACCTTCCACCGCCTGCGGGCCGGTGACGAGGGTGATCGGCTGGATATAGATCTGCTCGGCCATGGGCTTATCCTGGAACACGCTGGAACACGCTGGAACAGGGTTCATGCACAAATAATCTTTGCCAACAATCGCCCCTAACCAGCTGTTTTAGCAGGAAGGGGTGAAAGAGGCGCATCGCCGGCCCGCATAGGGCCGACCCCTGCTGTAGGACAGACCCGCGCCCCGGCTCAATCCTCCACGGACAGCAGATAGAGCTGGCGCAGCGCGTCGATCGGCTTGGCCTGTCCATCCTGCTCCACATGCCAGAAGGTCCAGCCGTTGCAGCTTGGCGCGTCCTGCAGCACCTTGCCCACGCCGTGGATCGAGCCGACTTCCTTCCCGCATTCGATGGAACCATCCACCCGCACCCGGGCGGTCCAGCGGCGCTTGCGATCGAACAGTTCGGCGCCCGGAGCGAGGAAGCCCGCCTCCACCAGCGCACCGAAGGCGACGCGCGGCGCATCCTTGCGGCTCTGCATCGTGCGCAGCGCACTTTCATCCAGCGGCAGCTGCTTTTCGATCCGCTTCAGCGCGATCTCGCGATAGAAGTCCTCCCGCTCGCAGCCGATCCATTGCCGGCCAAGCCGCTTCGCCACCGCGCCCGTGGTGCCCGTGCCGAAGAAGGGATCGAGCACCACGTCGCCCCGTTCGGTAGTGGCGAGCAGCACGCGATAGAGCAGCGCTTCCGGCTTCTGCGTCGGGTGGGCCTTGTGCCTCCCCTCCTTCAGCCGTTCCTGCCCGCTGCAGATGGGGAACATCCAGTCGCTGCGCATCTGCAATTCGTCGTTCAGCGTCTTCATTGCGCGATAGTTGAAGTGATACTTCGCCTTCTCGCCCTGGCTGGCCCACAGCAGGGTTTCATGCGCATTGGTGAAGCGCGTGCCGCGGAAGTTGGGCATGGGGTTGGCCTTGCGCCACACGATGTCGTTGAGGATCCAGAAGCCCAGATCCTGCAGGATGGCGCCCACGCGGTAGATGTTGTGATAGCTGCCGATCACCCACAGCGAGCCATCGGGCTTGAGCACGCGGCGCGCCTCCGTCAGCCATTCGCGGGTGAACTGGTCATAGGCGGCGAAGCTGTCGAACCGGTCCCACTCGTCGGTCACTGCATCCACATGGCTGCCGTCGGGCCGGTTGAGATCGCCGCCGAGCTGGAGGTTATAGGGCGGGTCGGCAAATACCAGGTCAACGCTCGCATCGGGCAGGCTGCGGATCGCTTCCACACAATCGCCGGGCAGGATTTGCCCCAGCGGCAGCACCACCGGCGCCGCGGCCACCTCCGCCTGCGGCGGCCTGATCTTCGTAAGTTGCCCCATGCTGTCTCGTTCCGTCCCTGATTTATCCACAGGGTGAGTCAGCGGAGTCCGCAGGTCAAGCGGCGATTTTGCCGCAGGTCGGCGGCCGGAATCCACATTTTGCAGGGAACGAAAGGAGTCCCCCACATCATCTGGAGTCGCAGGCGCAGAACGGGACTCGATATATGGGGGTGTGGCGCGAAGGACTCGGGTCTCGATTTTGCGTGCTTGCCGGGAGGTGCGGGTGCGCGTCCTTCGACAGGCTCAGGACGAGCGGGACTGGTGATGCGCCCTCTCTCCTCCGCTGCCGCCCACTTTCCTCGTCATCCCCGCGCAGGCGGGGATCCAGAGCAGACAGCCCCGGGCTCTCACTGGATTCCCGCCTGCGCGGGAATGACGAAGGGTCTGATTGGTTCTTCGTCGAAATGGCGATGTGTCCCGATGAAATAGTATGTTCCGCCGCACCCCGCATGCTATTCACGGGGCGGGATCATCGGGGGGATGAACATGGCATTGGACGTCATCTGTGCCGGCCTTGGCAGGACGGGCACGCTTTCGCTCAAACTGGCGCTCGAACGATTGGGCTTTGGCAAATGCCACCACATGGTGGAAGTGCTGGCGGATGTGCGCCGGCTGGCGCCCTTGTGGGAACAGGCCGCTGCGGGGCAGCCGGATTGGGACGCGATCTTTGCCGGCTTCGCCTCCACCACCGACTATCCCGCCTGCCGCTTCTGGGAGCAGCTGGCGCAGTATTACCCGCAGGCCAAGATCGTGCTTTCGGTGCGCGATCCGGATTCCTGGTTCGATTCCGTCAGCAAGACGATCTTCGCCCCGCCGCATATGGCCTTCTTCGGGCAGACGGCGATCGGCGGGGTGATGCGCGATACGGTGTATGACACCTTTGGCGACCGGATCGGCGATCGCCAGTTCATGACCGACTGGTTCCGCGCCTGGAACAGCGCCGTGATCGAGCGCGCACCGGCGGACCGGCTGCTGATCTACGAAGTGAAGCAGGGGTGGGAACCGCTGTGCGAGTTCCTGGGCGTCCCCGTGCCGGCCGAGCCCTTCCCCCGCGTCAACAGCTCCGAAGACATGCAGGAAGGCCTCGATTTCGCCGAGCCCCCGCCGCCCGAGGGGCTGGAGGCAATGGGCAAGGGCTATCTGGCGCAATTGCGGGCTGGGTAGGCTTAGGTCGCGGGCTTCAAAGCGCGTCCTTCGACAGGCTCAGGACGAGCGGGGGTGGTGGTGGCGCCGCTAAGGGCAAGGCGCCGCGCCGCCCTCCTGAGTCATCCCCGCGCAGGCGGGGATCCAGAAGCGGCCCGCTCCGGCGCCAACTGGATTCCCGCCTACGCGGGAATGACGAGGTGTGTTTGCTATGCTGTCGCGCCCCCTCCCAACCCCGCTCAGCCTGAGCCTGTCGAAGGCCCCGCGCGACGGCAGGCCTAGATCAGCTGCATCTGCGCCACCGGCGCGAAGCTGCGGCGGTGGAGGGGCGTGGGGCCGTGGAGGCGCAGAGCCGTGACGTGGTCGGGCGTGCCGTAGCCCTTGTTGCGGTCCCACCCATAATGCGGGTGCTGCCGCGCGGCTTCCACCATCAGCCGGTCGCGATATTCCTTGGCGAGGATGGAGGCGGCGGAAATGCTCGGTTCCAGCGCATCGCCGCCCACGATGGCGCGGGCGGGCCACCGCCATTCGCTGCGGCGGCCGGCCGGGGTGAGATTGCCGTCCACCAGCACTTCACACGGCTCGGTGCCCAGCACCTCGCACAGCCGCGCCACCGCGTGGCTCATCGCCAGCATGGTGGCGTGGAAGATGTTGAGGCGGTCGATCTCCTCCACCTCCACCACGCCAATGCCGAAGGCACAGCGGCGGCGGATCGACTCTTCCAGCTGCGCGCGTCGCGAGGCCGAGAGTTTCTTGGAATCGTCCAGCCCCGCCGGGCGCGGCTTGCACAGCAGCACGGCGGCGGCCACAACGGGGCCAGCCAAGGGGCCGCGGCCCGCCTCGTCGACGCCCACGACCAGTCGCCCGCCGGCAAGCGAGGCACAGAATTCGCGCGAAGGAGTTCCGGATAGCATGCGACCGACCATCAAATCCGCCACCATCCTTTCCACGGCATTGATCGGCCTTGCAAGCTGCGGCGCCGCTCCATCGGGGGAAAAGACCGCCGAACCGTCCGAGAGCGCGAGCGAGGCAAGCCCGCAACCGACGGGCGAACCGTTCAGCGTGGCCGCGCATGGCAGCTTCAACGAGCCATGGGCGCTGGCGATCGAGCCCGGCACCAACCGCATCTTCATCACCGAACGGCCCGGGACGATGAAGTTCTACGATCCGGCCAGCGACACCACCGGCACAGTGACGGGCGATCTGCCCAAGGTCGCCTATGCGGGCCAGGGCGGCCTCGGCGACGTGGCCTTCGCCCCCGATTATGCCACCAGCAAGGCGATCTATCTCACCTGGGCGGAAGCCGGCGACGGCGACACGCGCGGTGCGGCGATGGGGCGCGGGACGCTGAATTGCAGCAGCGCCACCAGCTGCACGATCAGCGACCTCAAGGTGATCTGGCGGCAGGTGCCCAAGGTAACGGGTGCTGGCCATTATTCGCACAAGATCGCCTTCTCGCCCGACGGGCGATACCTGTTCCTCTCCTCGGGGGAGCGGCAGAAGGGCGATCCGGCGCAGGATCTGGGCACCAATCTGGGCAAGGTGCTGCGGCTGAACCTCGATGGCAGCCCGGCGGCGGGCAATCCCTTCACCGATCGCGGCGGGGTGAGCGCGGAAATCTGGAGCTATGGCCACCGCAATGTGCTGGGCCTGCAATTCGATGCGCAGGGGCAATTGTGGGATCTGGAACACGGACCCAAGGGCGGCGACGAGATCAATCTGGTGAAGGAAGGCCAGAATTACGGCTGGCCGATCGTGTCCAACGGCGTGAATTACGATGGCTCGCCGATCCCCGATCATTCCACGCGCCCGGAATTCGCCGCCCCGGCGATCAGCTGGACCCCGGTGATCGCGCCGGGCGATTTCATCTTCTACAGCGGCAAGCTGTGGCCGGAATGGCGCGGACAGGCGCTGATCCCCGGCCTCGCCACCATGGCGTTGGTGCGCGTGTCTTTCGACGGCGCCAAGGGCACCGAACAGGCGCGCTATCCCTTCGACCGGCGGCTGCGCGACATTGTCGAGGCGTCCGACGGCTCCGTGTGGATCGCGGAGGATGGCGAAGACGGGCGGCTGCTGCGGCTGACGCCGGGCTGAGGGGGGGCGTCCACCCTCGCTTTTCATTGCCAAGGCAGGGTGCGGGGCCTATCGGCGCGCGGCCATGACGGGTGCCATTTCCACGCTGATTCCCTATGCGGAGCTCGATCCGGCGCTGGCCGAGCAGCTGCTCGATCGCGCCTTCGGTCCCAATCGGCACGGCCGCACCGCCTATCTGATCCGCGGCGATGCCGAGTATCTGCCGGCGCTGAGCTTCGCCGTGCTGGATGCGGAGGACTATCTGGTCGGCACGATCCAGGCCTTTCCCGTGGCGCTGGCCGATCCGGAAGGGCGCGCCCATCCGATGATCATGGTCGGCCCCGTGGCCGTGCTGCCCGAACGGCAGGACCAGGGTTATGGCCGCGCACTGATGGCAGCGCAGGCGAGCGCCCTCGATCCGCAGGCGCCGCTGCCGCAGGTGCTGATCGGCGATGCGCCCTATTACGGCCGCTTCGGCTTCACCGAGGCGCCGCGCGGCTGGCACTGCCCCGGCCCGTGGGACCCCGCGCGCCTGCTGATCCGCGGCGCCAATCCCGCCGTGCTGCCGCGTGAAGGCATGCTGGGACCTTGGCGCGGGTGAACCGATCTGGCATCGCGGAGCCGCGATGCCCTATGCTCCCCTGCCCGACCTGTCTTCCCTCTCCCTGCTGGAGATCGCCGAGGCGGTGGACCAGCGCCGCCTGCCCCCGGTGGAGCAATGGCAGCCGGGCGAGAAGGCGGACAGCCACATGCGCATCGCCGCCGACGGCACCTGGTATCACGAAGACCGCCCGATCCGCCGCCCGGCGATGGTGCGCGCCTTTTCTTCCCTGCTGATGCGCGATGCGGAGGGGCAGCACTGGCTGATGACGCCGCAATGCCGCCAGTCGATCGCGGTGGAGGATGCCGCCTTCCGCGCGGTGCACATGCAGGTGAAGGAGGGCGCGCTGGCCTTCCGCCTCAACACCGAGGAGTTCGTGCTCGCCGGCCCCGACCACCCGCTGCGCGCGGAAGGCGATGCGGAGACGCCGGCGATCTATCTCGCCGTGCGCCACGGCTGCGAAGCGCGGCTGGACCGCGCGACCTGGCTGCAGCTCGCCGAACATGCGCTGGCCGCCGGAGACGATCTGGCCGTCGAAAGCCTGGGTGCCCGCTTCTCGCTGGTGCCGGCATGAGCGCGCTGTTCGATCGCCTCCGGCAGCTGTTCGACGAAGGCCACGGCGTGGAACTGCCTGACCTGCGCAGCGATGCGGGCTTCGCCCCGCCCGAGGTGCGCCCCGCCGCGGTGCTGATCGCGGTGACCGATCGCAGCGAGCCCGGCGTGCTCCTGACCCACCGGCCGGAGGGAATGCGCGCGCATCCGGGCCAGGTGGCCTTCCCCGGCGGCAAGCTCGACCCCGGGGAGGACGCGGTGGCCGCGGCGCTGCGCGAGGCGAAGGAGGAACTGGCCATCGCCCCCGCCGACGTGCGGATCATCGGCGCGAGCGACCGCTTCGTGACCGGCAGCGGCTATGACGTGACGCCGGTCCTCGGCCTCGTGCCGCCGGATCTACCGCTCGTGCCCAATCCGCTGGAAGTGGCGGCGTGGTTCGAAGCGCCGCTGCATTTCATCCTCGATCCCGGCAACCATGTGCAGCGAGTGGGTGAATGGCGCGGGCGGCGCCGGCCCTATCTGGAGATCGAGTGGGAGGGCCACCGCATCTGGGGTATCACCGCGGCGATCATCGCCAATCTGTCGCGCCGCATCGCCTGGCGGGATCTGGCGAATGGCTGAGCTGCCCCCCGCCCCCTGGACCGCGCGGGAGGATCTTGCGCAGCTCGTGTCCGCGCTCGGCGCGGGCAATGTCCGCTGGGTCGGCGGTGCAGTGCGCGACACGCTGCTGGGCGACGAAGTGGCTGATATCGACGCGGCAACCGTGCTGCCCCCCAAGGAGGTGATGGCGCGGCTGCGGGAGGCGGGCATTCGCGCCGTTCCCACCGGGATCGAGCACGGCACCGTCACCGCCGTGCTGGCCGGCGGGCCGGTGGAGGTCACCACCCTGCGCCGCGACGTCGCCACCGACGGGCGCCGCGCCACCATCGCCTTTTCCGACGACTGGCGCGAAGATGCCGCGCGGCGCGATTTTACCATCAATGCGCTTTATGCCGATCCGGCGACGCTCGAGATCGCCGACTATTTCGGCGGGCTGGACGATCTCGCCGCGCGGCAGGTGCGCTTCATCGGCGACGCCCGCCAGCGTATCCGCGAGGATCATCTGCGCATTCTGCGCTACTACCGTTTCCAGGCGCGTTTCGGCAGTCTGCTGGACGGCGAGGCGGAGGAAGCCTGCGCCGATCTCGCCGCGACGCTGAAGGGCCTCAGCCGGGAGCGGGTGGCGATGGAGCTGCTCAACCTCCTGGCCCTGCCCGATCCCGCCGAGACGGTAGAGCGGATGCTGCGGCGCGGCGTGCTTCCCGTGGTGCTGCCCGAAGTTGGCAGCGACGGGATCGCTGCTCTCATCGCGCTCATCGCGGCGGAGCGCAAAAGCGGCACGCCGCCGGCCGCACTGCGCCGCCTCGCCGCCCTGCTGCCCCCGGATCCGCGCGTGGCCGAACAGGTGGCATCGCGGCTGCGCTTCTCCGCCGCGCAGAAGAAGCGCCTCGCCACGGCCGCCGGCCGCACGGCCGCGCCAGACGATCCCCGCGCGCTCGCCTATCGCATCGGCAGGGAGGAAACGCTCGATCGCCTGCTACTGGCGGGGGCGGATATCGCGCCGCTCACCGGTTGGGAGATTCCCCGTTTCCCGTTGAAGGGCGGGGAGATCGTGGCCCGCGGTGTTTCCGCCGGCCCCGAAGTCGCGCGGCTGCTGCGGCGGCTGGAAGATCAATGGATCGCGGAAGGCTTCCCCGGCCGCGATCGGATCGAACAATTGCTGGACGCGGCATTGGCGGGCTGAGGCGCGGAATTACGCCAGATTTGGGTTAACGTGGGCCTTGCGCAGGCTTCATCCCCGCTTCATAACCATTTGGCTAAATTCTGCATGAACCTGCCGTCCCATCCCTGATGCATCGGCAGGCCGGGTTGAACCTGCGGGCCGCCATTTTTTCGTGGCACTTCAACCGGGCTCAGGCGTTAATGCCGGCCCCGCTCGCGTAATTAGCCCCGGTTAGTCTTTGCGCCATCTCCGGCGCGTGGTTGTATTTTGTTAGAACGGAGAAACGACATCATGAAGCTTTCGCATTTCGCAGCAGCGGCTGCACTGACCCTGGCCGGCGTTTCGGCCCCGGCCTTTGCGCAGGATGCCGGCGTTGCTGTTGGCGCCACCGTCTATGGGCCGCAGGGTGGCCAGGTGGGCACCGTCGAGAAGGTCGAGGGCGGCAATGTCGTAGTGAACACCGGCAGCATGACTGCCACCCTGCCCGCCAATGTGTTCGGCAAGGGCGAAAACGGCCCGACCATCGGCTGGAACAAGGCCGACCTCGAAGCGGCGATCACCGCGGAAGAACAGAAGAAGGATGCGGCCTTCGCGGCTGCGCTCATCCCCGGCGCACAGCTTTATAGCGTGGACAGCGTGCTGCTCGGCTCCGTGGAAAGCATCGGCGCCGATGGTCTTGTGGTCGTCAACCTCGTCGATGCCGATGCGGTCCAGCTCCCCAAGGAGCAGATGACCATGCAGGCGGGCAAGCTGACCTTCCTTGCGACCGCGGCCGATCTGAAGGCAGCGGTTTCGGCCCAGGCTGCCCCGGCCGCTGACGAACAGTCCGGCGGCTAAGCCCCCGGGATACGGAAAGAGGAGGCCGGGCGTGCACTGCGCGCCCGGCCTTTTTCATGACTGGAACTTGTTGTCCTTGGGAAAGCCGGTGGGCGGCATCCGCCCCGCGGCCCCGCGGGCCACCTTCCACATGTGAATTTCGCCTTCGGTGCGGGTGCGGCCGCTGTCACCGCCCATTCGCCAGGAAAGGCCGTCCGCCAGCGTCAGCGTGGTCGCATCGGACAGCCCGCCGTCGCGATAGCGTTGCAGGGTCACGCCCTGCCCGCGCGCCATCACCGGCAGCTCCTCAAGGCTGAAGATCACCAGCTTGCGATTATCCCCCACCACGGCCACGTGGTCATGCTCCGGCGCGATCGGATGGACCACCGCCAGCCGCGCATCGCCGCGCAGGTTCACGACCTGGCGCCCCTTGCGCGTTTCGGCCAGCAACTCGTCGGTGATGGCGGCAAAGCCCTTGCCCGGCGTGGAAGCGAGCAGCAGCTGTAGCTGCGGCTTGTGGACGATCAGCGCCACGATCTGCGCCGCCGCATCGATATCCAGCGTGTTGCGGATCGGCTCGCCAAAACCGCGCGCGCCGGGCAGCTTGTCCGCCCCCAGCGTGTAGAACCGGCCGTCGTCCGCCGCGATAAGCAGCTTGTCCGTGGTCTGCGCATGCAGGGCGAAGGCGGGGCCATCGCCTTCCTTGTATTTGAAATCGGAATCCAGCGGCACATGCCCCTTGGCAGCGCGGATCCACCCCTTCTGCGAGAGGATCACCGTGACCGGCTCCTTCTCGATCATCGCATCCATGGTGAATTCCACCGCCGGCTTCGCTTCGGCGATGGTGGTCCGGCGCCGGCCGAGCGCGGTATCTTCCCCATATTCCTTGCGCAGGGCATTGAGATCGCGCTTCAACCGGGTGCGCTGGCGCGCCGGGCTGGCGAGCAGCTTGTCCAGCTCCTCCCGCTCCGCCAGCAGATCCTCCCGCTCCTTGCGCAGTTCCATCTCTTCCAGCTTGCGCAGGCTGCGCAGCCGCATGTTGAGGATGGCTTCGGCCTGGCGGTCGGTCAGTTCGAACTCGGCCATCATGATGGGCTTCGGCTCGTCCTCCGTGCGGATGATCTCGATCACCCGGTCGAGGTTGAGGTAGGCCGCGATATAGCCTTCGACCAGTTCCAGCCGCGCCGCGATCCGGTCCAGCCGGTGCTGGGTGCGGCGCTGCAGGATGTCGATCTGCGCTGCCACCCAATGGCCCAGCAGTTCCTTCAATCCCATCACCATCGGGGTGCGCGTGCTGTCCAGCACGTTGAGATTGAGCCCGAAACGCGATTCCAGATCGGTCAGCTTGTAGAGCGATTCCTTGAGCAGTTCGGGATCGACATTGCGGCTGCGCGGCACCAGCACGATGCGCACCTGCTCGTCGCTTTCATCGCGAACGTCTTCCAGGATCGGCAGCTTCTTGTCCGCGATCGCCTGGGCGATCTGCTCGATCAGCTTGCCCTTGGGCACCTGATACGGAATTTCAGACACCACGAGCTGATACTGGCCGCCGCCCAGCCGCTCGATCCCCGCATCGCGATCGGCGGGATCCTTGGCCTCGGCGGCGTAGAAGCGCCCGCGCACGCGAAACGATCCGCGCCCCGTGACATAGGCGTGGGAAATCGCCTCTGGGCTGTCCACGATCAGCCCGCCGGTGGCGAAGTCGGGCCCGTGGAACAGCTCCATCAGCCGGGCATGTTCGACATGGGGATTGTCGATCAGTTCCAGCGTCGCATCGATGATTTCCGCAACATTGTGGCTGGGGATGCTGGTGGCCATGCCCACGGCGATGCCGCTGGCGCCATTGGCCAGCAGATTGGGGAACAGGCCGGGGAACAGCTCCGGCTCTTCCTCCTCATTGTTGTAGGTGGGAATGAAGGTAACGGTGCCTTCGTCCAGCCCATCCATCAGATGCAGGGCGGTGCGCGTCAGGCGGCATTCGGTGTAGCGATAGGCGGCGGCGTTATCGCCATCGATATTGCCGAAATTGCCCTGCCCCTCCACCAGCGGATAGCGCAGGGTGAAATCCTGCGCGAGGCGGACCATCGCATCATAGACCGCCACGTCGCCATGCGGATGATACTTGCCGATCACATCGCCCACCACGCGGGCCGATTTCTTCGGCGAATTGTCCGGGGTGAGGCGCAATTGCCGCATCGTCCACAGCAGGCGGCGATGCACCGGCTTCAAGCCGTCGCGAAGATCGGGCAGCGAACGGGCAGTGATCGTGGACAGCGCATAGACGAGATACCGCTCGCTCAGCGCGCTGTCGAAGGGGGCGTCGACTATGGCGTCGAACGGATCCTTTTCGTCATCGATGGTGGCCATGCGGCTCGCCTTATCACCGGCACAGCTGGCGGGACAGCACGGAACGTGCGCCTTTCCCCACTCATTGCAGGGGCAAACCCCCAAGCAAAGGAGTTCACACCATGACGCAACGCGTGATGATCCTCGCCACCGACGGTTTCGAACAGGTCGAGCTGACCGGTCCCAAGAAACGCCTCGAAGATGCCGGCTTCGAAACTGTCGTCGTCAGCCCCAAGGAAGGCGAGATCAAGGGCTGGGACCAGACCGACTGGGGCGACAGCGTGAAGGTTGACCGTAAGCTGAGCGACGTTTCGGCTGGCGAGTTCGACGCGCTGGTGCTTCCCGGCGGCCAGATCAACCCGGACAAGCTGCGGCTGGAGGACAAGGCCGTGACGATCGTCCGCGAATTCTGCAGCTCAGGAAAACCGGTGGCCGCAATCTGCCACGGCCCGTGGCTGCTGGTGGAAGCCGATGCCGTGCGCGGCAAGACGGTGACCAGCTGGCCATCCATCCGCACCGATCTGCGCAATGCGGGCGGCAATGTGGTGGATCAGGAGGTCGCGACCGACGGCAATCTCATCACCAGCCGCAAGCCCGATGACGTGCCGGCCTTCAGCGATGCGCTGATCGCCGCGCTGAAGCAGGCCAAGGTGGGCGAGCCCGCCTGAACGGCTAACTGTGCGGAACGGGCGCTCCCCCCGGGGCGTCCTACCCGCGCTGCATGTCGTGGCTAGTGGGCGGGATGCGCACCGTCAGCCCGTCCAGCTCGTCCACGAGATCGATCTGACAGGACAGCCGGCTGGTGGCACAGACGCCGGGCGCTAGGTCAAGCATGTCTTCCTCATCTTCGCTGGCGGGTGGAAGCTGGGCGAACCATTCCTGCGCCACGATCACGTGGCAGGTGGAACAGGCCATCTGCCCTTCGCAGGTCCCCTCCAGCGGCATGCCGGCCGCCTGCCCCAATTCGAGCAAGCTCGTGCCGGCGGAGCCTTCCGCCTCCACTGTTTCCCCATTGCGTGTAATAAACCTGACGTGGATGTCGCTTACCCCTGTTGCGTCGCAGCATTATCGATGAGAACGGCGGCTTCTTCAAGCTCTGCCATCGTCGTGTAACGGCCGAAGCCCAGACGGATCGAACTGCGCGCCTCTGCAGGGGTGAGGCCAAGAGCGGACAGGACATGGCTCGGGCGCCCCGATCCGCTGGCACAGGCCGACCCGGCGGAGAAGCACAGCTGGCGTAGGTCCGACATCAACCGGGCCACATCCAGCCCTTCCCGCCGTAAATTGAGATTGCCGAGATAGCGTTGCTGCGCGCTGCCGTTGAGTTCCCACTCCGCGAGCAAACCCCTCGCCCGATCCCATAGCGCGGCGACATGCGCGGCATCCGCCTCCATCCGCGCCAGCGCCAGTTCCGCCGCAGCGCCGAAGCCGGCACACAGCGCGGGGCTGAGGGTGCCCGAACGCAGCCCGTTCTCCTGCCCGCCGCCGGTGATGAGCGGGCGCAGCGGCACTCCGTCCCGAACCCATAGCGCGCCAATACCCTTCGGCCCGTGGAGCTTATGTGCGCTGATGACGATGAAATCCGCCTCCGCCACCAGCATCTTCCCCGCTGCCTGCACCGCGTCGCACAGGAACAGCGCGCCGTTGGCCCTGGCGCGGGCATAGAGCTCGGCGACCGGCTGCACCGTGCCGATCTCGTTGTTCACCTGCATCACCGCCAGCAGCCCAAGCCCCTCGGGCAGCGGCACCTGCGGGTCGACAACCCCCTCGGCACCCACCGGCAGCAGGTGGCACGGCCCTGCAAGGTCGCGCGCCGTGTCCAGCACCGCCGCATGCTCGATCGCACTGACCGCCATTGGCATGCCCGCCAGAGCCGGCTCGCAGCCGCGCAGGGCGATGTTGATCGCTTCGGTGGCGCCGCTGGTGAAGGTCACCGTGCCACCGGGCGGCAGCAGCGCCGCGACCTGCTCCCGCGCCAGCTCCACCCCCGCCGCGGCCTGTCGTCCCATGCGGTGGGGACTGTGCGGATTGCCGAAGCCGGTGCCGCCCGGCCCGTCGAGCCAGCGCAGCATCGCCTCACGCGCTTCGGGCGCCAGCGGCGTCGTCGCCTGATAGTCGAGATAGATCACGCCGCCGCCCTGCCCCCGGCGATCGCCTGCCATTGGCGTAGGAACGCGGCGATCTCGTCCTCCGTCGTCTCGCGCCCGACACTGACGCGGATCACCTCGCCCGGATGGGGGTAGCCCATGGCTTCGAGCACATGGCTGGGCTTGAGACTGCCGGAGGAGCAGGCGCTACCAGCCGAAACGGCAAAACCCGCCCCGTCCAGCCGGATCAACTGCGCCGCGGCGGAAACGCCCGGCATGCGATAGGCACCGATGGTGGCGATGCGCGGGGCCTCGCCTGCAACCACCTCGCCCCCCGCATCGCAAATGCCGCGCTCCAGCACGGTGCGGAGCCGGGCCGCTTCCTCCATCCACCCGTTCCCCGCCTCCAGCGCCGCCGCCATGGCCATGGCGCCGGGCAGGTTCTCGGTGCCGCCGCGATAGCCGCGTTCTTGCCCCCCGCCGGCATGGAGCAGCGCAAAGTCGCGCAGCAGCAGCGCACCCACGCCTATGGGTCCGCCGAACTTATGCGCGGAGATCGTGATCATAGCCGCGGGCGGCAGGGCGATCTTGCCGGCAGACTGCGCGCAATCGCACAGCAGCGCACCGCCCGCCGCACGAAGCTCCGCCGCGATCTCGGCCACCGGCTGGATCACGCCGGTTTCGTTGTTCACATGCTGCAGCGCGAACAGCGCATCCGGCGCTTCAGGCGCAGGAGTGATGCGCCCGCTGCCCGGCTCAACGCCCCAGCGCTGCGCCTGCCCCGCGTGGCGCAGCACCGCCTCGTGCTCCACCACGGAGACATGAGCGAGCGGCCGGCGTGAATGGCGCAGCGCCAGCGCCAGCGCCTCGCTCGCGCCGCTGGTGAAGATCACCTCCCCCTCCCAGTCGAGCGCCGCCTTCACGCGCGCCCGAGCCTGTTCCAGCGCGGCGCGGGCACGCCGCCCTTCGGCATGGGGGCTCGACGGGTTGGCCCACAGCGCCCAGCCTTCTTCCAGCGCCGCATGCGCGGCCGGCAGCAGCGGCGTGGTGGCCGCGTAATCGAGATAGATGCGCGTCATGCGTCAGGAATTGCGAAAATGAGCATTCGCACTATATAGCCCCGCACTTCGGCCGCGCCACCTGCGCGGCCTTTCCACTGATACGAGCAACGCACGAATGCCCTCAGTTATCTTTCCCGGCCCGGAAGGGCGCCTCGAAGGTCGTTACTCCCCCGCTCCGCGCCCGCGCGCACCGGTGGCGATGATCCTGCACCCGCATTCGCAGGGTGGCGGGACGATGAACGATCGCATCGTGCAGCACCTCTACAAGACTTTCGTCGATCGCGGATTCGCCACACTGCGCTTCAACTTCCGCGGCGTCGGCCGCAGCCAGGGCAGCTTCGACAACGGCATCGGCGAATTGTCCGATGCCGCTTCGGCGCTGGACTGGGTGCAGACGATCCACCCCGAAGCGCAGACGACCTGGGTCGCGGGCGTCAGCTTCGGCGCGCTGATCGGCATGCAGCTGCTGATGCGTCGGCCGGAGATTCGCGGCTTCATCTCGATCGCGCCGCCGGCCAACATGTATGACTTCTCCTTCCTCGCGCCCTGCCCGGCTTCGGGCATCTTCATCCAGGGCACGGCGGACACGGTGGTGCAGCCCAATTCCGTGCAGAAGCTGGTCGACAAGCTGCGCACGCAGAAGCACATCACGATCCATCACGAGGAAATCCCGCGGGCGAACCATTTCTTCGAGAACGAGATGGAACCGCTGATGGGCGCGGTGAACAATTACCTCGATTTCCGGCTGGATCCGAGCTGCCCGATCAAGTGATTTCGCGCATCTGACAGGGCAAGCCCCGGCGCAGTGCAGCCGGGGCTTGCCGAGTACGGCTCCTTCGGTGTAATGTTACATCATAATAAGGACCGCCCCGACTCCTTCTGCCCATGGGGCGGCCAGAAAAGGAGAGGATGCGACCATGACCTACCTCAGCCGTAACTCTGATCCGCGCGGCCGTGCCGCCGCACTTGCCGCAACCGTGGCGATCCATGCCGTGATGGGCGTGGTCGTGGTGGCCGGGCTCGCCGTCAGCGGCGTGATCCCGCTGGAAAAGGGCAAGCTCATCGGCGTCAACATTCCGCTGACGCCTCCCCCGCCCCCGCCGCTCGACGTGGTGGAGATGCCGAAGTCCAAGGTGCAGCCGCCGGTAGCGCCCAATCGCGAGATCGTACTCAACACCGACAGCACCCAGACCGTCGATGTGTTCGATCCGGCGAAACCCGAGGCGGAGGTGTGGTCGGATTATCCGGACGTCAGGCCGACGGTCACCCCACCGCCGCTGCCGCCCCGGCCGACGCCGTCCTTCACGCCCACCGGCGCAGCGCCGCTCAGCAGCCCGGCAAGCTGGATCACCGCAGATGATTATCCAGCTAGCCCGCTCCGCCAGGGGATCGAAGGCACAGCAACCTATCGCCTGGTGATCGCCACCAGCGGCAAGGTGAGCGCTTGCGAGATCACCGCCTCCACCGGCAACCGCCAGCTGGACGCGGCAACCTGCCGCGCGCTGACCCGGCGGGCGCGCTTCGAAGCGGCAACCGACGGCAGCGGAGCGCGGGTCGTCGGCACCTACACGGGCCGCGTCACCTGGCAGATTCCGGACTGAGGCCTACTGCGGCGCCGCGATGTCGCCGGCGCGGTCCAGCGGGGCCGTGCCGTCGGCATCGGGCACCGTCCAGATCAGCACATTGACGACCATGACCATGGCGAGGATCAGCATCAGCCACACCTGCCGCCGGGGGCCACCCTTGCGCCACAGATAGATCGCGCCGATCACCAGCGCACCGGCCACCAGCATCAGCACCGAAAGGATCGCGTTCATGACGACCCGATAGGGCCTCGCTGCGCGAAGGGGAAGCATCGGGTGCGATTGACAGGCTCCGGCGCCGGTTGCACTGATTGCCTATGCCGATTTCACAAGAAACCTTCACCCGCCGCGGCGCCCTTGCGTCGCTTGGCGCCGGGGTCTCGCTGATCGTCCTCTCCGGTTGCGCACGCGGCGCGCTGGTGGCGGCCGGCGACACACCCGCTGCCGCCGGTTCGGAAGCCGTGCTGGACGATATTGCCTTCGACCTGCTGCGGCACGAGCCGGAGCGGGCCACCTCGCTGGGCGTGGACACGGGAGAGCATGCCGCGTTGCGCGCGCAATTGCGCGATACCACACCCGCGGGCATCTCTGCCTATGCCGAAAGCCTGCGGGAAAGGCTGCGGCAGGCTCGCGCCTTCCCGCGCGAAGGCCTGGATCCGGCACGGCGGACCAGCTTCGAAGTGGTGGAAAGCGCCTATGCCAATGCGCTGGAAGGCTTTGCCCTGCCCTATGGCGATGTGGCCGTGGGCGGCTGGCGCAACGCACCCTACGCGGTGATCCAGAATGTCGGCGGCTATCTCGACCTGCCGCGCTTTCTCGATTCCGATCATCCCATCCGCGATGCGCAGGACGCGGAGGCCTATGTTTCGCGGCTGGAACAGATCCCGGCCTATCTCAATGGCGAGCTGGAGCGGATCCGGGCCGCGCGGGAGATGGGGCTGGTGCCGCCCGACTTCCTGCTCGACAAGGCAATCCCGCAGATGGAAGCCTCGCTGGCAGACGCCCGCGCGGGCGGAGCGCTGGTGGACTCGCTGGTGCGGCGCACGGCGGAACAGAACATCGCCGGAGACTGGGCGCGCCGCGCCACGCCGCTGGTGACGGGCCCGATTGCCGATGCGCTGGCGGCCCAGCTGGCCGAGCTGAAGGCAGAGCGCGCCATCGCCACCGGGGAGCCCGGCATGGGGGCCCGGCCGCAGGGCGCGGAATGGTATGACTGGGCGCTACGCGCCAGCACGACCACACGGATGACACCGGACGAGATTCACCAGATGGGGCTGGAACAGCTGGAGGAAATCCACGGCCGGATGGACCCGATCCTGCGTGATCTTGGCTATACGAAGGGCAGCGTGGGCGATCGCATGAATGCGCTCGCCACGGACCCGCGGTTCAAATTTGCCGAAGGCGATCCGGGACGTGCCGAGATCATGGCCTTCATCCACGAACGGATCGACTGGATCACGGCGCAGATGCCGCGTGCCTTCAACACGCTGGTGGATGCGAAGCTGGAAGTGCGCCGCCTGCCGCTGGCGGAGGAGCCGGGCGCCCCCACCGCCTATGGCGGCGCGGGATCGAAGGACGGCACGATTCCCGGCAAGATGTGGATCAACCTGCGCACCACCGATCTGCACCGCAAATACACGGTGCCCACGCTGGTGCATCACGAGACGATCCCAGGCCATGTGTGGCAGGGCGAATATGCCAACCAGCTGCCGCTGATTCGCTCCATCTTGGCCTTCAACGCCTATTCGGAAGGCTGGGCGCTCTATGCCGAGCAGCTTGCGGACGAGCTGGGCGCCTATGCCGAGCATCCCGCCTGGCGGCTGGGCTATCTGCAGGATCAGGCCTTCCGCGCCTGCCGGCTGATCGCCGACACCGGGCTGCACCACAAGCGCTGGAGCCGCGAGCAGGCCGTGCGGCTGTTCACCGAACGCAATGGCGACGATCCGACCGAGATCGCCAGCGAGGTGGATCGTTATTGCTCATGGCCGGGGCAGGCTTGCGGCTACAAGGTCGGGCACAGCGAAATCCTGCGCCAGCGCAGCCGCGCAATGGCCACGCTGGGCGGACGCTACGACCTGCGCGCCTTTGACGATGCGGTGGTGCTGGGCGGCAACGTGCCGCTGGACGTGCTGGCGAAGAACGTGGACCGCTACATCGCGGCCCCCGCTCCGGCGCAGGGCGCCTGAGGCGGAACGGGCGGCGCGGCGCCGCCCGTTCGCTCAGAAATCAACCCTTGCGGAAGAACTCGCTCGCCTTGTTGGCGAGACCGTGAGCGGATTGCCGTCTCAGTCGCGGTCCAGCATGTTGGCGAATTCCATCAGCGAGCCTTCGCCGCCGATCTGCTCCACGATCTGGCTGAGCGTGCCGGTGGGCAGCCCCGTCTTCGCCGCGGCGGCTTCCACCGTATCGCCTTCCATCTGATGCGCATGGGCGAGTGCGGCGATCGCCTTCTCTGCCGTCGCCGGCTCGATCCCGACCTTGTTGGCAAGATTGACGACATCGTCCGGGGTGCCGGAAAGGCTTCTCAGAATATCATCGAATATGCTCATTTCATTTCTCCTGACTGGCCCACCCGCTCGTGGATATGATGCGCGGCCCTGCCATTGTTACAAGTCAAATCTGCGCAGGATGTTTCGATGATTGCGCCGCGCAGGGCGAAAACAGAAACGGCGCCCGCATCGCGGACGCCGCTTCTCATGTTCGCACGGGCCGGGGCGCGGTCAGCACCCCCCACCCGGTTCAGGCCGACTGCGGCGCCGCGCGGCGCACGCCTTCATCCACATGCGCCTCGAACTCAGCGAAATTGTCGATGAACAGCTGCATCAGCTTCTGCGCCGTGCGGTCGTAATCTTCCTTGTCCGCCCAGGTCGAACGCGGATCGAGGATCGCGTCGTCCACGCCCGGCACCGAAACCGGCACTTCGAAGCCGAAGTTCGGATCGACGCGGAATTCGGCATTGTTCAGCGAGCCGTCCAGCGCCGCATTCAGCAGCGCGCGGGTGGCCTTGATCGGCATGCGGCTGCCCGTGCCGTACTTGCCGCCCGTCCAGCCGGTGTTGACCAGCCAGCAGGACACGCCGCCCTTGGCGATCCGCTCCTTCAGCAGATTGCCATAGACGCTGGGGTGGCGCGGCATGAAGGGCGCACCGAAGCAGGTGGAGAAGGTCGCTTCCGGCTCCGTCACGCCGATTTCCGTGCCCGCCACCTTCGCGGTATAGCCGGACAGGAAATGGTACATCGCCTGATCGGGCGTCAGCCGCGCGATCGGCGGCAGCACGGCAAAGGCATCCGCCGTCAGCATGATGACATTGGACGGCACCGGACCGAGGTTCTCTTCCGAAGCGTTCGGAATGAAGTCGATCGGATAGGCACCACGGCTGTTTTCGGCGAGCGAGTTGTCGTCGAAATCCAGCTCCCGCGTATCCTCGTCCATCACCACGTTTTCCAGCACCGTGCCGAACATGCGGCTGGTGGCGTAGATCTCCGGCTCCGCTTCCGCGGAAAGACGGATCATCTTGGCGTAGCAGCCGCCTTCGAAGTTGAAGACCGCCGTGTCGGACCAGCCATGCTCGTCATCGCCGATCAGCGTGCGGCTGGCATCGGCGGACAGCGTGGTCTTGCCGGTGCCGGACAGGCCGAAGAACACCGCCGTCTTGCCGTCCGCGCCGATGTTGGCGGAACAATGCATCGGCATCACGCCCTGCGTGGGCAGCAGGTAGTTGAGGATGCCGAAGACGCTCTTCTTCATCTCCCCGGCATATTTCGTGCCGCCGATCAGGATCAGCTTTTCGGAGAAATTGACGGCGATCACCGTCTCCGTGCGGCTGCCGTGCCGCGCAGGATCGGCGCGGAAGCTGGGCAGGTCGATGATGGTGTATTCGGGATCGAAGCCCTGCAGCTCGTCCGCCGTGGGGCGCACCAGCAGCGTGCGGATGAACAGGTTATGCCAGGCGAGTTCGTTGATCACCCGCACCTTCACCCGATGTTCCGGCTGCGAGCCGCCAAAGAGATCGGCGACATAGAGCTGGTCCTTCTTCGCCAGCTCGGCGAGGAAATCCTGCTTCAGCGTGGCGAAATGCTCCGGCGTCATCGGCACGTTGACCTTGCCCCACCACACGGTGCTCTCGGTCTCGGCATCGCGGACGATGAACTTGTCCTTCGCGCTGCGGCCCGTGTGCTTGCCGGTTTCAACCACCAGCGGCCCGTGCGCGGCGAGCTTGCCCTCCCCGTTGGTCACGGCGTGTTCCACGAGCGCGGCCGTTCCCAGATTGGCGAAGATGGTGGCACCGGTTTCGATGCCTTTGGCGGACAGGGGAACGGAAAGCGGGGCTGTCACGAGCAAAACTCCCTATAGACGTGCGAAAATGCCGCAAACCCCGCGGCATGGGTTCTGTTATGTAATCCGCATAATCGCCGGGGCCAGCCGCGTCAATTTACCATCCGGAATGTGCCGGAATTGACCATGTCGGAAAAAAGCCCTTTCCCGCCAGACCTTTCTCACGGAGTCTACGCGCCAGCCGGTGCGGCATGATTGTTCTTTTCGGGCGTTCGCGTTAGGGCGCAAGCCATGTTCGACGACCCGTGCCGATCAGCAGGATGAGCGAGGACCAGCCCCCGCCCGCGCCGGAGCTTCCGCGCAGCATCGCGCTGGTCGATGACGATCGCAACATCCTCACCACGCTGTCGATCGCGCTGCAGGCGGAAGGTTATGCCGTGCGGGTCTATTCCGACGGCGAGGCGGCGCTGAAGGCGCTGCGCGAGAACCCGCCGGACCTCGCGGTGTTCGACATCAAGATGCCGCGGATGGACGGGATGGAACTGCTCGCCCGGCTGCGCGAATACTCCCAGCTCCCCGTCATCTTCCTCACCAGCAAGGATCAGGAACAGGACGAGGAAGCCGGCCTCGCCCTGGGGGCCGACGACTATATCGCCAAGCCGTTCAGCCAGCGGCTGTTGCTGGCGCGGATCCGCGCGATTTTGCGCCGCGCCGGGCCGGTGCGCGAGGCGGAGCCGGGTTCCCCATCGCCCGCTATCCCGGAAGGTGCGGTGATTGCGCGCGGCCGGCTGGTAATGGATCCGGCCCGCCATCAGGTGACCTGGGACGGGCGCCCGGTCTCCCTCACCGTCACGGAGTTCCTGATCCTCGAGGCACTGGCTCAGCGCCCCGGCGTCATCAAGAGCCGCAACCAATTGATGGACGCGGCCTATCCCGATGACGTGTTCGTGGACGATCGCACGGTGGACAGCCATATCAAGCGGCTGCGGCGCAAATTCCGCGCCGCCGATCCCGAATTCGGCGCGATCTCCACCCTCTATGGTGCGGGCTACAGCTTCTCCGATGTCTGAGGCCCCGGCGGGCGGCGGGCGGCTGGAGCGGCTGGCCTTTCCGCTCAACACCTCGCTCACCGCGCGCATCCTGGCGGTCAATCTGATCCCGCTGATGCTGCTGGCGGGCAGCCTGTTCTTCCTCGATTCCTATCGCCGGCAATTGCTCGACGAGCGGTTCAAGCTCGCACGGATCGAAGCGCAGATCACGGCCGAGGCGCTGGCCGGCGCCAGTCGGGAGCGGCAGGAAGCGCTGCTGATCCAGATCGGCAAGGAACAGCACATGCGGCTGCGCATGTATGACGCCGAAGGCCATCTGTGGGCGGACAGCTTCGCTCTCGACAAGCCGTCTTTCACTCTAGGCGATCCGGTGGCGGCGCCCTGGCCGCAGGATCTGGCCCGGCTGGTCGATCTGGCCGTCGACTTTGCGGTGGGCGCCCCCTCTCCGCCCCCGTTTGTCGATCCGGAGAGCGACCGCGCGGCCGATTGGCCCGAACTGGTCCGCGCGCGTGAGCAGGGCCTCACCCAGATCGAGCTGCGCCGGGCATCCGATCTCACCCCGGTCATCACCGCCGCTGCGCCGGTCGGGCTCAAGGGTTCCACCCTGCTGACCACCCGCAATGCGGCGGACATCACCCAGGCCGTGCGGGATGCGCGCACCTCTTTGCTCGCACTGATGACGGCCGCGCTGGGGCTTTCCATCGTCCTGTCGCTCTATCTCGCGCGCACGATCATCGAACCGCTGCGGCGGCTCGTTCGCGCGGCGGTGCGGGTGCGGCTGGGGCGGGAGCGCGAGGTGGAGGTACCGCGCATGCAATCTCGCGGAGATGAGATCGGCGTGCTCGCCCGCGCGGTGTCCGATATGACAAGCGCCCTGCGCCACCGGATCGACGCAGTGGAGATGTTTGCCGCCGATGTGGCGCATGAAATCAAGAACCCGCTCGCTAGCCTGCGCAGCGCGCTCGAATCGCTGCCCCGCGTGGCCGACCCGGATCTGCGCGAACAGCTGACCGAGGTCGCGGCGCATGACGTGCGACGGATCGACCGGCTGGTGACCGAAATCGCGGAGGCAAGCCGGATCGATGCGGAGCTGAGCCGCGCCACCTTCGAACCGATCGACCTGGCCGAACTCGTCGCCAATGTCGTCGCCGCGCGCGAGGATCGCGGGCTCAACGAAGGCCGCCAGGTCGCCATCGCACTTGGGGATGAGGCCGCGCTGGTGATGGGCGTGCCGATCCGCATCGAGCGGGTGATCGACAATCTGCTGGACAACGCCGTCTCTTTCTCCCCGCCCGGCGGCACCATCTCCGTCGGCATCGAGCGCGATGGAGAGACAGTGCGGGCCAGCGTGTGCGACGAAGGACCGGGAATCCCCGAGGACGCGCGAGAGAAGGTGTTCACCCGCTTCCATTCGGACCGGCCGGCGGCGGAGAGCTTCGGCGACCACAGCGGCCTCGGCCTCGCCATCGCGCGCACCATTGCCGAGGCGCATGACGGCAAGCTGCGCGTGTCCGACCGGCCGGACGGGCATGCCGGCGCCTGCCTGCTGCTGGAACTGCCCGCAGCATGAGCGAGACACTGCACCAGGCGAGTTGCGTGGCCATCGGCGGCCGCGCGCTGCTGATCGAAGGGCCGCCCGGCAGCGGCAAGTCCAGCCTTGCCCTCGCGCTCATCGACCGGGGCGCGCAGCTGGTGGGCGATGACGGCGTGCGGCTGGAGCAGCGTGAGGGGCGGCTGTGGGCCCTGCCCCCGCCGAACATCGCCGGGCTGATCGAAATCCGCAACGTGGGCCTTGCGCAGATGGAGCCGGTGGAAGCACCCGTCGCCTTGGCGCTGGCGCTGGATCCTGCGGCGCCGCGCTTCGTCGAACAGGCCGAACAGGCGACCCGCGGCGGCCTTGCCGTGCCGCTGGTGCGGCTGTGGCCGGAGAGCCCGGTGCTGGGCCTGCGCGCCGAATATGCGCTGGAAATCCACGGCCTGCGCTGAGCCCCTCTTTCCTTTTCGGCGCAGCGCAGGCACAGGCTGGCGCATGGCCGACGCTTCTGCCGAGAACCGCCAGCGCATCCTCCTCGTCACCGGCATGCTGGGGGCGGGCAAGACCACCGCGCTGCGCGAGCTGGAGGACCTGGGCTGGGAAGCGATCGACAATTTCCCGATTCGCCTGCTGCAGCGCCTGCTGGGCGGGGAGCCGGGCGGCCATTCGCTGGCCATCGGCTTCGATTGCCGCACGCGCGGCTTCCTGCCCGAAGAGATCATCGAGCGGGTGAAGAAGCTGGCCGCGCGCGACGATCTGACGGTGACGACGCTGTTCCTCGACTGTGCCGGCACCGAGCTGGAGCGGCGCTTCAACGAAACGCGGCGGCGCCATTTCCTGGCGCAGGATCTGCCCGTCGCCACGGGGATCGCGGCCGAGCGCGAGCTGCTGTCCCCCCTGCGCCGCTGGGCTGACGTGCTGATCGACACCACCCATTTTTCCAGCAACGATCTTAAGCTGCGGATCCGCGAATTGTTCGCCCCCACCGCCCCGCAGGAAATGACCGTGACCGTGTCCAGCTTCGGCTTCTCGCGCGGGATGCCGCCGGTGGCCGATCTGGTGTTCGACATGCGCTTTCTGGACAATCCCCATTGGGATCCGGAGCTGCGCCCGCTAACCGGCCGCGACCCCAGCGTGGGCGAACACATCCGCCGCGACCCCAGCTTCGCGTCGGCCTTCGCGCGGATTCGCGACCTGTTGCTGGAGCTGCTGCCGCGCTATGCCGCGCAGGGCAAAAGCTATGTGAACATCGCTTTCGGCTGTACCGGGGGGAGACACCGTTCGGTATTCATGGCGGAACAGATTGCCGGGGCCTTGCGCGAAGGGGGCTTTTCGCCCACTGTGCTGCATCGCAACCTGGGGTCGCGAGCTGCCGAAATGATCGAAGGGCCGCATCAGCCGTGACCTGTTCCAACCTCCAGCGGGGGCGCCCGGCCACCATGCCATGCGCGACGAATGCGGGCCTTCTGTCGATGAGACGCCACCTTTCATGATCGGACTGATCCTGGTGACCCATGGCCGGTTGGCCGAGGAATTCGTGCACGCGATGGAGCATGTCGTCGGCGGCCAGACCGACGTCGCGACCGTGTGCATCGGGCCGCACGACGATATGGAGGCGCGCCGCAAGGAAATCGCCGATGCCATCAAGACGGTGGATTCGGGCGGCGGGGTCATCATCCTGACCGACCTGTTCGGCGGCACGCCATCCAACCTCGCCATTTCGCTGCTGCAAACAGGCAAGACGGAGGTGATCGCCGGGATCAACCTGCCGATGCTGATCCGCCTTGCCGGCGCGCGCAAGGATATGGAGCTGCGGGCTGCCGCCAATGCCGCGCGCGACGCGGGGCGCAATTACATTACCATCGCCTCCGAGTTCCTCGGCCAGGAGGCGTAAAGTCTGGGAGAGGCGGCATGTCAGAACAACGCCGCGAAGTGATGATCGTCAACAAGCGCGGGCTGCATGCGCGGGCCAGCGCCAAATTCGTCGCCTGCGTCGCTGCCATGAATGATTGCCAGGTGACGGTGAGCAAGGACGGCAACAGCGCCGCGGGCGGTTCCATCCTCGGCCTGATGATGCTGGGCGCCGCCAAGGGCGACCGGATCGAGCTGACGGTGTCCGGTGAGGCGGCGGAACAGCGGCTGGCGGAACTGGTCGCGATGATCGAGGACGGCTTCGGCGAGGATTGAAACTGGCCGCCGGCTGGCGCAGGGGCGACGGATGCGCCGCACCATCTCCGGATTCTCCAACCCCACGGTCAAATATCTGCGCAGTCTGCGCGACAAGAAGCATCGCCGGCGCGAAGGCAAGTTCCTGGCCGAAGGGCTGCGGCTGCTGACCGACGCGCGCGAGAGCGGCATCCTGCCCGACATGCTCGTGATGGCCGAAGGGCGCGATCCCCACCCGCTGGTGGATGCGCTGGAAGGCGCCGTCATCGCCGCTGGCGGCGAAGTGATCGAGACCACGCCCGATATTCTCGCCAAGATCACCGGCAAGGACAATCCGCAGGCGGTGGCGGGCGTGT
This sequence comes from Altererythrobacter sp. B11, assembly GCF_003569745.1. Lineage (NCBI taxonomy): Bacteria > Pseudomonadati > Pseudomonadota > Alphaproteobacteria > Sphingomonadales > Erythrobacteraceae > Altererythrobacter > Altererythrobacter sp. B11. The sequence continues at coordinate 3,050,549 of NZ_AP018498.1, forward strand.
TCGGGGAATTCGACACCAGCCTTGCCGCGCTGGACCGCGCCGCGGCGCCGATCTGGCTGGTGGCGCAGGCGCTGCGCGATCCCGGCAATCTCGGCACAATGCTGCGCACCGGGGACGCGGTGGGGGCCGGCGGGCTGATCCTGATCGACGATTGCGCCGATCCCTTCTCGGTCGAGGCAGTGCGGGCGAGCATGGGGGCGATCTTCACCCAGCGGGTGGCGCAGGCATCCTGGCAGGAGTTCCTGCCCTGGCTTCGCGGCGGCCCCGGGCAGCTGGTGGCGGCCAGCCTGCGCGATGCCCAGCCCTATCGCGGGGCACCCTATGCCGCGCCATGCTTCATCCTGGTGGGCAATGAATCGCGCGGCCTGCCGGAAGAGTATGAAATGGCCTGCGACCTGCGCGTGACCATGCCCATGCGCGGCCGGGCCGACAGCCTCAATGCCGCGGTCGCCGGGGCCGTTCTGGCCTATCAGGTAGTGGACAGTCTGGAACACGCTGGAACAGGGTTCTAAGCAGGAAAATCCCCTGCCCCGTAACGGACAAAAAATCTCCTTATTCCAGCCCTGTAAAAGCGGAACCTGACAGCAAGCACACGATGGCAAAGAGCAGGAAAGCCCCTGCCCCCGCGCCCTGTCTGTAGGACAGCCGAAAGCCCCCGGCGGGGCCCTCAGTCGCCCGCGATGAAGCTGGTGATGCTCCACTTGCCGTTGCGGCTGGACGCGATCAGGCGATAGTCGATCACGCTGCGCAGCATGGGCGTGGCAACATAGCCGGTGTTCTCGCCGATCTTCACCTGCTGGAACGCGGCATCGGGGTGGAGCCCGTCCACCAGTGCCACGACATCCCAGGAAAGCTGGCGCAGCGCCTTGCCGGTCTGCGGGGAAAGCAGCGGAACATCCTCCCCGGTCACGACCATGTTGGAGAAGGCATCGCCGGGAATATCCTGCGCGAAATACCACGGCATGGTGATGCCGCCCTGCGCATTGCGCGCGCAGCCCAGCTTGATCAGCTTGTCCAGCTGGCTCCACAGGTCGGAATCGGGTGCGCTCAGCCGGGCACGCAGTTCCTGCGTGCCGCCGCCGCCGCCGAAATCGAGCTTGATGTCGCTGGCGGCGAGCGCGGCGAAGCCGTCCACATCGCGCGCCTTCACCACTTCGGCCAGTTTCTGGCGGAAGGCATCGGCGCCTTCCAGCCCCACGCACTCGTCACGCGGGGCGTAAGGCCCTTCGGCCACATGGGGCGTCTCGGTGGGATCGCCCTGCGCCACATCCACGATGTTCTCGGCGGCTTCCTCTACCGTGTCCGACGGCGCGCTTTCCTGGCTGCAGGCACCAAGCACCAGCGCCGCCGCGGCAATCCCAATTCCGAACCTCATCCCGATCCTTCCACTCCCTCCATCGGGCCGTTCTCCACGAGACGCGGACCATCCGTTTCCTCTATATCCGCAGCCGTATAACGCGGCGCGCTTTCGACCAGCTGAACCTCTTCGGCATCGCGTTTGCCGGTTTCGATTCCCTTGTCGCGCAATTTGCGAGCGGAGGACAGGACGTTCCGCTCATAGCTGCCGACAAATTTGTTGTAATTGGTCACGGCAGTTTCAAGGCCCGAACCGACACGTTTGAGATGATCGCCGGCAATGGCGATGCGGTCATAGAGTTCCGTGGCCAGCTGGCCGATTGCCCGCGCCTCCTGCGCCAGCGCATCCTGCCGCCACACCTGCGCCACGGTGCGGGCGATGGCGACGAGATTGGTAGGCGTGGCCAGCAGGACGTTGTTCCTGAAAGCGAAGTCCCACAAATCCGGATCGCTTTCCAAGGCGGCGGCGACGAAATGCTCGCCCGGCACGAACATCACGACATAGTCCGGCGCCTCTTCGAACTGGCTCTGATAGCTCTTCGCGCCGAGCTGCTGCACATGGGTCTTCATGGAGCGCGCATGGGCCAGCAGAGCAAGGCGGCGCACCTCGCCCTCGTCCGTCTCGAAGGCTTCCTGATAGGCCTTGAGCGACACTTTGGCGTCGATCACCAGCATCTTCTTCCCGGGAATTCGCACGATCGCGTCGGGGCGCAGCCGGCCGTCCTCCGTGTCGATCGACTGTTCCAGGAAGAAATCGGTGTGCTGGGTGAGACCGCATTGTTCCAGCACATTCTGCAACGCACGCTCGCCCCACCGCCCGCGCGCCTTGGGCGCATTGGTGAGCGCGCTGGACAGCTTCATCGCTTCCGCCTGCACCGCCTGCTGCCCTTCGCGCATCGACTGGATCAGTCCCGTGAGCTGGCCGAAGGCATCCACCCGCTTCGCTTCCAGCTCGCTCACCTGGCGCTCATAGCTCTTCAGCCGTTCGTCCACCGGGCGCAGCAGCGCCGCCATGGCTTCCTTGCTCGCCTTCTCCGAATTGCCGAAGCGTTCGGTGGCATTCTTCAGGAATTCTTCCTGTGCGCGGCCCAGCACCTTCGTCCCGGTGAGCTGGAACTCCTTCAGCAGTTCCGCCCGCGCGTCCATCAGCAGGCGCTTCTGCTCCTCGAAATTGGCGGCATTAGCCTTCAGCGTGGCGAGTTCGGCGCCGAGCCGTTCGCGTTCCCCCCGCACAGCCTCCAGCTGCTCGGCCAGAGCCTCCGCCCGCTGGGCGCGCACGCTGGCATTTTCCAGATCGACGATCGCCTGGCGGAAGCGGCCGTCCAGCTCCTCTGCCCGCGAATGACTTTCGCCGTGGCGCTGCTTCCACTCCGCCACGGGCCGCGAGCCCATGAACCAGCCGAGCCCCGCGCCCGCCAGAAGGGCGACGATAAGAAGTATGGCGAAGAGGGGATCCATGACACCTGCCGCAAAGGGAACGAAAATGGAACGTAACGGCGACGCATGGTGCCCGCAACCCCGCTGCGGCAACAATCCACCGCCCGCCCGTCATCAGCCCGCAAGAATCGGGCTTGAGCATTCCGCCCGGAAGATTGTATGGACCGCTTACAATTCGTGATTACGAAATTTTCGTGATTGCGAAAAATCTGCGGCACGAGCCGCCGGAATTCGACTTGGCAATTGCCCCCAACGGAGAGGACACCGATGCCCACCGATATCGAGATCGCCCGTCAGGCTACCCTGATCCCCATCACCGAAGTGGCCAAGAAGGCCGGCGTGCCGGACGATGCGCTGATCCCCTATGGCAAGTACAAGGCCAAGGTGGACACGGCGGCGCTGCCCAAGGATTCGAACGGCAAGCTGATCCTCGTCACCGCGATCAACCCGACTCCGGCCGGCGAAGGCAAGACCACGACCTCGGTCGGCCTCAGCGACGCGCTGCACCTGATCGGCAAGAAGACCATGCTGTGCCTGCGTGAGCCGAGCCTGGGCCCGTGCTTCGGCGTCAAGGGCGGCGGCGCCGGCGGCGGCAAGAGCCAGGTCATGCCGATGGACGAGATCAACCTGCACTTCACGGGTGACTTCCACGCCATCACCAGCGCGCACAATCTGCTGAGCGCGATGATCGACAACTCGATCTACTGGGGCAACCCGAACGACATCGACCTGCGCCGCGTGACCTGGCGCCGCGTGCTGGACATGAACGATCGCGCGCTGCGCCAGATCGTCGGCCCGCTCGGCGGCGTGTCGAACGGCTTCCCGCGCGAAACCGGCTTCGACATCACCGTGGCGTCCGAAATCATGGCGATCCTGTGCCTCGCCAGCGATCTCGACGATCTGCAGAAGCGCCTGGGCGACATCATCATCGGCTATCGCCGCGACAAGACCCCGGTGTTCTGCCGCGACATCAAGGCCGACCGCGCGATGACCGTGCTGCTGAAGGACGCGATCCTGCCGAACCTGGTGCAGACGCTGGAAAACAACCCGGCCTTCCTGCACGGCGGCCCCTTCGCCAACATCGCCCATGGCTGCAACTCGGTGATCGCCACCAAGACCGCGCTGCAGATGGCCGACTACGTCGTGACCGAGGCCGGCTTCGGCGCCGACCTGGGTGCCGAGAAGTTCATGGACATCAAGTGCCGCCTCGCCGGCCTCAAGCCCGACGCGATCGTGCTGGTAGCGACGGTCCGCTCGCTCAAGATGAACGGCGGCGTGCCCAAGGCCGACCTCACCAAGGGTGAGAATGTCGAGGCCGTCCGCGCCGGTTCGGTCAACCTCAAGCGCCATATCGAGAACGTGAAGAAGTTCGGCATCACGCCGACCATCGCGATCAATCACTTCTATCTCGATACCGATGCCGAGATCGCCGTGATCAAGGAAATGGCCGAGAGCTATGGCGCCGATGCCGTGATCTGCAAGCACTGGGCCGAAGGCGGCGAAGGTGCGCGAGAACTGGCCGAGATCGTGAGCAAGAAGGCCGATGCCGGCGCCCCCGATTTCAACCAGCTCTATCCGAGCGCGATGCCGCTGGCCGAGAAGATCGAGACCGTCGCCACCGAAATCTATCGCGCGGCCTCGGTCGCCATCCCCACTTCGGTGCGCAAGCAGCTGAAGCAGTGGGAAGAGATGGGCTATGGCGAATATCCGGTGTGCATGGCCAAGACGCAGTACAGCTTCTCGACCGACCCGACCGCGCTCGGCGCGCCCGAAGGTCACGAGATCGCCATCCGCGAAGTGCGCCTCTCGGCCGGTGCCGGCTTCGTGGTCGCCATCGCGGGCGACATCATGACCATGCCGGGCCTGCCCAAGGTTCCTTCGGCCGAGAACATCTATCTCGACGAGAACGGCCAGATCGAAGGCCTGTTCTGAGGCTTCGTCACCGCTGAAACGGGAAAGGGCCGCTCCGCAAGGGGAGGCCCTTTCTGCTTGGACTCACTCAGCCCGCGGGTTTCTGCCAGGGCCAGCGCCCGTCGATCTCCACCTCCAGGCTGAACGACAGGAAGGTGCGGATGATCACGATCAGGCCCAGCACCAGCACGCTCTGCAGCGTGGGCTCCACCGCCACGGTGCGGATGATGTCGGCCGCCACCAGCAGTTCGAGTCCGGTCAGGATCGAGCGGCCCAGCGTCTTGCGGAAGCCGGGAACGAGATCGCCGCGAGCAGCCGATCGGCGCCCGCTGGGAAGGCCCAGCCCGCCCAGCGCGAACTGCACCATGGCGAGCAGCGTTCCCGCGATGATCACGCCGATGCCGGCGAATTCGAACAGCCGGGCGACGCCCGTGGCGAAGGAGAGCATCTGCGCATCGGTGAGCATGAGAGCCAAATCCGCCGGGCGCCCGACCGGTTCCGCAGGTTCACTTCCGCGGCGCGGCCGGAACCGCTCCTGCCCCTCATTCGCTCAATCGGATGAAAGGAGCATGCGATGTCGATCGAGAAGATGATTGCCGAACACCCGCAGGTCGGGGGCGATTACAACCCACAGCTGGGGCAGGCGGTGAAGCACGCCATGTATTGCGCCGCGATCTGCAACAGCTGCGCCGATGCCTGTTCGGCCGAAGAGATGGAGATGCGCCGCTGCATCCGCCTGTGCCTGGATTGCTCGGACGTGTGCACCGCCACCTATCGCGTGGCGAGCCGCCGCACCGATCACAACCGGCAGCTCATCCGCAGCCTGCTGGCGACCTGCATCGCTGCCTGCGAGGTGTGCGAAGCCGAGTGCAGCCAGCATGACAATGCCCACTGCCGCCGCTGCGCGCAGATGTGCCGCGAATGCGCCGAGGATTGCCGCAAGGCGCTGGAAACGCTGAACGACGAGGCGCACGAGGCGGCCTGAACCGCCCCGCCCCTCAACTAAAGACCAGCCTCAGGCCGCCTTGCGCAGCTTTTCCAGCTTCTTCAGCGCCATGCCGCGCTTCAGGCGGCTGAGGTGGTCGATGAACAGAATGCCTTCGAGATGGTCCATCTCGTGCTGGATGCAGGTGGCCATCAGCCCCTCCATCTGCTCTTCATGGACGGTGCCTTGCAGATCCTGCCAGCGCACCCGGCAGCTCAGCGGGCGATCGACGTCGGCATAGATGTCCGGCACCGACAGGCAGCCTTCCTGATAGGTGTTGAACTGCTCGGAAGGATCGAGGATTTCCGGATTCACGAACACGCGCGGTTCCCGCCGGGTCGGCTGATGCGTGTGCTCATGCCCGTCGTGATGGCAGACCTCGGGCTCCGCATCGGGGTCCTCCGGCTGCAGGTCGATCACCAGCACGCGCAGCGGCACGCCGACCTGAATGGCGGCGAGGCCGATGCCATGGGCATGGTACATCGTCTCGAACATGTCCTCGACCAGCGTCTTCAGCTCCGCGTCGAAGGTTTCGACGGGCTTGGACACGGTTTTCAGCCGGGGATCCGGCACTTCAATGATTTCGCGTATGGCCATGCGGCGAAGATAATGCCTCGCGCGACGGCCGGCAAGGTTGGTGCGCATGCTGTTTGCATGGCTCCCTTCCGATCCTCGCTCGCCCTGAGCCGCGCTCCGCGTCAGCCTACGGGCCGCCGCGCGCGCAGCGCCTGCGCCAGTGTGCCCTCGTCGAGATAATCGAGCTCACCCCCCACCGGCAGGCCATGCGCCAGCTGGGTGATCCGCACCGGATAGGTCTCCAGCCGCTCCGCCAGATAATGCGCCGTCGTCTGCCCTTCCAGCGTGGCGTTCATCGCCAGCACCACCTCGTCCACCCCGCCTTCGGCCACGCGATCGAGCAGGCGGCCGATCGACAGGTCTTCCGGCCGCACGCCCTCCAGCGCGGAGAGGCGCCCGCCGAGCACATGATAGCGGCCGGTGAACAGGCGCGCACGGTCGAGCGCCCAGAGATCCGCCACGTCCTCCACCACGCACAGCTGCCGGGCATCGCGGCGCGGATCGGCGCAGATGCCGCAGGGATCGCGCGTATCCACATTTCCGCAGGTGCTGCATTCCACCAGCGTTTCCTGCACCGCCGCCAGGGCCTCCACCAGCTGGCCCAGCGCCGTATCGCGCCGCTTCACCAGCCACAGCACCGCACGCCGTGCGGAGCGCGGGCCGAGGCCCGGCAGCCGGGCCAGCGCGGCGCTGAGCGCCTCGATCTCTTGCGATGCCATGCCCCCGCAGATAGGGCCAGCTGCCGCGGATAGAAAGGGTTGGCACATGCGCATCATCTTCATGGGCACGCCCGAATTCTCGGTGCCGACCCTCCGGGCGCTTCACGAAGCGGGGCATGAGATCGCCGCGGTCTATTCCCAGCCGCCGCGCCCGGCCGGGCGAGGGAAGCGCGAACGCCCCTCCCCCGTGCACCAGGCGGCGCTGGAGCTGGGGCTGGAGGTGCGCACGCCGCAGCGCCTGCGCGATCTGCAGGTGGAGGCCGATTTCCTCGCTCTCGATGCCGATGTGGCGGTGGTGGTCGCCTATGGCCTGATCCTGCCCCCGCCGCTGCTGGAAGGCCCGCGCCACGGCTGCCTCAACGTCCACGCCTCGCTGCTGCCGCGCTGGCGCGGGGCGGCGCCGATCCAGCGGGCGATCCTGGCGGGCGATACCATGACGGGCGTTTGCATCATGCGCATGGAAGCCGGGCTCGACACGGGCCCGGTGCTGGCAACGGCGCGCGTGCCGGTGGAGGACAAGACCAGCGGCGAATTGCATCAGGAACTGGCGGAGATCGGCGGGCGGCTGATGGTGGAGACGCTGGCGCAGCTGCCCGGCCTGCGGGCCGAGCCGCAGGACGAATTCGGCGCCACCCATGCGGCCAAGATCGACAAGGCCGAAGCGCGGATCGACTGGACCAGGCCCGCCGAACTGATCGAGCGCGAGGTGCGCGCCTTCGCCCCCTTCCCCGGCTCGTGGTTCGAGCTGGAGGGCGAACGCGTGAAGCTGCTGCGCGCCCATGTGATCGGCGTGAATGGCGCGCCCGGCACCGTGCTGGACGATGAGCTGACGATCGCCTGCGGCAATGCCGCGATTCGCCCCGTCACGCTGCAGCGGGCGGGCAAACCGGCGATGAGCGCAAAAGATTTTTTGCGCGGCAAGCCTGTGGAAAAAGGGCAAATTCTTCGCTGGTAAGGCGTAAATCGCGGTGTGGTGAACGGCCGGGCTCGCCGGGATGCTGTAGTGTCTCAACACCCCGCGTTAGGATTTCGTGCACCATCGAAGTCTAGCTGCTGAGGGGACAATTCTCTCAGGAGTCCCCATGAAAAGTGCCCGCTTCACGGCCATCTCGGCCGCCCTTCTGCTCGCCTCCGTTTCTGCGCCGGCCCTGGCCGCGAACAATGCTCTGGTTATCGGAAGCTATGGCACGGACGGCCTGACCGACCGGTTGCAGGTCGCCGGCTATGATGTGACCACCGCTAATGACCTTAATGCCATCACTGACCTGAGCACGTTCACGCAGGTCTGGGATCTGCGTTACAGCACCGCCCTATCCACTTCAGAATCCACCATGATGATGGACTATCTCGGCAACGGCGGCGGTCTGTTCCTCATTGGCGAAGACCCCTACTACAACACGCGTAATGACAGCATCGTGTCGTTCATCAACGGCGCAGGGGGCGGTGGTCTCACCTATAGCGGTAACGCGACCCAGACGATCTACGTCACAGACACCTTCAACGGCGATGGAACTGTTGTCAGCAGCACGTCAGAAGGAATCCCAGTCGTTGTCGCTGCGACCTTCGGCAACGCAGGCAATGGCACCTATTTCTTGACCACCCAGCCCAACGGCGGCGGTGAAGGCGTTGGCGTCGCTTTCGGCAAGGGCAGTCTGGCGAACGCGCTTGATGGGCGGATCGTCTCTTATCTGGATGTCGACACCTTCCCGTTGTATTCGCTGCAGCAGTACACCGCGCTGCGAAACCTTACGGATCGCATGATCTCGTTCGTGGCAGGCGGCTTCCAGGTCGATCCCAGCCTTCCGCCGGTAAACGGCGGCCCGACGGTGATCGACGGCAGCCAGCCTTCGTTCGATCTTACCTCCCCGGCGGCAAGCGGCCAGACAGTGACCTTCGACGGGGGCACGCTTGCCATGACCGACGGCGCCGCCGGCACCACCCTGGCAGCGGACGTCGTGCTGAACGACGGTGGCGGGTTCATCGATACGCTCGGCGCTGACACGAGCATCACCGGCAACATTAGTGGCACCGGCGGGCTCAATGCCAATGGCGGCGGAATCCTGCTGCTGTCGGGCACCAACACCCATACGGGTGGCGTCATGGTAATGGGTGGCACGAAGCTGGCCATCACCACTGCCGCGGCGCTGGGCACCGGGGGCGTCGTGCTCAACTTCGGCACGCTCCATGCCATCGACAACATGCGGATCGACAACAACGTCATGCTGATGGGGAGCAACAACGGCTTCGACGTTCGCACCAGCAATGTCGAAATCGCGGGCGTGATCGAAGGGAACGGCGGCTTCATCAAGGGCGGCGCGGGCACGCTAGTCCTGTCCGGTGCGAACACATATCTGGGTAACACGGTAATCGCTGACGGCCGAATTGTCGGCAACACCGGCTCTATCAAGGGCAATGTGGTGAACCTCGCCACGCTGGAGTTCAATCAGGCCCTCAATGGTGTCTTCTCGGGCAACATCTCGGGGACCGGCACGCTGGTAAAGAGCGGCGGCAGCGCCCTCATCCTCACCGGAGAAAACACCTATACCGGCGGCACTCTGATCGCCGGCGGAACGCTGGTGGGCAGCACAAAATCTCTCACGGGCAACATCGTCAACAATTCCGTGCTTCAGTTCGACCAGTCGGATGATGGAACCTTTGCCGGCGACATTTCCGGAAATGGCCTGCTGGTGAAGAATGGTGACGGCACCCTGACGCTAACGGGCAACAACAGCTACACCAACGGCACTGTAATCAATGGTGGGACGCTGGCCGCAAGCACGCAGTCGCTTGGCGGAGACGTGGCGAACTTCGCCACCCTGCAATTCAACCAAGCCACGGACGGCACTTTCACCGGGGAGATCTCGGGCACGGGCATGCTCGTCAAGACGGGCGCAGGAACGCTCACACTGACCGGCGGCAACAGCTATCAGGGTGGCACGAAGATCGTCGAAGGCACGCTGGCGGGGGACACCAATTCCCTGTCCCGCGACATCGTCAACGACGCCACGCTGCAGTTCGACCAGACCTCCGACGGCACCTTCGCCGGCGTCGTGTCGGGCACGGGCATGTTGGTGAAGACCGGCAGCGGGGCGCTCACGCTCACCGGCGCCAACAGCTACACCGGCGGCACGACGATTTCCGAAGGCACGCTGGTGGGCAACACCGCCTCGCTTAGCGGCAACGTCGTGAACAACGCGACGCTGCAGCTCGATCAGGCCACCGACGGCAATTTTGCAGGCAATGTCAGCGGTACCGGCGCGCTGGTGAAGACCGGGAACGGCACGCTGACGCTCACGGGCGCCAACAGCTATACGGGCGGCACCACGATCGCCGGCGGCATGCTGGTGGCGAACGCCGGCTCGCTTAGCGGCACGATCGCCAACGACGCCACACTGCAGTTCGACCAGGCGACCAATGGCACCTTTGCCGGTGACGTCTCCGGTACGGGCGGCATGGTGAAGACCGGCGCGGGCAAGCTCGAGCTGACCGGCACCGGCAGCTACACTGGCCCCACGCTGGTGCAGGCGGGTGCGCTGGCGGTGAACGGCACGCTGGCTTCGACCGTGGACGTACAGGCGGATGCCCGCTTGATGGGCCGCGGCACTATTGGCGGCCTGATCGTGCGCACGGAAGCCACGCTGGCCCCGGGCAATTCGATCGACACGCTGCATGTCGCCACCACGGCGCTGTTCGAAGCCGATTCCATCTATGAGGTGGAAGTCAACGCGGCGGGCGATGCCGATCGGCTGATCGCCGATGGTGCGGTGACGATCGAGGGCGGCCAGGTGGCCGTGCTGGCGGAGAATGGCGACTATGCGCCGCTTTCCACCTACACGATCATCACGGGCGCCTCGGTGAACGGCACGTTCGAAGGCGTGACCTCCAATCTCGCCTTCCTCAGCCCTTCGCTCAGCTACACCGGCACCGACGTAACGCTGCAGCTGCTGCGCAACGACCTTGCCTTCAGCGCGGCCGCCGCCACGGCAAACCAGCGCGGAACAGCACTGGCAATCGACACCGCCTTCGCGGCGGACACCCCGCTTTATGACGCGCTGGTGGGCGAAAGCGCAGCAGGTGCGCGGGCAGCGTTCGACAGCCTCTCGGGCGAAGTCCACACCGCGGCCATCCGCTCGGTGATGGAAGACAGCGAGCGGTTCCGCCGCTCGATCCTCGGCCGTTTCTCGGCGGATGATGCGGCGGCCGGCGGCGTGTGGGTCCAGGGCGCCGTGGCGCGTGACGAGGTCCGCACGGACTTCAACGCGGCGAAGTTCGACCGTTCGACCACCTCGCTCTTCGGCGGCGTGGAATTCGGCGCGGGCCCGGCGAAGTTCGGCATCGCCGGCGGCTACACCGATGGTGACGCAAAGGTGGCGGGGCGTGCCTCCACCGCGGCCGTGCAGGGTACGCAGGTGGGTGCCTATGCCGGCACCGACGCCGGTCCGCTGGCCCTGACGCTGGGCGCGACCTACGGCGGCTTCGACGTGGACACCACGCGCGACATCGGCGTGGGCGCGATCGATCAGACCGCCCGGGCGAGCTATTCGATGGAAACCTTCGAAGCCTTCGGCGAAGCGGGTGTGCGCCTGCAAGACGGCCGCAACCTGTTCGTGCCCTTCGTGGGCCTGAACAAGCTGTGGATCGACCGTGACGGCGTGACCGAAACCGGCGCCAGCCTGGGCGTGCGGGCGGCATCGCAGGACGATAGCTGGCTGTGGTCGACCGTGGGCGCCAAGGCTTTCGTCCCGCTGGGCGCGTCGGATAGCGTGGCGCTGAACCTGGCGGCTCGCTGGCAGCACGCGCTGGATGGCCGGGCGGTGGACACCGACCTCGCCCTCCTCGCAGGTGGTCCGGCCTTCACCGTGGCCGGTGCGCCGCTGGCGAAGGACACCGGCATGGTGGACGTCGGCCTCAGCTGGCGCATGGCCAAGGGGCTGACCTTCGGTCTCGAATATAACGGCGCCGCCAGCAACGCCCACGAAAGCCACACCGGCAAGGCCACGCTGGCCTTCCGCTTCTAAGTCCCTCTAACCCCCCGGGGCGCGCGCCGCTTTCTCTTGATCGCGGCGCGCGCTTCGCGGATGGCGCGGGCCATGACCCGCTTTGCCCTCACCCTCGAATTCGACGGCGGCCCCTTCATGGGCCTGCAGCGGCAGGATCACGGCCCCAGCGTGCAGCAGGCCGTGGAGGATGCAGCCTTCGCCGTCACCGGCGAACAGGTGACGCTCCATTCCGCCGGCCGTACCGACAGCGGCGTGCATGCGCTGGGAATGCGCAGCCATCTCGACATCGAAAAGCCGATCGAGCCCTTCCGGCTCATGGAAGCGCTCAACGCGCTGATGCGGCCGGCTCCGGTGGCCGTGATCGCCTGCGAGATCGTGCCGGACGACTGGCATGCGCGCTTTTCCTGCGTCGGCCGCCGCTATCTCTATCGCATTCGCAACCGGCGCGCCCCGCTGACGCTGACGCGGGGCCGCGAATGGCTGGTTCCCGGCCCGCTCGATGCCGAAGCCATGCACCGCGCCGCGCAGGCGCTGGTCGGGCGGCACGATTTCACCACCTTCCGATCGGCCCATTGCCAGGCGAAGGATCCAGTGAAGACGCTGGACCGGCTCGATGTGCGGCGCGACGACGAATGCGTGCTGATCGAGGCGGCGGCGCGCAGCTTCCTGCATCATCAGGTGCGCTCCATGGTCGGCACGCTGGCGCTGGTCGGCCTCGGCCGCTGGCAGGTGGAGCAGGTTGCCGAAGCGCTGGCGGCACGGGAACGGCAGAAACTGGGCCTAAACGCACCGCCGGACGGGCTCTATTTCGTGGAAGCGATCTATTTGGCGCCCGGCGAGAGCGCGGGCTAGTTTCCGGGCGGAGCGGGCGCCGGCGTAGGCGGTGCGCCGCTCGCACCCGCACCCGGCGTGAGGCTGAGGCCCTGCTGGTCCAGCCGTAGGTCGAGTGGCACGCCGTCGACGCTGGTGGAGATCGTCGCACCGCCCTGTTCGATGCGCAGGCGCGTGCTGTCATCCCCCAGCGGAATGTCGCCAAGGTTCGGCACGTCGAGCGGCTGCACGGGGCCGCTGGGGTCAGGGGTAGGCTCGCTGCGCGGGCGCGCGGGCAGCACCTGCTCACCCAGCGCCTGACGCATGAAGTCGCGCCAGATCCGCGCCGGCAGCCCGCCGCCATGCACGCCGTCCAGCGGCGAATTGTCGTCATTCCCGACCCACACGCCGACCACCAGATCGCCCGCATAGCCCACGAACAGCGCATCGCGGTTGTCCTGGCTGGTCCCGGTCTTGCCGAAGTTGGGCACGGCCAGCATCGCCGCGCGGCCGGTGCCCTGGTTGACCGCGGCGCGCAGCAGCCGCTCCATCGCCTTGTGCTGCGAGGAGGAGAGGCTGTGGTGGGAATTCCATACCCAGTCGAGCCAGCCGGGCTTGTCCGCCTTGAAGGCGCGCGGCACCACCGGAAACTCGTTGCCGGCAACCCCGGCATAGGCGGCGGTGAGTTCCATCAGCGTCATGGTCGAGGTGCCGAGGGCCAGGCTGGGATCGCCCTCCGCCAGCGGAGAGCGGACGCCGAGCGCGCGAGCGGTGCGGATCACCGCATCCGATCCCACTTCCCCCATCAGCCGCACCGCGGCGACGTTGCTGGAGCGTGCGAAGGCCTGCTCCAACGTCAGGCTGTCGGAATAATGCCCACCCGAATTGCGCGGGCGATAGCCGCCTTCCTCGAAGGGCGAATTGTCGATCCTGTCATCGGGCGACCAGCCGTCCTCCAGCGCCGTAAGATAGACGAACAGCTTGAAGGTGGAGCCCGGCTGGCGGCGCGCCTGTGTGGCGCGGTTGAAGGGCGATTTGGCGTAGTCCTTGCCGCCGATCATGGCCACGACTTCGCCATTGGGCCGCATCGCAACCAGCGCCACCTGCGCCTTGCCCAGCGGCGCGCGTTCCACAGCGCGGCGGGCTGCCGCCTGCAGGCGGGCGTCGAGCGTGGTGGTGATCGTCTCCCGCGAATAGCCGACATCGCTGAGCTTGCGCGCGGCGGGAAGCGCCCAGTCCGCGAAATAGGTGCCGGTGGGCAGATCGCTGCCGTCGCGCACATCGAGCCGAGGCGTCGGCATCGCATGGGCCTGCGCCTGCGTGAGGTATCCCGCATCCACCATGGCCTGCAGCACCGTGCGCATCCGTTCGCGCGCGAGGCCGGGATTGCGCGTGGGCGCATAGCGCGACGGCGCCTGCAGCAGCCCCGCCAGCATGGCAGCCTGTTCGGGCTTCAGCTTTTCCGGCTGCCGATAGAAATAATGCAGCGAAGCGGCCCGCAGGCCATAGGTGTTGTCGCCGAAATAGGCGTTGGAGAGGTAGCGTTCGAGGATCTCGTCCTTGCTCAGCCATGCTTCCAGCCAGAAGGCGATCAGCGCCTCCCGCGCCTTGCGGCCCAGGCTCTGTTCGGGCGTCAGGAAGGTGAACTTCGCCAGCTGCTGGGTGATCGTGCTGCCGCCCTGCGTGCGCCCGGTGGTGAGGTTGCTCCAAGCCGCACGCGCAATGCCCCGCGGGTCCACGCCCCAATGGCTGTAGAACCGGCGATCCTCGACCGCGAGGAAGGGCTGGTACACATGCGGCGGCAGGTCGGCCAGATGCACCGGCCGGTCCACCACCGCGCCATTGCGGGCGATGGGCGTGCCGTCCGCGGCCAGCAGGGTGAAGACGAACAGCATGGCCGCGAGGCCGCGTGCCGCCCAGCGCCAGCGGCTGGTCTTGCGGGCCGGCGGCGGCGGCGGTGCACCACCGGGATAGGGCCAGTCATGCACCCGCAACCGCTCCGGATCGCCCGGCACGGAATCGTAGAGCGGCGAGAGCGGCCGCTCATCCTCTTCAGGATCATCGAAGATCGGCCGCCGGGGCGCCGGGGCGCGGCGCCATGGCCAGCCGACCAGCCGGGCCAACAGCCCGCGCTTCTCACGCGATTGACGGGACTGCATATCCATCGCGGCGCTGTATTAGCGCAACAACACAGCCTTGGCGAGTGCCTTGCGCGTCAGGCCTTGGCCACGACGCTTTCGGGCAGATCCTCGCCAAACACGCGCTGGTAGTATTCCGCCACCAGCAGGCGCTCCGACTCGTCGCACTTGTTGAGGAAGCTCAAGCGGAAGGCGAAGCCCACATTGCCGAAGATCTCGGTGTTCTGGGCCCAGGTGATCACCGTGCGCGGGCTCATCACCGTGGAGATATCGCCATTGATGAAGCCCTGCCGCGTCAGCTCCGCCACGCGGATCATGTCCGCCACGGTCTTTTCGCCGAGCTTCGTCTTGGCGCCGACGATCGCCCGCTCCGTCTCTTCCGGCAGATAGTTGAGGCCGACGACGATGTTCCACCGGTCCATCTGCCCCTGATTAATCGCCTGCGTGCCGTGATACAGCCCGCTGGTATCGCCTAGCCCCACGGTGTTCGCCGTAGCGAACAGGCGGAAATAGGGGTTAGGCCGGATCACGCGGTTCTGGTCCAGCAGGGTCAGCTTGCCTTCGGTTTCCAGCACGCGCTGGATCACGAACATCACGTCGGGCCGGCCGGCGTCATATTCGTCGAACACCAGCGCCACCGGATGCTGCAGTGCCCAGGGCAGCAGGCCTTCGCGGAATTCCGTGACCTGCAGCCCGTCACGCAGCACGATGGCATCGCGCCCGACCAGATCGATGCGGCTGATATGCGCGTCGAGGTTGATGCGCACGCAGGGCCAGTTCAGCCGCGCGGCCACCTGTTCGATATGGGTGGACTTGCCCGTGCCGTGATAGCCCTGCACCATCACCCGCCGGTTGAAGGCGAAGCCGGCCAGGATGGCCAACGTGGTGTCCGCATCGAACACATAGTTCTCGTCGCGATCGGGCACCCGCTCGTCCGCCTTGGAAAAGCCGGGGACCTTCATGTCGATGTCGATGCCGAAGGCTTCGCGGACATCCACCTCGATATCGGGAGCGGAAAGCACGGTGCCGGAATCGCCCTGTGCGCTGGTCTGTTTGCTGGTCATTTCGTTCATCTCGAGTGGTGCCTATACGCGCTGCACGGGCCCTGCAACAAGCAAAGCCAGCCACGCGCGTTCAGGCTGCGGGAGGCGGCGCCACCTTGGGCGGCAGGGAGAAGATGCGCGCGAAGCGGGCGGCCAGATCACGATCGCCCTCCACCCGCAGATCGCTGCTCGCCTCCACCTCCACAATCGGCTGATGGCCGTAGATCACCCGCAGGATCGGCAGCGGCGCGGCGGCGCGGAACACCGCCTGCCCTTCCGCCGCCGGGGCGCGCCGCACGGGCAGTTCGCCGCCCGCCAGTTCGGCCAGGAATTCCTCCCCGGCCACCGCAAAGCCGATCCGTGCCTCCAGTGCGGCAGCCGGGCCGGGCAGCAGCATCGTGCGCATGGACAGCATGAGCGACACGGGCGACAGCGGCAGCTGCGGATTATGCTCCGGCGACCGCGCCGCCCAGCGCCCCAGTTCCTGGATCGCCGGCTCGGCCAGATAGCCCCATTCGGTGAGTTCGTAGACCTGCGTCGCCGCGGGAGGCGGCAGCTTGCGGCGCAGCAGCACGCCCTGTTCCTCCATCCGGGCCAGCCGCTCGGTCAGCACCTTGGCCGAAATGCCCGGCAGGCTGGCGCGCAGGTCGGAAAAGCGCCGCCCGCCCAGCATCAGCTCGCGCACGATGAGGAGCGACCACCGCTCCCCGATCAATTCCAGGGCGAAGGCCGTGCCGCAGGCATCGCCATACCATTTGCCGTGACTGACCGCTTCGCGACCTGTGGTTTCTTTTTGTAACTTCATGGTTGCCTTTGGTAACTGAACGGGGCAGGAATCGCAAGTCGCGAGTCGCCCCTGCCCCCGGGCTGCTCCGAAGGGGAGGACATGATGGAACGAGCGATTTTCGTGAACCTGCCGGTCACCGACCTGCCGCGTTCGGTAAAGTTTTACGAAGCACTCGGCTTCACCAACGATCCGCGCTTCACCAACGATCAGGCCGCCGCAATGGAGTGGTCCGGCACGATCAAGGTGATGCTGCTGACCCATGATTTCTGGCGCACCTTCACCAGCAAGGCGATCGTCGATGCCCACGCCGCGGCGCAGGTCGCCCTGTGCGTGAGCCGCGCCAGTCGGGACGAGGTGGATGCGATGGTTTCCACCGCGGCGCAGGCCGGCGGCAAGGCCGATCCCTCCCCCGCCCAGGATATGGAGCTGATGTACTGCCGCAGCCTGGAAGATCCCGACGGCCACGTTTGGGAGCCGATGTGGATGGACCCGGCATTCGCCGATGCCGCACCGGCCGATCACCAGCCGGCCTGACCAGAAGAGGAGCGAGAGGAATATGAGCGAGACCAAGGAACGCCCCGTCGTCACCGCCTTCGGCTGGGTACCCGATTTTGCGCGCGGGCTCGTCCGCGATCTCAGAGTGCGCTGGGCGTTCGAGGAAATCGGCCGGCCCTACGACTCGCAGCTGCTCAACGCGATGGAGCCGCGACCGGAGGGCTACCTGCAATGGCAGCCGTTCGACCAGGTGCCGGCCTTTGCTGACGGCCCGGTGAAGTTCTTCGAAAGCGGCGCCA
Organism: Altererythrobacter sp. B11; assembly: GCF_003569745.1. Lineage (NCBI taxonomy): Bacteria > Pseudomonadati > Pseudomonadota > Alphaproteobacteria > Sphingomonadales > Erythrobacteraceae > Altererythrobacter > Altererythrobacter sp. B11. The sequence continues at coordinate 3,068,105 of NZ_AP018498.1, forward strand.
TCCTGCTCTATCTCGGCGAGCAGGACGAACGGCTGCTGCCCGCATCCGGCCAGTCGCGCTGGTCCGCGATCTCCTGGCTCTTCGCCGCGCTCAACAGCGTGGAGCCCTCCATCGGGGCAATGGTCAGCTTCGACCTGTTCCATGCCGACAAGCCCTGGGCCGAAGGCGCCCGTTCCGCCACCGCATCGCTGGTGGAGCGCCGGCTCAAGCGGTTGAGCGATGCGCTGGGCGACACCGAGTGGCTCGCGGGCGACTTCTCCATCGCCGATATCGCGATGGTCACCGTGCTGGAGAACCTGCGTCATACGGACATGGTCGCCGGCTTCCCCAACCTTGCCGCCTACTCCGAACGGGGCCGGCAGCGCCCCGCCTATCGCCGCGCGCTCGATGCGCAGCTCGCCGATTTCTCCGATCAACCACCCCATGCGGGAGAATGACCATGTATGTGACCGGATTTGTCCTCGCCGTGCCCGAGGGGAACAGGCAGGTTTACAAGGATGTGGCCGAAGGCTTCTGGGACATCGCCCGCGAATATGGCGCGCTGTCGCAGGTGGAATGCTGGGAAGTGGATGTGCCGGACGGCAAGACCACGGACTTCCGCCGCGCCGTGAAAGCGGAAGACGGCGAGCGCATCGTATTCGCCTGGATGACCTGGCCCGACAAGCAAACCGCCGAGGCCGGCCATGAGAAGATGATGACCGATCCGCGCATGGAGGGGATGGCCAAGGACGTACCGTTCGACGGTACGCGCATGATCTATGGCGGGTTCGAACCGCTGGTGATGAAGAGCGCCGACTGATCCCGCGCCGGGCAAGCGGAAGGAACACACGATGAGCGACAAGGTCAGGCTGTGCCTGTGGTTCGACAAGGCAGCGCGGGAGGCGGCGGAATTCTATGCCGCCACCTTCCCCGAAAGCCGCGTCGGCGAAACGCAGCTCGCCCCGGCGGACAATCCTTCCACCCGCGCCGGGGAGCCCCTGACGGTGGAGTTCACCCTGCTCGGCATCCCCTGCCTCGGCCTCAATGGGGGGCCGGCCTTCCGGCCGAACGAAAGCGTTTCCTTCCAGCTGGCGACAGAGACGCAGGAAGAGACCGACAGATACTGGCACGCGATCGTCGATGGCGGCGGACAGGAGAGCATGTGCGGCTGGTGCAAGGACAGATGGGGCTTTTCCTGGCAGATCACGCCCCGCGCCCTCACCGAGGCGATGAGTAGTCCCGACGCCGGGGTGCGGCAGCGGGCCTTCGAAGCTATGATGGGCATGAAGAAGATCGACATCGCTGCGATAGAAGCCGCGGTGGCCGGATGAGTACCCTCGCACTCTACGGTCATCCGTTCTCGTCCTATACCTGGAAGGCGCTGATCGCGCTGTATGCCAACGGCACCGTCTTCGAATTTCGCGAGGTGGGGCCGGCGCATGCCGACTACGCGCAATTCGTCATGGCCGCCCATCCCTCCGGCAAGTTCCCGGTACTGAGGGATGGCGCGGCCACGGTGGTCGAGGCCACTGCGATCATCGAGCATCTGGCGCTGCATCATCCCGGCCCCGCGCCGCTGATCCCGGCCGACTCCGCCGCCGCAGTAACGGCTCGGATGCTCGACCGGGTGTTCGACAATTACGTGATGGCGAATATGCAGCGGGTGGTGGCGGCCTTTATCGCCGATCGCGAGTGCCCCGATCCGCGCGAGGTGGACGGCGGCAAACAGGGGCTCGCCCGTGCTTATGACTGGCTGGAGGCCTGGCTCGGGGCCAACACCCTCGCCCCGCATGTCTCGCTGGTGACCTGCGCGGCGGCGCCCTCGCTGTTCTATGCCGATTGGGTGGCACCGATCGGGGCCGGGCGGCCGCGCCTGTCGCAACTGCGCGCCGAACTGCTCGCCCTCCCCGCCGTCAGCCGCTGCGTCGAGGATGCCCGCCCCTTCCGTCCCTATTTCCCGCCCGGCGCGCCCGACCGGGATTGACCCTCGAAAGGATTGCCCATGGCTGAAACGAACGAGCTTTCCGTCACCTGCCATATCGCCGCCCCGCCCGAGCGAGTGTGGGACGTGCTGGTCAACCGGCAGGAGGAATGGTGGTGCCCCGCCCCCTGGCGCGTGGAGATCGTGGCGCAGGATCGCCGCCCCGGCGGACGCTGCGCGATGACCATGCTTGGCCCCGATGGTGAAGTGATGCCGCAGGAAGGCATCTATCTGGCGTGGGAGGACGGCCGCCGCTTCGTCACCACCGACGCGGTGACCGGCGAACTGGAACCCTCCGGCCCCTTCATGATCGGCTTCTGGGAAATCGAGCCCGAGGGCAGCGGCACCCGCTACACCGCCCGCGCCCGCCACTGGACGGCGGAGGCCCGCAAGCAGCACGAGGGCATGGGCTTCGAAGCGGGCTGGGGCGCCGTGGCGCAACAGTTGAAGGCGCTGTGCGAAGGCGGTTGAACGGCCTTCTTTGTTCACGTAACGTTCCGCCTGGCCGCGAGTCGTGCCGGGGAGATATGCGATGGCTGAGTTCACCTTCTTCACCAATCCCATGTCGCGCGGGCAGATTGCCCGCTGGGCCCTGCATGAGGTCGGCGCCGATTATGAGCAGGTGCTCGTGCCGTGGGACAACCGCCCGGCCGCGCTGCTGGCGATCAATCCGCTGGGCAAGGTGCCCACGCTGATCCACCACGCGGCCAGCGGCGACCGGGTTATTTCCGAAGGCGCGGCGATCTGCGCCTATCTGGGCGACGTACTGCCCGGCGCAGGGCTGGCGCCGCTGCCGGAAGAGAAGGCCGATTTCTACCGCTGGCTGTTCTTCGCCGCCGGGCCGATCGAGCAGGGCGTCACGGCCCGGCACCTCGGCTTCGAACCCAGCGACGCGCGGCAGCGGATGACGGTGGGCTTCGGCGATCTGGATGTGGCGCTGAGCATGCTGGAGGCGCATCTGGCCGGCCGGGACTGGGTGTGCGGCGCGCGCTTCAACATGGCGGACGTCTATGTCGGCAGCCAGGTGGACTGGGGCCTGCAGTTCGGGACTTTTCCCGATACGCCAACCTTCACCGCCTATGCCGAAAGATGCCGCGCCCGCGAGGGCTATCGGTCAGCCAAGGCGGTGGATAATGCCCTGATCGCCGAAGCCGAAGGCGCACAGAAGGACTGAGCGGGCACTGCTCCGGCCCGGTTCTTCCTGAGCCTGCGGAGGATTTGCGCGGCGGTGGCCCCGCTCTACCCCGCTCGTCCTGAGCTTGTCGAAGGACCCGCGCGACGGTGGCCCCGCGCTGGATTCCCGCCTCCGCGGGAATGACGAAGCTAGAGGTGGGGTGGTCAAGGTTGGATGGCGCTCACGACGTTTCCTACATCAGCCCGGCGAGCTACCCCCGAAGCCGCTCTTTCCATCGTGCATCATCCGCGAAGCACCTCCCGGAGGCGCTTTATCGCGCGCTGTTGGAAAGCCCGGTTTTCCGCGAATAAACCCTGTTCCACGGCGTTCCAAGCGTGGCTTACGTGCGACGAACCGAGTAGGCGTCCCCACCGCAGGCGAGCCACTCCACCCCAACCCGCTCGTCCTGAGCCTGTCGAAGGACGCGCGCCACGTAGCCGCGCTGGATTCCCGCCTTCACGGGAATAACGAAGGTGGGAAGCAACACGTGCAACGCCCGCATCGCGCTCAGGCGAAGGCATGCGCCTTGCGCAGCAGCTGATAGGCTTCGACCACCCGTTGCAGCTTGCTTTCGTGGCTTCGGTCGCCGCCGTTCCTGTCCGGGTGAAAGCGACGAACGAGCTGCGAATAGCGCTGGCGCAGGGCAGAGCGATCCGCCTGCGGCCCCAGTCCCATCACGTTCAGCGCCTCCCGCTCGCGAGGCGTAAAGCGGGCAAAACCGGCGTTGTTCCCCTGCGCTCTCGCCCTGATGTCCGCAGCGCGTGCGCCGATCGCATCCAGCGGATCGTTGAAATCGGCCCAGCGCGGCATGCCATCCACCCCCGCGTCGGGGCGGAAGGCGCGGGTCTGGTTTGCCCAGCCGGACAGGGGCGATTGCGCGGCAAGGATTTCCTCCGCCGACATCCCTTCGAACCAGTCATAACCCGAATTGAATTCGCGCACATGCTGGAGGCAGAACCAGCGGTAATCCCCGGGTCCGTCAAAGCTGGCGCCGCGATTGCCGGGGGCGCGAAACTCCCCTTCTTCCCTGCATCCGGGCGCCTCGCACTCGCGGCCCGCCCCCTCATATCGTCCGTGGAACTTCTCTCTGCGCATTCGCTTAAGGATGGTGATAGAGCGGGCGAATGGGAACCCCTGAAACGCATTCCGAAGGACAGATGATGGCTGGAAAGCTGCAGCACGAAATCGAAACCCTGCTGGAGCGTGCCTTCGCCCCGCAACAGCTGCGCGTGGTGAATGAAAGCGCCAATCACCACGGCCATGCCGGGGACGATGGGAGCGGCGAATCCCACTTCGCGGTGATGATCGAAAGCGCCGCCTTCGCGGGGAAGAACCGGCTGGAACGGCAGCGCATGGTCAACCGCGCATTGGGCGATATTCCGGGCGAGCGGGTCCACGCCCTCGCCATCCGCGCGACGGCGCCCGGCGAAGCGGCGTGAGCCTGGATCTTTGGTACTGGCCGGGCATCCCCGGCCGCGGCGAATTCATCCGCCTGCCGCTGGAAGCCGCCGGTGTGCCCTATCGCGATGCCGCGCAGGAAGATGGCGTGGAGGCGCTGCTGGCGGACATGGAGGCGCGCGGACCGGGCGCGGTGTTCGCCCCGCCCTATGTGGCTGAGGGCGATTTCACCATCGCGCAGACGGCCCATATCCTCGCCTGGCTGGCCGACCGCCACGGCTTCGGCGCGGACGATCTCACCACCGATCTGCGGCTGATCCAGCTGCAGCTGACGGTGATGGACATCGTGGACGAGGCGCATGCGGTGCATCACCCGATCTCGGGCAGCCTCTATTATCACGAGCAGAAGGCGGAAGCGGCACGTCGGGCAGTGGATTTCCGCAACAGCCGCATTCCCAAGTTCCTCGATCATTTCGAAGCGGCGGTGGCGCAGGGCGACGGCCCCTTCCTGCTGGGCGAGCGGTGGAGCTATATCGACACCTCGCTGTTCCAGCTGATCGAAGGGCTGCGCTACGCCTTCCCCCGCCGCATGGCCGCGCTGGCTGGCGATTACCCCTGCCTCGGCCGGCTGCATGAAGCGGTGGCAGCGCTGGATGGGCTGGCCGACTATCTTTCCTCTTCCCGCCGCCCCACCTTCAGCGAAGACGGCATCTTCCGCCACTATCCGGAGCTCGACCCCGCATGAGCATCTTGAAGACCGTAACCCCCGTGACCCACGATCTCGGCTCCTTCGAGGTGCGCCGGGCGGTCCCCAGCCTCAATTGCCGGATGGTGGGACCTTTCGTCTTCATCGACCAGTTCGGCCCCGCCCGGCTGGAACCGGGCCAGGGCATGGACGTACGGCCGCACCCGCATATCGGCCTCGCCACCGTCACCTGGCTGTTCGACGGCGCGATCGAGCATCGCGACAGCGTGGGCAGTTTCTCCACCATCAGCCCGGGCACGGTGAACCTGATGACCGCAGGCAGCGGGATCGTCCATTCCGAACGCAGCCCGGTGAGCGAGCGCACGGGCGGCCCCGCCCTCTATGGCATGCAGACCTGGCTCGCCCTGCCCGACGGCAAGGAAGAGATCGATCCCGCCTTCGAATCCGTCAGCAAGCTGCCGCTTGTGGAGGATGGCGGCGCGCGGGCGCGGATCATCATGGGGACGCTGTGGGGGCAGACGGCGCCGACCACCACCTATGCCGAAACGATCAATGCCGAGATCGCCCTGTCCGCGGGGGGCTCGATCCCGATCGACGCCGAGGCAGACGAGCGGGCGCTGATGCTGGTGGGCGGCGATGCCAGCCTGGATGGCCAGCAGATGGTGCTGCACGAGTTGGTGGTGCTGAAACCGGGTGAGCCGATGATGCTCGATTCCGAACGCGGCGGGCTGGTGTTCCTGATGGGCGGCGAAGCCTTCCCCCGGCGGCGGCACGTCTACTGGAATTTCGTCAGCTCCAGCAAGGAGCGGATCGAGCAGGCGAAGGAGGATTGGGTGAACCGCCGCTTCGCCCCCGTCCCCGGCGACGACGAGGAATTCATCCCCCTGCCCGAGCGGCCCAAGACCGTCTCCTACCCCTGAACGCGAAACCGGCCGCCCTCCCCGCGGAGGCCGGCCGATTTCGCAGCCAGTGGTGTGCCGCTCAGCTTTCGAACCGAACGGTGCCCTGCTGAACGCCCTGGCTCTGCAGCTGTTCGATGGCAGAGGTGCGCGCAGTTTCGCGGCATTCCTGCCAGTTCACCATCCCCTTGAGGTCGCGGATGAACGGGCGCTCGCACACCCGGTCCACACCGGCATCGACCCGCAGGGCCAGGGTATGGGCGCCGGCAGGCGAGGAAAGATCGAGATCGCCGTAGGACACGGTGTAGGCGCCGTCCTCCGCCTGGGCGGGCGCGATGGCGAGGATGGAAAGCGAAGCGGCGGCAAGCGCCATGATCGGAGTGGTCTTCATGTGATCGCCCTTTGCGAATTGCGTGAACGCCTGCTTGGCGTGATCGTTGGATAGGGCGGCTTCGTCGCAGGAGTATGCCGGGGCTGCACCAAATTGTCTCATTGTGTATGCTGCGCCGCACAATCACCTGAGTGCTGCGCGACGTCCGTTACATCTCGCGAAGGCTTGCCTAGGCGCCGCGCCACTCCACCCAGGCGCCATGCGGATGCGCTTCGGCCGGGATCACCGCCTCTTCCCCGCCCGGCCAGTAGCGGATCGAGAGTTCGTGGCGGAAGGTGGCGCGGTTGGTTTCCAGCCTGATCCACGCCAGCGGTCGCTCCGCCGTAGCGCGGGCGCCGGCCTGCTCCATGGCACTGGTGATCGCTTCCCGCGTGTGGGCGGGCAGATATTGCCACATTACCGAATGGAACAGCACGCGGGTGACGCCCTCCTCCTGCGGCGCGGCGAGCATATCCTCCACGAAGGCGCCGGCATCGGCGCGCACAAGATCAGGCGCGGCCGTTTCTGCCATGGCGATCGCCGTATCCAGCCGCGCCATCCGTTCGGCCGCGTCGGCCCAGACATAGGCCTTGAGGCGCAGCGCCTGCGCCGGATCGGTCAAATCCACCGGGGCGATGTCGCAGCCCTTGATCGCGACGATCTCCACACTTGCGGAGGGCGGCGGAGCCCCACGCCATTCAGGCGTGATCCGCATGCGCGACAGGCTGGGCCCCGCCGTCACGCCGCCCAGATCATAGAAATAGCGGCCCATCATGGTGTTGATGCCGGCGCTGGCGCCGATCTCGTTCAGCTCGAAGCGCGGCCCCAGCTGCTGCGACAGCCACAGCAGCCCCGCCATGATGCTGGCAGACCGGCCCGCCTCGTTCGTCTGCGGCGGATGATCGAGCCAGGGCATGAGCCGCGCGTCATATTGCCGCGCCAGATCGGCGACGATCGCGTCCACCGCCGCCTGATCGGTGGTCAGCCCGGCATAGACCGGTTCCAGCCGGCGGTCCTCTCCGGACAGGAACAAATGGTGCAGCCCGCCCGCCACGCGCAGCGGCATCGCATCCTCCAGGCTCAGGCCCTGCCAGTTGTTCATCCGCCGGGCGAGGCCGGTATCGGTATCGAGGATCGCGCCCTCCGCGCGGATCACCCGCGCTGTGCGAGGCGCGAAGGCGCGCTCGGCGTGATCCGCCTGCCACGCGATCGCCTCGCGCACATCGGTGATCTCCATGATCCGCCCGTCAGCCATCGCCGTTGCCCTTTCCCCTGCCCGCGCCTACATGCCCGCGCCATGAGCGGAACGTCCACATCGCAGCTGACATTCGCCGTGCCGAAAGGCCGCATCCTCGACGAGGCGCTGCCCGTGATGGCGCGCGCGGGCGTCGTGCCGGAAAGCGGCTTTCACGACAAGGCCAACCGCGCGCTCAGCTTCGCCACCGATCGGGGCGATATGCGGATCATCCGGGTGCGCGCCTTCGACGTTGCTACCTTCGTGGCCTTCGGCGCCGCGCAGGCGGGCATCGTCGGCTCCGACGTGATCGAGGAGTTCGACTATTCGGAGCTCTATGCCCCGGTCGATCTCGATATCGGGCATTGCCGCCTTTCTGTGGCCGTGCCGCAGGATGAAAGCGGCTATGCCCCCGGCCATGCCAGCCACCTGCGCATCGCGACCAAATATCCCAATATCACCAGCCGCTGGTTCGAGCGACAGGGCATCCAGGCCGAATGCGTCAAGCTGAACGGCGCGATGGAGCTGGCCCCCTCGCTCGGGCTTTCGCGCCGGATCGTGGATCTCGTCTCCACCGGCCGCACGCTGAAGGAAAACGGGCTGGTGGAAGCTGACGTGATCATGCCCGTCTCCGCACGCCTGATCGTCAACCGCGCCGCGCTGAAGACGGATGCGCGCGTAGCCGATCTGGTCGAGCGGTTCCGTGCCCTTGCCAGTGCGGAGGCGGCGTGATGCTGCGGCTGTCAACGGCGGATGAGGATTTCGAGCGGAAGTTCGCGCGGCTAGTGGACGACCGGCGCGAAAGCGAGGCGGATATCGCCCGCACCGTAGCCGATATTCTTTCCGAGGTGCGCCAGCGCGGCGATGCGGCGCTGACCGAATATACACAAAGGTTCGACCGGCATACGCTGGGCACGGAAGAGGAATGGCGCGTGGCGCCGGAGGCCTGCCGCGCCGCCTTCGACGCGCTGGAGCCGGACCTGCGCACCGCTCTGGAGCTCGCGGCGGAGCGCATCCGCGCCTATCACGAGGCGCAACTGCCCGCCGATCGCGACTATGTGGACAATGCCGGCGTGCGGCTCGGTGCCCGCTGGCGGGCCGTGGATGCGGCGGGGCTCTATGTCCCGGGTGGCCGCGCGGCCTATCCCTCGTCCCTGCTGATGAACGCCATCCCGGCCAAGGTTGCCGGGGTCGAGCGCCTTGTCGTCACCACGCCCACGCCGCGCGGGGAGGTGAACCCGCTGGTTCTCGCCGCGGCCCATCTGGCCGGCGTGGACGAGGTGTGGCGGATCGGCGGCGCGCAGGCGGTGGCCGCCCTCGCCTATGGCACCGATCGGATCGGCCGGGTGGATGTGATCACTGGCCCCGGCAATGACTATGTCGCCGAAGCCAAGCGCCAGCTGTTCGGCGTGGTCGGCATCGACATGGTCGCCGGGCCGAGCGAGATCCTGGTGATCGCCGACAACAAGAACGATCCGGACTGGATCGCCGCCGACCTGCTGAGCCAGGCGGAGCACGACCCGTCCTCCCAATCCATTCTCATCACTGACGATGCCCTGTTCGCCGCCGAAGTGGCCGATTGCGTGGACCTGCAGTGTTCCATGCTGGCCACGGAAAAGGTCGCCCGGCAGAGCTGGGACGACAATGGCGTGCTGCTGATCGTGCGCGACCTTGCGGAGGCCCCCGCCCTCGCCAACCGGCTCGCCGCCGAGCATGTGGAACTGGCGGTGGAAGAGCCCGAAGCGCTGTTCGACCAGCTGCGCCACGCCGGCAGCGTGTTCCTCGGCCGCCACACGCCGGAAGCCGTGGGCGATTATGTCGCGGGCCCCAATCATGTCCTGCCCACTGGCCGCCGCGCGCGCTTTGCCAGCGGGCTTTCCGTGCTGGACTTCATGAAACGCACCAGCTTCATCTCCATGGGCGAAGGCTCGCTGGCGAAACTCGGCCCGGCCGCGATCGCTCTGGCGAAGGTCGAAGGCCTGCCTGCCCATGCCAAATCCGTGGAATTGCGCCTGAAATGAATATGTCCGCCCGATCCCGTTCGCGTTCCGCCGCCCGCCTTGCCGCGGTGCAGGCGCTGTATCAGAAGCAGATGGAAGGCACGCCGCTGGCCCGCCTGCTCGACGAATTCCACCAGCACCGGCTCGGCCGCGAGATCGAGGATGTGCAATTCGCCGAAGCGGACGTGCCCTTCTTCGACGACATCGTGCGCGGCTTCGATGCGCGAGCCGAGGAAATCGACGCCCTGCTGAGCGAGAAACTGGCCCAGGGCTGGAGCCTCCAGCGGCTGGACAAGACCATGCTGCAAATCCTCCGCGCCGGCGCCTATGAGCTGATCGCCCGCCCCGATGTGCCGGTGGGCACGGCCATCAGCGAATATGTCGACGTAGCCCACGCCTTCTTCGAAGAGCGCGAGGCCAAGTTCGTGAACGGCGTGCTGGACGCGGTGGCAAAGGCCGCGCGCGCATAGGCATCGGCGGGGCCCTCCACGCCCGTCACAGCCCGGCGAACACCCAGTCGAGATAGGCGGCGATGCGGATGCCGGCCTGCTGCAGCCGCTCCTCCTCCGGCGGGGTCCAGTCGTAACTATATTGCCATGAGAGGACGAAGGGGTCCTCCTGCGTGCCCTGCCCGCGCACCTGCCCCGGCTGAGGATAGATTCGATCGCGCAGCGCGACGCTTTCGGCGATCCAGGTCGCGGGATCGGTGTTCCACCAGGCGATGACCTGCTGCGGCGTCATGCGCCGTTCCAGCCGCGCGGCATATTCGCTGTAGCTCAGCTGCTGTCGCTCGATCAGCCCTTCGTCCCACACCCAGTGGAGGTTCTGCGGCGCATCGAACCACAGCACCTTCACGTCGTTCCCCCCGCGGTCGCTGCCGGCGCCGGCGTGAAGCGGCTGGTGCAGATCGCCCACGATATGCACCACGAAGCGCAGCGCCCGCGCCTTCTCCTCCTGCCCGGCCGCCGGATCGCGCAGCACGGCGGTGTAGGTCCGCAGCGCGGTGATCCCGTCCCCCTCTGGCGGGTGGGGGAAATCGGCGGGATCGGCGCCCGCCGGCACGGTGACATAGTGCCAGGGGGAGGCTTCCTTCTGCCAGAAGGGCGCCGGGTTCGATCGCTGCTCGTCCGGCCAGGTGGCGCCTTCCGCCAGATCCTCCGTCCCCAGAATCGCCCGGACATGCGCCATGGTGCGGCCGCTGACATTGTCCTCGGCAATCTGCGCCGTGATGCGGTGGCCGATCGGCCCCCAGGCGGCGGCGGGGGCGGCCCAGGCGCAGCCGGCGGCAGCGAGCAGGGCAGCGGCGGAGATGCGTTTCGTCACGGTCTGCGATCCTTCTATTGGCTTTCGCCCTGGCCTATCGCAATGACAGGACGATGGAAGGAGAATCCGGCTTTATCGCGGCAATGCGCGCGCTGGCGCACCACCCCGCCGCGCGCGGTCTGGCGGACGATGCGGCGGTGCTGGAGCTGGGCGCCGAAGCGCTGGTGTTGACCCATGACATGATGGTGGAAGGCGTGCACTTCCTGCCGGATCAGGACATGGCTGATGTCGCCTGGAAGCTGGTGGCCAGCAATGTCTCCGACCTCGCGGCAAAGGGGGCCGAACCGATCGGCGGGCTGCTGGGCCATATGCTGGGCGCGGATGACGAAGGCTTCGCCAGCGGCTTGGCCGATGCGCTGGAACATTACGGCATGCCGCTGCTGGGCGGCGACACGGTGGGCGGCGGCAGCCCGCGCGCCTTCGGCCTCACCGCCATCGGCCGCGCGATGCACCGCCCCGTGCCATCGCGCAGCGGCGCGCGGCCGGGGGACGGGCTGTTCGTCACCGGCGCACTGGGCGCGGCGATGATCGGCTTCGAAACGCTGCGCGACGGCGGGGCTGGAGACAGCACGGCCTATCGCCGCCCGCTCGCCCGGCTGGCCGAAGGGCAGGCCCTCGCGCCGCTGGCCACGGCCATGATGGATATTTCGGACGGGCTGCTGCTCGATGCCTGGCGCATGGCCGGGGCCAGCGGCGTGGCGCTGGCGATCGAGGGCGGCTCCGTCCCGCTGGCCGCGCCAGAAGAGCGGCGGCTGGATGCGCTGCGCTGGGGCGATGATTACGAACTGCTGTTCACCCTGCCGGAAGGCGTGGAGCCACCCGTGGCGGCCACCCGCATCGGCCGCGCGGAGCCACTGGGTTTCGCCCCCCTGTTCCTCGACGGAGAGGCGATCGTGAATGCCGAAGGGCTTGGCTGGCAGCATCGCTAGCGGGCGATTCGCGGGGCCGCTGGAACACGCTGGAACAGGGTTCATGCCAAAAGTGTAACCCACCCGGATTCCGCCCCTGAATCGTGCAATATCATGGGGATGGAAGTAGAGCGCGGCCTGCATGCGGGAAAGGCTGCAAACCTTTCCTGCTGTAGGAAAGGCCACAAGGCTCGCGGCTTTGTCCTTGCGCCGGCCTTACTTGCCCTATAGCCATCTTGACTTGGCGGACCCGGCGAAAAGTTCGGGCTGCCCAAATGGAGAGAGGGGGAGGTCAAATATGGACCTTGTATCCATCGCAATCGCGCTGGGGCTGCTCGCCGTCGTTTACGGCTTCGTCACCAGCCGCCAGGTGCTCGGCGCAAATGCCGGTTCTGAAAAGATGCAGGAAATCGCCGGCGCCATTCAGGAAGGCGCGCAGGCTTATCTCAAGCGCCAATACACCACCATTGCCATAGTCGGCGTGATCATGGCCGTGATCGTCGCCCTGTTTCTCGGCGCGATGAGCGCAACCGGCTTCGTGCTGGGGGCGGTCCTGTCCGGCCTCGCCGGCTTCATCGGCATGAATATCTCCGTCCGGGCCAATGTGCGCACGGCGGCGGCGGCGCAGGCGGGCCTGCAGCAGGGCCTCACCCTCGCCTTCCGCGCGGGGGCGATCACCGGGATGCTGGTGGCGGGCCTCGCCCTGCTGGCGATTGCCGGCTTCTTCTATGTGCTGATCGGCCCCATGGCCCTGCCGGCGAATGACCGGGAGGTGACCCGTGCGCTGACCGCCCTCGCCTTCGGCGCCTCACTGATCTCCATCTTCGCCCGACTGGGCGGCGGCATCTTCACCAAGGCAGCCGATGTGGGCGCCGATCTGGTGGGCAAGGTGGAAGCGGGCATTCCCGAGGACGATCCGCGCAACCCGGCGGTGATCGCGGACAATGTAGGCGACAATGTGGGCGATTGCGCTGGCATGGCGGCCGATCTGTTCGAAACCTATGTGGTCACCGTGGGGGCCACCATGGTGCTCACTGCCCTGCTGCTGGGCAGCGCAGGCACGCTGCTGCTGCCGCTGATGGCGCTGCCGCTGCTGATCGGCGGCGTGTGCATCGTCACTTCGATCATCGGCACCTATTTCGTGCGCCTTGGCGGATCGAACAATGTGATGGGGGCCATGTACAAGGGCTTCCTCGTCACCGCGGTGCTTTCCATTCCCGCCATCTGGCTGGCCATCTCGGCGGCGCTGGGCACGATGAACGAGACGATCGGAAACCAGGCCTTCACCGGCATGGACCTGTTTTGGTGCTCGCTCCTTGGCCTGGTCATCACCGGGCTCATCATCTGGATCACCGAATATTACACCGGCACCAATTTCCGCCCGGTGCGGTCCATCGCGCGGGCTTCGGAAACCGGGCATGGCACCAATGTGATCCAGGGGCTGGCGATCAGCCTGGAAGCGACCGCGCTGCCCACGCTGGTGATCGTGGCGGGCATTGTCATCGCCTACCAGCTCGCCGGACTGATCGGCATCGCCTACGCCGCCACGGCCATGTTGGCTCTGGCGGGCATGGTGGTGGCGCTGGACGCCTATGGCCCGGTGACCGACAATGCCGGCGGCATCGCCGAAATGGCCGGGCTGGACGATGCGGTGCGGGAAAAGACGGACCTGCTGGATGCCGTGGGCAACACCACCAAGGCGGTGACCAAGGGCTATGCCATCGGCTCGGCGGGGCTGGCCGCGCTGGTACTTTTCGCCGCCTATACCACCGATCTCAGGGAGTTCTTCCCCGCGCTGCGCGTCGATTTCAGCCTGGAGAACCCCTATGTCATCGTGGGCCTGCTGCTGGGGGCGCTGCTGCCCTATCTGTTCGGCGCCATGGGCATGACGGCGGTGGGCCGCGCGGCGGGCGATGTGGTGAAGGACGTGCGCGACCAGTTCGCCGGCGATCCGGGCATCATGGCCGGCACCAGCCGACCCAATTATGCGCGCACGGTGGACCTCGTCACCAAGGCGGCGATCAAGGAAATGATCGTGCCCAGCCTGCTGCCGGTGCTGGCGCCGATCGCGGTCTATTTCGTGATCCGCTGGGTGGCGGGCCCCGCCAATGGCTTCGCCGCGCTGGGTGCGCTGCTGCTGGGGGTGATCGTGAGCGGGTTGTTCGTGGCCCTGTCCATGACATCCGGCGGGGGCGCCTGGGACAATGCGAAGAAGTTCATCGAGGACGGCCATCACGGCGGCAAGGGCAGCGAAGCCCACAAGGCCGCGGTGACGGGTGACACGGTGGGCGATCCCTACAAGGACACCGCCGGCCCGGCGGTGAACCCGATGATCAAGATCACCAATATCGTGGCCCTGCTGCTGCTGGCGGCGCTGGCTGCTGCCTGACCGGCGGCCGCGCGGCCGCCGACATATCCCACCCGGCGGGGGGCGCCGGGTGGGGTTTTCTTTACCCTCCGGATTAAGCCTTCCTTCGCTCGGCCTCGCTAGAAGCGCCGGCAATTCGCCCATAAATGCTTCCTGCGAAGGTTAACGCCCGCTTGGTCCGCCACGCTTCCACCCTGACCATGCCCGATGCCGCCCTGCCCGGCAGCGGCCGGCCTGTGCCCGCGCTGGCGCTGATGGCGGAAGACTGGCGCCGCTTCGATAGCGCGGCAGAGCGCACACAATGGGATGCGCTGGCCCAATGGGCGGCAGAGCCCAATCCGTTCCACGAAAGCTGGTATCTCCTGCCGGCGCTACGCGCGCTGGACACGACAGGAGAGGTGAAACTGCTGTGCCTGACGGCGGATGGGCAGCTTGCTGGCCTGCTGCCGGTGAAGCGGCAATCGCGATATTACGGCCATCGCCTGCCGCATTGGGCGAACTGGATCCACGACAACGCCTTTCTGGGCACGCCGCTCGTCGCCCCCGGCTTCGAGGGGATATTCTGGCGGCAGGTGCTCGCCTGGTGCGATGCGCGCGCGGGCTGCGCCACCTTCCTCCATCTCTCCCAGCTGCCCACCGAAGGGCCGCTGCATCGCGCACTTGCTGCCGCCTGCGCCAGCAGGAAGCGCCCCGCGGCGAGCGTGTGGCAGGAAGAGCGCGCCATGCTCGCCTCCCCCCTCTCGCCGGAGGAGTATCTGGAGCAGGCGCTTTCGGGCAAGAAGCGCAAGGAATTGCGCCGCCAGCACCGCCGGCTGGCCGAAGAGGGCGATTTGACGGTGGAACGCACCGCTTCGGCCGCGGGCCTGCATGGCTGGGCGCGCGAATTCCTGGAGCTGGAACGCGCCGGCTGGAAGGGGACCGCGGGCTCCGCCCTCGCCTGCGCGCCGCAAACGCGCGATCTCTTCCTCAGCGCGCTGGCAGGCGCTGCGCGGCATGGCCGGCTGGAACGCCTCGCCATTCGGCTGAACGGGCGCCCACTGGCGATGCTGGTGAATTTCCTCTGCCCGCCCGGCGCCTTCTCCTACAAGACGGCGTTCGATGAAGGCTTCGCCCGCTTCTCCCCCGGGGTGCTGCTGCAACGGGAAAACCTGGCCCTGCTGGCGCAGCCCGGCATTGCCTGGGCGGATAGCTGCGCGGCGGCGGATCACCCGATGATCGACCATTTCTGGCGCGAACGCCGCGCCATCGCCCGCTACAATGTCGCCATCGGCGGTGCCGTGCATCGCATGGCCTTCCGCATGCTGGCGAAGAAGGAAACCGGCTCTTTTCCCAGAGGGATCGCATGACCAGTCACGGCCCCATCCATCCCGCCGGCCCAGCGGGGAGCGGCGCGGTGTTCCCGCCCGCATCGCATGCGGATTTCGCCGCCTCCTACCCCGAGGGCCCGCATAAGCTGCGCCACGCGCTGGGCGACCACCCGCTGCTGGCGCTCGATGCGCTGGCCGAACTGGGAGAAAGCCTGCCGCCGCGCTCCATCGAGTACAATCGCGGCGACCTGCCGATCAGCGTGGACGGCAAGCCCGGCGCCACGGGGCTCACCATTGGGGAGACGATCCGCCGCATCGACACCAGCAACAGCTGGGCGGTGCTGAAGAACATCGAACAGCAGCCCGCCTATGCCGCCCTGCTGGCCGATCTGCTGGGTGAGCTGACCGCGGATGTGGTGGGCCGCACCGGGCGTATGATGAAGACGCAGGGCTTCATCTTCGTCTCCAGCCCCGATGCGGTGACGCCCTATCACTTCGACCCGGAACACAACATCCTGCTGCAATTGCGCGGACAGAAGGCGATGACGATCTTCCCCGCCGGCGATCCGCGCTTCGCCCCCGACCGGGTGCACGAGGCCTATCACACCGGCGGCGCGCGCGAACTGGCCTGGGACACCGCGCTGGAACCCGGCGGCCTGACCTTCCGGCTCGATCCCGGCGAAGCCGTCTATGTTCCGGTGATGGCGCCGCATTATGTGCGCAACGGCCCCGCGCCTTCCATCTCGCTGTCGATCACCTGGCGCAGCGAATGGAGCTTTGCCGAAGCCGATGCGCGCGCTTTCAACAGCTTGCTGCGCCGCTGGGGCCTCGATCCCGCGCCGCCGGGGCGGTGGCCGCGGAGCAACAGGGCCAAGGCAATCGGCTGGCGAATTGCACGGCGAATCCCCGGGATTTGTTGACTGGGGGCCAACTGCCGCGCATGGCGCTTTACCAATGGCGAGCATGTCCCCGTACAATCCCACGCCCGAAGAGCTGGTGGCCGAGCTCACCCTGCTGCTCGATCTCGAGCCGCGCGGCGGTGATCGCTTCATCGGCCGGCGGCAGAAATTCGGCATCGGCCGCGTATTCGGCGGGCAGGCGATCGCCCAGGCGCTGGGCGCGGCGCGGCGCACCGTGCCGCACAGCCGCCACACCCATTCGCTGCACGCCTATTTCCTGCGCGGCGGTACGGACGATCTGCCCATCGAATTCCGCGTGAAGCGCGATTTCGACGGCAGCAGCTTTTCCAACCGGCGCGTGGTGGCGAGCCAGCAGGGCGAGCCGATCCTGAACCTCATCACCTCCTTCCAGGAACCGCAGCAGGGCCTGTCGCACCAGCTGGCGACCATGCCCGACGTGCCGCCCCCGGAAGAGCTGGAATCCGACACCGTCGTGCGCCGACGCATTGCCGAAGGTTTTCCCGAAGGCGTGATGCGCGACCGGCTGATGCAGCCGCGCGCGATCGACATCCGCTCCATCGAACCGCGCGACTGGCTCGATCCGCAGAAGCGCGAACCCGTGGCCCATTGTTGGTTCCGTACCGTGGCCGCCCTGCCCGACGATCCGCCGGTGCACCGCGCGGTGCTGGCCTATGCCAGCGATTTCCAGCTGCTGCCCACGGCGCTGATGCCCCACGGGCTGAGCTTCCACCTGGGACAGGTGAAGGCCGCCAGCCTCGATCATGCGATCTGGTTCCACGGCCCCTTCCGCGCGGACGACTGGCTGCTCTATGTCACCGACAGCCCCTGGTCCGGCCTCGCCCGCGGCTTCGGGCGCGGGCAGATCTTCACGCGCGACGGCCGGCTGGTCGCCAGCGTGGCGCAGGAAGGCATGATGCGCGCCGTCCCCCAGCAGGGCTGACGGCGGGCGATCAACGCAGCGGGTCCGGCGGTTCAGCCGCGCGCGTGATAGAAATCGTAGATCTTCTGGGCCACGCCCTCGCTGATGCCCGGCGCCCGCTTCAGATCGTCCAGCGCCGCCGCGCGCACCTTGCCCGCCGTCCCGAAATGCAGCAGCAGCGCCCGCTTGCGCGAAGGGCCGATGCCGGGAATCTCGTCCAGCGGAGAGGCGGTGATCGCCCGGCTGCGCTTGGCCCGATGCGCGCCGATGGCGAAGCGATGCGCCTCGTCCCGCAGCCGCTGGAGGTAGAAGAGCACCGGAGAATTGACGGGCAGCATCTTCTCCCGCCCATCGGGGAAATGGAACACCTCTCGTCCCTCGCGCCCGTGGTGCGGCCCCTTGGCGACACCGATCAGCGGCACGTCCTCGATCCCCAATTCCTCCAGCGTGTCCCGGGCGGAGGACATCTGCCCCTTCCCGCCGTCCAGCAGCACCAGATCGGGCCATAGGCCGCCTTCGCGGTCGGGGTCTTCCTCCATCGCGCGGGAGAAGCG
Organism: Altererythrobacter sp. B11; assembly: GCF_003569745.1. Classification (NCBI taxonomy): domain Bacteria; kingdom Pseudomonadati; phylum Pseudomonadota; class Alphaproteobacteria; order Sphingomonadales; family Erythrobacteraceae; genus Altererythrobacter; species Altererythrobacter sp. B11. The sequence goes on from NZ_AP018498.1 coordinate 3,086,145, forward strand.
GCGGTTCATCACCTCGCGCATCATGGCGAAATCGTCATTGGTCTGCGCAGTGCGGATGTTGAACTTGCGATACTGGTTCTTCAGGAAGCCTTCGGGCCCCGCCACCACCATGGCGCCCACGGCCTTGCTGCCCTGAATATGGCTGTTGTCATAGATCTCGATGCGGGCAGGCACGTCGGAAAGCTCGAGGAATTCGGTCAGCTCGCGCATCACCTTCGCCTGCGTGCCGCTTTCCGCCATCCGCCGGTCCAGCGCTTCCATCGCATTGCGGCTGGCCTGCTCCATCAGCCGTCGCCGGTCACCCCGCTGGGGCACGCTGATCTCCACCGATCGGCCAGCAAGCTCTCCGAAAGCCTGCTCCAGCAGCTCGCGATCGGGCAATTCGCGGTCCACCAGGATCGTGCGCGGGGGCGGCACCTCTTCATAGAATTGCGCAAGCACGCGGCTGAGCACCTCTTCCGCCGCCACGCCGCTGGTGTGGCTGGGGAAGAAGGCGCGGTGGCCCCAGTTCTGCCCGCCGCGCACGAAGAAGCCCTGGATGCCGACATGGCCGCCCTTCTCCGCCAGCGCGAAGACATCCGCATCGCCCACGCCGCCGGCATTCACGGCTTGCGTGCCCTGGATGAAGGTCGCGGCGCGCAGCCGGTCGCGCAGCATGGCCGCGCGCTCGAAATCCAGCGCCTCCGCCGCTTCCTGCATCTGCACTTCGATTTTCTTCTGCACCGCGCCCGACCGGCCGCCCAGGAAATCCTTCGCCTCGCGGATCAGCTCGGAATAGCCGGCCGCATCGATGCGGCCCACGCAGGGGGCGGAACAGCGCTTGATCTGGTAGAGCAGGCAGGGCCGGTCCCGCCGGCTGAAGAAGCTGTCGGTGCAGGATCGCAGCAGGAACAGCTTCTGCAACGCATTGATCGTCGTGTTGACGGAGCCGGCACTGGCGAAGGGCCCGTAATAGCTGCCCTTGGCCTTGCGCGCGCCGCGATGCTTCATGATGCGCGGGAAATCATGCCCTTCGCGCAGCAGGATGAAGGGGAAGCTCTTATCGTCGCGCAGCAGCACGTTGTACGGCGGGCGGAAGCGCTTGATCAGCTGCGCTTCGAGCAGCAGCGCCTCCGCCTCGCTGTTGGTGGTGACGATCTCCATGCCGCGCGTCTGGCTGACCATGCGCTGCAGCCGGATCGGCAGGCGGTCCACCTGCGTGTAATTGGCCACGCGGTTCTTCAGCACCCGCGCCTTGCCCACATAGAGCACATCGCCCCGGGCATCGACCATGCGATAGACGCCGGGCCGCGTGGGCAGCGTCTTCACCACCGCGCGGATCGCGGCCACGCCCGCCTCTATGTCGGGCTGGGACGATCCGCGCAGCGTGTAGGACGCGCGATCCTCATGAAATCTCTCGGCGCCCTTCGGGTTGGGCGGGGTTCCGGCAGGCGTTCGGGACATCGCGCCCAGATAGGCACAATTGCCCCGCCCGTCATCCCGCCTGCGCGCGCAATCAGAAGATCTTGCGCAGCTCGATCTCGAAGAAGCGTCCCACCGGATCGACCAGATAAGGCTGGTAACGGATCGGCACCGTACCGGTGGAATCCTCCACCCGCTGCCGTGCATCGAAGATGTTGTCCACGCTGAACGACAGGCGCGTGTTCTTCAGCAGCGGCACCGATTTCAGCAGCTTTTCCTGCTGGTTGAAATCCACGAACAGCCGGATGTCGAAGGTGACGAGATCGTTGAAATGCAGATCCTCGCTGCCTGGCAGGCCGCTGCCGGCGATGTTGGACGAGCCGGTGTACTTGCTACTGAGGAAACTGCCGAAGCCGTCATAGAACAAGCCCACGCGGGCCGTGGCGGAATGGCGCGCCAGCCCGTCGGCAGAGATGGATTCGCCATTCAGCGCATCGAGCACCGGCCCGCCTTCGGCGACCTCCACCTTGTTCTTGATCTCATAGCTGTAGGTCAGATTGGCGAACCAGCGCCCGGTGGCGCCACTGCCGCCGCCCGGCGGGCCGAAGCCGCCCCCACGCGGGCCGCCGCCAGCGCCCGGTGCCCTGCCCCCGGGTCCGCCCCCGCCAGCCGCATCTCCGCGCGGCGGCGCGCCATCGGCAGCCGGACCGCGCGAGGCCGGGCCACGCCCGAAGCCGTCATTGCTGCAGAAGCGCGTGCGGAACTGCGCCACCCGCTCCGGATCGATCGTACCGTCTTCACGCTTCAGCCGCTGCACCAGCATCGGCGGCAAATCGGCCAGTTGCTCTTCGGTAAGGGTGGGCGTGGAGCCATCCGCGCTTTGTGCGCAGAACTCCTGCCTCAAGGCCTGCAGCTTGGCCGGATCGAAGCCCGGCCGGCCTTCGCCATTCGCCTGTCCTCCGCCGCCGCTCTGGCCCTGGCCCGCCCCGCCCTGTCCGCCGCCAGCGGCCGCTCCGCCAAAGCGGCCCATGAAGCCACCGCCCCCGCCGCCCTCGCTCGCCTTGCCGATCTGCCCGGATAGGTTGAGGCCGAACTGCAGCCGCTGCGAATCCTGCGCGGCATAGGTGACCGGGCGCTGATCGATCGACACCAGCCGCCCGCTGGCATCGCGCACCACGCGGCCGGGGAAGGCCGCTTCCACCGCCGGCGTCAGCACCGGGAAAGTGGAGGTCACATCCTCCGAATGATTGATGAAATAGTCGATCGAGAAGTTCGACCGGTCAAGGAACGGCAGTTCCACGATCGCGCCGAACTTCCAGTCCTGCTGCTTCTGCGCCGGCAGGTTGGGATTGCCGCCGGTTATCAGCGTGGCCAGCACCGTTTCGCCATTGGTGAGGTCGAACACCGGCACATTCGGCGTCGCGATTTCAGGATTGCCCAGCTGCGCCAGCGTGGGCGCCGCTTCCTTGACGATGCGGCTGCCGGTCAGGGTCAGGATGTCGAAGGGCGACCAGGTGAGGCCGGCCGACCAATCCGTCAGCGTGCCGAAGTCCGACAGGTGGTTGAGCCCGGCGCTGGCGTTGAAGCTAAGATCGCCGATCGCGGCGCCGAAATCATCGCGCACGCTGGTGATCGGCACGCCAAGATTGACGCCGGCCGACAGATCGCCCCGCTTGAGCTCGGTGCGATCCACCTCGGTACGGCTGTCCTCGCTGCGGATGCGGGTCCAGTCATACCCGGCATCGAACGTCACAGAGACGGGGCCGGCCGGCGCGTAAAGCGGGCTGCCGGTGATCGTGACGAGACTGGAAGCGGAATCCGTCTTCGTCAGCGCGGTGTCCACGCCGGCATCGGCCAGCTGCGGCAACGCCGCGTCAATCGGCAGCGCGCCTGCGGCGGCTGCGTCGATCAGATCCTGTGTATCGGCACGGCGGCGGATCAGGCTGCGCGCGTCGACACGGCTGCCGTCCACCGTCGCCGTCAGCTGCCAATCGCCTAGCGGCGCGTTCAGTGCGCCACCTAGCGAATAGGTATCGGTGCGCGAATCCACCGTGAGCGGCCGCTGTTCGTTCAAGGTGCGAAGCGCACTGGCGCCGCCGGGGGCGGTGAGCACCACCGTATCCAGCCCCTGCAGACGCAGCGTATCGCTGCGTTCGAAGCCGCCGTTCAGCGTCAGCGATGTGCCGTTGTCCGCCAGCTTCGTCGTCCAGGTGCTTTCCGCCGTCAGTTCGGAGGAATCGCTCACCAGGCTGCGGAAGCGCGCAGGATCGGGATCGGTGGCGTAGGTCGGCGGGGTGGATTGCACCACGCCGCGATCCGCCTCCGTCAGCAGGCCGGAATCGTTCCATTCCAGATTGACGTTGAAGCGCGAGGGGCCGCTGAGCTTCAAATAGGTGGCTTCCGCCTCCTTGGTGGAATAGCCGCCTTCCCATGGCTGGCCATATTCCAGCTCCACCTCGCGGCTGGAGTAATTGCGCTTGAGCACGAAGTTGACGACGCGCTGATCGGCCGAGAAGCCATAGCGCAGCGCCACTTCCTCGGGGAACACCTCCACCTTCTCGATCGCTTCGGGCGGGTAGGACCGCAGCTCGCGGAAGCTGGCAATCCGCACGCCGTTCACCAGAATGGCGGGCGGACCGCTGCCGCGCCCGCGACCACTGTTCACCTGCGGCCCCAGTGCTTCGATCAGATCGGCCACGGAGCTGACGCCATAGGCGGCGATATCTTCGGTGGTCAGTTCCAGGATCGGGGGCTGCGGCGCCTCCACAGTCCCGCGCAGCGCATCGGCGATGACCAGGATTTCGCCCTCGGTCGAATCCCGCCCGTCCTCCGCGCCGGTGTCGGGCCCGTTGGATTGCTGCTGCGCTGTCGCGTCCTCTGCCCACGCGGGCGTGGCGGCAAGAGACAGGACGAGGGACAATGCGGAGAAGGTGCGGAAACGGGTCGGGCGCAAATGATGATCCTTGTACTTGACTGCCTCGCCCCTTCTACCGCCGCCTATCGCGACAGGCTGGTCTCTTCGCAAGCCGCGCTGGGTAATAAAGTGTCGCAAACGCTACAATCTCCTGGAGAATAGAGACCAGTTGCGCGCAGGCTTCCCTTTTTCGACTGTCGCAGCTATGGCGCGCGGCCAATGGCAATCCAGTTCACGGAACAAGCGATTTAATGGCTAAAGAAGAACTCCTCGAGATGCGCGGCAAGGTGGTGGAATTGCTGCCGAACGCGATGTTCCGGGTAGAGCTCGAAAACGGCCATGAAGTTCTCGGCCATACTGCCGGGCGGATGCGCAAGAACCGCATTCGCGTGCTCGTGGGGGACGAAGTCCTGTGCGAACTGACGCCCTATGATCTTACCAAGGCCAGAATCACCTATCGCTTCATGCCCGGCCGGGGCGGCCCGGGGCCGCAATAGCGCCGCGGCGTGACTGCACGCCACGCCATGCAACCCGATCTCATCCTTGCTTCGGCCAGCCCCCGGCGGCGTGAACTTCTCGCGCGGCTGGGCGTCGAGCCGGCCCGCGTAAACCCCGCCGATATAGACGAAACGCCGCTGAAGGGCGAACTCCCCCGCGCCTATGCCCAGCGAATGGCGCGCGAAAAGGCTCAGGCGGCAAGCGATAGTGCCGCGCATGTGCTGGCGGGCGACACGGTTGTCGCGGTCGGCCGTCGCATCCTGCCCAAGGCGGAGGACGAGGAGACGGCGCGGCGCTGCCTCAAGCTGCTGTCCGGCCGTCGCCACCGGGTGCTGTCCTCCGTCGCCCTGCTGGCGCCTGACGGCACGCTGCGCGAACGGCTGAGCGAAACGCAGGTGCGCTTCAAGCGGCTCTCGCCCGAAGAGATCTCCGCCTATCTCGCCGGGGGCGAATGGCACGGCAAGGCGGGCGGCTATGCCATCCAGGGCAGCGCCGAAGGTCTGATCGCCTGGATTGCGGGCAGCCATTCGGGTGTGGTTGGCCTGCCGCTGTTCGAAACCCGCGCGCTGCTGCGCTCCGCAGGCTTTCCCCTTGGCTGAATGGCTTCTCGAAGACGGGATCGGCGAAGAGCGTGCGATCCTGATCGAACAGGACGAGATTGTCGCCGCGCGCTTGCGCTGGCCCGGCGCGCTTGAAGCCGGCGAGATCGCTGATGCCGTGCTGATTGCACGCACCGCCGGCGCACCGCGCGGCACCGCCCGCTTCCCGAATGGCGAGGAAGCCCTGGTCGATCGCCTGCCCGCTTCCGCTGCGGAGGGCTCCGTGCTGCGGCTGGAAGTGCTGCGTCCGGCCATGGCGGAACGGGGCCGGATGAAGCGCGCACAGGCACGGCCGAGCGAGCAGGCCCCGCGCCCCGCCCCCTCCCTGCTGCAGTCCCTTCGCGCTGAAGGCCACGAAGCCCGCCCGGTGCATCGCTTCCCCGTCTCGGTGTGGGATGAACTGGTGGCAGAAGCCTTCGCCGCCCAGGTGGATTTCGCCGGTGGCGCGCTGCTGTTCAGCCCCACGCCGGCCATGCTGCTGGTGGATGTGGACGGCACGGGCAGCGCCCAGGCGCTGGCGCTCGCGGCCATCCCCTCGCTGGCTGCAGCCCTGCGGCGGTTCGACGTGGGGGGCGCGATCGGCGTCGATTTCCCCACGCTGGCGAGCAAGGCAGACCGGCGCGCGGTGGACGAGGCGCTGGAGGCGGCACTTGCCGGCTGGCCGCATGAGCGCACGGCAATGAACGGCTTCGGCTTCGTGCAGATCGTTGCGCGGCTGCGGCGGCCCTCGCTGCTGCAGCGCGCCCATCTGCGCCGCTCGGAAATGGCCGCCCGCCTGCTACTGCGCCGGGCCGAGGGGCTGCAGGGCGCGGGCGCCGTGGAGCTCACCGGGCACCCCGCCCTCGCCGCCGCTATCCGTCCCGAATGGCGCGCCGAACTGGCCCGTCGCACCGGGCGCGAGCTGCGCTGGCGCGCCGATCCCGGCCTTGCGATCGAGGCACCGCATGCCCAGCTTGTACCCCTATGACGAAGCGCTCCTGCCCTATCTGCTCCAAGCCCCGAAGCGAGGAGTTCAGCCCCTTCTGCTCCAGCCGCTGCCGTGACCGCGACCTGGCCCAGTGGCTGAACGACGGCTATGCCGTGCCCGGTCCGCCGGCGGACCCGGAGGACATCGCAAGAGAGGAATAACCCTCTTGCAAAGCCCGCGGCCCTTCGCCATAGGCGCCACTCCAACCGCTCGCCGGGCCTTTCGGGGCCTGTGGCAGAGGCGATGCCCAGGTAGCTCAGTTGGTAGAGCATGCGACTGAAAATCGCAGTGTCGGTGGTTCGATTCCGCCCCTGGGCACCATTACCCTCCCAGACCAAAAACTGATCTCCTAACGGAGAGGCCAAGTGTCGATAAGGACATTGGGTTACATAGCTAAGCCTCTGTTCAGCATTACACCTGCCAAGGTTTGAACATGCCTATTGTCAGCCCTGAAGTCGCACTGCTGTCGGTCGGCATCTTGCTCCTCCTGACCGTCCTGGCCGGGACGCTTTCAAGTCGCTTCGGCCTTCCGGCCCTCATCGGTTTTCTCGCCCTGGGGATGCTCGCGGGTGTCGACGGCCCAGGCGGGATCTCATTCGATGACTATCTGGTCACCCAGGGGATCAGCGTCGCGTGCCTGATATTCATCCTTTTCTCGGGCGGTCTCGATACGGAGTGGCGAAACGTTCGTCGCGTGGCGGTTCCGGCGCTGCTTCTTGCAACGCTGGGCGTATTGCTGAGCGCAGGGGTCGTCGGAGCTGCCGCCATGCTGATCCTCGGCTTCGGGCCGTTTCAGGGTTTTCTCCTTGGCGCGATCGTTGCGTCGACAGACGCCGCTGCCGTGTTCGCCATTTTGCGTTCGAGCGACATGAAGCTGAACGCCGATGTGCGAGCGCTGATTGAGGTCGAGTCCGGTTCCAACGATCCGATGGCGATTTTTCTGGTCGGTGCGGCGCTCCTTTTCCTGACCACGCCGGACGTGTCCGTGCTGACGCTCGGGTCAGACTTCATTGTGCAGATGGCTGCGGGAGCAGCCATCGGAACGGCTGCCGGCTGGTTGATGCCGGAGATACTCAAGCGTTCAAAATACGCCCACGGAGGGCTTGCCTTCGTAATTTCGATCGCGACCGCGCTTATCGCATACGGCTGCGCCCAGATCGTGGGCGGAAACGGCTTTCTCGCCGCCTATGTGGCAGGCCTGATGGCGGGCAACCGCGGCTATGCGGCGAAGCCGATCGTGGCGACCTTTCAGGACGGCATGGCATGGCTTGCACAGGTGGCCATGTTCCTCACGCTGGGCTTGCTCATCGCGCCATCCAATCTGGTCCATGTCATCGGCCCCGGCCTGGCCATAACCTTTATCCTCATGCTGGTTGCCCGCCCGCTGAGCGTATTCCTGTGCCTTTTGCCGTTCCGCCAGTTTGGCTGGCGGTCCAAGCTCTTCATCTCGTGGGCAGGATTGCGCGGAGCGGTGCCGATCGTTCTGGCGACGTTTCCGATTGTCGCGGGCGTGCCCGGCGCATTCGCGATCTTCAACATCGTGTTCTTCGTCGTTTTGCTATGCAGCTTGATACAGGGCCCGACGATCAACTGGCTCGCCAGAAGACTTGGCGTCGTGCCTGCCGAAGAGCAGCGGGCCTAGGCAGGCATCTGCTTCTTGAGGCAGAACAGGAGCCGGAAAGAACAACCGGTCACGGTCAGCCCTGACTGAGGAATGTCCAAGTCGATCTCACTCGGTCTGCGTGTTTCGGCCCCAGTCCTCATTGGCCCGCGCGATGAGATAGGCGTGAATTGCGTCGACCTGTTCCTTGTCGAGAATGTCGTCGAAGGCGGCCATGCCCTTGTCCACATAGGCCCCGCCCAGCACGATCTCCTCAAATCGGTCGTGCGTCGCCGGGGTCATATGGCGCAGGTCGGCGACGCCGCCGATCGCATTCTGCCCGTGGCAGACAGAGCAGGTCTGGGCAAAGAGCTGCGCGCCGCGCGTCACAGTCGCTTCGGGCGCACGGAGCGGCGGGGGCGCCGGCGGCGAGCTTGCCCGCTCGGGCAAAGGCGGCAGGCTCTGCGTTCCACCTAGCTTGAAAACCAGCAGCCGGGCTGGCGCCCGCGGCATTTCCGTGCCCGCGCCGCGCTCGATCTGCGCAGCGCCGCCGCCCCAACCGGCATTGATCGCGATATATTGCTCGCCATCCAGCATGTAGGTGATCGCGCCTGCCACAGGCGCGCTTTGCGTTGGAAATTCCCACAGCACGGCACCATTGCGCGCATCGAAGGCGGTGAAGGTCTGCTTCGTCGTGCCCTCGAACACCACATCCGACGCGGTCACCAGGACGCCGCCATTGCCATGGCGCGGCAGTTCGTGTTGCCAGGCGATCTTCTGCTTCACCGGGTCATATGCGGTCAGCCAGGCCCGCTCCAGCTTGTTGCCTTCTGCCTGCAACTTCGCCCGCTGCTTGCCGACCTCTCCCGTATAGCCGCCCCAGCCGCTGTTGGAGCGCATGGGCTGCGGTTTCCAGTCCGGCTGCAAGGCATAGACGAGCGCCGACTGGTAGGCCGGGAAATAGGCCAGCCCGGTACGCGGGGAGTAGGCCATGGGAAACCAGTTGTGCGCGCCGCCCGGCCCGGGCGCCACCAGCCTCGGGTCGAAGCCGTAGCGCACCCTCTCGCTGGTGACGGGGCGCCCTTGCTTGTCGAAACCCTCGTTCCAGTTCTGGTAGACATGCGGCGCCGCGCTGATGAACTCGCCCGTTTCACGGTCGAGCACGTAAAAGAAGCCGTTCTTGGGCGCCTGCATCAGCACCTTGCGCATCTTGCCGTCTATCTCGAGATCGGCGCTGATCATGGATTGGGTGCAGGTCCAGTCCCATTCCTCGCCCGGGTTCATCTGATAGTGCCAGCGATAGGCGCCCGTATCTGCATCGAGCGCGACGATGGAGCATACGAAGAGATTGTCGCCCTTGTTCTGCGAGCGGTAGTAACGGGAATGCGGCGTCGCGTTGCCGGTGCCGACATACACGAGATTGAGATCGGGATCATAGGCGATCGCGTCCCAAGGGTTGGCCCCGCCGCCCAATTGCAGATAATCGGTGCCGAACCAGGTCTTACGGATCATGTCCATGACGGGATCGGAGGCGACCCCATCCGGTCCGGCGGCCCAATCGCCCGGGGTGAGGAAGAACTTCCATTCCTGCTTGCCGGTCTCGACATTCCAGGCGGCCACGAAGCCGCGCACGCCAAAGTCCCCGCCCGACTGGCCCACCACCACCTTGTCTCCGAAGACGCGCGGCGCACCAGTGATGGTGTAGGGAAAATTGTCCCCGAAGGTCCGCGTGGACCAGATCGGCTTGCCCCTCTTGCGGTCGAGCGCGATAAGGCGCCCGTCGAGCGTGGCGATGATGACCTTGTCCCCATGCAGCGCCAGGCCGCGGCTCACCGGCTCGCAACAGGCGTAGCGGCCCATTTCGCGCGGGGTTTCAGGATCGTAGGTCCACAGCCTTTTGCCGGTGCGGGCGTCATAGGCGATGGTGATGTTGAACGGCAGCGTGTTGTACAGCACGCCATCGGCATAGAGCGGCGTCGCTTCCACCCCGCGATAGGTGCCCAGATCGTCATACCAGGCGAGGCCGAGCGTCGCGACATTGTCCCTGTCGATCTGCGTGAGCGGGCTGTAGCGCTGCGCGGAATAGGTCCGGCCGTCCATCAGCCATTCCTCGCCCGCAGGGGCGGAGAGCGCATCGTTGGCCTGCGCGGATACGGTCGCCGGACCATCCGCGGCCACGCAGGATGCGAGGAAAAGCGCCCAGAGGGGTGCGGCAAGCCGGATCCAGCGGTTCATGTCAGTCAGTTCTCTGGCGGAGTGGCGATAGGCTGCGTGCCATCGGCAAGGCGGCCAATATTGAGGGCGCTTTCCTGCTCCGGCGTGCCGGGAGGGTGATGATAGGCACCGGCCTGCCCAGGCGAAGGCCGGAAGACCTCTCCCGTCACCGGATTGGGATAGTGAAACGGAGCGATGTAATAGGCCGGATACGTCAGGTAGACCGTGCTCGGCGGCAGATCCGGCGGCGGGTCGAACTTGTCCGGCCAGGTATTGTTGAGCGCGTTCTTACCCCAGCCCTCCCAGTTGGTGTACATGGTGAAGGGGCCGGAAAGGCGCGCGATTTTCCACACGCCATCTTCTTTCATGAATTCGTCCTCGTACAGAGGCAGGCCCCAGCCGGCACTGCTCATCACGAAGGCGCGCCCGCGAAGCCAGCCCGTCTTGCCGTCGGGCGAGACGTTGACGACCGGCTGGAACTGCATGTGATTGGCGATGATGCCCTTGGGGGCGCCATCGGGCCCGAAGGCTGTCTGCATATATTCGAGGACGCGATCCTTGCCGATGAAGATGCCCTTCCCGCCGATCTCCAGCGTCGCATTCTCCGCAAACAGATTGGCGAGATGGGTCCACTGGCCCTTGTCGACGAAATAGCCATAGGTTCGCTGCAACCGCTCGATGTCGTTCAGATCCTCGAGACGGGTTATGCGGCGGTCGAGCGCGTCGAGCTGGTCTTCGACGCTCGCTTCGTCCTGTGCGCTGGCGGGAAGGCTCGCGGCCAAGCCCAGGATCAGCAAGGTGGATGCTGCAAGCCTGCGCATCAGTCCCTCCCCACGACGTCATCCGCCGGTTGCACCACGGTGATTTCCTCGCCCGTTACCGGATGCCGGAAGCTGAAGGGCGGGATGTAATTGCTCGGCAGGGCACGATAGACTTCGGTCGGCGGCCGGTCTGGCGGGTAAAGCGCACTCGGCCCTTCCATCGGCAGCTGCGACTTGAGCCAGCCCTGATCGTAATCGGTCCAGGCGGTCGGATAGAAATGCAGGCTGGCGATCAGCCATGTCCCGCCTTTCTTCACATATCGGTTTTCGTAGATGCCGACGCCCCATCTTGCCTGGGCGCCCGGTTCGGACAGCATGACCGGCCCCTGGAAACGGCCCGTGGCGGTGCGGCCATCCTTCGCAACCTCGATCACCGCCTGCAATTGCATGTGATTGTTCAGCCGCTTAGGCCCCAGCCCTTCCGGGCCGAACAGCAGCAGCGCCCGCTCGATGCGCTGCCGCCCGACGTAGACGCCGCGCTGGCCATATTCGAACGTGCCCTGATCGGCGAAAAGGTCGGCCACTTCGGACCACATGCCCTTGTCGAAATAATAGCCGTAGAGCGATTGCAGCTTCTCAATCTCGGCCTGATCTTCCAGTCGCTCGACCCGCTGGCGATAGGCGGCGATCCGCTCCTCGACCGAAGCCTGTGCGATTGCAGGGACGGACGGCAGAAGGGCGGCAGCGATCACGGCGGATGTCATGATCCTGCGCATCATCGAACCTCCACCTTCTTGCCGGTTACCGGGTGCGGCGCGCTGAAGGGAGGAACGCTACGCTGCGGGAAAGGCGCCGGGATGCCGCGCGGCTCGATGTCGGGCGGCAAGTCGAGCGAGGCCTGGGAACGCTGCACGCCCTCGCCTTCGTCAAGCCGCGCCCAGCCCTTCTGATAGGGAGCCACGAAATTGACGTAGAGATGCAGCGTGTCGATCTTCCACACGCCGTCTTCGCGCACATAGCTGTTCTCGTAGATGCCGTCGCGCCAGCTGGCTTGATGCTTGTACTGGCCGAGCATGCCCAGGTCGCGCCAGCGCGCGGTGGCTGTCCTGCCATCCGGCCCCATGGTGATGGCCGGCTGCAGGGTGATCCATTCGTTGAGCTGGCCGTAGATCAGCCCTTCCTGCCCGCCGTGCAGACGGCGCAGATACTCGGCGATCCGATCCCGCCCGCGATAGATGCCGTCCGCGCCGATTTCGATCGTGCCGTCGTCGGTGAACAGGTCAGCCGCCTGCTGCCACAGGCCCCGATCCACGTAATAGCCGAAGGCGCGTTGCAGATTCTTGATCGCCCTGATGCCTTCCAGCGTCTTCACCCGCTCGGTCAGCTCGGCGATCTCCCGCTGGGGATCCTGTGCCTGCGCAGAGCCGGCGACAAGGAGCAGCGCGGCAGGGGCCGCAAGGATGGCGCGGCGCATCACAGATCCTCCGGCAGGGCGAAGGCGCGAATGGTGAAGGTGCCGGGATCCTTCCCTCGCAGCGCCGGGTCGATCCGGTAGCGGATCTTGCCCTCGGTGGCATAGGCGACATCACCCACGCGCGTTACCGCGGCTGACGAATCCAGCCCGTCCCGCAGCGTGGTTACCTGCGCTCTGTCACCGTCCACTTCGACCAGCGCCACGCGCCCGGCCGTTCCTTCGGCCTGGAGGAAGCGATGGCCACCCAGAGGGCGCAGCCCGTCCGGGCCGCCGACCGCCTGCGAGAGGTGGAGCGTGGTCAGGCCCCCATAAGCACCGCGGCTATCCAGCTCGACACGCTGGACGAGGTTCTGGCGCACATTGTTGATATACATCGTCCCATCATCGGCGAAGGCGATGCCGTCCACACCAATCAGGTCCTGCCCATCCGCGAACAGTTCCAGCTCTCCTCCTGGCGCTCGCCGGAAGATGCGGCCCGATGCGGTGTCGGTGGCGTAGACCGTCCCGTTCGCCGCCACGGCGATATCGTTGCACGCCGTGGGTCGGCCTTCCGGAAAGGCGAGGCTTTCAATGAACTCGCCAGAGTGGAGCTCGAACGCAACCAGATGGGAGGCGCCCTTTTCGCCCGCGAACATGTCGGGGTTGGAGCATGTCCAGAGCCGCCCGCCGGCATCGTCCGCCAAAACGCCGAACAGCGAATTGAGCGTGTTGGCCGCGCTAGCCCGGATCCAGGGCTGCGCCGTATCGGCGCCCGGAGCGGCGCGATAGATCGTCCCGTGGCCGCTGCCGACATAGATGTTGCCTGCCGCGTCGGAGGTGATGCTTTCGGGAAAGACATTTTCGCCAGCAATCACGATATCTTGCGGCACCGCCGGTGCCGGCGCGGCGCGGCCGGGCGTATTCGCGCTGCATGCGGCAAGGGCAGCGCACAGCAAGAGGGCCGCGCCTGTTCCGGCTGCCACGCGAATGACGCTCATGCCACCTCCCATCTGGTGTCCACGTCTTTGTGTGTTTGCGCGAAACGAGAGCAGCCAGCGTCTCTCGGAAACGCAGCCGAGCTGGCCGATTTGGAGCCGTGGATTGCCTGAGCCGGCGGCCTGCCGCCCCACCGCTTTTCCGGCGTCTGTCCCATTCCCGAATGATCCTCCCCCGAACCGGTCTATGCGGCTTTGGAATAGGAGCATATGCTATTCAAACGCGAACACAAGACGGGCCACCGCACCACGCGGCAGGCCGGCATGGGGGAGAGAGACTTGTTCGAAAGCGGGGATCGCGCACGTTTCACGGCGCCTGCGCGGGTGCGCAACTGCGGGCTCGCGCTCCTGACCCTGACCGTTCTCGGCGCCTGCGTGGCCGCCGGCCAAATGGCTGAGGCCCCCGCGGGGGAAACGCTGACAACGCAGGTCGACGCCGCGACAATGCGCGAAGTCGATGCGTCCGCGCAGGCGGGCGATTGGCTGAGCCACGGACGGGACTGGGGCGAACAACGCTTCAGCCCGCTCAGGCAGATCAATGACAGCAATGTCGGCGAACTGGGCCTTGCCTGGTTCGATGATCTGGAAACGTCGCGCGGCGTGCAGGCGACCCCGCTGGTGGTGGACGGGGTGCTGTATAACGAGAGCATCTACAACGTCGTCACCGCCTATGATGGGGCGACGGGCGAGAAATTGTGGACCTTCGATCCGCAGGTCGGCCGCGAATGGGCACGGCTCGCCTGCTGCGGTCCCTCCAGCCGTGGGTTGGCGGCATGGGAGGGCAAGCTTTACATCGGTGCGCTCGACGGGCGGCTGATCGCCCTGGACATGGCGACCGGCAAGGAAGTCTGGACCACCCAGACCTTCGAGCGCGAAGGCCGCCTCAACGCCTATTCGATCACCGGTGCGCCGCGCGTCTATGATGGCAAGGTGGTGATCGGCAATGGCGGGGCCGACTACGGCGTACGCGGCTTCGTGTCCGCCTATGATGCCGAGACGGGCAAGCGCCTGTGGAAGTTCTATACCGTGCCCGGCAACCCTGCCGATGGACCGGACGGCGAAGCATCGGACAGCGCCATGAAGATCGCCCTGCCCACATGGCACGGCGAATGGTGGAAATATGGCGGCGGCGGCACGGCGTGGGACAGCTTCGCCTTCGATGCCGAGCGCAACCTTGTCTATATCGGCACTGGCAACGGATCGCCGCATATGTGGAAATTCCGCAGCGATGGAGCGGGCGACAATCTGTTCCTGTGCTCGATCGTCGCAGTCGATGCCGATACGGGCGAGTATCGCTGGCACTACCAGATGGTGCCCGAGGAAGAGTGGGATTACACCTGCACCCAGCCCATGATCCTTGCGGATATGCAGATCGACGGGCGGAAGCGCGACGTGATCATGCAGGCGCCCAAGAACGGCTTCTTCTACGTGCTCGATCGCGGCACGGGCGAGCTTATCAGTGCCAAAAGCTATGTTTCCGAGAACAGCTGGGCAAACCGGATCGACATGAAGACAGGCCGCCCGGTGCTGCAGCCGGGCGCGCACAACACCACCACGCCGCATCTGATGAATCCCAGCTGGCTCGCGGCGCACAGCTGGCACCCGATGAGCTGGTCGCCCCTTACCGGGCTGGTCTATTTCGCCGCGCAGGAACAGCCGGACATCTACGCCCGAGCGCAGGATGGCGAGTTCGACTTCGTCTATCACCGCTCCAACAGCGGGCAGCAGCGCCGCAACCAGCCCGATCTGCGCAAGCGCTTGATGGAAGAGGCGCGAGCAAAGGAGAAGGGTTACCTGCTGGCCTGGGACCCGCGAACGCAGAGGGAGGCGTGGCGCGTGCCCTATCCGCATCCCGGCTCGGGCGGCGTTCTCACCACGGCAGGCAACCTGCTGATCCAGGGCACGATCAATAAGACTGTTGCAATCTACCGCGCCGACACTGGCGAGAAGCTGTGGGAGATGGGCATCGACCAGGCACCGGTCGCCGGCCCCATCACCTACATGGCCGGCGGCCATCAATATATCGCGGTTAACGCCGGCTGGGGCGGATCTCCGGTGTACAATTTGAACAACGACGGGCCGTTCCGCACCGCCTCGGCCAAGCTGCTGGTGTTCCGGCTCGGCGCCAAGGGCGTGGAACTGCCGCCGATGGCGAAAGCCGCCAACGTGCCCCGCCCTCCCTTCCTGACCGCCACCGAGCAGCAGGTCTCGCGCGGACGCGACCTCTATAGTGAGACCTGCATGCGCTGCCATGGCGTGGACGCGATCGGCGGGGTCAAGGATCTGCGCTGGATGACTCCAGAGGTGCACGATCGATTCCTCGACATCGTCATCGGGGGAGCGCTGGAGGACAAGGGCATGGCGAGCTTCGCCGGTGTGCTGTCGGAAGAGGACGCCCGGGCAATCCACGCCTATCTCATCGCGCGCGCAAACGAAGACTGGCAGGACGCCGGGGGAGGACATTGAGAATGACACCGCATCGCCTGCTGCTTGCCACCCTTTCGGGGGTTTCCGCCCTTGCGCTCGCGCCCTCCGCCGCCGCGCAGGCACCGGGAGAGCCCAGCGCGGTCATCGCGCCCGAATGCGCGCGCGAATGCCTGATCGCGCTTGTGCGCCAGCATATGGCGGCGCTCGAACGGCGCGATGCGTCGGCCTTGCCGCTGACGCGTGATGTGCTGTTCACCGAGAATAACGTCCCGCTCGCACCGGGCGAAGGGCTGTGGGCAACCGTCACCGATGTCGACGATAGCGGGCTCGAGGCAGCGGACCCAATCACCGGGCAGGCTGCCTGGTTCGGCTCGGTCCGCGAGAACGGCAACCCGGCCTTCTATGCCCTGCGCATGCATGTGACGTCCCAGGGCCTGATCGACGAGATCGAAACGGTGGTGCACCGCAAGACCGCCCTGCCCGCCCCCTTCGGTGACTGGCAAAACATGGAGCACTTCCCCGAATACAACGCGGTCCTGCCCGAGACGGAACGCCGCCCGCGCGAGCGGATGCTGGCCATTGCCGATGCCTATTTCGACACGGTGGAGCTGAATGACGGGCAGGTGTTCGCCCCCTTTGCCGAGGATTGCTCACGCCTGGAAAACGGCATCAGCACCACCGCTGCACCGCAAGGCGGCAAAGGGGGCAATGCCGCCGCCATCGCCCAGGGGTGCGAGGAGCAGTTCCGGCTGGGCATCTACAAGATCAACAAGCGGATCCGGCGCCATCTGCCGCTAGTAGATGTCGAGCGAGGCGTGGTGGTGGCATCAGGCTTCTTCGACCACGCCAACGAGTTCGACAGGTATCGCCTGACCAACGGGCGCGAGATGCGCACTGTGCTCAAATGGCCCAATTCCATCACGCTCCTGGAAGCCTTCCGCATCCGCAATGCCGAAATCCAGCGGATCGAGGCGGTGTTCACCTATGTCCCCTATTTCATGCACAATCCCTTCTGGGGGCCGGGCTCACAGCCGCCCGAATATGCCGCGCGCCCGCGGGAATGCGATAATGGCTGCCTCAACGGGAATGTCCGCGCGCTGGTCAACGCAATGGCAGGCAGCGACGACTGGCGCGGGCTGAACTGGTCGGATCGGGTGGGCTATGCGGAAAACAGCGTGGGCATCCGCGTGGGTGAAGGCATCTGGGCGGCAGTCGATTCCGTGGATCGGAACCCGCTCGTGGTTTCGGATGCCCAGACCGGCAGGGCCGTCTGGATCGGCCGGATCGAGGAGCACGGCCAGCCGGCGTGGGCCGCGATCACGATGGAGGCCGATGGCAAGGCGATCGGCAATGTCGATGCGCTGATCCGCCGCTCCGAATACGGCCCCCCTTATGCGGCGCCGGATGAGGCCCCTGCCTTCGCCGCCCTGCCCGCGCCGCGGCGCACAAGCCGCGCCGACATGTCCACGGTCGCGACGCAACTCTTCGCGTCCATCGAGGCGGGCGATGCGCCGGATGTGTTTGCCAGCCAGTGCCGCTGGCATGTCAACGGGCAGCAAGTGGCGCAATGCGGGGAGGTGGCGGGTATGCCCGGTCTGCCGCGGATCGGGGCGGTGCGCGATCGCCGTCTCCTCGCCATGGACGAGGAAAGCGGCCTGGCGGTCTATCGCACGTTCGAGGATGCGCCCGCCACGCAGGGCCAAGGTTATCCCGCGAGCTTTCAAGTGGTGAATGTTCTGCGCTTCGAGAACGGCAAAATCGCTGAGGTACACGCCTTCACCTCGGAACTGCCCTACGGCATGCGCCCGCCAGGCGAGGCCGCCCTCCGCTAAGCAACGCACCCACCTCTGCTTTAGCTCGATTGCCGTTATCGGAGCAGCGCGCGCACGCTTCCGGAAAGGAAGGCGAGCCAGTGGATCAGTCGGGCTTGAAACGCGGGGGCACTGGCGAGCCGCCCCGCGTCGCCCCGGGTAGCCGCCAAAGGGGCGGCGACGGGGTCGGGGGGGAGCAGGCAGTAGCCCTCACCATAGATCGAGCGGATCAGCGCCCCGTCCTCTCCCAGAGCGGCGCGGAGGCGACTGATAGCCTTAGCGAGCGAGTTTTCGTGCACGATCTGGCCTGGCCAAGCCGTTTCGAGAAGGCGATACTTGCTCACTGGTCGGCCGCCTGCTTCGAGCAGGGCGATAAGCACAGCGAAGCTGCGCCGGTCGATCTGAAGCCGCTCTCCCCGATATAACACCGTGGCTGTACCGCGCTCGTAGGCAAGCGGGCCGACGACCAGCATTGCCGCTTGGCCGCGCTGCGGCTCCCCGTCGCACCCGGCATTCGCGGCGTGATATCCACCGGCGCGCGGCCTGTCTGCTCCGGTTCCCGCGCCACCACCGCCACCGTTCCCCCGGACACGCAGAGCGGAAAGGGCGGTGGGCCGCTCGCTTGCAGGAAAATAATATACGGATACATTCATGCGACCACGTCCCTCTTTGGTGCGAAGGGCTGGCCGTCTGACCCGCGCTGGGAGTTGCTTACGGACACCCGATCGCTCCGGACCGTGGTGCTAAGACAGAATTGGGTCGCGTCGCGACTACAATATTGTAGATATTGGCCGGTCGCCCCAGCCGGCAGCGGCAGCGTCAGCGGGAAGTCAGGTGCAGAGAGGGACGGGGATTGCCGAGATCGGGTGAACTCATGCAATCTGCAGGCCTCTTTCGGGAGGCGGCGCTCGGCCTCGTGCCTTGGGAGAATGCTCTCAACACCTTCGCCGACGCTCTTAATTCCCGCACCGGACAACTGATCGCCATCGGGCGCCGCTCGCTAGTGCCGCTCAACATCATGACTCGCTTGCCCAGCGAAGCGACCGGTGAGTTCCTCGCAGTGGGCGGCGGCGATCCGCACATCAATTCTCGCGTACGCGCGGGCCTCGCGGCCGGTGAGATGGAGTTCCGGGACCAAGGCGACTTCACGCCCGAGCAGGACCGGCTGCGCTCGCCCGAATTCGGCGACTGGATCGACCGGAACGGGATCGGCTACACTTGCATCACCAACCTGCGGAAACGCAGCGACGAACTGATCGGGCTGGCCGCTTTGCGCACGGTCGCACAAGGTGAGATGCATAGCGCTGAAAAACGCGCCTTCCGCCTGCTCTCCGGCCACGCACGCGCAGCGGTGATCCTGCGCAATTCGGTGGAGGACCAGGCGCTTCACGTGCTCGCCGCCACGCTCGACCAGTTGGAGACCGCCGCGGCAATCGTCGATATCGCCGGCAATGTGCGAGCACTGACCGAGCGCGGAGAAACGGTGGTGGCGGGCGGACGTTTCCTGCGGCTGGTGCAGGGGCGGCTGCATCCGCAGCGGCCGGAACACCGAGCCCAGTTCGACGCGATGCTGCGCCGCGCACTGCAATCGCGTGAAGGGGTGGATATCCCACCGCCCGGCCCGATGGTGCTGACCGACTGTGACGGGAGGGCGATGGCACTCGAGATCCTGCCGCTGCCGGGCGGACACAGCTTCACCTTCGCCGCCGCGGCGATGCTCGTTTTCCGCGGGGAGAGCCCAACCACACTGCGCCGAATGCAGATCGCCGCCGAGCTTTACGGCCTTACTCCTGCAGAATGCCGGGTGGCCGAACATCTCCTGCAGGGGCGTGCGCCAGTGGAGATTGCGCGTCTCGCGCATGTTTCGGTCGGCACCGTGCGCAATCACGTCCACCGCATCCTGGCGAAGAGCGGCTGTGCCAGCCAAGTGGAGTTCCTCGCCGCGATCGGCCGCTATGGCTGAGCGCGGGTTGCGCCGGCATAATCGAACTCGTTTGCGCTTTTCCTGCCACGCAGCCTGACGCAGACAATCGTCGGCTTCCGGGCACAATCTCCCTCGCGCATCGCGCTTGATCGCAAGAATGAGGATAAGACGATAGATGCTGTCTCGCTTCTCTCTGTATTTCGATGAGGTCGCGCGTTGCGGGTCGATCCGCCGGGCGTCGGATAATCTGAACATCACCCCCTCAGCTATCGATCGTCAGATCCTGTTGATGGAAGAGAAGCTCGGCGTCCCGCTCTTCGAGCGGATGCCCAAGGGTTTGCGGCTGACTGCCGCCGGAGAAGTGCTGGTCGCGGCAGTGCGCCGCTGGCGCCGCGATTTGCGCAACGTCGAGGCACAGATCGACGAGATGCGCGGTCTGCGACGGGGAGAAGTAAGTGTCGCGCTCGTCGAGGGCAGCGGCAATTTCGTCACCCGCAGCCTCGAGGAATTCGCAAGGCGCTATCCGGGGATCGTCTTTCATATGCACCAGATGATCTCGCAGGAGGTCGTCGATAGCGTCCTGAGCGGCGAAGCCGATATCGGTCTGGGCTTCAATCCGCCCGACCGCCATGACCTGCGGGTCGAGCAGGCAATGATTTACCAGGTCGGGGCAATCATGCGCCCGGATCACCCGCTGGCAAAAAAGGCAGAGGTGACACTCTCCGAATGCGGTGAACACCCGCTCGTCGGACCGGACAGGTCAAACGCAATGAGGACAATTCTCAACAATGCATGGTCCGCGAGCGTCGGCGAGCTTCCCCGCTTCAGCGCCGCGGCCAGCTCGGTCACGCTGATAAAGTCGCTCGTCATGCATGGCGCGGGTATCGGCTTTCTCACCCCGATCGAGGTCGAAGCCGAACTCGAGGCGGGAGAGCTCCATTTTGCGATGATCGCCCATACCAAACTACCGCTTTCCGCGCTGACCTTGATCAGCGCATCTGGCCGCGCGCAGTCCGCCGCAACATCCGTGCTCATCCAGCACCTGGCTGCAGCGATGATGAGGGGAAGCGCACCACATCTCGGGTAAGGCTCCCTGTGCAGTTTTTTCGAATGGCACCCCTAGCAAATTAAACTGGATTCGAACGCCTTTGTTGCGCAGCATCATCCCGCGGCAGGACGGCGGTTGGCGGCCGGACTGCACTGGGAGCATCCATTGCTGAATAACACGAGACGAGACTTGCTTCGTAACGCGCCGATGCTGGGCGCGGCGATGGCGTTGGGCGCCTGCGGGGGATCAGGCGCGGCCAAAGCGAAAGGCGGCACGCTTGGTCCCGTCCGCACGGTCACCTGGGCCGTCGGCACCACCGGTTCGGACTTCGTGACGGATATTTCAGTGGGTGCCGCCGATGCCGCGGATATGCTCGGCTGGCGCTTTGACCGGATCCTCAATGCGCTGGCGACACCGGATGCGCATATCAACGCCATTCGCACGGCGGTGACCTCGCGCGCCGACGTGGTCCTCACAGTGGACTGGTATCAGGCCGTGATCGACGAGATTGCTGCCGGGCAGAAGGGCGGCACCCATTTTGCCGTCGTAAATTCTGCCAACAATCCCGCGGAGCTCGAGAAGCTGAATGTGCCCTTCGTGGGCCTGACGCCAAAGATCACTGGCAAGCTGATGGGGCGCCATATCGCTGACGAGCTGGCGGCCCGGGGCATTTCCCAAGGAAGCGTGCTGGTGGGTAATCCATTTCCCGGCTCGCTCAACGTGGAAGAGCGCATTGCCGGCGTGCGCGAGGGGCTCGCGGAAGTCACGGGCGGCTTGCGGATGGTGACCTTCCCCGACAATGCCGCGACCGATTCCGCCCTCGCAGTCGGCCTCTACAAGGCCAAGATCACTGAGACCGCCGATGTGGTGGCACATGCGGCGGCAGGGGGCGAAATGTCCACCATACCCCTGACCAAGGCGCTCGCCGAACTCGGTAAACGAGCGTCCGGCACGGTGGTTGGAGGCTGGGTCAGCAGCCTCAAATCACTCACTCTGCTCAAGAATGGCGAGCTCACCTTCGCGCTCGATGAGAACCTGTATTACCAAGGGTTCCTGGCCGTCCTCGCATCATGGTCGATGCTTGAGCGTGGCATGCCTGCGGGAGACATCTCCCCCGGCTTTCAATGGGTCACACCCAAAAGTGTCGACGCGGTGATCGACAGCTATCAGCGCCGCAAGGCGGCGGCGGAAGCTTATGGCTTATCATGACTTCACCGACCCCGCGGGCGCAGCCGTGGCGAGCGGAGGCCACAGGCTCATGACCCGGTCTTCCGAGCCCATCGTCAGCGTGCGCAATGCCTCGCGCCATTTCGGACATGTCACCGCGCTGGACGACGTTTCGCTCGATCTCCACACAGGCGAAGTTACTGCTTTGCTAGGCGACAACGGCGCCGGCAAATCGACCTTCATCACCATGCTTTCCGGAGTGTTCCCGCCGAGTTCGGGCGAGATCCTGCTGGAGGGGCGCTCCGTGCGGTTCGCCAGCCCCCTGGATGCACGCAATGCCGGGATCGCGACCGTATTCCAGGGCCTGTCTCTCATCGAGGATCGCAGCATTGCCGAGAACCTGTTCCTCGGCTGCGAGCCGGTGCGGTTCGGCTTCCTGCTCGACCGCAAACGAATGGTCCGTCAGGCGCGGGAAATCCTCGCCCAGCTCAAGGTCAACCTTCCGCCCGTCACCACCAGTGTGCGCTATCTGTCTGGCGGGCAGCGGCAGGCTGTGGCCGTGGCGCGCACGATCGTTCGAGGCAGCAAGCTGGTGATCATGGACGAACCGACTGCGGCGCTCGGCGTGCGGGAGACGGCCAAGGTGCTCGATCTGATCCGCCGCCTGCGCGACCAGGGCAATGCCGTGCTGCTGATCAGCCACAACATGGACGACGTTTTCGCCGTGGCTGATCGCGCAGCGGTGCTGCGGCTCGGCCGCAAGGTTGCAGACCTCTCCCTCGCCGACGTCACCAAGGAGCAGATCGTCAGCTTGGTAATGGGCGGGGACGGTGGAATTGCTCCGGCTACGAGCGAGTACGCGCAATGAGCGGTACGACACTCGCCAACTTGCTGAACCGCCAGAGTGCCATGTTCGTGGTTATCGTGGCGCTCTTCATCGCCTTCGCAACGAATTCGCCGCATTTCCTGGACAGCCAGACCCAGTTCGAAATCCTGCGTATCGCAGCCTTTACGCTGATTATCGGCCTCCCGCTGACCTATCTGGTGATCGCCGGTGAAGTCGATCTGTCGATCGGTTCGAATTACGGCTTGTGTAGTGTCGTGACCGCGATGGCGATCGTTGAGTGGGGCTGGAATCCCTGGCTGGCCGCGTTGCTAGCCCTCGCGCTCGGCACTGTGATCGGGTTGTTCAACGGCCTGATGACGGTGAAGCTGAGAGTCCCCTCATTCATCCTCACAATCGGCATGCTAAGCCTGCTGCGCGGCCTGGCGCTGGTTATCACCATGGGGCTTTCGATCGACATTCCCGCCGAATATGCCAGTTCGTTCTTCGATGTGGCGGGCGGCAAAATCGGCCCGGTCCCCGTGCAGGTGCTGTGGGCGCTCGCAGCCTTTACGATCAGCGGTTTCGTGTTGCGCTATACCCTGTTCGGCGCCCGGCTTTACGCCACCGGCGGAAACGTCAAGGCAGCGCTGCAAATGGGTGTTAACCCCGGACGCATCAAGATCTGGACCTTCACCATCCTGGGCACGGCCTGCGGCCTGGCGGGTGCGCTGACAACTGGTTGGCTACGCATCGGTGCTCCTAACACCGGGGCTGGAGGCGAGCTGGCGATCATCGCAGCGGTGATCATCGGCGGCGCGGCCATCACCGGCGGGATCGGAACCGCCACGGGCACGCTTCTCGGCGCGCTCATCGTCAGCATGCTCCAGACCGGGCTCGTACTGGTCGGCGTCCAGGGCAATTGGGTCCAGGTCTATGTCGGCCTGCTGATCGTGCTTGCCGCCGCGCTTGAGCCCTATCTTCGGCCGGACGGCCGGTTGAGCCAATGGCTAGCCGGCTTCGGGCGGCGAAGTAGCGAGCCGGGCTGACCCGCCCGGACCCGCTCCGGCCGCCCAGCGCGGCACACCACATCGTTACATCCATTCACTGCATTGCGAGGTACCTCCCGCCATGTCGAAAGTCGACTTGCGCTACGAAGAAGCCGAAACTGTCCGGGTCGAGGAGATCCCTGTCATCGACTTCGGCAAATTCCTGAAGGGTGGCGCCGAAGATCGCGCTGCGATCGCCGCGCAAATCGGTGAAGCCTGCGAGCGGATCGGGTTCTTCTACATCGTGAATCACGGCGTACCGGATGCGGTGCGGGAAGCCGTGCTGTCGGAAGCCCGCTCGTTCTTCGCCCGCTCGTTTGACGAGAAGATGAAGTCAGCTCCGATAGAGGACGGGCAATGGTGCGGATACGTGCCGCCGCGCGGCGCGACCGAAGGTACCAAGCCGGGCGGCTCCCTGCGACCCGAAGCCGGCAAGTCGCGCGTGTCAGGTGGCACGCTCGAGCAGTTCAACATGATGCGCGTGCTGCTCGCCAGCGATCCGAATTTCGGTAATGGCGATCCGGCCTTCCAGCGCAATCTATGGCCGGCGGGGGCGCCGAACTTCGTGGAGACGATGATCGTCAACCAGCGGGCGCTGCTCGCGCTCAGCCAGGAACTGATGGCCGCCTTCTCCTTGGCCTTGGGGCTGGAGGAGGATTACTTCTCCCGCTTTCACAAGAGCCCGCTCTCAACGTTCGGACTCAACTTCTATCCCGCTCCTCGTCAAGACCTTCAGGGCGGGTCGGATGTCGGCGTGGGTGCGCATTGCGACGCTTCCACCTTCACCGTGTTGCTGCAGGACGATGTCGGCGGTCTGGAAGTACAGGAAGCGAGCGGGCGCTGGATCTCCGCGCCTTATGTGCCCGGCGCCTATATCATCAATATCGGCGACACGATGATGGGCTGGACCAACGGCCACTTCGTCTCGACGCTCCACCGCGTAGTCAGCCGCAAGCCCGTGGATCGCTACTCCGCCACGCTCTTTATGAACCCTGATATCGATGTGACAGTCGAACCGCACAAGAACTTCATCACCGATGAAAATCCTGCGCAATTCGAGCCGTTCAATAACGAAGAATACATGAAACGGTTCTTCGTCAAATTTTACGACAACATGTTCAAATCATAATATTAAATAATTTTATGACCCTGGGGAGGGTTCTGCTGAAGCTTGGGCAGCGAAATAATCAAGTGAGGGAACGTTATGAAACTGAAGATCAATGCTCGGCGCGAAGTCGGTTTATCTGCACTCGCGTTCGCCCTCTTTGCGGCCGCTCCGATCCATGCGCAGGCGACGCCTGGCGTCGACGAGCCTGTCAAGAAAAGCACGGGCGACGAGGAAAGCGAGGGGCTGAATGTCCTGGTGGTGACCGGGCAGCTGCAGAAATCGGCGATTCTCCCCGAAGATACCGATGCCTTCGGGCTGGGGATGAGCCAGCTCGAAACCCCACGTGCGACATCCACCGTGTCGCTGTCGATGATTGACCAGTACAGCCTGACCACTGTGCGCGATCTGATTGCGGTGACGCCGGGCGTGTTTACGGCAAGCTTCTATGGGGTCGACGGCACGGTCAACATTCGCGGCGAATATGCGGACAACTTCTTCCGTGGTTTCAAGCGCGTGGAGAACCAGGGTACCTATGTCACTCCGATCGAGTCCGCACTAAGCCTTGAAATCGTGCGCGGCCCGGCCTCCCCGGCCTATGGCACCGGACGGGCGGGCGGCTACGTAAACTTTACCCCGCGTTCCGAGCGCGCCATGCGGATGAAGAACGGACTCGCCGCGCGGGGTGAGATAGTCGCGTCGGTCGGCACCTACGACTATTATCGCGCCTCCGCCGAATATGGCACGCCTTTCAAGATCGGAGACTATGACGCGGGTGTCGATGTTTACGTCGAGAAGGTCCAGGCGTCGCAATATTTCCGGGGGATCGAACCGCGCCATACGCTGGCGCAGGCCGGCTTCGCCACGGATCTCCCAGGAGGTTGGGACTTTCAGGTCGGCGGCCAGTACTACGACGCCAGCGGAATGCAGGGCAGCACCGGCGTCAACCGCCTCACGCAAGAGCTTATGGATAGCGGCATCTACGTGTCCGGCAGCCCGATCGCCCAGATTGCCCAGCCAGGGGCGGCCTACATAACACCGGCCGACATTGTCGCGATCGGCGGAGTCACCAAATATTTCGGCTTCGCCAGCGACTACAGCCGACTCGATCCGGATACGATCCGAGAGGTCAAGCTCGACCGACGCACCCTGCTGACCTCCTCATACGACTTCGGCGACAGCGAGACCACAACCCTCTATTTCGACCTGGGGCGCCAGGCTGGTCCGGGCAGACTTGCGCTCCAGGGCTTCTTCGATGATCTCAACGCCGATAGCTACAACAGCTACGGCTTCGCCAAGTCGTTGCGCGACCGGGCGGAAGAGCTGCGGCTCTCCTACACTGCTCAGCTAAAGCCCGCAGAATGGCTGGACACCAACTTCGTCGTGGGTGCGGGATACCGTCGTTATGAAGCGGACGAATCCTACGTGTTCGCGCGCGGCTACATGGTGCTGGACCGGCAGGATATCTCGGTGGGCGCTACGGCAGACAGCATCTTCAACCCGGTCTATGTGTCCGGCGAGCCGTTTGATCAGGTCTATCATTCCGAGGTCGACGAATACGCCGGATTCCTGAATGCCGATATCGGCCTGTTGGACAGCCTGAAGTTCACCGGCGGCGTACGCTATGACTGGTACGATGTCGAAGCGATCAACAGGGGCTTCATCGACTATTCTGTCGCGCGCAATACGCTTTACTCCGCAAGCAAGGGCGCGTGGAGTTGGTCGGGCAGCGTCCGCTATGACACGCCGTGGGGCATCGTCCCTTACTTCACCCGTTCGCGCTCTTACGCGCTGGAGACACTGCAGGGTGGTGCGGTCGCGCCAGGCAATGTCGCGAACGACACCTTCCTATCCCCTGCCGATCTGACCGAAGGCGGCGTGAAGGGCAGCTTCTTCGACGGCCGCCTGTTCGCGTCGGCCTCGATCTATCGCCAGCGGCGCACGCAGTCCGAACTCCTCAGCGGCAATTTCGTGGGAGCGACGACCAAGGGTATCGAAGGCGAACTGCGCTGGGCGATCAATCGCAATTTCGGCCTCTCAGCTGTCTATACGCATCAGAAGACGGAGATTTCCGGCAGCTCGTTCCTCGTCGTGACGCCGGAGGATGTCGGTCTCGACTATACCGATGGGTGGGGCTTCATCTACCAGGCGGCAACCGCCGGCTTCGAAGGTCTGGAAGATGGGTATGTCGACCGCACCCAGCCGCGGAACGTCTATGGCCTCTTCGCGAATTACGAAGTAGGCAACGGCTTGGGCGCGACCCTTGGCGGCAACTATGTGGAGAAGACCAGCGGGCATCTCCCCGGCGCGATCCAGTACCCCGATTATGTTCTCCTTCGCGGCTCGCTCCACTACGAAATCGGGCGCTACCGCTTCGCGCTGAACGTGAACAACATCCTCAACGAGCGATATTACGTGCCGCAGCGAAGCACGGACACAGAGGGGTCAGCCTTCCCTGGCGAAGGCCGGACGGCAATCCTGAAAGCGACCGCAAGGTTCTAAGGCACCCAGGCGGGCGGAGGGTACCCTTCGCCCGCACCTTTTCGGAGAATCGCAGTGACCGTTCCCGCAGCCGATTTGCCCATCATCGATTTCGCCCCCGCCCGCTCGGGCGACAAGGAGGGGCTGCGCCTGGTGGCCGGCCAGATCGGCGCGGCGGCACGCGAGATCGGCTTCTTCTATCTTCGCGATCACGGCGTTGCTGAGGAACTGGTGGACGAAACCTATGCCGCCGCCGCTGCGTTCTTCGCCCTCCCCTCATCGGCGAAGGAGGCGCTCTCCATCGCTCGCGTGGGCAACAATCGGGGCTACGCAGGCTTCGGCACCGAGAGCCTCGATCCCGCGACTCTCGCCGACGCGAAGGAGGCCTTCAATCTTGGGCGCGAACCCGAACCTGACGAGCTTCACCGCGAGGTTCAGGATTCGGTCGGCGGCAATCAATGGCCAGAACTGGCCGGCTTCCAACAGACGACAAGCGCCTATTACCGCGCAATGCGCCAGTTGGGGGAAGACCTGCACCGCGCCTTCGCCGTCGACCTCGGCCTCGCCCCCGACTATTTCCAGCCGATGATCGACCGCCCGATGGCGACGCTTCGGTTGCTCCATTACCCCCCGCATCCGGGTCAATTCGATGGTACCCGCTTCGGCGCGGGCGCGCATACGGATTATGGAAACCTCACCTTGCTCACACAAAGCGATGCCGGCGGCCTGGAGGTGCGCAAGCGCAACGGGGAGTGGATCAGTGCACCGCC
Source organism: Altererythrobacter sp. B11 (assembly GCF_003569745.1). NCBI lineage: Bacteria > Pseudomonadati > Pseudomonadota > Alphaproteobacteria > Sphingomonadales > Erythrobacteraceae > Altererythrobacter > Altererythrobacter sp. B11. The sequence goes on from NZ_AP018498.1 coordinate 3,114,152, forward strand.
CCTTCCCGGCACCTTCGTATGCAACATCGGCGACTGCCTGATGCGCTGGAGCAACGACATCTACGTCTCCACGCCGCACCGCGTCGTCAATCGCAGCGGGCGAGAGCGCTATTCGATCGCTTTCTTCTTCGATGCCAATCCGGACGCGCTGGTGGAATGCCTGCCGGGTTGCCAGAGCGAGGACCGCCCTCCCCTCTACCCACCCATCACAGCCGGAAACCACCTGCGCGAACGACTCGACGCCACATACGCGCATCGGCAGAAGCGCAGCTGATTTGCACTGACGGGCAGCGCCCGCGTGGCCGCATCATCTCTCGGAAGAACAACGCGAGCGGCAACGATCCGCCTCGGACGGAGCGAGATCCTGCTGCTTGGCCTGCTGTCGGCGATCGGGCCGATTGGCATCGACATCTACCTGCCCGCCTTCGCGGCGATCGCAGCCGATCTGCAAACCGATATCGGTTCGATCCAGCTGAGCATGGCAGTTTATTTCCTCGCCTTAGGGCTAGGGCAGCTTCCCTTCGGCATGGCTTCGGATCGCTTTGGGCGGAAGGGGCCAATACTGCTGGGGCTGACCCTATTCATCGTGGGGTCGATGGTCTGCGCCACAGCCGAGCAAGTAAGCGCGCTGCTCGCGGGGCGCTTCGTCCAGGGCCTTGGCATCTGCTCCATCCTTTCGATTGTAAGAGCGGTCGTGCGCGATCTGCATGGAGGGAAGGAAGCTGCCCACCTGGCCGCGCGGATCCTCCTCGTCGTCAGCGTCTCGCCAATGCTGGCCCCGCTGGCAGGCTCTGTAATCATCAGTTTTGGCGTCTGGCGCGCCATCTTCTGGCTGCTGGCAGCGCTCGCTGGCTGCCTGCTCTTGGCGAGCATACGCTTCTTGCCCGAAACGGCACGATCCGCGGGCTCACCCGATAAGCATGTGCCTATCGCCCAGCTACGCGCACTCATTCGGGAGCGTGAGTTTCTTCTGCCCACCCTCCTCCTCGCCTGTGCTCAGGCGGGCGCATCGCTATACCTCGCCGGGTCGTCGGCAGTCTATTTGCTTCACTACCAAGCCACGACCTTTGCCTATAGCCTCGCCTTTGCGGCCAACGCCGGAGCGATGATCCTGGCCGCGCAGTGCAATCGCTATCTGATCGGGCGTTTTGGCATGGCGGCGGTGTTGGTATTAGGGACCGGGATCGGAGCCTTCTCCATCGTGCTGTTCATAGCTGCCAAACTGGTCGGCCACGCCGGCTTCCCACTTGCCTGCGTTTGCTTCTTCCTCTTCTTCGCGGCGTTTGGCTTCGTGATGGGGCCGGCTTCGGTGCTCGGCATGGAAAAGCAGAAGCACGCAGCGGGTGTTGCCGCCGGGCTGCAGGGGACAATCCAGTTCGCGGCGGGTGCGCTAGCTGCCGGCCTGCTAGGCCTGCTCGAGCGGGAAGGCTCGCTGGAGCCGCTGTTATCGCTGCTGGGCGTTGGCCAACTCGCCGCCTTTTCCCTGGCACTGCTGTGCAGAAAGATGGGTGAAGGGAATGTCGGCAGCCACGGCCCCGCGCTGCATTACCGCCGCCTGTGCAAAAACCGGAAAGATAGCTGTAAATGACAGCCGAACGGCGGAGCGAAGGGACGCGACAGGTGGCCAACGGCGCATATTGCCGGACGAGCTCGGATCCATCGCGCACGCATTTTTGCAATGATCTGTTCTTGTCATTCTATTTGCTCGGTAGGGTAACGGCGGGCATGGTCGGCTGCATGGTGCGCGGGTGAAACTACCGTTTTCGCTGGATCCGTTTCTCATCGTGCTGGTCGCGGTGGTCGGCGGGGCGTCGCTAGTGCCGGCGCGGGGCGTTGCTGCCGATTGGGTCGGCATGGCCGCGGATGTTGCGATCGCGCTGCTGTTCTTCCTGCACGGCGCCAAGCTCTCGCGCGCTTCAATCCTTCGCGGCATGGGCAACCTGCGGCTGCACTCACTGGTGCTGGCCTCTACCTATCTGGTTTTCCCCGCGCTGGGCCTGTTCGCGGTGTGGCTGCTGGCGGGCCGGGCAGACCCTCTGCTGCTGTCAGGCGTGCTCTACCTGACGCTGCTGCCTTCGACCGTACAGTCCTCTATCGCCTTTACTGCGATCGCCGGCGGCAATGTGGCGGCCGCGGTGTGCAGCGCTTCGCTTTCCAACCTCATCGGAATCGTCCTCACCCCGCTGCTGGTGGGAGCGCTGATGGCCGTTTCAGGCGAAGGTGCGGTATCAACCGCAGACGCAGCAAAGGCCATTGCCCTGCAATTGCTCGCCCCCTTCCTCGCCGGCCATTTCCTGCGCCCGCTGATTGGCAGCTTTGTCGACCAACACAAGGCGATGCTGGGCAAGGTGGATCGCGGCTCGATCCTGTTGGTGGTCTACTCCGCCTTCAGCGCCGCCGTGGTGGAAGGCCTGTGGACCCGCGTCGGTTGGTCCGATCTGGGTCTGCTGCTGGTGATCAGCGCCGTCATCCTGGCACTTGTGATGGGGGTCAACGCTCTCGCCGCTCGCCTGTTCGGCCTTCCGCGCGAGGATGCGATCGTGCTGCTGTTCTGCGGCTCCAAAAAGAGCCTCGCTTCTGGCGTACCCATGGCGGGCGCGCTGTTCGCGCCGGTGCAGGTCGGCATGATCGTGCTGCCGCTGATGATCTTCCACCAGCTCCAGTTGTTCGTTTGCGCGATCCTGGCCGCGCGCTTCCGCCGCGAGGCTGAAACACAGGCAGCGGCGGCGGTCCCCCCCGCGATCCCGTCGACGGAGGCCGAAGTTACCGAAGTCGCGGGCGCGCTGGGCTTGCCTGTGCCCGCATCCTGCATGCCCGGCGTCCTTGCCAATATGGCGCTGCTCCAGCGCCACGCGGACACGCTCCTGGCGCCGCCTGAAACGTCGCGGCCATGATGCAGGCGGTTGAAATCGCGGCGGCGGTTCGCGCCGGAACGCTGCGCGCGCGCGATGTGACCGAGCGCGCGCTCGCTGCGCTCCAAACCGAGGCGCGCCCGCTGGTAGCGGTCACTCGCCTGCTTGCCGAGCGGGCACGGCGCGAGGCCACGGAGGTAGATGCAGCCGTCGAGGCCGGGCGGGATCCCGGGCCGCTCGCGGGAGTGCCTTACGGGGTGAAGGACCTGTTCGCCGTCGAGGGTCTGCCTAACACGGCCGGGTCGAGCCTCTACGCAAGTGCTGCGCCCGAACCGGCAGACGCGCGCGCTATTGGCTTGATGCGTCGGGCGGGCGCAGTGCTGACTGCAACGCTGAACATGGACGAGTTTGCCTATGGCTTCGCAACAATCAATGCACGCCACGGCACGACCCGCAATCCACACGATCTTGCCCGACTGGCCGGTGGCTCGTCCGGCGGCTCTGCCGCAGTTGTCGCAGCAGGACTGCTGCCCGTCTCGCTCGGCTCGGACACCAACGGTTCGGTGCGGGTACCGGCGAGCCTGACAGGGACCTACGGCCTGAAACCGACCCATGGCGACCTGCCACTCGAGGGCGTCTTCCCCTTCGCAGCCAGCTTCGACGACTGCGGACCTTTCACCTCGTCAGCAGCCGACATGGCCTGTGTGTGGGAAGTACTCTCAACCAAGTCTGCGGCGGCCGGCACCGGTGACCCGCCGCGCATCGCCCGGCTGGGTGGTCGTTTCGCGGAAAATTGCGATCCGGACCAGTTGGACGCGATGGACGCCATCGCACCTGACGCGCCGGTGGTCGAGATTCCCGAAATCGCCCGAGCCCGCTCAGCTGCGTTCCTCATCACCGCTTGCGAAGGCGGCCGGCTGCACCAAGCGGCGCTGGCGGAAAATGCAATGGCATTCGATCCCGCCACGCGCGATCGCCTGCTGGCAGGCGCCCTGCTCCCGCAAGACATCTACGCTGCCGCACAGGCCTTCTGCACGAGCTTCCGAGCGCGCGTGCTGGAGCTTATCCGCGATTACGACGTGCTGCTCGCGCCAGCGACACCTTGCGAGGCCCCGTTCGTCGCCGACCCGACGATCACCATCGACGCCCAACGCGTGCCAGCGCGTGCCGATCTGGGTATCCACACCCAGCCGATCACCTTCACCGGCCTGCCGTCATTGGCCGTACCACTGCATCGGCCGGGACGGCTGCCGCTTGGCCTGCAACTGATCGGAAAGCCACATGGGGAGCCCGCCCTGCTGCGCTTGGCCGCCATGCTCGAACAACGCGGTCTCGTCGGATCGTCGCCGCCGCAATGCGCATTTCAGGGGGAAGCCGCACAATGAGCGAAACAGTGGTGCACGCCGAAGTGCCGACCAGACATGACCGGCTGGACCGGTATTTCCGTTTGGCGGAGCGTGGGACGAGCGTGCGGACCGAGGTGCTGGCTGGGATCACCACCTTTCTCACGATGGCCTATATCGTGCTGGTCAATCCCTCGATCCTCGGCGCGGCGGGCATGCCGGTGGCAGCCGTCGCGGCGGCGACCTGCTTCGCCGCGGGCTTCGCCTCGATTTTGATGGGATTGAGTTCCAACACTCCGCTCGCGCTTGCGCCGGGAATGGGCCTTAACGCCTATTTCGCCTATACGGTGGTCGGCCAGATGGGTGTTCCCTGGCAGGTCGCGCTGGGCTGCGTATTCCTCTCAGGCATCCTCTTCCTCCTTCTTACCTTGACCGGCGTGCGACAGATGATTGTCGCCTGCATCCCGCCGCACCTGTTCGCCGCCGTGGCCGGGGGCATCGGCCTGTTCATCGGTTTTATCGGGCTGCAGAATGCGGGAATCGTGATGGCCAGCCCGGCTACGGCTGTCTCACTCGGCGATCTTAAGACGCCCGGCGCCGGACTTGCGCTGTTCGGCCTGCTGCTGATAGCTGTGCTCAGCATCTGGAGCGTGCGTGGTGCGATGCTGATCGGAATAGTCGGCACCACGCTTGTCGGCTGGATGTTCGGCATGGTTGCGATCGAACCGGTCCCCTACACCTTCGCGACGATGACCGAGACGGTCTTCGCACTCGACATTCCGGGCGTCTTCAACCTGTCCGCTACCCATGGGCTTGGCGTGGTGGAAATCCTCTTCGTGTTCATGTTCGTCGACATCTTCGACAATATCGGCACGCTTGTCGCGGTCACGAAGCGCGCGGGACTGATCAACGCCGCCGGCAAGATCCCCGGCCTCAATCGCATCCTTATGTCGGATGCCGTAGCCACCGTGGTCGGCTCTATGGCCGGAACCAGCACGGTCACCTCCTATGTCGAAAGCGCCGCAGGCGTGCAGGCGGGCGGACGGACAGGTCTCACTGCGGTGGTCACGGGCGTGCTGTTCCTCGCCACAATGTTCGTCGCCCCTTACGCGCAAATCGTGCCACTTGCCGCCACAGCGCCGGCGCTGATCGTCGTGGGAGGGCTGATGCTGCTGCCGCTTAAGGAGGTAGAATGGGAAGATCCGATGGAGGCGATCCCGGCCTTCCTGACAGTGGCCATGATCCCCTTCACCTACTCCATCGCCAACGGCCTCGCTTTCGGCATTACCGCCCATGCTGGGCTCAAGCTCCTTCGCGGCCGGGCGACTACCGCCGACTGGTTCCTGTTCCTGCTCGCGGGGGTGTTCGTCCTGCGCTTCGTGTGGATGGGAGCGGCCTGATGAAGCACCTCCTCCTCGCCGTCCTCGCGCTGCTCGCCCTCCCCGCCACAGCATCCGCACAGGTTCGCGACGAGACGCCGCGTACGGTCGTGATGACAGCCTTCGAACCCGAATGGGATGCGCTCGTACCGCATATCGAGCAGCCTAAATCCTATTCGAAAAACGGCGTGACCTTCCTCACCGGCACGCTGGAGGGTAAGCCCGTCGTGCTGATGCAGAGCAATGTGTCGATGGTGAATGCCGCGATGAACACGCAGCTCGTGCTCGACCATTTCAATGTCAGCAGGATCGTCTTCTCGGGCATTGCGGGTGGGATCGACCCCGCACTCTCTATCGGTGACGTGGTGGTTCCGACAGACTGGGCGCAGTATCTCGAAGTGAGCTTTGCGCGCGAAACCGACAAAGGCTGGGTCGTGCCGGAACCGGTCGACGAGATCGCCCCGCCTAACTACGGCATGATGTTCCCGCGGGGGGTCCGGGTGGGCAATGCGGCAGAGCCGGTGCAGCGGCATTACACGCTGAAGGTCGATCCCGACCTGGTCAAATTGGCCGGGGAAGTGGCCCGCAAGGTAACGCTGAAACGCTGCGTTGAGGCGACCCCCCGGGTGCCCGCCGCCTGCCTTGAGCACGAACCCAAGATCGTGATCGGCGGCACCGGTGTCAGCGCCGGCGTCTTCGCTGACAATGCGGAGTTTCGCGACTATTTGCAGCGTGCGTGGAAGGCCAACGTCCTCGACATGGAAAGCGCGGCGGTGGCGCAGGTCGCCTATGCGAACCAGGTGCCGGTGATCGTCTTCCGCAGCCTGTCAGACCTCGCTGGTGGCGATGCGGGCAAAAACCAGATGTACACTTTCATGGCGCTCGCATCGATTAACTCTGCCGATGTCGTGCGCGCCTTTGTTGCGGCGCTGCCGAATTGATGGCGCCGGACTGACCGCCATGAAGCTTGCAACAGTCACTGGCATGCAGGGCATGGTCACCGCCCCGCATTTCCTCGCCTCCGAGGCTGGACTCTCCGTGCTGCGCGACGGCGGCAATGCCGTGGAAGCGAGCGTGGCGGTCGCTGCGACGCTTGCGGCGGTCTACCCCCATATGACCGGCATCGGCGGCGACGGGTTCTGGCTGGTCGCCGAGCCTGGGGGGCGCGTGCATGCGGTCCATGGCTGCGGCGGCGCAGCGGAGGCGGCCGACTTGTCCTTCTACGAAGGACTGGCGGAGGTGCCTTCGCGCGGGCCGCTTGCGGCGAATACGGTCGCCGGAACCGTCTCTGCCTGGGCCGCCGCGCTCGAGAGCAGTGGCGGCGCGCTGCCGTTGACCCGTCTGCTGCACGATGCGATCCGGTATGCCGAGGCGGGCGTGGCACTCACCGCAGGCGGTGCGAGCATCGCTTCGGGCAAGGGAGACGAATTGCGCCGCCAGCCAGGCGCCTATGCCGAGACCTTCGAACCCGGCGGAGTGCCGCTCCGTGAGGGCGACACGCTGCGGCAACCGGCGCTCGCCGAGACCTTCCGACGGCTTGCCGAAGATGGACTGGACAGCTTTTACAGCGGTGCGCTGGCCGGCGACATCGCAAGTGACCTGCAAGCGTTGGGCAGTCCTGTAAACGGCGCCGACCTGGCAGCGCATCGGGCGACCCGGCCCGATCCGCTGCACGTATCGATCGACGGGGCCAGGCTGTTCAATTCCGCGCCGCCGACACAAGGCTTCGCGTCCCTGATGATTTTGGCGGTGTTCGATCGACTTACCGCGGACGAAGCAGACGACTTCGCGCATGTCCACGGGCTGGTCGAAGCGACCAAGCAGGCCTTCCTGTTGCGGGACCGGCATGTGGGCGATCCGGCCTTCCACCAATTCGACTATCAGGCTGCGCTCGCCGACAGCGCCGCGCTTGACGAGCTAGCCCGACGCATCAGCCCGATACGCGCGCTGCCCTGGCCGCAACCGTCACATTCGGGGGATACATGCTGGTTCGCCGCGGCCGACGCCGATGGACGCGTCGTCAGCGCGATTCAGTCGACCTACCACGAATTCGGGTCGGGTGTGGTGCTGCCGCGCACCGGGATTACTTGGCAAAACCGCGGCAGTTCCTTCCGCCTCGCGGAGAGCGGCTGGAACACGCTCAAGCCGTTTCGGAAGCCGTTCCACACGCTCAACCCCGCACTCGCCCAGTTCCATGACGGCCGAGTCATGGCTTATGGTACGATGGGCGGCGAAGGGCAGCCGCAGACACAGGCGGCGCTGTTCACCCGCTACGCCCGCTTCGGAATCGACTTGCAGGAGGCGATCAGCCGTCCGCGCTGGCTGCTCGGTCGGACTTGGGGCGAGCAGAGCACCACGCTCAAGCTGGAGGACGGTTTCGATGAGGCGCTCTATGGCGATCTCGGTGCCGCCGGGCATGATGTCGAGCGGGTCGGCCCGCTGACCGCGATGATGGGCCACGCCGGCGCAATCGTGCGCCATCGCGACGGGCGGCTGGAGGGCGCGACCGATCCACGCAGCGATGGTATGGTCGCGGCATGGTAGGCGACCTGCCCGCTGGCGGTGGACGAGCCGTGGCACGCTGCGATGCGCTGGGCGTGGCGCCCTATAGCGACATGCAGGGCGGTCTCTATCGCGGCTATCTTATGCCGGCCTACATGGCCGCGCAGCAGGCGCTGGCCGGCTGGATGGAGCAGGCGGGCATGGCCGCAGCACGTGATCCGGCCGCCAATCTGATCGGCCGCTATGAAGGCACCAGGCCCGATGCTCCCGCGTTGATCATCGGCAGCCATCTCGACAGCGTGCGCGACGGCGGACGCTATGACGGACCGTTGGGCATCATGCTGGGTGTGGAATGCATCGCAGCGCTGCATGAGAGCGGCAAGCGCATGCCATTCCCAATCGAGGTGATCGCCTTCGGAGACGAGGAAGGCTCACGCTTCCCCGCAGCCATGCTGACCAGCCGCGCGGTGGCCGGAACGCTGGCGGCGGACGCGCTGGATCTGACGGATGCGGAAGGCGTCCCGCTGGCCAACGCCGGGGTCGATGTCGCGACCTATCTGCAGGCGGTGCGCGAGCCAGGTTCCGCTCTCGCCTATCTCGAAGCGCACATCGAACAGGGCCCGGTGCTGGAAGCGGAGGGCCTTGCCGTCGGCACTGTCACCGGCATCGCCGCGCAATTGCGCTACGAAGTGAGGGTGACGGGTATGGCTGGGCACGCCGGCACGACGTCGATGCCGCTGCGACGCGATGCGCTCGCCGGTGCCGCGGAGATGATCCTGTTGGTCGAGCGCCTTGCCCGCGCCGATGAATCCGATCTGGTCGCCACCGTGGGCAAGATCGCGGCGCGGCCGGGAGCGGCCAATGTCATCTCCGGACAGGTTTCCTTCATGGTCGACATCCGCTCCGGCGATCCGGCACGGCGCGACCGCGTAGCGCAGGCGACCCTCACCGAATTCGACCGGATTGCCACGGCACGAGGCCTCGCATTGGCTAGCACGCTGATCCACGACCTGCCCGCCAGCCCCTGCAACGGCGATCTGATGGAGCTTATGGATGCCGCAATCGCCGATGCCGGGCAGCGGCCGTTCCGGCTGGTTTCCGGCGCGGGCCATGATGCGATGGTGATGGCAGCGCTTTGCCCCACCGCCATGCTGTTCGTCCGCTGCCGGGGCGGCATCAGTCATCATCCGGCCGAACATGTCGAGCCCGCCGACGCCGAGACGGCACTGCGGGTCATGCTCGGCTTCATCACACGCCTGGGAGAGAATTTTGGCCGTGCCTGACACCAATCTGTTCGGCGAGATCGACCCGCCCCAGCGGCTTCTGATGGGCCCCGGGCCGGTCAACGCCCATCCGCGCGTGCTGCGCGCGATGTCCGCTGACCTGCTGGGCCAGTTCGACCCGGAGATGACCGGCTACATGAACCAGGTCATGGAACTCTATCGCCCGGTCTTCGGGACGGAGAACCGCTGGACCATGCTGGTAGATGGTACGGCTCGCGCGGCGATTGAGGCTTCGCTGATCAGTCTCGTCACCCCGGGGGATACTGTGCTGGTGGTCGATTTCGGCCGATTTGGCCTGTTGTTGCAGGAAATCCTTCAGCGGATCGGGGCTAAGATCGAGGTTGTGAGCGTGCCCTGGGGTGAGGTGGTCCCGCTGGACGCAGTCGCCGCAGCGATCGAACGCACGGGTCCGAAGGTCGTCGCCACGGTCCATGGCGACACGTCCACCACGATGGCACAGCCACTCGAGGGGCTTGGTGACCTGTGCCGCGCAGCGGGCGCGCTATCCTATGTCGATGCCACCGCCACGCTGGGGGGAATGGAGATCGCGGCGGATCGCTGGGGCGTCGATATTGTCACCGGCGGGCTGCAAAAATGCCTCGGCGGCCCCTCCGGCTCAGCGCCGATCACGATCAGCGACCGCGCCGCCGAGCATATCTTCGCACGTCGCCACACCGAAGCGGGTATTCGCATGGCCGGGCTCGACGACGGCAGTGGGCCGCGCATCCCGTCCAACTACTTCGACCTGGCGATGATCATGGATTACTGGTCGGAAAAGCGGCTCAACCACCATACCGAAGCGACCAGCATGCTCTACGCCGCACGCGAATGCGCCCGTGTGGCGCTGGGCGAAGGGCTGGATGCGCGCTTTGCCCGCCACGCTGCGGCCGGCCGCGCGATGACCGTGGGCCTACGCGCAATGGGCCTTACCGTATTCGGCGACGACGCTCACCGCATGACCAATGTCACCGGCGTTCATATTCCCGACGGCGTCGATGGCGAGGCGGTTCGCTCCATGATGCGCGAGGAGTTCGAGATCGAGATCGGCACCGCTTTTGGACCCCTGCAGGGCAGAGTCTGGCGAATAGGCGCGATGGGCTACAACGCCATGAAGCACAAAGTGCTGATCACGCTCGGCGCACTTGAAGCCTGCCTGCGGCGGGAAGGCTTCAGCCTGCCGGCGGGCGAGGCGGTGGAGGCCGCGATGACGGCGTGGGAGGCATGACCGGTCCGCGCGATCTCGTCGGCTATGGCGCCAATCCCCCCGCGGCGAATTGGCCCAACAACGCGCGGATTGCCGTGCAGTTCGTGATTAATTACGAGGAGGGCGCGGAGAACAGCATCCTCAACGGCGATGCCGGCTCGGAGAGCTTCCTATCCGAGATGGTCGGCGCGGGCAGCCATCCGGCGCGCGCAATGGCGATGGAAAGCCTCTATGAATATGGCAGCCGCGCGGGATTCTGGCGGCTATATCGGCTGTTCAAAGAACGCGATCTCCCACTGACTGTGTTTGGCGTTGCCAAGGCCATGGAGATGAATCCTGCCGCGGTCGAGGCGATGCTGGAAGCGGACTGGGAGATCGCCAGCCATGGCTTCCGTTGGATCGATTACCAATATGTGCCCGAAGAGGTCGAGCGAGAGCATATCGCCCGCGCGATCGAGCTGCAGACGAAGCTAACCGGCAGCCGCCCGCTGGGCTGGTATCAGGGCCGAACCTCGCCCAACACAGCGCGGCTCGTGGTGGAGGAAGGGGGCTTCGTCTACGACGCGGATTCCTATGCGGACGACCTGCCCTATTGGGATCGCCAGCACGGCAGGCCGCAGCTGATCGTGCCCTATACGCTCGACGTGAACGACATGAAGTTCGTAGCCTATAACGGCTTCGACGAAGGCGATGCCTGGCTGCGCTACATGATCGATACGTTCGAGCAATTGCGCGCCGAAGGAGGGCGGATGATGTCCGTCGGCCTGCATGGCCGCATCGCCGGCAAGCCAGCCCGCGCCCGCGCGCTGGCCCGGTTCCTCGACTACATCGTCGCGGCCGGCGACGTATGGGTCGCACGCCGCATTGATATTGCCCGCCACTGGCTGGATGAGCACCCCGCATGACGATCGACGATCCCGAACTGCTGCGCGAAGTGACCACGGCCTTCTATGAGTACGAACGGGCACTGATGGAGGATGATATCGCGGCGATGGATGCGCTGTTCCACGATGCGCCGACGACCAACCGTTATGGCGTTGGTGAAACGCTGTACGGAATCGAAGAAATCCGGGAATTTCGCAACGGTCGCGGCGGGTCGCCGCAGCGCAAGCTGGGGCGCGTGTCCATCACTGTCTATGGTGACAGTTTCGCGACCTGCGACGCGGAATTCCACCGCGAGAACAGTGCGGCCAAGGGTCGCCAGACGCAGGCATGGGCCAAGTTTCCGAACGGGTGGAAAGTCGTGTCCGCCCATGTCAGCCTGCAGGGGAATACGCACTGATGAGCGCAGCTCTGTTCGAACACAGCCCTTGGGTCGAGCAACGCGCTGATGCGGCGCCCGCCACCGGCAACCGACATGCCGATCTGATGGCGGTGCTGCGGGCCGCTTCGCTCGAAGAGCAACTTGCCGTGATCCGTGCCCATCCCGAACTTGCGGGCAAGGCGGCGGTTGACTGCACGCTGACCGAAGCAAGCGCCGCCGAACAGGCCTCGGCCGGACTCGACCGGCTGACCCAGGAGGAATTCGGCCGCTTCCATGCGCTCAACGCCGCATATCGCGAGCGGTTCGGCTTTCCATTCATCATCTGCGTGCGGCTGAACGACAAGGCTGGGATCCTCGCGGCGATGGAAGCGCGGCTCGCAAACGATCGCGAGGCAGAAATCGCCGAAGCACTGCACCAGATCGGGGAGATCGTGCGCCTGCGGCTGGAGGATCTCGCCCGATGAATTCGCTTTCCACCCATGTGCTCGATACGATGCACGGCCGTCCGGCAGCTGGCATGGAACTGACGCTGCACGATGCCGCAGGCGCAATGCTGTTTTCGGGCACCACCAATCAGGATGGGCGCTGTCCTGACCTGCCAACGGTGGGGACGGGGCGCTATCGCCTTGAATTCGCGGTTGCCCCCTATTTCGCGGCGCTTGGTATCGAGCTACCTGCCCCTCCCTTTCTCGACCTCGTGCCGATCATGTTCGGAATCGCCCACAGCGGCCATTACCATGTGCCGCTGCTGGTCTCCCCCTTCGCCTATTCCACCTATCGGGGGAGCTGAAGGGGCATGGGGGAATTCACCGAATGGCTTAACCTGGCGCTACGCTGGCTGCATCTGATCACCGGTATCGCCTGGATCGGCTCGTCTTTCTACTTCGTCTGGCTCGACAACCACCTGACCCCTCCGAAGCAAGGCGATGCGTCGGGGGAATTGTGGTCCGTCCACGGCGGCGGCTTCTACCACAATGAGAAATATGTGGTCGCTCCGGCGCATATGCCGGACGATCTGCACTGGTTCAAATGGGAAGCCTACTGGACCTGGATCAGCGGCTTTTCGCTGCTCGTGCTGGTTTATTATGTCGGTGCGAAGAGCTTCCTCATAGATCCGGCGAAGGCCGACCTCAGCCCGCTGGAGGCAAGCGCGATCGGCCTGTCGGCACTGGCAGCAAGCTGGATTTTCTACGACCAGTTGTGTCGCTCGCGACTGAAAAGCAACAATTTTGCCATCGGCCTCATCTGGTTCGCCTTCCTTGTCACAGCGGCGTGGGCGCTGTGCCGAGTGTTCAACGACCGGGGCGCCTATCTCCATGTCGGAGCAATGACCGGCACGGTCATGGTGGCCAATGTGTTCTTCGTAATCATTCCCAAGCAACGCCAGGCGGTGAAGGCGCTGATGGCGGGAGACGTGCCCGATCCGGCGCTTGGTGCGGCGGGCAAGCAACGCAGCATGCACAACAATTACATGACGCTGCCGGTGCTGTTCATCATGATCAGCCACCATTATCCGATGACCTATGGCGCGGCACATCCCTGGGTGGTGCTCGCGCTGCTGTCCGCCACCGGCGTCGCGATCCGGCATGTGTTCAACCTGCGGCACACAGGCCAGAGCACCGAGGCAACGATAGCAGTCGCGGCCATGTTCGCCGCAGCGACCGTCATATATGTTACCCTGGAAAAGGCTGAGTTGTCGCAGCAGGCGGCAGACGGAGCGGAGGCGGCGAACTATGCCGCCGTCGCCCCGATACTCGCTGAACATTGCGCCGCCTGCCACAGTGCCCGGCCGACGCATGCGGGGTTCAGCGAGCCGCCGCTGGGCGTGGTGCTGGACACATACGATCATGTCCGCGCGCTGGCGCCGCGCATCAAGGCGGTGGCGGTTGATTCAGATGTCATGCCGCTCGGCAACGAAACCGGGATGACCGCCGAAGATCGCACGCTGCTGGGTAGCTGGATCGCGAAGGGAGCACCTCAATGAGCCTGCGTTTCATCCTCGACGGCGCTCTCGTCGAACTCGAAACGGTGGATCCCACCGCGACGGTGCTCGACCACCTGCGCTATGCGATGGGCCGCACCGGTACGAAGGAAGGCTGCGCCGAAGGCGATTGCGGTGCTTGCACGGTGCTGGTCGGCGAACTTTCGGAAGACGGCGACGGTGTCGTCTGGCGGAGCGTCAACGCCTGCATCCAGTTCCTGCCGATGCTGCACGGCAAAGCGCTGCTGACGGTCGAGAGCCTCGCGCGAGGCCGCGCGCTCAACCCGCTGCAGGCGGCGATGGCGGAAAACGGCAGCTCGCAATGCGGCTTCTGCACGCCGGGCTTCGTCATGTCGCTCTACAGCAAGGCAATCGGCGGCGTGGGCAACGACCTGCCGGTGGAGGACGTGATCGCGGGCAATCTGTGCCGCTGCACCGGCTATGGTCCGATCCTGGGTGCCGCCCGCAGCACCGGATCGCTGGAGCGGGACGACAGCGCGCTTACCGAGCAATTGCGCCCACTCGCTTCGGACGACACCGTCAGCGGCGAATATCGCGGTCGCCGATGGTTCGTGCCCCGCAGCGTGACGGCTCTGGCGAGTCTGCTCGCCGATCATCCTGATGCACGCATTGTGGGCGGCGCGACCGACGTCGGCCTGTGGGTCAACAAGGGGCTCAAGACGCTCGAAACAGTAATCTTCGTCGGCGACGTTGCGGAATTGAAGATGATCAAGGAGGCGCCGGAGGGCGTTACGCTCGGTGCGGGGGTTCGCTACGCGGATGCCCATGCCGCATTCGCCCGGCTGGCTCCCGAACTCGGCGAGCTCACACGGCGCATCGGCGGACTGCAGGTACGCAATGCCGGGACGGTGGGCGGCAATATCGCCAATGGATCGCCAATCGGCGATGGCCCGCCCGCGCTCATCGCTTTGGGCGCCACGCTTACGCTCGCCAGCGTGGAAGGATCGCGCACGCTTCCGCTGGAGGATTATTTCATCGATTACGGCAAGCAGGATCTGCGCTCGGGAGAATTCGTTCGCAGCATTCATATTCCCCGCCCCGGGCCGAATGATCTGGTCCATATCTCCAAGCTGTCGCGCCGCTTCGATAGCGACATTTCCGCCGTGTGCGGGTGCTTCAAATTGACGATGAGTGACGGCGCTATCACGGCCGCGCGCGTCGCCTTCGGCGGCATGGCGGCTACGCCCCGTCGTGCCCCCGCCTGCGAAGCGGCCCTCACCGGAAAGCCCTTCGGCGAGATCACAATCGCCGCCGCCGCCGAGGCGCTTCGCGGCGATTACTCACCGCTCACCGACGTGCGCGGCAGCGCCGACTATCGGCTCGACAGCGCTGCGAGCCTGCTCTGGCGGCTGTGGCACAAGGCGCAGGGGACCAAGGTTAGCGTGCTCGATCTGGTGGAGACCGCCGATGGCTGAGCATGACCCCGCCCGTCCCGCTTTCCTCAAGCCGGCCAAACCGCACGACAGCGCGCATCTGCATGTCAGCGGGCAGGCCCGCTATGTCGATGACGAGCCAGAAGCAGCCGACCTGCTCCACCTCGCCTTCGGACAGAGCACCGTCGCTCATGGGCGGATCCTTTCGATGGATCTTTCGGAGGTCGAGGCGGCCGAGGGTGTGGTCGCGGTCTACACCGCCGCCGACATCCCCGGCGAAAACAACGTCAGCCCGGTCCAGCACGACGATCTGCTGCTGGCAGAAGAGGAAGTGGTCTGGCTCGGTCAGCCGATCTTCCTGGTCGCCGCGACCAGTCAGCGTGCCGCCCGCAAGGCCGCGCGGCTTGGTAAGATCGATTATCAAACGCTACCCGGTCATTTCGACATTACCGCGGCGCGCGCGGCGGAGAGCCGGATCGAGGACACGCAACTCATGGCGCAGGGCGATGCCTCCCGCGCGCTGGATGCCGCCCCCCGCCGACTGACGGGCGTGCTGACGATGGGCGGACAGGACCACTTCTATCTCGAGGGCCAGGCAGCCTTCGCGCTGCCGGGCGAGGACGGGCAGGTTCATATCGTCAGTTCCACCCAGCATCCGAGTGAGGTCCAGCATCTGGTCGCCGAGATGCTAGGGCGCAGTTCGGCGGATATCACGGTGGAAGTCCGCCGCATGGGCGGAGCCTTTGGCGGCAAGGAATCGCAGGCGGCGCTGTTCGCCGCCGCAGCCGCGCTGGTTGCCGACACGACGCGGCGGCCAGCCAAGTTCCGCTGCGACCGCGATGACGACATGGTGCTGACCGGCAAGCGCCATGATTTCACCTTCGGTTACGATGTCGGCTTCGGCGAGACGGGAAAGATCGCGGCAATAAAGATCGATCTCGCCGCGCGCTGCGGGGCGACGATGGATTTGTCGCACTCCATCTGTGACCGGGCGATGTTCCATGCGGACAATTGCTACTTCCTGTCTGACGTCGAGATCGTCTCGGAGCGGCTGCGGACGCACACCGTCTCCAACACCGCCTTCCGGGGGTTCGGTGGCCCGCAGGGAATGGTCGGGATCGAGCGGGTGATGGACGCAATCGCGGCCGACCTTGGGCTCGATCCCCTCGATGTGCGCCTCGTCAATCTCTATGGGCCGGGCCGTGACTGCACACCCTACGGCATGACGGTTACCGACAATATCGCTCCCGAACTGATCACCGAGCTGCGGCTCCGCGCCGATTACGACGCGCGGCGGCGGGCGGTAGCGGAATTCAACAAGACGAGCCCAGTGCTGAAGAAGGGCATCGCGCTCACCCCCGTGAAATTCGGTATCAGCTTCACCACCCCCCACCTCAATCAGGCTGGCGCGTTGGTCCACGTTTACACGGATGGTTCGATCCAGATCAATCACGGCGGGACCGAGATGGGGCAAGGGCTCTACGTCAAGGTTGCACAGGTCGTCGCCGATGTCTTTGCCGTGCCGCTGGAGACGGTCCGCATCACCGCGACGCGGACGGATAAGGTGCCGAACACGTCGGCCACAGCGGCCTCCTCGGGTTCAGACCTCAACGGCATGGCCGCTTTCCGCGCCGCCACTACTATCCGTGATCGGCTGGTCGCCTTCCTCGCCTGTGAATACGGCTGCGAGGAGAGCCAGGTACTTTTCAGCGATGGAATGGTATTCGCGGGCGAGCACCAGCTGGCATTCGGCGACGTGTGCCGTGCAGCACAGATCGGGCAGATCTCGCTGTCCTCCACCGGCTATTACGCCACTCCCGACATTCATTACGACAGGGCCGCGCACAAGGGTCGCCCCTTCTATTACTTCGCCTATGGCGCCGCGGTGTCCGAAGTGGCGATCGACACGCTGACGGGCGAGCACAAGGTGCTGGCGGTAGACATTCTTCACGATGTCGGCCGTTCGCTCAATCCGGCGATTGACCTTGGCCAGATCGAGGGGGGCTTCATCCAGGGCCAAGGCTGGCTTACCACCGAAGAGCTCGTCTATCATCCCGAGACCGGCGCCCTGCTCACGCATTCGCCAGCGACTTACAAGATACCCACCGCTTCCGACCGCGCGCGGCATTTCACAATCGAACTGTGGGACGGGGAGAACAGCGAGCCGACGATCAACCGCTCCAAGGCCGTGGGTGAGCCGCCCTTCATGCTCGCAATATCGGTATTTTCCGCACTGACCCAGGCCGTGGCTGCCGCGGTTCCGGGACGCAAATCGCTTCCGGCACTCGACGCGCCGGCCACGCCCGAAACTATCCTTCGGGCTATCGCAGGGCAGCGGCAGGCGTGACAGGTTGGCTCGAATGGTTGCGGGATGCAGCCAGGCGCAAACCGGTCGCCCTAGTCAGCGTGCTTGCGACCGAGGGTTCGGCGCCGCGCGGCGCAGGCACACGCATGCTCGTCACCGCCGGCACGCTTCAGGGCACGATCGGCGGCGGCAAGCTCGAATACAATGCTGTTGAACAGGCGCGCGCTATTCTTGGTCTGCGGCCCGGCAGCTGGCGCATCCAGGACTATCCGCTCGGCCCTTTGCTCGGCCAGTGCTGCGGTGGGCGCGTGCGCCTGCTGGTCGAGCATGTCGATCCGGCAGCGCTCGACTGGCTCGAAGGGGCTGACGCGGACAGCGTGCTCGTCTCCTCTCTCGGCGAGAGCGGGATCGTCCGCACGCTCGCGCCCGATGCCGCGCCCGGGTCGGTCTCGGCGCGAGGCGAGCGGCCGGGACCGGGCGCCGTGCTGTGCGAACGGATCGGCGAGCCGTCCCGCCCCCTTTATCTTTTCGGCGCCGGCCATGTCGGCCAGGCCGTGGTGCGCCACGCATCCGCCCTGCCCTTCCGTCTGGCCTGGTTCGATACGCGCGCCGAGCAGGAGACGATCGACGGCGTGACGCTGGTTGCGACTGAAGCGATCGAAACATGTGTCGCCGAAGCGCCCGCCGAAGCCGCAATCGTGATCATGACGCATGACCACGCGCTCGATTACCGCCTCACGATCGCCGCGCTGTCGCGCAATCCGGTGGCGTTTGTCGGCCTGATCGGCTCCGCGACCAAAAAGGCACGCTTCCTCAGCCGATTGCGCCAGGACGGCCTGGCAGACGAAGTAATCGCCCGGCTGACATGTCCGATCGGGATTCCCGGCCTTAAAGGCAAGGAGCCGGACGTGATCGCGATTGCCACTCTGGCCCAGCTGCTGCAATTGTCGGGCGCGCGATGACTGTCAGGGCTTTTCGCGGGGAGATCCTATCGGTCCCCCACGATCCGCGCGACGAGCCGGAAGCTGTCCGCCACGAGCGAGACGCATTGCTGGTGATCGAGGACGGTATTGTCGTTGCGCGCGGGACTTATGCCGAACTTGCGGAGCGCTATGCCGCTCTTGAGATCGAGCATCTTACCGGTCTGATCGTTCCAGGCTTCATCGACGCGCACATTCACTATCCGCAGACGGACAGCGTCGCCGCCCATGGCGAGCAGCTGATGGACTGGCTGACGCGTCACATCTTCCCGGCCGAGAAGGCCTTTGCCGATCGCGCCCATGCCGATGCGGTGGCCGATTTCTTCCTCGACGAGTTGCTGCGCAATGGCACGACAAGCGCGCTCGTCTTCCCGACCGTGCACGAGCATTCGGTGGACGCGCTGTTCGAAGCGGCGCGAGCGCGGGGCATGCGGATCGCCTCCGGCAAGGTGCTGATGGATCTCGGCCCCGAAGACCTGCGCGACACCGCCGCGTCAGCGCGCAGCGAAAGCGAGGCGCTGATCCGCCGCTGGCACGGCCGTGACCGGCTGAGCTATGCGGTGACGCCGCGCTTCGCCCCGACGTCGTCCGACGGGCAATTGCAGGTCGCCGGCGAACTGCTGGCCGCCCATCGGGACGTCCTGCTGCACACTCATTTGGCTGAGAACGAGCGCGAATGCCGCGAAGTGCAGAAGCGGTTCCCCGACGCCGCGGACTATCTCGACGTCTATGACCGCTTCGGACTGGTTAGCGAACGATCGGTTTTCGCCCACTGCATCCATCTATGCGACAGATCACGCACGCGGCTAGGCGAGACGAATGCTGGCGTCGCCATCTGCCCCAGTTCCAACCTTTTCCTCGGCTCCGGGTTCTTTGACTTCGGAGAGGCGGACAGACACCGGCTGAAGCTGGGCCTCGGCACCGACGTCGGCGCGGGTACCAGCTTCTCGATGCTCCATACCGCCGGGCTCGCCTATCAGGCAGCGCTTGCGCGCGGTGACAGGCTCGATGCGTTCCGTGCGCTCTACCTCGCGACGGCAGGCAGCGCGCGCCTGCTGCATTTCGCCGACAAGGTCGGCGCGCTGGAGGTTGGGCAGGAAGCCGATTTCGTGCTGCTCGATGCACAGGCTACGCCACTGCTGGCGCGCCGCACCGCCGGAGCCGATATCGCCGAGCGGCTGTTCGCGCTGCAGATCCTGGGTGACGACCGGGCGATCGCGCGCACCTATGTGATGGGCCGGTGCGTCTGGCGCCGGTCTTCCGCCGCCCCTGCCTGAATTTTGCAACGCTGCATCAATCCGATTGCGTTTGCTGCGATGCGGCAGCCGCATTAGCCTCCATCTATGTCCGATCTCGCTGCCTATGTCGCCGGCCTGCCAAAGGCCGAACTCCACTTACATATCGAAGGCACGCTCGAACCCGAGCAGATGTTCGAGTTCGCCAAGCGCAACGGCGTCGCCATCCCCTATGCCAGCGTGGAGGAAGTCCGTGCGGCTTATAACTTTTCAAACCTGCAGGATTTTCTGGACATCTATTATGCCGGTGCCGAGGTGCTGCGCACGCAGCAGGATTTTCACGATCTTGCCATCGCCTATTTCGACCGGGCGGCGGCCGACGGAGTGGTGCATGCCGAGATAATGTTCGATCCGCAGACGCATACCGATCGTGGGATCGCCTTCGCGACCGTGATCGAGGGCCTGCTCTCCGCCCAGGCCGAGGCCGAGAGCAAACACGGCATGACCAGTCGACTGATCATGTGCTTCCTGCGCCATTTGAGCGAGGAAGACGCCTTCGCCACGCTCGCCCAGGCCGAACCTTGGCTCGACCGGATCACGGCGATCGGGCTCGATTCTTCCGAAATCGGGCATCCGCCGGAGAAGTTCGCGCGGGTCTATGCCGCAGCGCGTGCAAAGGGGCTGAAGCTGGTCGCCCATGCCGGCGAGGAAGGCCCACCCGATTACGTCTGGCAGGCGCTCGACCTGCTCGAAGTGGACCGGATAGACCACGGTAATCGCTCGCTCGAGGATGCGGCGCTGACGCGCCAGCTTGCCGAACAGAGTATGACATTGACGGTTTGCCCGCTTTCCAATCTCAAGCTCTGCGTAATCGGCGATCTGGCCGACCACCCGATCGACCGAATGCTCGATCTCGGCCTCAGCGCCACAATCAACAGTGACGATCCAGCCTACTTCGGCGGCTATGTCGCGGAGAACTACAGTGCAGTGGCCGAAGCCCGCGGGCTCGATAGGGCCGCTCTCGCCACTCTGGCGCGCAACAGCCTGGAAGGATCCTTTCTTCCCGAAGGCGACAAGGCCGCCCGCCTCGCACAGCTAGAGGACTACCTGGCACAACAATGATCCGCGCTCTCCTCCAAGCCCTGCTCCTCATAGTCGCAGTCGCGCCGGCGGCCGCGCACGCGGAATCCCGCAAGATCATCATCGACGACGAAGGGTTCGGGCTGATGCACCTGATGCTGCTCGAAGCGCCCGATGTCGATGTGCTGGGCATCACCACCGTCTCCGGCAATGCCTGGGCCAATCGCGCCACCGCCATGGTTCTGCGCGGACTGGAGATCGCCGATCGCACCGATATTCCCGTAGTGCCCGGCGCGACTTATCCGCTGCTCAATTCCGAACGGCTGACCGAGCGGTGGGAAGCGCTCTATGGCAAGCTCACCTGGAAAGGCGCCTGGATGAAGCAATGGGTCGAGCCGACCCTGCAGAGCACACCGCGCTATTTCGGGCCTGACGACCCGGTCACCGATCTACCGGAAGGCTTGCCCTCCATCAAGCCGTCGGACGAGATTGCCGCCAATTTCCTCATCCGCATGGTCCACCAGCATCCGGGCGAAGTGACGATCCTCGCCTCCGGCCCGCTGACCAATCTGGCGCTCGCGCAGCGCCTCGATCCCGACTTCGCAAAGCTCGCCAAAGAGCTCATCTACATGGGCGGCAGCCTCAATCCGCATCAAGTGCTCGACAACCAGTCCGCCACCGAGTTCGCTCGCGAATTCGTCAACTCCCCGCGCCGCGAATTCAACGCCCGGTTCGATCCGGAAGCGGCCAGCATCGTGTCGCGCAGCCCGTGGCGGCGGATCGTGATCGTGCCGGTCGATCCCTCTACCGGCACGCAGCGATCGCCCGAATTGCTCGCGCGCATGACGGCAGCGGCGGGGCCTGACCTTGCCCGATATATCGGCGCGATGGAACCGAACCTGCCACTATGGGACGAGATCGCAGCCGGCGTGTTCCTCGATCCCAGCCTCGCGACCGATACGGCCAGCCTCTACGTCGATTACAATTACGCCTTCGGCCCGTCCTATGGCGACATGCTCAGCTGGAGCCCCGGCTATCAGCCGGATCTCGGCGAGCAACGCGCCGAGGTGGTCCGCACCGTCGATGCCGCCCGACTGGGGGATCTGATGGTATCGCTAATGGCCAACAGTGCGGGAAAAGGCCAATAGCGACGTCATGACGATCAAGCTAATCTGCCTCGATGCGGACGACACGCTGTGGCACAATATGCGCCACTTCAACGCCACCGAAGATGCCCTGATCGCCATGCTGGAGCCGTTCGCGGAGGCGCATGTGGCGCGGGAAATGCTGATCTCTCGCGAGACGCGCAACCTGCCGCGCTATGGCTATGGGGCCAAGGGCTTCACGCTTTCAATGATCGAAACGGCGACCGAGCTGGCCGGCGATGCGATCTCCAAGGCGCTGATCCAGGATATCCTGGCTGCCGGACAGCAATTGATGGCGCATCCGGTGCAGCTGTTCGACGACGTGGAGAACACGCTGGCGGAGCTCGCCCGGCTGGGCAAGCTGGTGCTCGTCACCAAGGGCGACCTGCTGCACCAGGAAAGCAAGCTCGCCGCATCGGGCCTCGGCGACCTGTTCCACGGGATCGAGATCGTCAGCGACAAGACCATCGCCACCTTCCGAAAAGGTATCCTCGCGCTACGAAGTCGCGACCGGCCAGATCGTGATGGCGGGGGATTCGCTGCGCTCGGACATTTGGCCCGCTCTCGAAGCGGGAGCATGGGCGGCTTACATTCCGCAGGATGGCGCCTGGGCGCACGAACGAGCGGAACTGCCGGAGGGGCACGAGCAATATACCCGTCTGAATGGTCTTTCGGAACTGCCAGACTGGATCAAAACGATCAACCGGCGCTAGTAGGTACCCTTAAATTCAAGGCTCACCAGCCTCCTTCGGCGAAACGTAGCGCACATCGTGCACGAAGGGCAGCGGTGCCCCGGCGCGCAGCGCGGCGAGCACCGCGGCAAAGTCCGTGCGGCAGCGAAAATTCAGCCGCGCTTCCACCCGTGCGGGATCATACACACGGCCGAGCGAGGCTGGAAGCACCCAGCCGCGCCGGGCGAACAGTTCTTCCGCATCGGGGAAATGCCGCAGGATCACGGCCCGCGCATCGCGCTTGAGCTCTTCCGCTTCCTCGCGCGCGAATGGGGGTGGAGCGGAAACGATGAAGGTGTCGAAGCTCAACCGGGGCGCAGCTTCCAGTGCAGCCATATGCGCTTCGGCCGCATCCTCCACAGTCAGCCGGCGGTGCAGGAATTCAATCGCCTTGAGATTCTCGCCCGGCGGATCGGAACGCGTGTCGTCATCTTCTGGGAAAAAGCGCGAAGTGCGCAGCACCACGCACGGCAGACCATGCTCACGCGCATAAAGCCTGCACAACCCCTCGGCGGCGAGCTTGGTCACACCGTAGATATTCCGCGGCTCAAGCGGCCCGCTGCACTCGTCGAGCCAAACCGCGCGCTCGCCCACTTCGTCACGGATCGCCTGGCTGATCATCAGCGAAGTGGTGGAGGTGAATACGAAGCGGTCGTGCCCCGCAGCCCGCGCCGCCTCCAGCAGGTTAAGCGTCCCGCTAACGTTGACGTCCACGAAGGTCGGCGCCGGATAGCGCACAATATCCGGCTTGTGCAGCGCGCCGCCGTGGATCACCGCCTCTACCCCGCGCGCGAAGGCCTCATCGACGACCTGCTGATCCGCCACTGAACCGACAACGTCGGTGTCCGGCCCCGGCGCGACGTCAAGCCCGGTGACCCGGTGCCCAACGGCGCGCAGGCGAGGCGCGAGGAACCGGCCGAGCCAGCCGGAAGAGCCGGTCAACAGGACATGCATCGTGCCGGCCGTGCTCATTGCCTGCGCGCCGGCTCGATCAGGTCCCAGCGATTGCCGTAGAGATCCTCGAATACCGCCACAGTGCCGTAGGGCGCTTCTTCGGGATCGCGCACGAAGCTGACCCCTGCGGCGCGATAGGCGGCGTGATCGCGGGCGATGTCGTCAGTCTCGAGGAAGAGGAAGACGCGGCCTCCCCCCTGCCGGCCGACAAACCCCGCCTGGTCGGCATCGCTAGCGCGCGCCAGCAGCAGCGCAGCTTCGCCACCTCGCGGCGCGACCACTACCCAGCGCTTTGATTCCGACAGTTTCGTATCTTCGCGGAGGTCGAAGCCCAGCCTGCCGACGTAAAACGCGATCGCTTCATCGTAATCGTGTACAAGCAGGGCGGTGAGGCAGAGGCGCTGTCTAGCCATCGCTTGCTTCCTTCTCAAAGGTCGCGTTCGTCCAGCCAATGCTCGGTGTTGGGCGCACGGTAGGAAAGCATCCGATCGAGCAGGGTGGCGGGGTCTGTGTCGATCAGCATCATCTCGCGATGGCGGGGCTGGAGAAAGCCTTCCTCCACCACCTGGTCGATAAAGCTGGACAGGCCGGCGTAGAAGCCGTTGACGTCGAGCAGGCCGCACGGCTTTTCGTGATAACCGAGCTGGGCCCAGCACCAGGCTTCGAACATTTCTTCGAATGTCCCGATTCCGCCCGGCAAGGTCACGAAACCGTCGGCGAACTTAGCCATCATCGCCTTGCGTTCATGCATTGTCTTTACGACATGCAGCTCGGTTATACCCTGATGATCGACTTCGCGCGCACGCAAAGCCTCCGGGATAATGCCGATCACTTCCCCGCCCGCCTCGCTCACCGCATCGGCGATCACACCCATCAGCCCCACGGCGCCGCCGCCATAAACAAGACCGATGCCGCGTTCGGCCATCAGGTGGCCGAATTCGCTCGCAGCCTTCCGGTAAACGGGTGAACGACCGGGCGAGGAACCCAGGTAGACACAGATTCGCATTCTATCTCCGCAAGGTCAGGCGAGACGTTCGGGTACCGACAGGGCTTCCTCGACAATCGCGTCGCTGGTCGCCATCGCTTCCCAGGGGAAAACGAACCATCGCTTGTCGCTTTCGCGGTCGATCATCTTCGCCCAGAAATCGACTTTCGACTTCGATCGCACGTTGTTGACCATCACCGCAAATCGCAAGTTGTCGTCCGCGCAGCCATCCTGAGAAAGGATGTCGCGGATCCGACCGATGGTGCCGCCGCTGTCGTTGATATCGTCTACGAACAGAAGGCGCTCACCGGCAGCGCTTTTGGCCGCCGCCTTGCGGAGCAATTGTTCTGCGAAGCCGGGCACTTCCGACGAATGATCGATCGATAACATCGGCCGGTCCAGGGCGTGTGACATATAGACCGCAGGCGCGAGACCACCGCGGCCGATCCCGATTACGAAATCGGGCCTCCACGCGCGCAATTCCGGGTTGCCGGCAAGCACGCGAACGTCAGCGACAAACTGATCATGCGAAATGAAATGCAGTTCGGGTTCGTCTTGGATGCTCATCGTGTGCGCCTGGTTCAGTCTTGGCCGAACCGGTGCGGTATCGGCAAATAGGTCCCCTCGCAATCGAGTGACGCGTTTATCCCACGGCCGTTTGCAGCTCGATAGAGGCGGGATAGCCCAGCTGCGCGAAGCCGGATTCTATTTCGCCCAGCACCATATTCGCCGCGTAGGACAGCGTTCGGGTGGATGAGGTGCACAAGGCAAGCGTCATCGGCCGCAGCACCGAATCGGAGATGCGGATGAAGGACAGCAACCCCTGCTGAATTTCGGTAGTAACGTCGATTGAGGTCAGCACGCCGATCCCCACATCCTGCAGGACGAGCGAAGTAATCATCTGGATATTGTCTGAACTCGCCGTGCGATCGATCTCCACCCCGATCATTCCTTCCAGCACCGCGATCTGCTGGCAGACCGCGAGCGGTTCCGCAGGGACGATCAGCGGGAAGCCCACGCAGGATGAAAAGCGCGCCTCCGACGCCCGGGCCAGCGGGTGGCCGGGCGGGGTCAGGAATCCAAGCACCACTTCGACGAAGGAACGCACAGTAATGTCGCGATACGATTGCGGTTCGAAGAAGATACCGAAATCAACCTCCCCGGCGGCGATCGCCTTGCGCACCGCGTCATTGTCCAACACGCGCAGCCCGACAGTCACGCCCGGAAAGCGCTCCTGGATTACGCGGACCTTCGCGGGGATGTAGCCCTTGGCAAGGGCATCAATCACCGCGATCTCGACATGGCCGCGCTTGAGGCCGCGCAAATCGCCAATCTGGTTGAGCACGTCCTCCATATTCTTCTGCCAGCGCCCCCCGGCCGCCATCATGATCTCGCCGGCCGCGGTCAGACGCAGCCCGGTGGACAGCCGCTCGAACAGCGGCATGCCGATCGTGGCTTCGACATTGAGGATCTGCCGGTCGATGGCGGAAGCCGAGACGTTCAGTTCGTCAGCAGCCTTACGGATCGAACCAAGCCGTCCCACGGCCATGAAATAGCGGAGGAATCTCGAAAAGGCCGGCATACCCACCCTAATTTTTGCAACGGTCTGTAGAATTCATTGCGTTTGATAGCATGAGGTCAAGCCCTTTATCATCCGCCCATCCTGGAAACAGGTCGGATCGAGGGAATTCCAGCCGCGGTGCCAGCGCGAGAGCATGGCCTTCCGGTGCCAGATTCCGGGCGGCCCGACCTCTTCGCAACTATCCGACAGAGGGGGTCCATGAATGTTCCACAGTCCGCGTATCACCCCTTGGTCGCCGGAGCGCGAGCTTTCGATCGCACGCTCGCAGGCTAGCTGCGCGGCTAATGCGCGCGCTGCATGAAGCGCAAATTCTTCGCCCTACTCGCAGCATGCAGCGCTTTTCAGGCGGCACCCGCCCTCGCCAATCCAGCGAGCGAGAAGGCCGCAGCCGACCTGTTCGACAGGATCCAGTCTGATCCCAAACTCCTCCGCATGTTCCTGAAAGACATGCCCAAGGGGGCAGATCTGCATAATCATGCGTCGGGCGCTATCTGGGCCGAGGATTATCTTGCCTGGGCGCAGGACGCGGGTTTTTGCGCTGATGAGGAAGGCGTCGCCCTGACGCCGCCGCCCTGCGCGCAGGGGCGCAGCATTGCTGCCCTTGTTGAGAACGACACCTTTGCCTTCGATCGTTTGCTCGATGCGATCTCCACGCGTGGTGTCCAGATTGGTGTCGGGGCTGACGAGCAGAGCGGGCACACCCAGTTCTTTCGCAGTTTCGAGCGCTTCTGGCCCATTGCCGGCCATTCCGAGGTTCAGGTGCTCGCCTCTGTACTGCGCCTGGCGCAGGGCGACCGTGTTTCCTACCTGGAACTGATGGAGAATCCCTCGGCATTCCGCTGGTATGCCGAGGCACCCGATGCGCCGCTGGATACCGGCGGTCTGGCTGCCGCCTATGCGCGCGAAATGGCTGAAGTGCCCGCGGTAATCACCGCGGCGATGGCCGAGATGGACGAGACCGAAGCCGCCGTGCGGGCCGAGTTCGGCTGTGCGAGCGCCACCCCCGACCCAGCCTGCGAGGTGGCGCTTCATTATCTTGCTTCAGGCCTGCGCAACCACTCTCCTGCCCAGGTCTTCAGGCTGCTGATCCTTTGCTTTGAAATGGTCCGGCAGGATCCGCGCTATGTCGGGGTGAATTTTGTCGAGCCCGAGGACTGGCCGATCTCGCTACGAGATTACGACCTCCACATGGCGATGTTTCGCTTCCTCAAGCAGCAATATCCCGAAGTGCGACTTACCCTCCATGCGGGTGAGTTGACATTCGCACGGGTGCCTCCGGCGCAGTTGCGCAACCACATGGCCAAGGCGATCGAGGCCGGCGCTGAGCGGGTTGGCCATGGCACCGGCATCGCGCTGGAAGACGACGCGCTCGCGACAATGCAATACATGGCAGGCAAGGGCATCGCCGTCGAAATCAATCTCACCAGCAACGCCGTTATTCTCGGCGTATCTGGCGCGGATCACCCGCTGACGCTGTATCGCCGTTTTGGCGTGCCCGTGGTCCTCTCGACCGACGACGAAGGCCTTCTGCGCACCGACTTGACCAACGAATATGTCCGCGCGGCGATGGAGCACGGCCTCGGCTACCGTGACCTCAAGGAACTGGCGCGCGCGAGCTTGACCTACAGCTTCCTGCCGGACCGCGAGCGCAAGGTCCTTATCGAGCGGCTGGCGGAAGATTCCGAACGTTTCGAAAAGACGAAGGTGGCGGCGCTTGCCGACGCGATGCGGGCCGGACCTGCAAAAGGAGGTTCCGCACAACTGCTTGCCGACTGACAGTTCCGGCCCATTCGGCCGCAGTCGGCAGCAGTAATATTTGAGAACAAACGAGGAGAGGACGGGACACAATAGCCGGCAAGACCATGCGAAGACACGGCTTTGCCTGCGGAAATGGGGGTTACACAATGACAAACCTGTATCGGTCTCAGGGTCATAGGCACACTGCAAGCGGCAGGTTGGGCCGCGCGCGGACGCTCGGCGCGCTTTCACTCGGGCTGCTTTCCTGCACCGCCCTGTCCACGCCTGCGTCCGCCCAGGAAAGCGAAGACGAAGAGGCGGAGGCCATCGTCGTGACGGGAACGCTGAACGCGCTGCCGATCGAAGACGTCGGCACCGTGTTCGGTTTCGACAAGACGCTTCTGGAGACGCCGCGTTCGGCCTCTTCAATCAGTTCCGAACAGATGGAGCGCTTCGGCGTTACGGACATCTACGATCTCGTCGCACAGGCTCCGGGCAGCTTTACCAACTCCTTCTTCGGAGTGGGTGGCGCGCTGGACATTCGCGGCACACCCGGTGAAGTCTACTTCCGCGGCGTCCGCCGGCTGGATAACCCGGGCAATTACCCCACCCCCATCGGCGCATCCGAACGGATCGACATCATCCGTGGCCCGGCATCCCCAATCTATGGCCCGTCGAAGACCGGTGGCTATATGAATTTCGTGCCGAAATCCGCACGCGTGCAGGGTGGCAAGCTCCTGTCCGGACCGCAGGGCGAGATCAGCTACACCACGGGTAGCTGGAACAAGAGCGTACTGAAGGGCGAGGTTCGCGGACCGGCCGTTATTGGCAGCACCGAATTCGGCTACAGCCTCTACGCGGAGGTCGAGGATTCAGGCAGCTATTACGATAACATGTCCACAAATCAGACCATTCTGCAGGCCGCGTTCGACAATCAGATAACCTCGAACCTGCGGATCGAATTCGGTGGCATGTATCACCGCTTCCGGGGCCAGCAGAACGGTGGCTGGAACCGCCTGACGCAGGAACTGGTCGACAACGGCACATATATCACCGGTACGCCTCCGTCCGTGGATGGTGCGCGCTACGACCCCGTGACCGATTCCGTCGTGTTCGACGGTCCGCGCGACGGACAGGTGTCGCAGGACGAATTCAACGCCTTCGGCGGCACAGATTATTTCAATCCCTTCGGCTCATTCGGCTGCGGCGGCGGCAGCCCCTTCGCCAATGCTTCGATGAACGATGCCTGCTACGCCACCAATTATCCCTTCCTCGGGCTGGAAGACCCCGGGACGACCAAGCTCAGCCGCAGGAAGGTGCTCACCGGCAAGAACGATTTCCTGAACAACACGGCCAAGACGGCCTATTTCGACATCATCTTCGAAGCGGATGATGGCCTGGAGGTGAAGAACCAGTTCTTCTACGACGGTATCGATAACGACAACGAGAATTCCTACGGCTTCTCTCAGTTCCACAATTCGTGGGTGATCGAAGACAAGATTGTCGTGTCGAAGAAGTTCGAGACTACGGCAGGCGACTTCTCTGTTCAGGTCTCGCCGTCGATCCGCCACACGAAATTCCTCCACGGTGACGACTTCAATTACGAATATTTTCACCGCGTCGATCTGACGCAGGGTTATGGCGTCGCGTCGGATCGACTGCTGTCGACGGAATGCGACTGCGACTATTCCAACTATCTGTCCGGCCACTTCACCGATTACGGCATCGCCGGCTTGACCGATCTCGACTTCAACTTCGGTCTCGATGTGCTGCTCGGCCTTCGTTACGACAAGGTGGACGCGACCTCCTCCTACGACGTGTCGAAGATGAACAACACGCCAGATGTCCTCTCGGCGAAGGGCGACGACGATGGCGTCTCGTGGACCGCCAGCGTCTCTTACAAGCTGCCTTTCGGCATCATCCCCTATGCTACAGCCTCGCGCCAAGCCACGGTGATTGCCGGACAGGGTTCAGAAATTGCTGCCGGGGATATCGCGGCGGGTACGTTCATGACGGCGTCAAAGATGTACGAAGGCGGCGTCAAGGGCAGCTTTCTCGACGAGGCGCTCTATGCAGCCGTATCGGTTTACCAGCAGGAACGCACCGACCGTAACATCCAGTCTTCCACGGTTAACCAGTCCGTGAAGACCGAAGGTCTTGAAGCAGAACTGCGCTGGGCGGTGGACGAGCACCTGTTCATCACCGGCGCCTATACGAAGACGAAGGTGGTCAACCTCACCTTCCTCGATGCGGGGTCCACTTTTAGCTTCCTCGGCTACGAAGACCTCAAGGCGTTCCTGACCGACCCGTCGCTGATCTATGGCGGCCAGCCGGGCGCGCTCATCCCGATCCCGGACGAGGATGCCGCACGGCGCGCGGGCATTCCGGAGAACCTCTATTCGGCCACCGCGACCTATGCCTTCGATGCGGGACTGGCATTGAGCGCGAGCGTGGTGCGGGTGGATTCGGTCTATTCGGGCCAGTCACGGGCCGTGAAGCTGCCAGCCTACACACTGGTCGATCTCGGTGCATCCTACGAAATCGACAACTGGATGCTCCGCGTCGTGGTCAAGAATGTGACCGACGAGACCTATTATCGCGCCAACTTCACCGAACTGTTCGGCAGCACCATCGTGCTTCCGGAAAGGCCGCGCAGCTTCCAGGCAACCGTGAGCTACAAGTTCTAGTGAACGGAGGGGGGGCGCCGGTCTTTTGTGGCGCCCCCTACCCCGCCCTTCACGAGGCGATCCCCCGACGACGTGAAAATAACGCCAGGAGCGGCCATTTCCATGCGCTTTACCCGATCCCTGTCCCTTGTTGCCTGCACCTTACTGGCCTGCACCAGCCCGCTTGCAGCTCAGGCGGCAGAGGAAGCCAATGTCCCGGCCCAAATTGCGCAATGCGAGCCCGGCGGTCCATGCGCAACCCCCCTCCCGGTCAGGATGGTGGTCGTCACGCTGTTCGAAATCGGCGAGGACAGCGGCGATACAGCCGGCGAATTCCAACTGTGGAAGGAACGGCGCGGGCTCCACACTCGCATTCCATTTCCGCAGGGCTTCCACGATCTTTATTACGATCCCAAAACCCAGCTGCTGGCCGTCGTGACCGGGATTGGCACCGCCAAATCAGCCACGGCAACCATGGCGCTCGGCCTCGACCAGCGGTTCGACCTGAGCCAGGCCTATTGGCTGGTGGCAGGCATCGCCGGGATAGATCCCGAAGACGCCTCGATCGGCTCGGCCGCGTGGGCCGCCTATATGGTGGACGGGGACCTCGCACATGAGATCGACCCGCGTGAAATCCCCGCGGACTGGAAATACGGTTACTTTCCCCGCCATCTGCAGGGGCCCAACGATCTTACCCCGCGCGAACCCGAGGGCGAGATGTTCGTTGCCAACCTCGCACTCCGCGATTGGGCTTACGAGCTGACCAAGGACGTGGCCCTGCCCGATGATCCGAGCATCGCGGAAGCACGCTCCCACTACATCGATCATCCCAATGCCCAGCGTCCACCCTTCGTCCTCAAGGGCGAGCAGCTGGCGGCGATGACCTTCTGGCACGGCGCGCTGATGAACGACTGGGCCAATCACTGGGTCGATTACTGGACCGGCGGCAACGGCGAGTTCGTGACCTCAGCAATGGAAGAGACGGGTACGTTCCAGGCGCTGACCTATCTCGACCGGATCGGCCGTGTGGATAAGGAAAGGGTGATGGTACTGCGCGCTGGCAGTAACTTCACGATGCCCCCGCCGGGCCGCACAGCAGCTGACAACCTGCTTGCCGAAAACGAAGGCTACGCCGGGCTTCAGGCCTCCGTAGAAAGCCTCTACCTCGTCGGGTCGAAGGTCGTCGACGAGATACTCGGGCACTGGGACAGCTACAAGGACAACGTGCCCGAATGACGCACGCAGGCATCAAGGGCGATATGCGCCCGCGGTCATGACCGTCACGCTCGTCTGCCATGCCGACGTGCTCGTCACGATGGACGACGAGCGGCGCGAGATTGCCGATGGCGCGCTCGCCTGGCGCGACGGGGCTATCGCCGCAATGGGGACCACGGCGGAACTCGCCGCGCTTGCCGACACTGCGGACGAGGTGATCGACGCCGCCGGCTGCGTGGTCACGCCGGGCCTCGTCAACACTCACCATCATCTCTACCAGACACTGACCCGCGCGGTGCCGGGCATCACCTCTGCCTCTCTGTTCGAATGGTTGAGGCGACTCTACCCGATCTGGGCGCAGTTTCGGCCTGACGACGTCTTCGCCGCCACGCAGCTGGGTCTGGCCGAGTTGGCCCTTTCGGGCTGTTCGCTAAGCTCGGATCATCTCTACCTGTTTCCGAATGGCGTGCGGATCGACGACACAGTCGCCGCGGCCGAGGTGATAGGGTTGCGCTTCCACGCGACGCGCGGCGCGATGAGCCTGGGCGAGAGCGCGGGCGGTCTGCCGCCAGACAGTCTGGTCGAGCCGGAAGACGCGATCCTCGATGACGCCATCCGCCTCATCGACGCTTTCCACGACCCTTCAGAGGGTGCGATGGTCCGCATCGGTATCGCTCCCTGTTCGCCGTTTTCAGTTACGCCCGACCTGATGCGCGAGGCGGCGCTTCTGGCGCGCGACAAGGGGGTGATGCTCCACACTCATCTCGCGGAAGATGCGGATGACGTGGCCTTCTCGCTCGCACGCTTCGGTTGCCGGCCAGGCCAGTATGCGGCCGAACTCGGGTGGACCGGTCCCGATGTGTGGCTCGCCCATTGCGTGCAACTGGATGCGGAGGAGATCGCGCTCTTCGCGCAAACCCGAACGGGTGTCGTCCATTGTCCCTGCTCAAATTGCCGCCTCGGCTCGGGCATTGCGCCGGTTCGCGCGATGCGCGCGGCCGGTGTCCCCGTCGGCCTCGGCGTGGACGGCTCCGCGTCGAGCGACAGCGGCAATCTCCTCAACGAGGCACGCCAGGCCATGCTGCTGCAACGGGCGGTCGGCGGTGCCAGCGCACTCGACCCGCGCGAGGCGCTCTATCTCGCCACGCGCGGCGGGGCCGGGATACTCGGGCGGAGCGATTGCGGCATGCTGGCGCCGGGCTTGCGGGCCGATCTCGCGATCTGGGACATGAACGATATCCCCTCACAGGGGGCGTGGGACCGCGTAGCCGGGCTAGTCCTCAGCCCGCCGCGGCAGGTGCGCGACCTGTTCGTCGAAGGGGCGCCGGTGGTGCTTGGTGGGGAGCTTGCGCGTGTCGAGCGCTCCGACGTGCTCGGCGCCGCCGAGCGCTCGCTCTCTCGTCTGCTAGAGGCCGCTTGATGGCCGCCCCACTCTTCCCTCCTGCCGGGAGCTTCGCATGACGGTGCCGAGCCTGCACGATATCGAACAGCCGGTGAAGGCGGGCCTAATGACGGCCGAACAGGCGCGCGATCCGGACTATTTCCCGGGCTTCGCGATCGCGATCCCGCTCGGTATCCAGCACGTCCTGGCAATGTTCGTCAGCAACATCGCCCCGGCGATCATCGTCGCTGGCGCTGCCGGCTTCGGCTACGGCTCGGCCGATCAGCACGAACTGATCTACATGATCCAGATGTCGATGCTGCTGGCGGGGATCACCACGCTGATGCAGACCATTGGCGCAGGCCCGGTGGGCGCGAGGTTGCCCATCGTTCAAGGCACCAGCTTCGCCTTTGTCCCGGTGATGATCGCGATTGTCTCGGGCAAAGGCGTGGAAGGAATGGCCGTGCTCACCACCGGGGCGCTGTTCGGCGGGCTGTTCCATGCCAGCCTGGCGCTGGTGGTCGGCCGCATCCGCTTCGCTCTGCCGCCCATGGTGACCGGCCTCGTCGTGTTGATGATCGGCCTGTCCTTGATGCAGGTCGGCATCCAGTATGCAGCCGGCGGGGTCGAGTTGCAGGGAACAGCGCTCTACGGCACGGCACGCAGCTGGCTGCTGGCGGGCGTCGTCGTGGCAACCACGCTGGGCCTCAGCTTCTTCGGACGCGACATGTGGCCCACAGCTTCGGTGCTGATCGGCGTGCTGGCGGGTTACGCGGTGGCGGCGCTGCTGGGCACGGTTTCGCTGGCCAATGTCGCGCAGGCGAACTGGATCGTGGTGCCGGTGCCGTTCCATTTTGGCTTCGCCTTTTCCGCTTCGGCCGTGCTTGGCTTCTGCCTGATGGGCGTGATCTCCGCGATCGAGACGGTAGGAGATGTCTCCGGCATTTGCGCCGGCGGAGCAAGGCGCGAGGCGACCGACGCCGAGCTCAGCGGTGCCACTTCGGCCGACGGACTGGGAACGGCCCTCGCTGCCGTGTTCGGTGCGCTGCCCAACACCTCATTCAGCCAGAACGTCGGGCTGATCGCAATCACCGGAGTGATGAGCCGGCACGTCGTGACGATTGGCGCCTTGTTCCTCATCGTCTGTGGCTTCGTGCCGAAGATCGGTGCGCTGATCACCACCATCCCGATCGAAGTACTGGGCGGTGCGGTCATCGTTATGTTCGGCATGGTCGCGTCCGCCGCGCTGTCGATCCTTTCCCAGGTCTCGTGGACCCAGCGTAACATGCTGATCTTCGGAGTTGCCCTGTCGATCAGCCTCGGTCTGCAGCTGGAGCCAAGCGCGATACAGCACCTGCCCGAAACCTGGCGCATCCTGTTGAGTTCAGGCTTGCTCCCCGCCGCGACTATCGCGGTCGTGCTCAACCTCGTCGTTCCCGGCCGCTCTGCCCCAGGCGGACCAATCTCCCCTGAACCGCTCCGGTTCGATCACCAGGCACCTGATTTACAAGACAAAGCAGCCCGCCCTGTCCTTGGAGCGAATTTTGGCAACGAGGCTTAGTAGACCTACCTAATTTTTAGCGAGCCACGTTCCCAAAACGGCAATGGACGGCACACAGGACGGCCGATACCCCTGTCCCACAGGTCTAGAGCCTTCGCCGTGGACAACGGCTGTTAGGAATGGCGCCTCCATTCAATCGCCATACTCGGGGAGCGAGCGACAGCATGAGTGAAGCACGGCACAAGCGGCGCCCGGCGCTCGGCAGCTATGCGCTGGCGGCGGGCCTGCTCGCCGCAGGCGGCTCGGTGCTGGCCCGCGCAGAGGACGCTCCCATGCGGTCGGAGGCGGTTTCCGCCGTCCCCGCACCTGTCCAGGCCGCTTTCGAGGGCGGCCCTCCGGCTCTGCTCGACGAATATTGCTCTCGCTGCCACAACGATTTCGATCTCAAGGCGGATTTCTCCGTTGACGATCTGCGTGCCGCCGACTTGCAGGATGGCGTGCACAACGCCGCCTGGGAAAAGATCCTGCGGATGGTCGGCGAAGGGCAGATGCCGCCCGTCGATAAGGAACAGCCCGATCCGGCAACGCGCGCTGCCTTCGTAAATTGGCTGGAAAATTCGCTGGATGCCTATGCCAGCGCCAATCCTGACCCAGGCCGCGCAACGCTGCGGCGGCTCAACCGCGTCGAATACGCCAATGCGGTGCGCGACCTGCTGGCGCTGGACGTCGATTTCAGCAGCGACTTGCCCCGGGACAACTCGGGTTTCGGCTTCGACAATATCGCGGACGTGCTCAGCGTCTCGCCCACGTTGATGGATCGCTATCTCGCCGTGGCAGGCAAGATCGGGCCGATGGCCACCGGCCTCGCGCCCGCTCGCCCCTTTGTCACCACCTATCAGGTGCCCAAGGATGGTTCGGTGATGAATTCAGGCCGCCCGGCCTATAACGAACGCGCCAACCAGTTCCTGCCTCTCGGGTCGCGCGGAGGCGGCGCCTTCCCCTATTTCGCGATCTTCGACGGCACATACGAAATCAGCGGCTGGCTCAACGCCAATACCAACAACGAAACCGATCGCGAGCGGGAAGACCGCGTTAGCGTGCGCATTCCGCTGAAGGCAGGGGCGCATGTCATCGGCATGTCATTCCGCCGTACCCTTGCGCCCGAAGAGACCGTTCAGACCCTGCGCAATACGACCGATTACGTGCCGCTGCCAACGGACGGCCCGGTGATGCTGCCGCTCGATGTCTCGGTCGACGGGAAACGGGTGAAAACGCTGTCCGTCCCATCTTACCGGATGCATCCCCGCTATTCGCAGCAGAACTTCCCGCGCGACGTGCTGCAGATCGACATAGATGGACCGTATGATGCGAGCGGCGTGGGGCAAACGGCCAGCCGTGCGCGCATCTTCACCTGCAGGCCTGCCAAGGCTTCACAGGAAACCGGTTGCGCGCGGGATATCCTCACCGGCCTGGCCCGCCGCGCCTATCGTCGCCCCGTCGGGGTGGCCGATATCGCCCCGCTGATGGGGATCTATGCTCAGGAGCATGCGCGATCGGGCTTCGAACGTGGGATCGAGGCGGCGGTTGAAGCGATCCTTGTCTCGCCACAATTCCTGTTCGTGCTCGAGAGTGATCCGGCCGACGCCGGACCCGGCTCCGTCAGCCGGATCAACGATTTCGAACTTGCAACGCGCCTTTCCCTGTTCCTGTGGAGCAGCATACCCGACGAAGAGTTGCTAGACATCGCGGAGGCGGGTCGGCTCCGTCAGCCAGAGGTGCTCGATGGTCAGATTGACCGCATGCTGGCCGATCCGCGTGCGGAAGCGCTGACCCGGAACTTCGCCGGCCAGTGGCTCTATCTACGGAATCTCGATCAGCAGCGCCCGGACGTCGCGGTTTTCCCCGATTTCGACAATCGTCTGCGCGCGGCCATGGCGAGCGAGACGGAGATGTTCTTCAGCTATATCCTGCGCACCAATCGCAGCGTGCTGGATTTCATCGCCTCCGATTACAGTTTCCTCAACCAGCAACTGGCCGAACATTACGGCATACCCGGCGTGAACGGCACCGCCTTTCGCAAGGTCGCGCTCAAGCCGGAGTGGAACCGCGGCGGGCTGCTGGGCCAGGCGAGTATCCTCACCGTCACCTCCTATGGCAATCACACCTCCGTGGTGAAACGCGGCAAGTGGATCCTCGACAATCTCTTCGCCGCACCGCCGCCCCCGCCGCCGCCCGACGTTCCCGCGCTGGAGGCAGAGCATGACGGCCGCAAGCTCAGCGCGCGCGAGCAGCTTGAACGGCACCGAACGGACCCGGTCTGCGCCGCCTGCCATGTAAAAATGGACCCCCTCGGCTTTGCCCTGGAGAATTACGACGCGGTGGGCGCTTACCGGACGATGGATGCCGGTCAGTTGATCGACGCCTCCGCAAAGATGCCCAACGGCACCGCCTTCACCGGTATCCAGGGTCTCCAGTCGGTGCTGCTCGACAGCAAGGACGAATTTACCCGCGCCTTCACCGAGCGGCTGATGACCTATGCATTGGCCCGCGGCGTGGTCTCGCAGGACATGCCGGCGATCCGCTCGGTTGCCCGCACAGCGGCGCAGGACGATTACCGAATCCGCTCGATCATCAAGGGCATCGTCACGAGCGATCCCTTCACCCTGCGAAAAACCCCAGAAAAGTGAGGCGCGCCCCATGAGAGTTCTCAGCCAGCCGCTCCATCGCCGTACCATGCTTCGCGGCCTCGGCGCCGCCATGGCGCTACCCTTCCTCGAAGCGATGGCGCCTTCCGCCCGGGCGGCCGACATCACCGCACGGCCCAAGCGCCTGCAGATATTCTATTCGCCCAACGGCATGATGATGCAGGATTTCCGCCCCGCCGCAGCGGGCACGGAGCTGACGCTGCCCAGCACGCTCGAACCGCTCGCGCCGTTCCGCAAGCAGCTCACCGTGGTGACCGGCCTCGGCCATCCGCAGGCCGCCGCGATGGGTGACCGGCCGGCTGGGCATGGCCGGTCCTGCCCCGCCTTCCTCACCGGCGTGCATGTCAAGCAGACCGAGGGGCCCGACATTCGTTGCGGCATCTCGATGGATCAGGTCTATGCTAATTATCTGGCCGACGGCTCGGACCAGGCGACGCAGCTCAATTCGCTCGAACTCGGCATCGATCAGGCCAGTTTGCTCGGCAGCTGCGATATCAACTACAGCTGCGCCTATACCAACGGCATTTCCTGGCGGAACGAGACGGTTCCCCTGCCCGTAACCGCCAATCCGCGCGACGTGTTCGAACGGATGTTCGGCGCCGGCTTCGCGCTCGACGAGAAGAGCCGCGCGGCCCGGATAGAGCGTCAGGCATCCATTCTCGATTTCGTCATGGAGGACACCGCCCGCCTGTCAGGCCGGCTTGGTGCGGACGATCGCCACAAGCTCGACGAGTATTTCGAAGCGACCCGCGATGTGGAGAAGCGCATCCAGCGCGCCGCCGCTTCGGGTTTCCAGGATGCCGGCGACCTGCAACGGCCTGCGGGCATTCCGGAATCCTTCGATGAACATGCCAAGTTGATGATCGACCTGCAGGTGCTGGCGATGCAGGCAGACATCACCCGCGTGGGCAGCTTCATGATCGGGCGCGAACTGTCCAACCGCACCTATCCGGAGATCGGCGTGCCCGATTCCCACCACATGCTCAGCCATCACGGCAATGATCCGGAGAAGATCGCCAAGCTGGTGCGGATCAACCGCTATCACATGGAATATTTCGCGTATTATCTGCAAAAGATGGCGGAGGCGAAGGATGGCGAAGGCTCGCTGCTGGACCGCACGCTGGTGATCCGCGGCTCCGCCTTCGGCGATCCCAACGATCACGACCATATGGACCTGCCGATCATCGTCGCGGGCGGCCTTGTTCCGGGCAACCGTCATCTGCAAGTCGAACACGGCACGACCATGTCCAACCTGATGCTGGCCGGGCTGCACGCGCTCGACGTGCCTGCGCAGAGCTTCGGCGACAGCACCGGACCGCTGACGGAGCTGTTCCATGCCTGAGCGCTTCGGGTGGCTGCTCGCTGCGTTCGCGCTAGCGGGGGCACCGCTCGCCCCGGCGCTGGCGGCGGGCGAGGACAGCCCGCTCGGTCGTGCGATCCTGGCCAATGACGTGGCGGGCGCGGCGGCCCTGCTCGCCGACGGCGCCGATCCGGACGAGGCGCTCGATTTCGGCGCCACGCCGCTCAGCTGGGCGGTCAATACGCAGAACCCGGCCATGGTTCATGCACTGCTCCAGGCCGGAGCGAAGGCAGCGACCGCCGATATTGACGGCGTGACCCCACTCTCCCTCGCCTGCGAACTCGGCGGGGAGGATATTGTCGCGCAATTGATCGCCGCCGGTGCCGACCTGCGTGCCGCGCGTCCCGATGGGACCAGCACGCTGGCGATCTGCGCGCGCTTCGGGCCACCGGAAGCGGTCAAGGCCATTCTTGACGCCGGCATCCCCGCCGACGCCGCAGACAGCCGCGGGCAGACCCCGCTAATGTGGGCCGCCTCTGCGGGGCGGACCGAGGCGATGGAATTGCTGCTCAAAGCCGGCGCAGATGCCGATCGCGTTACGCAGGGCGACTTCACTCCGCTGTTCTTCGCTATCAAGAGCGGCTCGGTCCCCGCCACCCGCCTGCTGCTGCAGGCCGGCGCACGGCCCGACCATCTCGGCCCGGAGGATACGACGGCAGCACAGCTCGCGCTCTACCAGAAGAACTACGACGCAGCCGCGCTGATGCTGCCCTTCGGCGTCGACCTGGCCGCGCATGACCGCAACGGCAACCAGCCGCTCCATGTCG
The DNA here is from genome assembly GCF_003569745.1 of Altererythrobacter sp. B11. Lineage (NCBI taxonomy): Bacteria > Pseudomonadati > Pseudomonadota > Alphaproteobacteria > Sphingomonadales > Erythrobacteraceae > Altererythrobacter > Altererythrobacter sp. B11. The sequence goes on from NZ_AP018498.1 coordinate 3,153,683, forward strand.
CGGCGATGGGCGGCGATCCAGCACTGATCGAGGCGCTCCTGGCAGCCGGAGCCAATCCCGACGGGCTCACCGGCCCTTCGCGCATCACCTGGGTAACGGAGGCCAATTTCGGACAGCCACCGCCGCCCGTTCCGCCCACCACGCCACTGATGAAAGCAGCAGAGAGTGGACAGGTGGCAGCGATGAAACTGTTGGTCGAAGCTGGAGCCGATCCGCATTTCGTTTCCGCGAACGGCACCGGCGTGGTGCTCGCCGCAGCGACGAGCGAAAGCGCGGAGACGCTGGCCTACGCGCTGGATCTCGCGCCCGATCCGAACGTCGCCGATGCCGATGGCTCCACCGCGATGCATCTGCTGGTTGGCACCGGCAACGTGCGCCCCGGCCTGGCGCCGATGCTGCGCGTGCTGGCTGCGCACGGAGCACGTACCGACCTTCCCAACAAGCGCGGCATCACCGCCGCGCAGATGGCCGATGGCGGCCTGACGGAGATCGGCGCGATCTTCCGCAGCATCTTCCCTGCAGAGCCGGAATTCCCGCTCGCCGAAGCCGCCTCTGCCCGCAGCGTCCAGTGATTTTATCAACCAGGTAAGCCCGACATGATCGCATTCCGCACCATCAAGTATATCGCCGCCGCCCTCGCTCTGGTCGGCGTGGTCGGCACCGCTCCGGCTGCCGCCCCCACCGGCAAGGCCGCAATTGCGGCGCGCCAGGCAGGCTTCAAGAAAATGGGCGAGGCGGTGAAGGCGATCAAAGCGGAACTGGCCAAGAGCCCACCCTCGCAGCGCGTCCTGTTGGACAATGCGAAGGTGGTCTCCGCCACGCTGCGCATGCAGGGCGACTTGTTCCCCGCCGGCTCTGGCCCGAGTGCCGGCACGCCTACGGATGCGCTGGCGGGCATCTGGTCCGACCGGGCAACGTTCGATGCCCTGCTCGCAGACAGCAAGGCCGAGGCGGCAAAGCTCGAGGCAGCAATCGCCAGCGGCAGCGTTTCGGCAAGCCAGGCGCAGTTCAAGGCGACCGGCCAGTCTTGCGCCGCTTGCCACCGCAAGTTTCGCGCCGATTGAGCGATGGAGCACAGCGTATGAGGCCGCAGGATCCGCCAGCCGACTGGGATATCGTGACACGGCTGTTCCACTGGCTGCTGGTCGCCCTGCTTGCCTTCTCCTGGTGGAGCGGAGAGCAGCACGAGATGGAATGGCACCGCTATTCTGGCTACGGCATCCTGTTCCTGATCGTGTTTCGGATATATTGGGGATTTGCCGGCAGCCGCACCGCGCGCTTCGGCAGCTTCCTGCGTAGCCCGGCCGCGGTCGGCGCCTATGCTCGTGCACTAGCTCGCGGGGCACCGCCCGCCAGCGCGGGTCACAATCCGCTAGGCGGATGGAGCGTGATTGCCATGCTGGCGGCGCTGTTCGCGATGGTCGGCGCTGGTCTGTTCGCCGTGGATGTGGATGGTTTTGAATCCGGCCCGCTTGCCGATCTGGTCAGCTTCGATCAAGGCCGTGCAGCCGCCGAGGTGCATGAGGTAATCTTCAACGGCCTTCTAGCCCTCGTCGCACTACACATCCTGGCGATCCTGTTCTACCTGCTGCGCTTTCGCCGCAATCTCGTCCGCCCGATGATCGCCGGGCGCGCGGCCGGAGGCTCTGTCTCGGCAGGGGGGCTGTTTCTGCGCCTGCTCGCCGGGATCGCCGCAGCCGGCGCGATTACCTGGATCATCGTCAACGCCGCGCAGATGCTGGCATAGCTCCGAACCGTATGGGGGGCCGCTTCGCGAAGGATAGGCCTGGCGCAGCCGACCGGGCCCTCTGTTGCTCCCGAAGGACCGCGTTTAGAAGCTGTAGCTGAAGCTCAGCTTCAGGCCATGATTCGACCGTCCTACCCAGAGACCGTCGACGCAGCCCGCCTTAGGTCAGGGCGTCAACCGTCAGCACGTCGAAGCCTTTCCGGAGAACCAAGTGGTGGACGACGGCTGAACCCATCAAGCCTGCTCCTCCAGTAACGGTCACAAACAGGGGAAACAGGCGAACCGTGCCTGATGCTTACGCCGACATCGAAAACTCGCCAGCAGTACCATGTATCAGCTTGCCCTGCGCGTGACGCTCGCTTTGGAAATGGAGGAAGTCCTTCTCGCTATTCCTCATCCACTCCGCCCCACTCCGAATGAAGCGGCGCTGCCGCTTCATCCCTTACTCTCCGTGTTGCTCGTAGCCAGATTGCGGTCATCGCCCGTTGGCTGCGAAGTCGTTCCACATGCGGCGATAGGCGTCCTCCAGCGCACGCGTGTAGCTACCGATATCTCCGGCGGGAGAGGCTGCGAGGCGCTGGCGGAGCGAACGCTTTTCCTCGAGAAGGGCGGCGCGGTCGGACGCGAGATCGACAGCGATCCTCACGAAGGCCTCCTCGTCCTGTGCAACCCACTCGGGTCGACCGATCGCAGTCATGAGCCCCGCTCCCATGCGCTGCACGAAGCTTTCGCCGGCGAGCGTGATGACGGGCGCGCCCATCCACAGCGCCTGACAGCTGGTGGTGCCGCCATTATAGGGGAAGCAGTCGAGCGCGATGTCGATGTCGGCATATTCCGCCATCATCTCGTCCAGACTGGATGGACCGCGAAACTCGAGCCGGTCGGCCGAGACGCCCGCGTCCACGAACATATCACCGAAGCGTTGCACTGCCACGGAATCGAGGAAGCTCGGCCCCTTGAGCACCAGCCGTGAGCCGGGGGTCGCCACAATGGCCTTCGCCCATAGCCGGATGGTGTAGGGCGTCAGCTTCGAGACATTGTTGAACGATCCGAAGGTTAGCGGGCGTTCGAGATGCTCGGTGCCATAGGCCGGGAATGGAAACTCTCGCTCGGGAGAATAGCAGAACACGAAACCCGGCACATGCTCCAGCCTCTCTGTGTAGAGATGCGCGTGCTCCGCCGGCGAGGTCACCGGATCGCTGATCAGCCAATCCATGTTGGGAATGCCCGTGGTGGCGGGATAGCCGAGGAACATCGCCTGCACCGGCGCAGCCCGGCGGCCGAACAGCGGCGCGCGATTGCGACCGGTGTGCCCGACGAGATCCACCAGCAGGTCGATGCCGTCATCCTCGATCATTTGCGCCAGGCGAGTGTTGCTGATCGCCGCCGCATCGCGCCAGCGATCCACCCTGCCCCGCGCCCTGCGCGTCATGTCGTCGGTGAGCGGGCTGAGCGAGTAGACCGTGATCTCGAACGCCTCGCGGTCATGTTGGGCCAGTACCGGCCGCATGAACAGGCTGACCGGATGCTCGCCATGCATGTCGGCGGTGACATAGCCGACGCGCAGCCGCCGGCTGCGCTGGGCGGGGTCAGCAGCACCGGCATCGATCGAGAGATCGTTGGCGAAGGACGAGGCTGCGCGCGCCCCCTCCCCCAGCGGGGCAAAAAGCGATCGATGGAAGTCCTTCACCTCCGCGGCGCTCATCGTCTCGCTATACAGCGCCGCCATCGCCGCTGAGCCGCGGAACGGGGATTCCGGCCCCTCTTCCTCGCCAAGCTCGCTGTAGATGTCGCGGGCGGTGTCCACGTCTCCGCGCTTGCCGGCGATGGAGCCGCGCATCGCACGCATATCGGGTGCCTCGTCACCGGCGAGATCGTCCACCTTGGCGAAGCAGGTCTCGGCTTCCTCGGTGCGCATCCCTTCGATGAGCACCTTGCCAAGATTGAAATATGCGCGCCAGTTCTGCGGATCCTTGTCGATCCGGGCGCGCATGATCGCGTCGCAGCGATCAAACTGGTTGTGCTTCATCAGCGTGCCGGCGAGCCTGATCTCGTCCTCCTCGTCCAGCTCTGTCGCTTCCATCTGCGCGAAGAGCGGCTCTGCCTGTTCGGCAGCGCCCATTTGCATGAGCGCGTCCGCTAGGTCGATGCGGGCATCGTGCAGAGCCGGATCGGCGCTGAGCGCGTGCCGGAAGGCTTCCGCCGCGCGGTGCCACTCGCCCCGCTCCGCGCGACCAAGCCCGAGACGATGGTGAATATCACCCCCGTTGCCGGCGTCGGCACAGTCCAGCGCCTTCAGCCAAGCCAAGATCGCCTCGTCGTCCCGCCCGACCTGTTCCAGCGCACGGGCGACGCTGAGATGCGCGCCGTAGCGCGAGGGCGCAGCTTCGGCTGCCCGGCGATAATAGTCGAGCGCTTCCTCCAGCGTGCCATGGTGGCGACAGACATTGCCCGCTTCCAGCCACGCCGTAAAGTTACCGGGATCGCGGCGCAGCACATCGCTGAACAGCCGCCGCGCTTCTTCATACTCGCCCTGTTTGACCGAACAGCGGGCCAGCTGGATGCTGGCCGGCACGATCGCCGGGCCATTCTCTTGCTCGAGCGCCAGCGCCTGCCCGAAGGCTTCCTGCGCCTTCTCCCATTTGCCCTTGTCGTAGAGCACATTGCCATAATTGAACCAGACGGCCGCCGGCGCATCCGGGCAGGCGATCGCCCGTCCATATTGCACCAGCGCCTCGTCGTCCCGGCCAAGCTTGCGCAACACTTGGCCGTGATTGCCGAGCAGAACGGGATCGTCCGGCTGCTCGACAAGCAGTTGTTCGTACAATTCGGCCGCGGTGGCCCAGTCGCCGCGCGACTGGGCCCTCGCTGCCTGCTCCGGATCGGGTCGCTGCCCCTGGAACATGGCTGGCGACCTCAGGCCGGGACAACAGTGGTCGTGATCGCGTTGTCGACCAGCAACTGCACCGGAGCGCCGTTGTAGTTGTACACGCTGTAGCTCACCCCGGCCTCGACCACGTCGGTGCCGCTGTCCACCCACAGTGCGCTTCCGACCAGCTGCAACGAGTCTCCGGCATCGCCGTCGATCATCAACTGCTGCTTGCCGGTCACGCCGGTGAGGGATTGGAACGCGTTGAACGCGCTTTCATCCGTATCATGCAGATTGAGCACATCGGTCAGGTTCATTTTCAGCGTGTTATTGGCCGAACCTGTGATGTCGATCCTCTCGATGCCCTTGATCACGGCGTCGCGCATGGTGGTGAGATTGAGCGTGATGATGTCCGTGCCTTCAAGCGCCAGCGTGTCGATGCCCTGGCCGCCCTGAACACTGGAGCCGGACTGGCCGAGCTTCACGACATTGTCGGCATTGAGCACGATCCGGTCGTTGCCGCTGCCGCCATAGAGCACATCGATGCCGCCCTTGCCGGAGAGCACGTCATTGCCCTGACCGCCGACCAGCGAGTCATTGATAGAAGTTCCAGTGAGCGTATCAGCGCCACTCGTCCCCATCTGGCTGACCTTACTGGTCGAGAACACGCCGGAGGTTGAACCGTAGACGACGAAGGCCGCACCATTGTCAGTTGAGCCACCCACGTCCGCATTGCTGTTGCCGATGATCAGGTCGACCAGACCGTCCCCGTTGAGATCGGCGCCCGACACGGAGCCGAAGGAGGTCGTCCCTGACTGGTTTCCTTCGATCACGAAGCCCTGCGTGTTGCCGGCCACGCTCAGTGCGGACAGGTCCACCGGGCTGCCGTCGGTCTTGCCGAAGACGACATAGACCTTGCCGGCGTCGGTCCCGAGGCTGGTATCCGCCTGCCACGAACCGATCGCGAGATCGGCGAGACCATCGCCATTCAGGTCGCCGATAACCGACATCGCGTTGTGGAAATCGTTCACGCTGGAGCCGTTGATTACGAACCCGAGCGTATTTCCGGAGGCCGTGACCGCGCTGAGATTGATGCTCGCCCCGCTCGTCTTACCGTAAATGACATAGGTTCTGCCGGCATCGACCCCGCTTGCCGAGTCCGCCAAGCGAGCGGTGACGACCATGTCCGACAGACCATCGCCATTGATGTCGCCGCTACCGGCAATTGCCCATCCGGCGTTGTCGTTTGCGCTCGAACCGCTGATCGCGAAGCCGAGCGTGTTGGTTGCCACGGTCAGGGAGGTGAGATTGAGCGCGGCACCGCTCGTGCCGGTCCGCCCGAACACCACATACGCGGCACCTGGATTGCCGTTGCCATTGAGATCGACGAAGGGCGATCCAACCATGAAGTCGGCCAGGCCGTCCCCATTAACATCGCCCAACGCAGTGGTCTTGTAGCCGAGATTATCGTTGGCGAGCGTGCCATCAATCACAAAGCCGAGAGTATTGGTCGCGACCGTGAGCGCCGTGAGATTGATGCTGCTGTTATTAGACCGGCCATACACAATGTAGGCCCTTCCTTGACTGCTCGCGCCCGCCGTGGCTGCACCCACCAGCAGATCGGCATAGCCATCGCCATTGATGTCGCCGGCGGCGGAAACCGAGTAGCCGGCGCCTTCACCCGCAGTCCCGCCGAGCAACTGGAAGCCCGCGGTTACAGCAGTGGACAGGCTCGCCACGGTGACAGTGCTGCCGCTGGTCTTGCCATAGACGATATAGGCCGCGCCGGCGGACGTGCTTCCGTTATCCACGCCCCTGGCCCCGACGATCAGATCGCCAAGACCATCGCCATTGACGTCCCCGGCGGCCGTTGCAACGCCGAGATAATCGCTTGCTGACGACGCCAGAATGGCGAAGCCGGCGGTCCCGTTGGCGGCCGTATAGACGCTGTCCGTCACGCTGCCGTAAATGTTCGTGGGTCCGCCGAAGACGACATAGGATTTCGAGGCGGTGGAGTTGCTATCGCTCACCCCCACGATGAAGTCGCCATAGTCGTCGCCGTTGATATCGCCGGCAGCGCTGACGGCGCCGCCGAGATACTCGGAGCCGCTGGAACCGGCGATCATATAGCCCAGCGAATTGCTGGCCTGCATGATCGCACTTGCCTGGATCACGGGTGTCACCGTGAAGCTGTTGGCGCTCGGCGAGGAAAGGTTGCCCAACGCATCGACCGCATAGGCCTTGTACGTTCCGCTGGCCAACCCGAGCAGGCTCAGGTTGGTGTTGGTATTGGCAGCCGTGATAGCGACCGAGTTCCAGTATTTGCTGTCCGCGCCGGTAATGTCGGCCAGAGTGCTCACCGTGGGGATAGCCGCGGTGTTCACCAGGTACAGCGTTCCCACTTCCGTCGAGCGCACGATGGCGGCATCCGTGCCGGTTCCGCTGATGCTTCCGTCCGCGAAGGCGGGCGCAGGAGCGGCATTATCCTGCACCGACACGGTGACTTCGTTGTTCACCAGCAGCTGCACCGCAGATCCTGCGTAATTGTAGATGCTGTAGCTGCGCGTGCCGTCCTGAACGTCCACACCGCTATCGAGCCAGCTGCCGACGAGCTGCAGGGCATCCCCGCTGTTGCCATCGACCATCATCTGCTGCTTGCCGACCTTGCCGGTGAGCGCCTCGAACTCGTTGAAGGCGCTCTCCTCCGGATCGTGCAAGTTGAGCACGTCCGTCAGGTTCAGTTTCAGCGTGTTGTTGCCCGATCCTGTGAGGTCGATCTTCTCGACCCCCTTCACGAAAGCGTCGCGCAGGGTGGTGAGATCGAGTGTGATGCCCGATCCGTCGAGCGCCAGCGTATCGGTGCCGAGACCGCCCTGGATGCTCGCACCGGACTGGCCAAGCTTGGCGACATTGTCCGCGTTGAGGATGATACGGTCATTGCCGGCACCGCCGTAAATCACGTCGGCGCCGCCATTGCCCCGGAGCACGTCATTGCCGCCTGCGCCCACCAGCGAGTCATTGCCGCTCGTGCCGTTCAGCGTGTCTGCACCGGCGGTCCCCATCTGGCTGACCTTGGTGGTCGAGAACACGCCCGAGGTCGAACCGTAAATGACGTACATCGCGCCACCATCGGTATAGCCGTAGTCCTGATAGGGGGCGCCGATCATCAGGTCGACCAGACCATCGCCGTTCAGGTCGCCCGCTGACACGGACGTACCAAGATTGGAGTAGTTCTGGCCCGATCCATGGATGGCGAAGCCCTGAGTGTTGCCTGCCACCGAGAGCGCGGAAAGCTCGACCGCCGTATTGTCGGTCTTGCCGAACACGACATAGGCCTTGCCCGTATCTGTATAGCCATTCGCGTCCGCAGCGTTGGCGCCCAGCAGCAGGTCGGCCAGCCCGTCCCCGTTCACGTCCCCGATCACCGATATGCTTGTGGCATAATCATTCGCAACGGAGCCGTTGATGACGAAGCCCTGCGTGTTGGTGCCACCGGACAGGGCACTCACATTGACGCCAGCACCGTCCGTCTTGCCGAACACGATATAGAACTTACCCGCGTTCCCTTGGGAAGTGTCCGCATAGATCCCGGCCAAGGCCAGGTCGGAAAGGCCATCGCCGTTGATGTCACCGGAACCGGCGACACTCCATCCGGTGTTGTCACCATTGCTCGACCCGCTGATGACGAAGCCGCGGGTATTGGTCGCGGCGGTAAGCGCCGAAACATTCAGGGGTGCGCCGCTGATGCCGGTTTGGCCGAATACCACATAGGAAGTACCGGAGTTGCCGTTGGGAGCATCTGCGTAGCGTGCAGTAACGATAAAGTCGCTGAGACCATCGCCGTTCACGTCACCCGCATTGCTGACCGCTGACCCCAATTGGTCGCTGGTGCTGGACCCCTCGATCATGAAGCCGAGGGTGTTGCTGGCCGCCGTGAGCGCAGACATGTCGATGGAACTGTTGTTCGACCGCCCATACACGACATAGACCCGGCCTGCGTCTGCTGCCGTCCCGACGTCCTGATAGAGTGCGCCGACTAGGAAATCCGCATATCCGTCGCCGTTGATGTCTCCCGCGACCGACACCGAGAAGCCTGCCTGACTATCCGTATTGCTGCCCAGCAACACAAAACCGTTCGAGTTCGATGCGCCGACACCAGGAAGGTTGCCCAACGCCACGATCGCCCCGCCGGTCTTGCCATAAACGATGTAGGCCGCACCGGCGAGGCTATTACCGTTGTCCCGACCATAGGCGCCGATCAGAAGATCGTTGAGACCGTCGCCATTGACGTCGCCCGCGCTGGAGACGGAATAGCCCGAATATTCATACCACTGGTAGCCTGTGACCGCGAAGCCATTCGTGTTATTGTTCGCGGTTACCAGGTTATCGTAGTAGCCCCCATTCAGGTTGGTAGGCCCACCGAAGATGACATAGGTCCGAGGATAGTTCGTGTCGTTTGCCACGCTACCGAACATGAAGTCACCATAGCCGTCGCCATTGACGTCGCCAACGAAGTCGACCGATTGGCCGATGTATTCCGCTGACACCGAGCCATACAGGACAAAACCCACCGAACTCGACACCTGCTGAAGGGAAGTCGCCTCGACCACCGCATTCACAGTGTAGCTGGCAGAACTGACGGCGGAGATATTCCCGGCCGCGTCGACCGAATAGGCCTGATATGTGCCGCTGGCGAGACCAAGCAGATTAATCGTCGTCCAGCTGTTCACAGAAGTGATATTTACAGAGTTCCAGTACTTTCCGTCGACGTTCGTAATGTCCTCGATCTTCGTCACTGTCGGAATGACCGAGGTATTGACAACGTAAACCGTGCCCAGCTCGGACGATTGCACACTGGTCGTGTTAGTGTTCGCCCCGTTCCCGCCGCTCAGCAAAACGTTGGGATTCACGGTGTCGAGCGAGAAGGCGGCGCTCGCACTCGTGGCAGAGACGTTGCCCACGGGGTCCGTCGCCACCGCCGTCACGGTGACATTGCCGTTGCCCAGCGTGGTGAGTTGGGAGGCATCCAGCGTGATTGCCTGCGCAGAACCGGTGCCCGTCACCGTGCGTGTCACGGTGCCGAGCGTGCCGGTGAAGGTCACCGCCACAACCGAGCCAGCCTCGGCCGTCACCGTGGCGGCACCCGTGCTGGCCAGCGCCTCGGCCGTCGACGCACCGCCTGCGAATCCTGCCGGCAGGCCGATGACCGGCGCGGTCGGTGCGACCGTGTCGAGCAGGAAGGTGAGCGGATCGGCCGTGGTCACGTTGCCTGCGGCGTCCGTGACCTGAGCAGAGACGAGCACATTGCCATTGCCCAGGGTCGCGAGTTCTGCCGCAGTCAGCACGATCGGCTTGGCTGTTCCGTCAGCCGCCACCGTCTTCGTCACCGAACCGCTGTTCCCGATAAACACCGCCTGGATGGTGCCACCGTTTTCGCCAACCACGGTGACGACGCCGCCTGCGGCTGTCGCTTCCGCAGAGGATGCGCCATCGGCGACGCCCGCCCCGAGTGCGATGACCGGTACAGGCGGAGCCACCCGATCGAGGGTGAACTGACGGGTCGCCGAAGCAACGGAGGCGTTGCCCGCGGTATCCCGAGCCACTGCCGAGAAGGTGATGGCACCGTCAGCAAAGGCGGCCACGTCGGTGGCGGTCAGGACAACATCCTGCGCCGCCCCTGTGCCCACCAGCGTCTTGGTGATTTCCACCGAACCCTGGACGAACGTCACCGTGACGGTCGCACCCAGTTCGGCCGTTACCGTCGCCACCGTGCCGGTGGCCAGTTCCGCGTTCTTGGCCGCGGTTCCGGACAGCGACAGCGAGGGGCCGTTCGGCGCAATGGTATCGATGGTGAACGTGTTGGTTGCAGCCGTCGACTGGTTGCCGACTGCGTCCGTGACGAAGCTGGACACCGTGACCGCACCATTGCCGAGCTTCACCACGTCGTTCGCCGTGAGCGACACATTCTGGGTGAGGCCGTTGCCGGTGAATGTCTTGGTGACAGTGTTGGCCCCGGCAGTGAACTGCACCGTGACCAGAGCGCCGGCTTCTGCCGTTACTTTGACCACGCCCGTGCTCGCCAAAGCCTCGGTGGCGGTAACGCCGCCAGCGACACCGTCCGAGAGGGTCATGGTCGGCGTGGCCGGCGGCGAGCGATCCAGCACGAAGCTGCTCGCGCTTTCGGCGGATTCGTTGCCCGCCGGATCCTTCGCCTGCGCCGTCACCGCGATCGTGCCGTCACCCAGCGCCTGCAAATCCGCATTGGTAAGCGTCACGGCCTGGGCCGAGCCGGTCGCCGTGAGCGACTTCACGATGCTGTTGGAGCCGTTGGAGAACACCACCGAAATGGCGGAGCCCGCCTCGCCGGTCACGCTGATCACGCCGCTCGCCGCAGTGGCTTCCGCAGCCGAAGCAATGTCGGCGACGCCCGTGCCGAGTGTGATGGTCGGCGCGTTCGGCGCCGCACGATCGAGCGTGAACTGCACACCCGAGGCGATGGAGGAGGCGTTGCCCGCGGGGTCGGTTGCGACCGCCGAGATGGCGACGGCGCCGTCGCCCAGGGCGACCACCTCCGCAGGCGTAAGGGCCACGTTCTGCGCTGAACCCGTACCGGTGAGCGTCTTCACGATCTGGGTGCTGCCACGCGTGAAGGTGACCTTCACAGACGCACCAGCCTCAGCCGCCACCGACACCACACCCGAGGACACCGCTGCGCTGGCGGCCGATTTGGTCGGATCTCCCAGCAGGGACAGCGTTGGCGAAGTGGGCGCGGCACTATCCAGCGTGAAGCTGGTGGTCACAGGCACCGAAGCGTTGCCGACAGCGTCCTTCGTCACGGCAGAGACAGAAATCGACCCGTTGCCCAGAATGGCGAGGTCGGAAGCCGACAAGGTCACGGCATCGGACCCGCCGGTGGCGATCACCGACTTTTCCACCTTCGCGGTGCCATTGGTGAAGGTCACCGTCACCGTTGCGCCGGCTTCTGCCGTCACGAGCACGGCGCCGGTCGCCGCTCTGGCTTCCGCCAGCGTCGCGCCGTCTGACAAGCCCACCCCGAGCGCGAGCGTGGGGGAGACCGGAGCGGTGCTGTCCAGCGTGAAGCTGGCGGAACTTGCGGGAGAGTTGTTTCCGGCCGCGTCCCTGGCGCTGGCGCTTACCGAAATGGTGCCGTCGCCCAGCGTCGCCAGATTGGCGGCGGAAAGGACCACGGCCTGCGCGGCGCCGGTGCCGGTCAGCGTCTTCGTAACGCTCTTGCTGCCATTGGTGAAGGTCACCGTCACGGTTGCGCCCGCTTCGGCCTGGACCGTTACGACGCCCGTGGCCGCAGTTGCCTCCGCAGCCGACGCGATATCGGCCACGCCCGCGCCGAGGACGAGCGCTGGTGCCGTCGGGGCCACATCGTCGATGGTGAAGCTCGTCGTGGCGGCCGTGGACAGATTGCCGACGGTGTCCTGCACCCGCACCGACACATTGACGGTGCCGTTGCCCAGCGCCGCCGCATCGGCTGCCGAGAGCAGCACCGTTTGCGCCACGCCCGTACCGACCAGCGTTTTGGTGATCGTGCCGGTGTTGCTGGTGAACGTCACCGTCGCGGTTGCGCCGGATTCCGTGGTCACTTTCAACACACCACCGGCGCTTGTCGCCTGGGCCGTCGTCTTTGCCGGGGCCCCCACCAGTGTGAGGATGGACGGATTGGGCGGCGTCATGTCGAGCAGGAAGCTCTGGCTCGCCTCGGTGGATTCATTGCCCACCGTGTCGGTAGCGACTGCGGATACAGAAATGGTCCCGCTACCGAGCGCCGTCAGGTCCGCCTGGGTTAGCGTGACAGCCTGGGGCAGCCCCGTTGCGACGACGCCCTTCACCACGCTGTTGGAGCCGTTCACGAAGGTGACGGTGATGAGCGATCCGGCATCTGCCGTCACGATCGCCACGCCACTTTCCGCCAGCGCTTCCGCTGTGGAGGCACCGTCGGCAATGCCCGTGCCGAGGCTCAGAGCCGGAGAGTTCGGCGCCACACGGTCGAGCGTGAACTGCACCGAACCGCTGTTGGCCGAGGTGTTGCCGGCGGTGTCGCGGGCAGTGGCCGTCACATAGATCGACCCATCGCCCAGCGTCGTGAGATCGGCGTTGCTGAGGGTGACGATCTGCTGGGCGCCCGTGCCGATCATCGTCTTGGTGACCGTCTTGACTCCGTTTGTGAAGGTGACCGTCACAGCCGAGCCGAGCTCTGCCGACACAGTCACGGCACCAGCCGCGCTGCTTGCCGCTGCACCAGACTTCTCGGTGGAGCCGACCACAGCCAGCACCGGGCTGCTGGGCGGAGCCATGTCGAGCGTGAAGGTGCGGGTGGTCGCCAGCGAGCTGTTGCCGACCGCATCCTGCGCCGTGGCGGAGACCGACACCGTTCCGTTGCCGAGCAGCGCGAGATTGGCTGCGGTGAGCGTCACCGCCTGCGCCACCCCGGTGCCCGTCAGGGTCTTGGTGACCACATTGGTGCCATTGGTGAACGTCACCGTCACGGCAGCGCCGTTTTCGGCGGTCACCGTAACGGCGCCGGTGGCGGCCTTCGCTTCGGCCAGGGTCGCCCCATCGGCAACCCCGGCGCCCAGCGCAAGCACGGGAGCCGTGGGCGGCGACCGGTCAAGCGTGAAGGTCGCAGGTGTAGCGCCTGCAGAGATGTTGCCGGCCACGTCCTTCGCGATTGCACTCACCGCGATGGTGCCATCGCCCAGCGCCGCCAGATCGCCGGCGGTGAGTACGACGGCCTGCGGTGCGCCAGTGCCCGCCACGGTCTTCGTGATGGTGGTGCCGCTGCGCGTGAAGGTGACCGTAACCGTAGAACCGGCTTCGGCCGTGACTGTCACCACGCCGCTGCTGGCGGTGGCTTCCGCCGCCGAGGCGATATCTGCCACACCGGCACCGAGTGCCAGCACAGGCGCCGCCGGCGGGGTGTTGTCGATGGTGAAGCTGGCGCTGCCGGTCTGCGAAATGTTGCCGACGGCGTCAACGGCGGTCACTGTCATTGCGATGGTGCCGCTGCCGAGCGAGGCAACGTCGGCGGCCGACAGCGAGACGGTCTGGGCAGCGCCCGTGCCGGTGAGGGTCTTCGTTACGCTGTTGACGCCGTTGGTGAAGGTGACGGTGACGGCGGAATTCAGCTCCGAGGTCACTTGCGCCACCCCGCCCGTCGAGGCCTGGGCACTAGTCTTGGCTGAAGCGCCGATGAGGGAGACCAGCGGCGCAGCCGGGGCCACAGTATCGAGCGTGAAGGTCTGCGTTGCCGCAGTCGACACGTTGCCCGCCGGATCACGGGTGACTGCGCTGATTGCGATCGAGCCACTGCCGAGCGTCGCCAGATCGTTGTCGGTGAGGACGACGGCCTGCGCCGCGCCCGTGCCGACAACCTCCTTCACCACCTCGCGTGTCCCGTTCTTGAAGGTGACGCTGGCGGTGAGCCCGGCGCCGGCCGTGACCAAAGCCACGCCGCCCTGCGACGTTGCCTCCGCGGCGGATGCGCCGTCGGCAATGCCGCTGCCAAGCGCAAGAGTGGGTGCATTCGGTGCGGTGCGGTCCAGCACGAATTCGACCGGCGCACCAACGGGAGAGCTGTTGCCAGCCGCATCCGTGGCGGCGGCCGTCACGGACACCGGTCCGTCGCCAAGGGCCGCAAGGTCCGCAGCCGACAGCGTGACGGCCTGCGAAGCGCCCGTGGCAGTCAGTCCCTTGGACACGGTACCGAGCGCGCCGGCAAAGGTGACCGTGATAGCCGAACCACCTTCCGCACGCACGGTGACCACGCCGGCCGTTGCTAGGGCTTCTGCCTCCGTGGCACCGCCGGCCACGCCGGCTCCGAGTGTGAGGGACGGCGCGAGCGGAGCCTGCCGGTCGAGCGTGAAGCTAGACGTAGCCGGAGCCGACTGGTTGCCGCTTGCGTCGCTCGCCACGGCGGAGACGCTGACGACGCCGTCGCCGAGCGTTTGCAGGTCGAGCGCGTTGAGCACGAGGGTAGCCGGAGCGCCATCGCTCACCACCGTCCGCGTGATCGTGCCCACGGACCCGGTGAAGGTGACGACCACGACCGCGCCGGCCTCAGCCGACAGCGTCAGGAGGCCTGTGGCAGCAGTGGCTTCGTCGGCCGTGGCGCCGTTCGCCGTGTTGGCGGCCAGTGTGAGCAGCGGGGTCTCAGGCGCGGCGGCATCGAGGCTGAACGTCAGGCTCTGCAGCGACGACTGATTGCCTGCACCGTCGGTCACGAGCATCGCCACCTGAACCGGACCATCGCCTAGCAAGGTGATTTGTTCTTCGGTCAGGGTCACAGCCTGCGCCGTTCCGGTACCGATCAGATTTACGGTCACGGTCTGGCCGGAATAGCCGTTGAAGGTGACCTTGATCGACGCCCCGTTTTCGGCGGCCGCAAGCACCACGCCGTCTTCCGAAAGCGCATCGGTCGCCGACTTGGTGCCGCCGCCAACCAGGGTAAGGCCAGCAACGGGCACGGCAGTGTCCATGATGAAACTCGCCTGCGCCGGATCGGACTGGTTGCCCGCCGCGTCCGTGGCGATAGCGTTCACCTGGATCTGCCCGTCTCCCAGCCGTGCCATGTCGCCAGCCGTGAGGTGGATTGCCTGCGAAGCACCGTTGGCGGCGATCGCCTTGACCACCTCATTGCTGCCGCGGGTGAAGGTCAGCGTTACGATTGTGCCGGTGTCCGCCTTGACGAATACTACGCCGGCGGCGGCTTCGCTGGACGTGGCGCCACCATCTTCAACGCCGACGCCCAGGGTCAGGATCGGCGCCACAGGGGGAACCGCATCCAGGCTGAACTCAAGGGTGGACGGCGCAGACGCATTGCCTGCCTCGTCAAGCGCAAGGGCGGTCACGAGGATCGGACCGTCGCCCAGAAGCACAAGGTCAGCGGGCGAGAATGCGACAATGTCTTCGCCGCCACTCGCTTCCGCAATGGTCTTGACGATCGTGCCGCTTACGCCGGTGAAAACGAGCCGCAGGCCAAGGCCCGGCTCCGCCGTCACCGTGATCACCCCGTCGGTGGACAGGGCCTCTGTGAGCGACTTGGTCTGGCTGCCCACGATCTGGAGAATCGGCGCTTCGGGCGGTTCGGTGCGCAGCGTGAAGCTGCCGGTGCCCGCTTCAGAGACATTGCCGGCCACATCGCTTGCGACCGCAGAGAATGAAACCGCACCGTCGCCGAGTTCGGCGAGATCGGCCGCGGACAGAACGACGGCCTTGGCACTGCCAGTTCCGGTCAACGTCTTCTCAACGACCCCGTCCACACCGGTGAAGGTGACGACGACACTCGATCCTGCTTCCGCACTGACGCGAACGATACCACCGCTCGAGGTGCCCTCATCAAGCGAAGCTCCGTCGGACACCCCGGCGCCCAGCGTCACCACCGGCGCAGCAGGCGGGTTGGTGTCGACGCTGAAGCTCACCATTGAAGCTGCCGAGAACTTGCCGCTTGCGACGTTGAACTGGCGCACAGCGAGCAGCATCACGCCGTCGAATGAACCTGCCGCATCGGACCAGCTTTCGCCGCCATCAGCGCTGTACTGCAACGCGGCGCCATCTTCGAGGCCGCCCACCAGCAGGGCGCTGTCATACGTCAGCGCATCCGTGTTGGAGACGCCGGTATCGTTCTGCAGCGACAGGGTCAGCGAAGACAGTTCGATCGTGGGATCGAGTGTGAACTCCTCAAGCGTGGTTGGCGAAACGTTGCCCGCCACGTCGGTCTGCCGCACCAGAACGGAGTTGAAACCGGGATTGGCCGTGAAGCTCTTGGTCCAGGTCGCGCCGCCGTCGACGCTGAACTCGATCAAAGCGCCGGACTCCTGCCCGGTAATGCTGAGGATACCGGTGTATTCATTGCCTTCCACGGTCAGCACGCCGGGCAAGCCGGTGTCCAGATTGAATTGGGCCTGCGAGGCACCGGACACATTGCCCGCGCTGTCTTTGGCCGTGGCAGAGACCGCCACCGGCCCGCTGCCAACTACAGCGAGCTCAGCCTGAGTAAGGCTTACGGCAACGGGCGAACCCGTGCCTTCGAGCACTTTGGTCACTGCCCCGGCCGCGCCGCTGAACACCACCTTGACTGATGTCCCGGCCTCAGCCGTGACCGCAATGGCGCCATCGGCGGCAGTCGCTTCCTCGCCGGTCTTGTCTGCATCGCCCAGGAGGTCGAGCACCGGTTCGCCCGGCGCAACGGTGTCGAGCGTGAAGGCACTGCTCGCGGCCGTGGAGGCATTGCCCGCCGCGTCGGTGGCCACCGCCGAGACGGACACCACGCCATTACCGAGAATGGCAAGGTCATCTGCCGTCAGAACGACCGCCTGGTCAGCGCCGATGCCGGACACGGTCTTGACGACGCTGCCCTGCAGCGTCGCGAAGGTAACTGCAACGGAGGAGCCATGCGGGGCACTGACCTGCACCACGCCGCCCGAATAAAGAGCTTCAGCGGAGGTAACCCCGTTCTCGACCGCTGCCGTGAGGCTGATGACAGGAGCATCCGGTGCAGCGGTGTCGAGCGTGAACACGACCAGCACCGGCGGCGAAACGTCAGAGCCGTTCACCTGCCGAACATGAACCTGGTTGAGGCCTTCCACAGCCGTGAAGTCGCCGGTCCAGGTCTGGCCGCCATCCGTGCTGTACTCAACGACAGCGCCGTTGCTTACGCCAGAGATCTGCAGGGTGCCGTCGCTGGTCAGCCCGTCACCCGCCGAGGCACCGCTGTCCTGCGTGAGGGCGACCTCCAGTGCAGGAAGCGCCGCAACGACTTCGAAGGTCAGCTCCTGAGCCTGCGAGGCGTTGCCCGCGGCGTCCACCTCGCGCACCTGAACCGTGTTGGTTCCGGCCTTCGCGGCGAAGCTCTGGCTCCAGGTCTGGCCACCGTCCAGGCTATATTCGACAGTCGAGCCAGCTTCCTGGCCGGCAATTGAGATGATGCCGTTCTGCGCATCCGCAGTCGCCACCATGCCGCTCGGAGCGAGGGTGTCCAGGGTGACGGTTACCGGCGTGGCAGCCGAGACGTTTCCGGCAGCATCAGTCGCAGTGGCCGAGACGGAGATCTCTCCATCGCCGAGCGCGGCCAGATCTTCTGCCGTCAGCACCACGGGCTGCGCCGCACCGTCAGCGTTCAGCTGCTTGATGACATTGTTCACGCCGTTGGTGAAGGTGACGGTGATGGTCGTCCCCTCTTCGGCGGTCACGACGACGACGCCGCCGGCCGCGGTCGCTTCCGCCGCTGTGGCACCGGTGGCGACGCCGGCGCCGAAGGCCAGCACGGGCGCACCGGGGGTCTCGCCGTCGATCGTGAACGTCAGCTCCCGGGTTGCCGAGGTGTTACCGGCAGCATCGACGATGGTCACCGAGACGGTGATTTCCCCATCGCCAAGCTCGGCCAGATCAGCGGCACTCAAGGTAATACCCTGGGCCAACCCCGTGCCGGTTACCGAATGCACGACCACGCCATTGGCGCTGCGGAACTCGATCTGCACGGTCGCCTGGTCTTCAGCGATGACGGAGAAGACGCCGTCCTCGGAAAGCGCGGCCTCGATGCCTTTGACGTCCGGACCGGTCAGTTCGAGCACGGGGGCGTCGGGCGCGCCGGTATCGACGCGAATGTTGGGGGCCTGGATGGCGGGGAAGGTCATGACAACCGGGAGACCGGTTTCGCCCTTGAACTCATCCACGGTCGCCGTGCCGAGCGCCAGGCTGTCCGCCTTGAGCGCGATGCCATCGCCATCATAGAGATTGGCCGGCAGGTCAGCCGTGAACACGAGCTCACGCGCGCCCGTGGCGGTCGCGGCGGTGCCCGTGGCGGTCAGCAGTATTTCCTGCCCCCCCACGAGTGCCACTAGAGTGACGGTCTTGCCTTCGGCAAGAACGACAGGCTGGGAGAAGTTAACGGTCAGGCTGAGGTCGTCCCCCGCCTTGAACCAGCTCGGCGTGCTGCCCTGGGCGATGGACTGCACACCAACATTCAGGCCGGGGGTGACTGTGGTGGAATCATAGCCCGAGAGGTCTGCCAGCGCCACACCGGCGTCAATCCGCACGGCCGCGCCCGCAATCTGCGAGCGTACAGCGCCATCAGCGAAGACCAACTGGTCGTTGAGCGTGCCGCCACCGGCGGAGACGATCACGGTTTCGACATTGTCGCCAACCGTGCGCGTGAGCGTCATGCGCGTGCCGCTGACGGACTTGGTATAATCGCTCCAACGGCCACGGAAGTAGATAACGTCCGTACCGCCGCCCAGACCGGCCGCGTCAATCGTGGTGCCATCGGCGACGTAGACCACGTCGACCCCGGCGTTACCGAGAATCTGGAAGTTTACCCCGGGCTTCGAAAGCGCAATCGTCTCCCCCGTGGCATCGAAGGACACGACCTTCACGGAAGCGGACAGATCGGCGCCGGGCGCCGCAGGGCCGGTCGGCGCCTGCGAACTCTCACCGGCCGGAACAGGCAAGGCATCCCCGCGCGAGACATGGTTGTAGAGGGCATTGGTAGCCACGGTGCCATCTGCGAAAATCAGCGAGTCGGGCGAAGTCGCCGAATTGGCGCCGGCGAGGTTGACGGTCTCGACCTTCCCATCCACTGTGCGTGACAGCGTCAGCGTCGCGCCGGTCCGGCTGAAGCTGTAGTCGCTCAGCGAGCCTTCGAAGTAAATACGGTCGGCGCCGCCGCCAGTGCTCAGCGTATAGATCGCACCCGGGCGCACGAAGATGGCGTCGACGAAGGACGAACCGAGGAACTGGATTTCCTGCCCCTCAAGCGAGAGCGTGCCGTAGCTCAGCTCGAAGTCGATGAAGTTCGACTCATCACCTTCGGTGTTCAGAATGATATACTTCGACGAAATCGCCATGGTCGTGTTCCTAATCAAGATGCCCGAAGCAATATGTTAAATGCCTTTGTCTCAATAATTTCATTCAGATGAGGCAGGTATTATTACTAGCCGCCTGCAAAAACAGGCGTTGTAGAGTTGAGGTACGAGGCGACATCAGCCGGCGTCTCTCGCCAGCCGCCGCCGATGTCCAAATCGAGATACGATTGGCTGCTATTGGGAAAGGGCGCCGCACCATTGTAGGTGCCGAAATCGACGCGCGTATCGTTCGGGAATGTGTCGCCGCTCTGGAAATAAGTGTTGGCCAGATCCCAGCCGGCGACGCCGTTCTCCTGATTGTCGAGATATACGAAATCGTCGGCGCCGAAGTCGGTGGCGCGGACCCAGAAATCCCATGTGCCGATGTTGCTGCCCGCCTGGCGATCGGTCGCGGCGAGCGCAATACCTCCCCCGGAAAGGCTGCCGATCGAGGTCGGTGCTGCGACCGCAGTATTGCCTACGCCATCGATGCCGACCCACTTGTAGCTGGCCATCAGAGCGCCATCCGCCCCCATCATGTACGACTGGGTTGCGCCGGTGACGAGCGCGGCGCCCGTGCCGACCGTATTGGGCGTCACCGTGGAGAAGCCGCCCGTCACATAAGCCGCATTGGTGAGGCCCGAGGTCGCACTGACGATGAGGCCGGCGTCGATCTCGACGTGGTAGTTGTTCGACAGATCGAGGTCGTACAGGGGATTGATGGTCAGTTTGTTGTCGGAGAATGTGAGCACGTCAGCCAGATTGACCGCAACGCCATTCCAGCTTGCGGTCACCACGCCGCCCGCCACGGTCACCTCCAGCGTCTGCGTATGATCGACGGCTTCGCCGAGCGTGCCCGAATATCCGGCCTTCGCGGTCGAATTCGCATCATTGACCACCGAGATGTGATAGGTGCCGTCGGCCGCCGTCAGCGCGAGCGTTTCACTGGACGTGAAGACCAGATTGGACCGCACATCGAGTTCCGTGACGCCATCGAGAGTGGACTGCAGCCGGATGTCCAGCCCCGGCGTCACCGTTACGGCGTCGTATCCCGACAGGGCCGACAAGGCGACGTTCGCGTCGAGCTTAACCGCACTGCCCGCCACCTGGGAGCGCACAGCGCCATCGGCGAACACCAGCTGGTCGTTGAGCGTGTTGCCGCCTGCCGAGACGATCACCGTCTCTACATGGTCGCCCACGTTCCGCGTGAACGTCATGCGGGTGCCGGTGACGGACTTTGCGTAATCGCTCCAGTGTCCACGGAAATAGACAACGTCGGTTCCGCCGCCCAGCGCTGTCGCGTCTACCGTAGCGCCATCGGCGACATAGACGACGTCGGTGCCCGCATTGCCGAGCACCTGGAACTTCACCCCAGGAGCCGAGAGGGCGATGGTTTCACCGGTCGCATCGAAAGAGACGACCTTCACGGTTGAAGACAGATTAGCGCCTGGCGCTGCCGCGCCGGCGGGGTTCAGGGACGTCTCACCAGCCGGGACCGGCAGGGGATCGCCCTTGGAGACATGGTTGTACACGGCGTTGGCAGCAGCCGCGCCATCCGCGAAAACCAGCACGTCGGGCGTGGTTGCCGAATTGGCGCCCGCAAGGTTCACGGTCTCCACCTTTACGCCGACCGTCCGCGAAAGGGTCAGCGTGGCCCCGCTGCGGGTCAGCGTGTAGTCAGCCAGCGAACCCCCGAAATAGATGCGATCGGCGCCACCGCCCGTGCTGAGCGAATAGGTAGCGCCGGGACGCACGAACAGGGCGTCGACGAACGACGACCCCAAAAACTGGATATCCTGCCCGTCCAGCGACAGCGTGCCGTAGTCCAGCTTGTAATCGATAAAGCTCGAACCGTCGCCATCAGACCCGAGGACGATGTATTTTGAAGTCGTTGCCATAGTCGTAACCCCCTGAAATTGGCGCGGTCGATCCTAAGAGACCGCCAGTCAGCAGGGCCGGGAGCGAACTCGCCCCCGGCCGCTCCTGTTATCCGCCCACGAACAGCGGCGTCGGGCTGTTGAAGTGGGACATCACGTCCGCCGGTGTCTCGCGCCAGGCGCCGTCGATATCGAGATCGAGGAACGACTGGCTGCTGTTCGGGAAAGGCGCTTCGCCATTGTAGGTGCCGAAGTCGACGCGGGTGTCGTCCGGGAAGGTGTCGCCACTCTGGAAGTAGGTGTTGGCGAGGTCCCAACCCGGCACGCCGTTTTGCTGATTGTCCAGATACACCAGATCGTCAGCGCCGAAGTTTGTCGCGCGAGCCCAGAAATCCCACGTGCCGATTCCGTCGCCGGGCTGCCGATCGGTTGCGACCAGAGCAATGTTGCTCGACCCCAGGCTGCCGAGCGACGTCGGGGCAGAGACGGCAGTGTTGCCGATGCCGTCGATGCCCACCCAGTTGTGGCTTCCGACGGACGTGCCGCTGTCATTCATCATGACAGAAGCTGCCGCGGTCGCCAGGCTCGCGCCCGGGGTGACGGTGGCGAAGGCGCCGCTCGTGTAGCTGGCATTCCCCAGGCCGGACGTGTCGCCGACAAACAGCCCGGCATCGATCTCGACGTGATAATTGTTCGAGAAGTCGAGATCGTAGACCGGGTTGATGATGGCCTTGTTGCCGGAGATCGTGAGCACATCGGCGAGATTTACCGTGCTCCCATTCCACGTCGCCGTGGCCACACCGCCGCTGACGGTGACAATCAGCGTCTGCGTGTTGTTGATCGTTTCGCCGATCGTGCCGGAATAGCCGGCCTTCGCGGCGGTGTTTGCGTCGTTCGAGACCGAGATCTCATAGACCCCATCCACGCTCGTGAGATGGACGTTCTCACTGCCAGTGAAGACCAGGTTCGATCGAACATCGAGATTGGTGATACTGGTCAGGTTCGTAGAGAAGGTCGGAACCGAAGCCTGCGACACGGTGAAGTCATCCGACACCGACAGGCTGCCGTCGGAGGCAGTAACCCGCACGGTCAGAGGACTTGCCAGGGCCGGAGCCGACGACGCCGTGAAGCTGTGTGTGGCCGCATCGAAGGTCAGCCACGACGGCAGAGCCGACAGAGCCCCCCCGCTACCAACCAGTTGGGCCGTGTACGTCAGCGTGTCGCCGTCCACGTCGCTGAAGCTGTTCGACGGAACGGTATAGTTGAACGCCTGCCCCTGAATCGTCGTCTGGTCCGCCAGGGCCTGCGCCAGAACCGGCGCTTCATTCACATTGGCGAGGTTCACCGTGACGCCCTGGGTCGTCTGGTTGCCGGCCACATCCTCCATCATGACATTGATCGTGTAGCTGTGGGGCTGCGTCTCATAGTCACGAGGCGCAGCAAAGCTCAGCACACCCGAAGAGTTCAGCGTAAACAGACCGCTGTCTCCTCCCGGGGCCAGCATCCAGGTAACCGCTTCGCTGGCGGAGAGAGTGGCGACCGCAGTGGCGTTCTCGTTGGCGGTGAAGGTCGATGTCGTCAGCACCGGAGGCGTGCTGTCGAGAACGAACGGCAGTGCGTTGTAGGTAACAAGCTGCCCTGAGGCAGGAGAGACCTCCTCACCGGAGTTTACGCCTGTGACACCGGCGAAGTGAAGCTCTGCCACCCTCACTTCCGTGGAGTCGGTCACGGGCATTTGCGCCGTGAAAACGAGCTTTGTCGGATCGTTCAGCTGTGCCGTGGCTGCCGCATCGAACGTCGCCAAGGGGAAGTACTCGCCGTTGCCAACGACGCGGAGCACCACTTCGGGAAGCGAGTTCGAGGAATAGTTGACGCCCTCGCTTAGGGTGACCGTGAACGTCACGGCCGAACTGCCCGCCGCAATCGCCGTGTCCGCCGTGATCCCGGTGACCACCGGCGCGCTGGCGATCGAAAGGGTGAAATCGTCGGAGGCAGACAGGCTACCATCAGAGGCCGTAACCCGGATGGTGATCGGATCCGTCATCGCCTGGGCGGAAGTGGAACTGATCTGGCCGGTTTGCGCATCCACCGTCAGCCAGTTCGGCAAGGCAGAGACATTCCCCTGCGCGTCCACCACCTGGGCGGAGTAGGTGAGAGCGTCGCCATCCACGTCCGAGAAAGCGCCGGCGGGGATAGCGTAGCTGAAGGGCTGATCGGCGATAGCCACCTGATCGACGAGCGGGTGGTCCAGAACCGGCGCTTCGTTGACGTTGCCGACGTTGATCGTCAGCTGCTGCACGCTCTCGTTACCCCAGAAGTCCTTCGCCGTGACTTCGAGGTACCAGGTGTGATCCGTCTCGTAATCCAGCGGCGCGACCAGCGAAACGACGCCGGTCTGAGGATTGATGCTGAAGAAATCCTCCACGTCGTACGACGCCATGGTGCTCGGCCCGCTTCCCCAGTTCAGGGAATACGTCACTGCACCGGCAGTGTCCGACGCAGCGGCGGTGTGGATCAGCGTGCCAACCGCAGCGTTTTCCAGGACAGTCGCACTCGCCGCGGGCGCCGCGAAGGCGGGGCCGGCCTGATCATCGACCATGCCCAGCTCCTGCAGATGGGTCACCGGCAGGGCGGCATTCGCCAGCGCGCTGTTGTGCAGGACGATTTCCGAGAAACCGGCCACCAGAACCTGGGCCAAGTAATTGCCATTCGCCTGCCCCAGGTCAGCGAGCGTCGTGTCGGCCCCCTTCGCAGTGGAGGTGATGGCGTCCACGATCTGCTGAATGGCCTGATCGAGGGTAAGGTTTTCCCGATGTGCCCAGCCCTGCAGCGCAGCGAGATAGACGCCATAGACATTTGCAGTGGCGGACGTGTCCGCACCGGCGCTGTCGATCACGAGCTTGACCATCTGGTCCACCAACGCCCCATCACCATCGGTGAACAGCGTGGCGACGGTGGCGTTGGCGTTTGCGACCGCTTCGGAAGACACGCCGCCAAGGTTGGTCGTGCCCTGCGTCGCCAGCTCCGGAGACATCAGGCGCGTGCTGACCTCGG
Organism: Altererythrobacter sp. B11; assembly: GCF_003569745.1. Classification (NCBI taxonomy): domain Bacteria; kingdom Pseudomonadati; phylum Pseudomonadota; class Alphaproteobacteria; order Sphingomonadales; family Erythrobacteraceae; genus Altererythrobacter; species Altererythrobacter sp. B11. The sequence continues at coordinate 3,178,100 of NZ_AP018498.1, forward strand.
TGAGCGGCGTGATGTTGATCGTGACATCCTGGCCGGCCGTCACCGTGGCCACGGCGCGCAGCATCACGTCGATGTCAGCCTGCGTGCCGGTGGCTTCGTCGAGATAGCCTTGCGAGTTGGTCGTCGGATCGACTGCGGAGAACAGCACGAGACCAGTGTAGCCCTTGAACGCCATGGTGAAGGCGCCGGTGGCGTCCGTGACCGCCGAGCCGAGGAGCGTACCATCGGCCTTGTAAGCCATGACTTCGATGCCGGCGATAACCGGACCGGCATAGACATGCCCGGAGATGAAGTTGCTGCTGTCGATGGACACCGGCCGCGCCGCGGTTGCGGAGGCGTTGCCAGCCGCGTCCGTCGCGCTTGCGGTGATGCTGTAATCGCCGTCGGCCGGAAGCTCGGCGGGGGCGAAGCTGGCGGACCAGCTCCCGTCGGCACCTGCGGTGACTGTCTTGGTGGTCGCACCCCAGGTGATCTTCACGCTACTGCCGGCTTCGGCGGTGCCGGAGACCGTCACGGGCGCCTGCGTCTCGCCCTGGTTGACCACATCATCGCCGGCCACGGCGTTGATCACCGGCGCTGCGGCGGCGGTTTTGTCGACCACGATCGCATTAGCTATCTTGCCGACTTCGCTGACCTTGCCGGTCGCGTCCTTCTGACGGACCTGCACGGCGCCGGCGGCATAGCTGCCTTCAGCCAGGGTGAAGCTGCTGCCGGCACCCGCGGTCCAGCTTGCGCCGCCATTGGTGGAATATTCCCAACTGCTCGTGCCGGCAAGGGCGGACACGTTGATCGTGCCGTCCTGCGTAATGAAATCGCTGGCGGAACTGCCGGTATCGGTCTTGAGCATGAGGCTCGGCGCGCCGAGGACATCCTCGCCGTCACCGCCGTTGCCGTCGAACGCCAGGATTCCACCGCCGATGGCAGCGGCGCCGCCGAGGATATAAAGGGCCGGCTGCCAGGACAAGCCGCCGCCACCGCCGCCAGCACCCCCTGCCTGCTCCGCCCCGTCGGCCTGCGCGGCTTCTTCCTGTCCGCCACCCTGCGCAGCGTCCTCTTCGTCCACCTTCTTGATCTTGTGGGCCCGCGCCTTCTTCGCCGAAAGCTTCGCGGGTGCCTCGGCCTGCGCAACCATGCGCGCAGACTGCTGCGGCATCGCACGACCTTCTCCCGCAGCGGCAACCGCCTGCTCGGCTGACTGCCCACCGCTCTTGGCGGCTTGGGCGAGGTTGGCCTGGGCGTTCTCCTGGGCCTGTTCGGGCGCCGTTTCGTTCATCTTTGTCATGTCTTATGCTCCCTGATATTTCGTGCCGGACGTCTTGGGGTCAGTGCTCCCCGAGCGCCTCGTCGAGTGTCTTGGTTATGGGTTTGGTGAGGTAGGTGAGCACCGATCGCTTGTTGGTGCGGACTTCCACGGTGGCGGTCATGCCGGGGCTGACCTTGATCGTCTTCCCACGCTCCGACCGGATCCCTTCGTCCTTCAGCCGGATGTGGACGCGGTAGTAAAAGGTCTCGTTGCCTTGCGGTCCTCGCTCGCTGAGAGCATCCGGGCTGATGTAGGAGACCACGCCGGGCAGGCTGCCGTAGATGCTGGGATCATAGGCATCGAGCTTCACCTGGGCGGGTTGCCCGAGCTTGACGGGCCCAAGGTCTGCCGGGTTGAGCTTCGCTTCCACGATGAGTTCGCTGGTGGTGGGCAGCATCTCGAGGATCGGCTCGCCCGCCTGCACCGAAGCGCCCAGGGTGGTGACGTTGATCTTCGTGATCTGCCCGTCATGCGGGGCGCGCAGCTCGGTATAGCCGAATACTGCGGAGCGTTCGCGCAGCGCCTCTTCCTGCGTAGCGAGGTCTTCCTCCGCCTTGGCCATCTCGGTCTGGGCGTCCTGGAAATACTTGTTGCGGGCGTTGACGATCTGCCCGTCCAGTTCAGCCACCGCGCGCTTGAGCCGGATCACCTCGGCCTGCCCGACGTCGCCCGCCGCCAACAACGGCTGGGTGATGTCGAGCTCCGCCTGAACGAGACGGCGGCTCTGGACGAGTGCGGCAATGCCCTCGTTGAGGGCCTGGCGTCGGCGGACGAACAGCTCGGTCTGGTTCTTGCGGAATGCGGGATAGGCGTCGAGTTCGGCCGGGAACGCCAGCGCGTCACCGTAAACCTCTGCTCGCAGTCGGGCGAGCGTCGCCTTGAGAGCGGCCACTTTGTTGCGACTGTCATCATAGGCAGCCGAGGCGCGGCTCTGATCCATCAGCGCCAGCAGCTCGCCCTTGCGGACCATCTGCCCTTCTTCGACGCGCATCTCGGCCAGCACACCGTTGTCGGCCGCCTGGATGACCTGGGTGCGAGCCTGCGCGATGATCTGCCCACGCGCCCGGGCCAGCTGGTCGATCTGCGAAACGCTGGCCCAGACGAGCAGCGCGATAATGCCCAGCGCGGTAATGACGATGAACCAGCCTGAGGGACCCAGCGGGAGCCGCTCGAAGCGCTCTCGAACGCTGCCGCGGCCGGCGACCATCGCGTGAGAGTTATCCATCTTCATGCTATGTTTCTTTCATGAGAAGCCGAGGCCGCGGCCGAGGGGTGCGCCCCAGGCGCCGGCTGAGCAGGGGACCCCTGCCGCAGCCGCTCGATCACCGCGTCGCGCGGACCGTCCAGCGCCACGCCCTGGGGCGTCAGCACAATGAGCCGGTCGATCAGTTCGAGCAGTCGCAGCTTGTGCGTGACCAGCACCAGCGTCTGGCCCGGCTGAACTGCGGCACGCAGCGCGGCCAGGCAGCGCTCCTCGGTGCCGTCGTCCATGGAGGAGGTGGGTTCGTCGAGCAGCCAAAGCTGAGGGCGTGCCAGCAGCAACCGGGTCAGCCCGACAAGCTGACGCTGTCCGCCGGAGAGGCCGCTGCCACCCTCGGCAATGCGCATGTGCACACCCTCGGGCCGCCCCGCCAGGAACCCGGCCAGGCCGGTCGCTTGAACCGCCGCGACAATCTCGTCGTCGCTGACGTATGGAAGGCCCATGGTGAGGTTGTCGCGCAGCGTGCCGCTGATCATGCGGGCCTGCTGGGGCAGATAGCCGATCAGTTCGGCGCGCCTTTCGCCTGCGACATGCTGCAGATCCAGCCCGTCGAGCAGGACGTGACCGCGCTCCGGCTTGACGAGGCCGGCGAGCAGCTTGAGCAACGTGCTCTTGCCCGATCCCACCGCCCCCAGGATGCCGACGCGTTCACCGGGTGCGATGGTCAGCGCCGGCAGCTTGAGCGGCACCGGCTGGGAAGCCCAGGCAAACTCCAGGTTGGCGACCTCGATGCGCCCCTGGACGCTTTCCGGCACGAGCGGAGCCTCGATCCCGTCATTGTCCTGCTCGGAAGCGTAGAGCCGCTCGAGATTCTCGAGCGCGACCTTGGCATTGGCGCCCTGCACCAGCAGGCCGGGAATGGCGTTCACCGGCGTCAGCACGCGGCCCGAGACGATCGAGCAGGCGATGATCGCGCCCACAGTCAGGCTCGTAGTCGTCGCTGCCAGATAGGCGCCGGTGGCGACCATGCTGACGTAGCTGATTTGCTGGATCAGCCCGGAGATATAGCCGGCCTTCTCGTTAAGGTGGCGGATCTCGGTCATTTCGTCGGCAGTGCGGCGAGACAGGTCGTTCCAGCGATTGCGCAACTGCCATTCGCCGCCGCTCGCCTTGAGAAACTCCGCGCCCTGGATGGCTTCGACGAGCAGGCCGTAGCGCTGGTTGCCGACGAGATTTTCCCGCGCGCTATGGGCCTCGATGGCGCTGCGCGATCGCAGGCCAGCGGCCACGGCCACGACGAACGCCACCGCCGGCACCGCCGCCACATACGGGCCGCCGATCAGGAAGATGATCGCCAGGAAGAACAGCGCGAAGGGCACATCGGTGAACAGGTAGAGCTTGCGTGCAACGACGAATGCCCGAACCCCCTCGTAGCCGCGCACCTGCGCGGCGAACGTGCCGACGCTGGCGGGGTACTGGTCCAGCCGGGTGGTGAGCATACGCTGGAAGATGCTCTGAGCCGCCTCGAGGTCGATCCGATGCACTGCCTTGTCGACAATGGACGAGCGAGCCAGCTTGAGCGCGAATTCGATGCTGATCGCGATCGCCGTGCCGATGGTCAGCACGATAAGCGTCGAAACGCCGCCCTGGCCGATCACCCGGTCATAGACCTGCATCGAATAGAGCGATGTCGCCAGCACCAGGATGCTGCCGAGAGTGGATGCCAGCGCGGCCATCACCACCCAGTGCCTGTCCACATGCATGATCTCGTCGAACACGGCACGGGCGGTCCGCTGATGCGAGACATCCGCACGGCGCGTGACGCCGGCAAACATGGTCCCTTCCGGCCAGTCCTGCATGCGCTCGCGGCCGTTCGGCCCCTCGCACAACCACGTTCCGTCAGCGCGCCGGTTCGCGACGAACCGGTATCCCGCCCCCGGCACCAGCGCGATCATGGGCAGGTCGGCCTCGTCGGGCTGGCGCCGCCAGCGCGACAGCCTGAGGCGCAGCGTCTCGCACAGCGAGAGCGCCGCTCGCGCCGCCACGCGGCTTTCCTCGCCGGGGCCGGTAGCCTTCAGCATGGCGCGCACGCGGCGGCCATCCCGGCGGGTGAGCCCTCCCTGGCACTCCATCGCCGTCGCCAGGCGCCCGCCCAGCCAGATCACCCCGTCGGCAAACGGGGTTGCCGGCGGCGGCGATGCGATGAAGGCCCCCTCTTCCGCCACGCCATCAGGCGAGACATCGGAGGTTGGCGCTGCGATCAGTTCCACGGAAAAGCTCCTTCCTTCAGGCGCAGGCGGTATCGCGCCACCAGAAGCTGGACCTGCGCATCCGTGAGGCTGCGTTCGATGTCGGTCTGCTCCCGGGTGACGTTGAGAACGTCGAGCCAGCTGCGCTTCCCTGCGAGGAACATGCGGTTGTAGGATTCGAAGGTCTGCTGCTGCACGGTGCGGCTGACCTTCAGCTCTCGCACCAGGCTGCTTGCCGCGCGCCAGTTCGCCAGGTCCGCGGCGACTTCGGCCTGCAGATCGGCCAGATAGGCATCGCGGGCGTTGCGCGCCGCGCTTTCCAGCGCCTGCGAAGACCGAATGCGCTCGACCGCACCCAGCCCCGCCCCGAAGGCGAACCGCACGCCGGCGACCACGCGGGTTTCGGGCAGCGAGGAGGGGTAGTAGCGATCGTCGGCGAAGCGCTGCTCGGCGCGCGCATAGATGGTCGGCATGATCGCCGTCGACGCGACCCGCGCCTCGGCCTTGGCCACGCCGATCTCCTTTTCGGCCCTCAGCAGCGCCGGATTGGTGTCGATGCTGCGGTCGAACAGTTCCTGCGGCGGGAACTCCAGCGGCTCGTCCGCCTCCTCCCCGCTATAGGCCACGTTCTCCGGGCCGAGGGGAAGACCGACCAACTGGCTGAGAGCCTCGGCGGCCGACTGTTCGATCGCGCGATAATTGGTCAATGTGTTGCGCGAGAGGCTCAGGCGCGTGAGCACGAGATTGTGGTCGACCGGCGCAGACAGTCCGGTGGCGACCCGCCGGCCCATCATGCCCTCAAGCTGTTCGAGGCGGGCGATCTCGCCCTCATAGACCTGCGCCCCGAGGTGCGCCGCGAGAAGCCGACCATAGCTGTCGATCACCCGCAACGCGATCTGGTAGCGCGTCGCCTCGATCGAGGCCTCGGCGACCGAGAGGCGCGCCTTTGCTGCCTTCACGCCCGCGCCGATCCGGCCGAAGGTCCAGACCGGCTGGGTGAGCGTTCCTGTGACCACATAGCCATGCTGTCCGCGCTCGCTCTCGATCGAGGGCGACGGGAAATACTCCCACCGCGCGGCGGACACGTCATAGGCGGAAGCCCGGGCATTATCGCTCTGCGCGAGCACCTGCGGGTTCGTCTGTGCGGCCTGAGCGATCAGCCGGTCCAGCGACCAGGTGTCATGATCCGCCTGGACCAGCGCGGCATCAGAAGGCTCCCTCGCGGCAGTGACACCCGCAGGCGGAAGCTGGGCGGCGAGCGGAGAGCCGGTCAGCGTCGCCAGCGCGAAACATGCGCTCGCCAGGTTCGATCCGGTGTGGGCGAGGATGCGCGACCGACAACCTTTGGTTGCGGGGCCGCTCCTCGTCCCCCCCTGCAGATACGAAAGCACGGTGCAATTTCCTGTTATGCAGTGAGCATTGTTGGGGCGGGCGAGATCGCTGCCGAGCGACCACTGTAAAGGGTCGTGCAAGTCGACAGCGAAGGAAGAGGTCGAACCGCTTCGACGTATCTCCGCAGACAAGACCCATCTTCAATCAGACTAACCATAAAACCGGCCACGATATTCCCCCAAGAGCTGCACTTGCACTGCATGACGAGGAGCTCTATTCGCCCTAATCAGCAACAAATACTAAGCCCAATATTTACGCAAACACCCATCATTGACGAATGAATTATCTACGCCCCTGCGTTAAACAACTAATCCCAAAGGGCCAGACTCCCGTCAACTCAAAAGCCCTCAACAGGTAATTCCACTTATTATATTGGTACTAATTGGTGAATTATATTCTCCTTTTTTATTCAAAGGCTTGATGTAAACGTCTGTCGAAACGAAACCTTCAACTAAGTATTGGCCCCTAGCCTTCTTCTAAGGAGTACCACCTATGCCGTGGGGCCGCGCTTGCCCTCGGTCCAACGCCCCGCCCCGCGCTGCCGCACGGCTCGCCCGATTGTCGGCTTTGCGCCGCTCTGTTAGGCAGCGCGGCATGACGAGCTGCGACACATGCGTTGTGCGAAACCGGGCAATCTGTTCCGCCCTCGACTCCGGGGAGATCACCGCGCTGAGCCGCATGGGCCGCCGACGGCGCCTGAAGGCGAGCGAGCCGCTGATCTGGGAGGGGGACGATTCCGTTCTCGTCGCCAATGTGATCGAAGGCGTGCTGAAGCTTTCCACCAGCACCGAGGACGGGCGCGAGCAGATCGTCGGCGTGGTCTATCCGTCAGATTTCATCGGCCGGCCCTTCGGCGCGACCACCCGCCATTCAGTGACGGCGCTGACGGACGCCTATGTCTGCGTGTTTTCGCGGGGGGATTTCGATGGCTTCGCCCATCAGCACCCGGGGCTGGAGCACAAGCTGCTGCAGCGCACGCTGGCGGAGCTGGACCGGACGCGGCACTGGATGCTGCTGCTCGGCCGCAAGAGCGCCAGCGAGAAGATCGCCAGCTTCCTGCTCGATATGTCGGAACGGTTGAACGAGCCGGGGTGCGAGGCGCCGTCCGGGATGCGCGACGCCTTCGATCTGCCCTTCTCGCGCCAGCAGGTGGCCGATGTGCTGGGGCTGACGATCGAGACGGTGAGCCGGCAGTTCACCCAGCTCAGGCGCGAAGGGATCGTGGATCTTCCATCGCGCCGCGCGGTCGTCATTCGTGACCGCGCGGCGCTGGAAGCATTGGCAGGCTGATCAGAAGCGGAAGCCGACGCCCGCGCTCAGCACCCAGGGATCGACCTTGTGCTTGGTCTCGATCACCTTGGTGCCATCCGCATACCAGCTGGCCGTGGTGTTGATGAAATAGCGCTTCGCATCGAGGCTGACGACCATGCCCTTGCTGTTCACCGGCACGTCGATACCCGCCTGCAGCGCCAGGCCCAGCTCATCCGACATCTTCAGCTTGTCGGCACCCAGGCCGCGGGCAGCCTTGCCCGGCTTCTCGTCGATCCAGATGAAATAGGCCGGGCCGGCGCCCACGTAGGGGGAGATGCCGCCGGCGTTGAGATGGTACTTCAGCGTGAAGGTGGCGGGCACCAGCTTGGCATCGGACACCAGTTCCGCCCCCGGAATGCCGGCCGTCGCGTCCACATCATGCTGCGTCACGCAGCAGATCGTCTCCAGCGAGATGGCGGGGGTGAAGAAATATTCGATCGCCACGGTCGGCACGACATTGTCGTTCGCTTCGGTCTGCGTGCCGGCGGGCAGGCCGACCAGATCCAGCTTCACCTTGTCGATCTTGCCATCGGGCAGGACGGCGGAGCCGAGCACCTTCACCTGCAGCTTGCCCGGCGCGTCCTGCGCCATTGCGGGAGAGGCAAGGCCGGCGGCGGTGGCGAGTGCGGCGATGGCGAGTGCTTTGCGCATGGTACTTTCCTTCTCGTGCCGCTGGTCCGCCCTGTGCGGCCCCCATTTATCTCTGCGGCGTGAGATGCCGATGCGCCTGGCTGCGGCGGCGAACATTGATCCGGCGCAAACTGCGGACCCTGGGAAATCTACGGAGCGGCAGGGGCCGGCGCGCCCATTGATCGAGCGCAATGCCCCGCCCCGCCGACTCTGCGAGACGGGCTGCATGTGGTCCTATCATCCCGATCTGCTCGCGACCCCGGTGCCGCGCTATACGAGCTTCCCCACCGCGGCGGAGTTCGGCCCCGACATCGGCCCGGAAGATCAGGCGCGCGCGCTGCAGGGTGCGGAGGGCGATGTTTCGCTCTACATTCACATCCCCTTCTGCGAGAAGATCTGCTGGTATTGCGGCTGCAACACGGGCGCCGCCAATCGCCGGCAGCGACTGGCGAGCTACCTCGACGCGCTGCATAGCGAGATCGCCCTGGTGGGGGGCTTGCTTCCCGAAAATACCCGCATCCGCCGCATCGCCTTTGGCGGCGGCAGCCCCAATGCCATAGCGCCCACCGATTTCGTGCGCCTGTTTGATGCGCTGACCATCTATCTGCCGCTGGACGCGCCGACGATTTCGATCGAGCTCGATCCTCGCACGCTGACGCCTGAATGGGCGCCGGTGATCCGTGCGATCGGCGCCACCCATGCCAGCCTGGGCGTGCAGACCTTCGCCCCCCGCCTGCAGGAAGCGATCGGCCGGGTGCAGCCGCTGTGCATGATCGACCGCAGCACCCGGTTGCTGCGCGAGGCGGGCATTACCTCGCTCAATTTCGACCTGATGTACGGCCTGCCCGGCCAGACCGATCGCGACCTCCGCGAGACGCTGGACCTCGCCGCGCGCTTCGGTGCCGATCGGATCGCGCTGTTCGGCTATGCCCATGTGCCGCATCTGATCCCGCGCCAGAAGCAGATCGACGCGCGCGCCCTGCCCGATGGCTACGAACGCTTCCGGCTCGCCGCGCTGGGCCACGGCCAGCTGGTGAACGAAGGCTATGTTCCCGTGGGCTTCGATCACTTCGCCCTGCCCGGCGATCCGCTGGCGCAGGCGGCCACGTCCGGCCGGCTGCGGCGCAATTTCCAGGGTTTCACCGATGATCTGGCGCCGGTGCTGATCGGCCTCGGCGCCTCGGCGATCAGCAGCTTTCCCGATCTGCTGGTGCAGAACGAGAAGAATTCGGGCCGTTACAGGATGCTTCTTTCGCAGGGGCGCCTTCCCGGTACGCTGGGCAAGGCGCGCTCTCCCGACGACCGGATGCGCGGCGCGATCATAGAGGCCCTGCTGTGCCAAAGCCGCGCGCGGGTGAGCGACAGCTATTTGCGCGAAGCGTGGGACCGGCTGGCGCCCTATGTCGAGGCCGGGCTGTGCATGGCCGGCGCCGGTGAGCTGGAAATCGTGCCGCGCGGCCTGCCCTATGCCCGCAGCATTGCCGCCGCCTTCGATCCCTATCGCCAGCATTCGCCGCGCCGCTTCAGCTCGGCTGTCTGAGCGCCCGCTCTCTACCAGACACAAAAAATGGGCGATGGCCGCGCGACCATCGCCCACAGGCTGGAGAGTTCGTGCGGGTTCAGGCAGCCAGCTTGTCCGCCCCCGCCCAATTGCCATGCAGGCCCTGGCGCAGCCGGATCGGCAGCCGGGCACGGCAGATCGGGCCGGCGGCCACATTCAACGCATCGAAGATGCACAGATCCGAATAGTTGCGGACGTGATCGTCAACCAGGGCGATCAGATAGCCTTCGCCCTCCGCCGCATCGGCCGAGCGCGGGATGAAGCAGGGTTCCTGCAGCGCGCCGTCCGGCCCGCACCACCAGCTCTGCTCCTGACCCGTCTGGTGGTCATAATGCGTCAGCGAATTGATCACTCCCGCGAAGGGTCCGGGCGGGCCGTGATAGGGCTTGTCGAAATCATAGGTGATCATCCAGCCGTGGCGATAGGGCCGGCCGGCGAAGCGATCGTCGATCCGCGGAAACTCGCCCGGCATCCGGCCGATCGGCTCCACGCTGGTAATCTCGTCGCTGTTGGAAGCGAGATCGACAGTGAAGCGATGGAGCCGGGTGATTGCCTCCTGCGGATTGAACGGCCGCCCGTCCTTCTCGGGAAAGAACGGCAGGCTGCCGGTGTCGCTGATCGGCAGGTCGAAATGGATCTTCGTGCCGTCCTGGAAGGCGTTCATCACATGGCAGCCGCATACGCTCGGCTCCAGCCGGAACCAGCGCATGTCGCTGCCGTCCCCATCGCGCCGCATCACGCCGAGGTAGAAGGGCAGCGCCCGGTCATAGAAGAAATGCGGCCGGTGCTGCTCCAGCGTCTTCCAGTCGGAGTGATAGGGCGAGACGTTGAACACCGCGTAATCGCCGGCGATGCAGAAATCGTGCAGCATCGTGTAATAGGGCACGGCAAAATCGGCCTTGCGCACCACGCGCCCTTCCGGGTCCAGCTCGAAATACTGGCATGCCTCGGTCAGCGGGCCATCCACGGCATAGCCGAAGCCGCAGAAATTGCCGGTGACGGGGTCGATTTTCGGATGGGCGGTGAAGGTGGGGATGGTCAGCTCCCCGTTGAAATCGGTGTAGCCGTCCGTCTCCAGCGAGATCTTGTCCATCAGCAGGCAGGGGCTGTCCTCCTTCATGGCGAACAGCTTGCCGGCGTGGACCAGCACATTGGTGTTGGCCGTGCCGCGGATCTGCCCCTCCACCGCGGAATCGTCGGTCAGCGGATTGCGGTACTGACCGAACAGGCTGCGGCCCGCGGCATTCTCCAGCTTCCACTTATCCGTGTGCGCATACCGCTGGCGGAAGGCGATGCGGCCGTCGCGGATGCGGAACATGGTGACCATGCCGTCACCGTTGAAGAACTGGTCCTGCGGGTAGAGCGGCGGAAACTGCGGATCGGGGTGAACGCGATAGAAGGCGCCGTCCAGCTCGGCCGGCACTTCACCCTCCACCTCCAGATCCGCGATATCCCCTTCGAGCCGGACGAGCCGGAGCACGTCCTGATACAGCTGCTCCTGCGGAAAATGTACCATGATCCTCTCCCTTACTAACGATCGTTAGAATGGGGGAGACGGCGGGGGCGGTCCTTGATGCGGATCAAAGATCGCCCCGGCCGTTTGCACGCTCCTCAAGCCGCCACGGTAGCGCGGCTTTCCAGCAGCAGCGTGGCGGCTGCCGTGTTGGAGATCGGGATGTGATAATTGCGCGAAAGCTCGCGGCAATTATCACCCAGCGCGGCGCGGGCGGCGATCCAGTTGAGGATTTCAACCCCCTGGCTGCCGGCCAGCTCCACGATTTCCAGCGTGGAATGCTGCAGCAGCGCATCGGGATCGGACGCCAGATGATCCATGCAGAACCGATCGTAATCCACGTTCAGATGGCCTGCCCGCTGGCCTTCCAGCTGATGCGACAGGCCGCCCGTGCCCATCACCACGATCTTCTCGTCGCCCTGCCAGCTGCGCAGGGCGCGGCCCACGGCAAGGCCCAGGTCGCGGCAGCGCTTGGGGCTCGGCAGCGGATGCTGCACGGTGTTGATCGCGATCGGCACCAGCTTCACCGGGAAGGCTTCGGCATCCGGCCAGGCGAGTTCGAACGGCACCGCCACGGCATGATCCACCAGCATCTTCTGGCACATCACCGGGTCGAATTCGGAATCCACCACTTCCTCGATAATATGCCAGGACAATGCGGGAATGCCCGGAAAAGGCTTGGGAAATGCGAGGCCCCAGCCTTCATCCTCGTGGCGATATTCCTCTGCCGCGCCGATGGCGAAGGTGGGCATCTTGTCGAGGAAGAAGTTCAGCCCGTGATCGTTGTAGAACACCACCGCCACATCGGGCTTTTCGCGCGCCAGCCAAGCATGCACTGGATCGAACCCGTCGAAGAAGGGCTTCCAGTAGGGATCCTGCTGCAGGCCCCGCGCGATCGCATTGCCGATGCCGGGAACATGGCTGGTGAAGATGCCGCCGCAGATCGTGCTCATGCCAATTCTCCCTCGCGAATGGTGATGCCATGCGAAAGCAGCATGGCCTTGAAGTCTTCCACCGACATGCCCGTCTGCAGCGCGCCGAGATCCTGCACATTGAGGCCGAAGATGCCGGCCAGCTTCGCGAGGTAATAGACGTTGCCGCCCGCCTCCAGCATGGCGAGCACGTCGCGCCGGCGCACGGCGCCCTTCTGTTCCTCCGTCAGATCGAAGCGGGCCATGTAGCCTTCCTCGTCCGCGCGGAAAGCATCGCGATTGGCCGCGTCATTGAAGGAATAGCACATGGCATTCAGCGCGAAGCCGCGCATCGCCAGATTCCCGTCGAAGGGCTGCGTGCCCGGAATCTCGTGCTTCTGTTTTGCCAATGCAGCCACCGCCATGAGTCTCTCCTTCTGTGTCGAGCCTCCATGCTGCGGCCTTGAGAGGAAGTCCTTGCGCGAGATCAAATGCACAGCGGCCTTGCCGCCGCCCCGCCTTTCGGGCCAAATGGCTGCAGGGAGAGACACGACATATGGCACAATCACAGGCCGGTCTGTCGCCGGCGCGCAGCTGGTGGGCGATCTTCATCTTCACCATCGCGCTGATGTTCAACTATCTGGACCGGCAGCTGCTGACGCTGCTCATCACCCCGATCAAGGCCGATCTCGGCGTTTCGGATACGCAGGTGAGCCTGCTGGTGGGCTTTGCCTTCGTGCTGTTCTACGTGCTGGCCGGCATTCCCGTGGCGCGGCTGGTCGATCGCGGCCCGCGCAAGTGGATCGTCGGCTTCGGGATCTTCTTCTGGAGCGTGATGACCGCGGCCTGCGGGCTGGCGCAGAATTTCTGGCAGCTCACCCTGGCGCGCATGTGCGTGGGCATCGGCGAAAGCTGCAACGCCCCCGGCACCTATTCCATGGCCAGCGACATGTTCCCGCGTGACAAGCTGGCGCAGCCGATATCGGTCATCGGCATCGGCACGGTGGCGGGCAGCGGCATGGCGCTGCTGGTGGGCGGCTGGCTGATCACCTGGCTGACCGACATCGGCCCGCAGAGCTTCCCGGTGGTGGGCACGCTGAAGCCCTGGCAGATGACCTTCGTGCTGGTGGGCCTGCCGGGCGTGCTGTGGGCGCTGCTGATGGTGGCAACCGTTCCCGAGCCGCCCCGGCGGGAGGCGGCGGGCGCGGCCACCCCCGGCTTCACCGACGTGCTGCGCTTCCTATGGAACCTCGGCGCGACCTATGTGCCCATGTTCCTCGCCAATGGAATCAAGGCGATGCTGAGCTTCGGCGTGGCGGTGTGGAGCCCGGTCTTCTTCGAGCGCAAGTTCGGCTATGCGCCGGGTGAGCCGGGCCCGGTGCTGGGCATCATCTCGCTGGTCGTCTCCCCTATCGGGCTGGTGCTGGGCGGCTATCTCGCCAGCCGGCTGGCGGCGGCCGGCTACAAGGATGCCAATATGCGGATGGTGTGGCTGGTCACCATCCCGCTGATCCCGGTGGCGATCCTCTATCCGCTGGTGCCCAACGCCACGCTGGCCTTTGCGCTGGTGGGCGTCTCTCTGTTCCTCGGCTCGCTCGGCTCGGGCCCCGCCAATGCGGCAATCCAGGCGGTGACACCGGGGCGGATGCGCGGCACCACCACGGCGCTTTACATAGCGATCTACAATGTCCTCGGCTACGGCCTCGGCCCGCTGGTCGTCGGGCTGCTGAACGATCATGTGTTCGGGGAAGAGGGCGTGGGTTATTCCATGGCGGTGCTGGCCTGCGTGGCCGGGCCGCTGGGCCTGCTGATGGCCTGGCTGGCGCTGAAGCCCTATATGCACGCGGTGGAAGCCGCCGAAGCGCGCGGGGATTGAGGGGAAAGCCAATGGCCAGCATCGCAGTGATCGGCGCCGGCGCCATGGGCTCCGCCATCGGCTGGCGGCTCGCCAGCAGTGGCTGCACCGTGCCCACTCTGCTGGAAGGGCGCAGCCGCGCCACGCGGGACCGGGCGGCCGCCGCGGGCATGGTGGAAGCCTCGCTGGACGAGGTGGGCGCGGCGGATCTCATCCTCTCCATCGTGCCCCCGGCGCAGGCGGAAGGCGTGGTGGAGCAGCTCGCCCCGCTGTTCGCGCGGCCGGATGCACCGCTGTTTTGCGACGCCAACGCACTGAGCCCGCAAGCCAAGCGCGGCCTGTGCGAACAGGTTGTGCAATTGGGTGGGCATGCCGTGGACGGCTGCATCATCGGCGGCCCGCCTTCGGAAACCTATTCCGGCCCCCATCTCTACCTGTGCGGAGACCGCGCGGGCGAGGTCGCCGCGCTGCTTGGGGCGCACGGTCTGGACTGCCGCCTGCTGGCGGGGGAGATCGGCGCCGCTGCCGCGCTGAAGACCTGCTATGGCGGGATCAACAAGGGCATCATCGGCCTCACCACCGCCATGCTGCTGGCGGCGCAGCGGCATGGGGCGGCGGAGGATCTGCGGCGGGAGATGGAGGAATCACTCGGCTGGCTGCTGGAACGCCAGCGCAAGGCGATCCCGGCCATGTATCCCAAGGCCTATCGGTGGGACAGCGAGATGGCCGGCATCGCGGATTTCCTGGAGGCGGAGGATCCCGCCGCCGCGCAAATCTGGGAGGGGCTGGCCCGCTTCTTCACCGATCGCGCCGCGGCGCAGGACCGGGGCGAGGAACTGGAGGCGCTGCGCCAGCTCCTCGCCTGATCGCGCTTACAACCGGCCGAGCATCTCCAGCATCTGCTCCATCCGCCCGTCCTTCTCCGCATTGCGCAGCGGCAGGACATTGCCGACCAGATTCTCGCCCGACGCCGGCAGGTCTTCGAAATTGGCCATGGTTTCCGCGATATAGGCATCGAGCGGCATGTAGCCTTCCCGCGTTTCCTGCCCCGGGGTGAGGCCGGTGCGCACCGCCGGCGGCGCGATCTCGATCACCTCCACCGCGCCCTTCAGCCGGTGGCGGAGCGACAGCGTGTAATTGTGCACGCCCGCCTTGCTGGCGCTATAGGCCGGGGTGGAGGGCAGCGGCGCGAAGGCCAGCCCGCTGGACATGGTGCAAAAGACCGCGCCGGGCTTGCCCGCCAGCTGCGGCGCCAGCGCCTCCGCCACGCGCATGGTGCCGAGCAGATTGATGTTCACCACCCGCTCCGCCACGGCCATGTCGCCACCGCTGCCAAGCTCCGCCCGTTCCATGATTCCGGCGGCGTGGATCACCACATTGAGATCGGGATAATCCCGCGCCAGCCGCTCTGCGCAGGCTTCCACCGAAGCATCCTCCGCCACGTCGAGTACGATCGAGTCCATCCCGTCGCGCCCCTCCATGGTCCGGTCGAGGCTCGCCTGCGTGCGCCCCGCCACGATCACGCGATTGCCGCGATCGTGAAATTGCCACGCCAGCGCCTGCCCGATGCCCGATCCGCCGCCGGTGACGAGGATGGTGTTGCCGGTGAGTTTCATCATGCATCTCCTTTGCTGTGCGGCAGAGATCGCGCCTGTGCTGCATTGTTGAAAGAAGGCACCTGAAAGAATTATACTTACCCGAAAGAGAGCGCAGGAATTTCAACGATGAGCACGCTTCCCTTCGACCAGAGCGCCATTGCCCGCGCCTGCGAGATCGCCGAAACCCCCTCCCCCGTCGAAGTCGATCCCCGGCTGGAGCGGCTGGTCAACGAGTTGATCGGCCATGTCGCGGACAAATGGACCATGCTGGTGCTGGAAGTGCTGGATGAACATGGCGAGCTGCGCTTCACCCAGATCGCGCGGCACGTCCCCGATATCAGCCAGAAGATGCTGACGCAGACGCTGCGGCTGATGGAGCGGGAAGGCCTGCTGGTGCGCACGGTGCACCCGGTGGTGCCGCCCAAGGTGGAATATCGCCTCACCGACCTCGGCCAGAGCCTGGGCAATGCCTTCTGCGGCGTGTGGCTATGGGCCGAAGCGAACATGGCGCGGATCGAGCAGGCCCGCGCCGAGTTCGACAGGCGGCAACAGGCAGCGAAGGGCTAGGCCCCCGGCCCCCGCCCCGCTACCCTGCCCCGATGCACGAAGGCTCCGGCGCTCTGACCCCGTTCGATCTGGCCGCCCTGCTGGTGGTCGCCTCCGCCGTGCTCGGCTGGTTCAACCACCATTTCCTCAAGCTGCCGCATGTCATCGGCCTCACCGTGATGGGCGCGCTCGCCGCCGTGGGCATGCTGATGGCAAACGCCTTCCTGCCGATGGTGACGATCGACGACTGGGTGTCGAACCTGCTGGACCAGCTGGATTTCAGCCAGACGCTGCTGCAGGGCATGCTCAGCTTCCTGCTGTTCGCCGGCGCCCTGCATGTCGATCTCGATCGCTTGCGGCAGGACTGGCTGCCGGTGCTGCTGCTCTCCACCGTGGGCGTCATCATCTCCACCATTCTGATCGGCTTGGCCCTTTGGGGCGTGGGGATGCTGCTGTCCCTGCCGGTGGCGCCGATCTGGTACTTCGTGTTCGGCGCGCTGATTTCCCCCACCGATCCGGTGTCCGTGCTGGGCGTGCTGAAGGAAGAGAGCGTGCCCGAAGGGCTGCAGGCCACGGTGGCGGGGGAAAGCCTGTTCAACGACGGCGTGGGCATCGTGGTGTTCACCATCCTGTTCGACGCCGCGATCACCGGGCAGGATTTCTCGCTGGGGGAAGGCGCGCAGCTGTTCCTGGTGGAAGCCGGCGGCGGCATTCTGGTCGGCCTCGCCGTGGGCTGGATCGGCTTTCGCGCCATGCGATCGATGGATGAATATGCGCTGGAGGTGCTGATCACCCTGGCGGTGGTGATGGGCGGCTATGCCCTTTGCTCCACGCTCCACGTCTCCGGGCCGCTGTCCATGGCGGTGGCCGGGCTGCTGATCGGCAATCTGGGCGTGACCTACGCCATGAGCGACATAACCCGCGACTATGTCATCAAGTTCTGGGAGCTGGTGGACGACCTGCTCAATTCGGTGCTGTTCCTGCTGATCGGGCTGGAAGTGGTGGCGCTGGTGCCGGGCGGCCCGCACCTGCTGCTGGGCCTTGCCGCCATCGTGGTGACGCTGCTCGGCCGCGCCGTCTCGCTCGGCCTGCTGCGCGGCCTGCTGCCCCCGTCCCGCCGCCACGGCTCCGGCTCCTTCGGCATCCTGTGGTGGGGCGGGCTGCGCGGCGGCATCTCCATCGCCCTCGCCCTCTCGATCCCCAGCGGCACCACGCGCGACCTGCTGCTGGCCGCCACCTTCGCCGCGGTGCTGTTCAGCGTGCTGATCCAGCGCGCCACGCTGAGCCGCGTGATTGACCGCACCAGGTCCGACGTTCAGGCCAGCACTCCGCCGGAGACCCTGCACTAGGGCTGACGTTGGCGCGTGGCCTTCGACAGGCTCAGGCTGAGCGGGCGGGGTTTTTCGGGCTCGTAATCCACCCTCCACCCTCGTCATTCCGCCACCCACTTTCGTCATTCCCGCGCAGGCGGGAATCCAGCCGAGGCCCGCGCGAACCCGCGCTGGATCCCCGCCTTCGCGGGGATGACGAACCTACGATGTTACCCCCCCCCCCCGCTCGTCCTGAGCCTGTCGAAGGACGCGCGCGAGGGTGGCTAGAACGCCTGGCTCACCCCGAACCGTGCGGTGAAGCCCAGCGGGCTGGCGGTGAAGGGGTCGAAGTTCTGGTCCAGCCGGGCGAAGGGCGGATCGCGGTCGAACAGGTTGAACAGCGCCGCCGACAGCTGCGTGCCGGTGCGGAGCGACCAGGTCCAGGCGAGGTCCACCGTGTCGAAGGCGGCGATGTGCTTGCCCGCCGTCACCGCGGCGCCGCCCAGCGTGGCGTCGGGGCCGAAGATGCCGGTGCGCTGGTCGGTATAGCCGGAAACATGGTTGAGCTGCAGCCGCAGCAGGTGATCGCCCAGCCTGCCCTGCACCCATGCCTGCCCTTTCAGGCGCGGGATGGGATAGGCGGTGGTCTGGTAGTTGAGCTTGCCCGCCGCGTCATAGGCGGCCTGCACCGGCAGCCCTTCCACCAGCACATCGGCCACCTTGTATTCGATCACATAGCTGCCCGAGGCGCCCAGTTGCAGCTGCGCCGGGCCGGCGGCGAAATCATAGGCGGCCTGCGCGTCCACCCCGCTGGTGGTCACATCGGCGGAGTTGAAGGCATAGGTTTCCAGCCGCTGCACATTGGCGGCGGAGCAGACCCCGCCCGAGAAGATGAAGCGCGCCTGCAACGCGGCATAGGCGGGATCGCCGCAATGGGCGGTGCCGCTGGCGCCGAACAGGGCGGCGGTGATGCCGCTGACGGGCTCGCTTTCGATCGCGCCCGAGAAATCATAGCGCCAATAATCCACGCTGGCGCTGAAGCCGCCGCGATCGATCACCAGCCCGGCATTCCAGGTGGTGGCGCTTTCCGGCGCCAGATCGGGATTGGCGAGGATGTCCACCGCGCGGAAGGCCCCGCCGATCAGCGTGAGGATCACCAGATTGGCGGCGGTGTTTTCCGGCGGGGGGCCGCGGAAGGTGGTGCCAACGCCGCCGCGCAGGGTGAGCCAGTCTGTCGCTTCGTAGCGGAGGCGCAGCTGCGGATCGAAGGTGGAGCCGACCGCCCCGCCATAATCCTCGAACCGCGCGGAAAGCTGCGCCCGCAGCCGCTCGGTGACGGGCAGTTGCAGCTCCGCGAAACCGGCCCAGACATCGCGCGAGACGGCGACATCGCGGTTGGAGCCGATGAAGCCCAGCGCGCCGGTTTCGGGCGAGCAGGCGGCATCGGGATCGAGCACCGAACCGGGGCAGGGATAGAGATCGAGATTGTTGCCCCCGGCATAGCTGCGGGCATAGCGATCGCGGCGATATTGCCCGCCCAGGGCGAAGCGCACTTCGCCGCCCGGCAGCATCACGCCCGATCCGCCGCTGAGCACCAGATCGCCCACCCATTGCCGCGTGTTCGCGGTGCGACCCCAGACATTGTAGAACTCGCCGATGGTGGCCGTATCGTTGACCAGCCCTTCCCCCGGCGCGGTGCTGAGGCCCGGCACGGCGCTGCCATTGCCGGCGTAATTGGGATTGGCCGTGCCCGTCAGCATGTTGCGGTCGATGGCGGTGGAGAAGGGATTGAACCAGCTGCAGCCGCCCGTTCCCGCCACCGCCGCCAGCTGTTCCGGCGAGAGGCCGGCGCGGGCGGCGGGGGAGGCATAGGCGCAGTCCGGCCCGCCGAAGCCGGCAAGGGCATTCTGCAGCAGGTCCACGAAGCTGTCCCCCACTTCGAAGAAGCGGTCATATTCGCTGTAGGTGGCGCCGCCGGTCAGCTCCAGCCCGCGGCCGAGGTCCGCGCGCAGTTCGGCCGTGAATTGATAGGCATCGGAATCGCGCATCAGCCGCGCCGTGCGCCGGTCGTTGTCGAACAGCGGATTGCCGGACAGCAGGAGGGGGCGGAAGCGCACCGGATAGGCCAGCGCCCCCTGCTGCGGCGTGCCCGCCCCGTCCACCGCGCAGCCCGCCGCCGCGCCGTAGCGGGCGCAATAATCGGCCAGCGCCGGGGCGTAGGATGGGATGACGAACAGACCCGTGCCGCCAAAGGCCGCCGCGCCCGAGGGCGATATGGTCGGCAGGAAGCTGGGCGAGGTGTTCAGCTCCGTCTCCGTGCGGCCATAGAGCGCGGTGACGCGCAGATCGAGCCGTTCGCCCAGCGGCACGGCCACATCGCCGAACAGCTGATAACGCTCCTCCGGCTCGACCAGATTGGTGAAGCCGAGGTAGTTGGACAGGCACAGGTCGTTCGCGCCGCGGAAGGCGCCCGCCGCCTCGCACCCCTCGTCCGCGGTGAAGGCGATGCCGTTCTGCGCCGCGTCGAAATCGAAATTGCCCGGATTGCCGCCACCGGACCAGCCGCCCTGCGGGTTCTCCGGATAGGGGCGGAGGATGAAATCGCGGTCCCCCGCCTGCAACTCGCTGCGCCGCTGATAGCCGGCGGAGAGGAACACTCGCGCCGGGCCGAGATAGCCGCCCCAGGACAGCGCCCCGCTCCAGTCCCCGTCCGACCCGCGGATGTAGCGATAATCGCCCGAGGCGAGGAAGCCCTGCTGATCGGTGCGGGTGATGACATTCACCACCCCGGCGATGGCATCGGAGCCATAGGTTGCGGCGGCGCCATCCTTCAGGATCTCGATCCGGCCGATCGCGGCGGCGGGGAACAGGTTCACATCCACCAGCGGCACATTGCCCGCCGCGCTCGCCACCATGCGCCGGCCGTTCAGCAGCACCAGCGTGCGCTGCGGGCCGAGGCCGCGCAGGTTCACCGATGCGGCGCCTTCGTTGAACTGGCTGCGCGGATCGAACTGGCTGGAATCGCCGATCACCCCGGCCGAGACGGAGAGGCGCTTGGTCAGGTCGATGATGGAGGGCGATCCCTGCGCGGCCAGCTCCGCCGCATCGATCACCTCCACCGGCGCGGGCGCATCCTCCGCCATGCCGCGGATCAGCGTGCCGGTGACGAGGATTTCGCCCTGCGGCAGCGGTGCGTCGGCCTCTTCCGCCCAGGCGGGCGCGGCGGCGGACAGCGCGGCCAGCGCGCAGGCGAGCGCCGCCGTGGAACTGATGTTGCGCATGCCCCGATCCCTCATGTCTCTTTTCCGGCGCGGGGCATGGCGCCAGTGCTGCAGCGCGTCAACTGCGCCGGCACGGAGGGGCACTCAGGCCGCCAGCGAGCCCATCCAGTATTGCATCGTCTTGGGGCTCTCCACACGCTCGCCCAATTCCCGCCAGGAAAACTGTGTGGTGAGGCCCGGCACCTTCACATAGCCGCGCCTGCGCCAGAATCCGTCCAGCGGACGATAATCGTCCGGTCGCGCCCAGTGATCGTCCGCTCGCACGACGGCGGCGAAGGTGGCGTGCGTGGCGCCGGCGGCGCGCGCGGCCGCCTCTCGCCCGTCGAAGAAGGCATGGCCCAGGCCCTGCCCGCGGTACTCCGCCAGCAGCACGCTCTCGCCAAAATAATACATCGTCTGCGTATTGTAGCCGCGCAGTTCGAAGGGGGCGCGGAAATCCTCCTTCTGCGCCATCATGGGGGAGGCGGTGGCGGCACCCACCACGCGGCGGCCATCGAAGGCCACCACCAGGGCGCTGCCCGGCGCGGCGGCGAATTCGCGCAGGTACTCCTGCTCGTAGGCAAGATCGCCGTGATAGAGATATGGAAATTCCGCGAACACAGCGATTCGCAATTCGGCGAGATCGCGCAGGTGGCGCGCCATATCCGCGCCCGCAATGGTAAGCGTCCGCACTGCCCCTGACATCGCTCGCCGCCCCCTCCCGGCTCTGTCTGCCTGTGCTGTTGCCGGTGGTGCCGGCGCGCCCGCGTTAACCATATCGCGCCGCTGCTTTCAATTCCCTTGCGCCGAGCTGCCCCGTGCCGGCGGGAGGAGACCGCCCTGCCCAAGCCCCGCCAATTGCCTTGGGCGCCCTTTCGCCTTATAGGGGCCGCAAACGCCCCGGCTCCGTGCACCGCCATTCGCCAAGCGAGGCCTTGCACCGCCGGGGCTCCGTTTTTTGAGCAGGACGCACAGCTATGTCACGCCGCCGCCAGATCTACGAAGGCAAGGCCAAGATCCTCTACGAAGGGCCGGAGCCGGGTACGATCATCCAGTATTTCAAGGATGATGCCACCGCCTTCAACGCGCAGAAGACCGGCACGATCAACGGCAAGGGGGTGATCAACAATCGCATCTCCGAGCATGTGTTCACGCGCCTGGCCCATATCGGCATCCCCACCCATTTCATCCGCCGACTGAACATGCGCGAACAGCTGGTGCGGCAGGTGGAAATCATCCCGCTGGAAGTGGTGGTGCGCAATGTCGCCGCCGGCTCGATCTCCAAGCGCCTCGGCATCGAGGAAGGGGAGCCGCTGCCCCACACGCTGATCGAATATTACTACAAGGCGGACGAGCTGAACGATCCGATGGTGGCCGAAGAGCATATCGCGTGCTTCGGCTGGGCCAGCAATGAGGAGATGCAGGACATCTCCGCCATGGCCATCCGCGTGAACGATTTCATGTGCGGCATGTTCGCGGCGATCGACATCCGGCTGGTGGATTTCAAGCTGGAGTTCGGCCGCCTGTGGGACGGCGATTACAGCCGCGTGATCCTGGCGGACGAGATCAGCCCGGACAATTGCCGGCTGTGGGACATGACCACGGGCGAAAAGCTGGACAAGGACCGCTTCCGCCGCGACCTGGGGGGCGAGGAAGAAGCCTATCAGGAAGTCGCCCGCCGGCTGGGCCTGCTGCAGAATGACGATGGCGGCCCGGGCGAGGTTCTGGACCTCACCGCCCACCGCACAAGGCTGCGCAACGCGCCCAAGCCGAAGAAATAAGGCCGCTGCGCCTCCCGCTCCCCAGACCGGGGGGCGGGAGCGCAGCAATCCATTGCCCGTTCAGCATAAGTGCTTCAGGAAGCGGGGTTCATGTTCCGCTTCCTCCTAGCCGCCAGCCTCCTTCTCGCCCCGCCCGCGCTGGCGCAGGAACAGGCGCGCACCTCCGCACCGCAATCCGCCGTTCCGGCCATCCAGCCGCCGCAGGGTCCGAACTGGCCGTTCGCCGCCAGCGACCTCCCGCCCGATCCCGCCTATCGCTTCGGCACGCTGCCGAACGGGATGCGCTATATCATCCGCCCAAATTCCACCCCCGCCGGTCAGGGGCTGGTGCAGTTCTGGGTGCATGGCGGCTCGCTGGACGAGCACGATGACGAGCGCGGCTTCGCCCATTTTATCGAGCATATGGCCTTCAACGGTTCCACCCACGTGCCCGAAGGGGACATGGTGAAGCTGCTGGAGCGCGAAGGCCTGGCCTTCGGCGCAGACACCAACGCCTCCACCGGGTTCGACACCACGGTCTACAAGCTGGACCTGCCGCGCAACGATCCGGCGCTGCTGAACACGGCGCTGATGCTGATGCGCGAGGTGGCGAGCGAGCTGACCTTCGATCCCGCCGCGGTGGACCGCGAACGCGGCGTGGTGCTGTCCGAACTGCGGGTGCGCGATACCTATGCACTGCGCAGTTCGCTGGACAGCCTGAGATTCTTCTTCCCCGGCGCACGCGCCAACGACCGGGTGCCGATCGGCACTGCGGGATCGCTGCAGGGCGCCACGGCGGACGGGCTGAGAGCGCTGTGGCAGCGGATCTATCGCCCGGAAAACACCGCCATCGTGGTGATCGGCGATTTCGATCCCGACGCGGTGGAGGCGGCGATCACCGCGCGCTTCGCCGGCTGGCAGGGCCCCGCCCCGCTTCCCCAGCCCAGCGCCGGCCCCGTCGATCCTGCCCTCAGCGGGAAGACCGACATCTATCTCGATCCCGCTCTGGCGGAGCGGATCACCGTTTCGCGCGTGGGCGCGTATGAGGAACAGCCCGACACCACCGCCTTTCGCGAGGCGAACGTGCGCCGCCAGATCGGCTATCAGATCATCAACCGGCGGTTCCAGCGGCTGGCGCGGGCGGAAGATCCGCCGTTTCGCGGCGCAGGCGTGGGCACCAGCGACCTGTTCAAGGCCGCCCGCTCCACCAATCTAATCGTGGATGCGGGCGATGGCGAGTGGCGCCGTGCCCTGCGCGCGGCGCAGGAGGAATATCGCCGGGCGATGGAGTTCGGCTTTACCGAGGCGGAAGTGGCCGAGCAGGTGGCCAATCTGCGCACCGCGCTGGAAAACAACGCGACCGGGGCCGAAACGCGCAGCAATGCCGCCTTCGTCACCGCCGTGCTCACCCTGCTGGAGGATGGGCAGGTGCCGACCACGCCCGCCAGCGCCCTCGCCCGGTTCGAAGCGCATGAGCCGGAGATCACGCCCGAGAGCGTGCTCGCCTCGCTCAAGGAAGAGCTGGTGCCGCTGGACGATCCGCTGATCCGCTTCGAAGGCCGCACCGCGCCCGAAGGCGGGGCAGAGGCCATCCGCGCGGCGTGGAACGAAGGCCTCGCCGCCCAGCTGCAGCCCGAGAGCGAGGCTACGCTCGGCGACTTCGCCTATGGCGATTTCGGCCCGGCGGGAACCGTGGTGTCCGACACCACGGAACCGCTGCTGGGCATCCGCGAGATCACCTTCGCCAACGGCCTCAAGCTCAATTTGAAGCGCACCGAGTTGCAGCAGGATCGCATTTCGGTGCAGCTCAATATCGACGGCGGGGAGATGCTGAACAGCCGGCAGGCCCCCCTCGCCACGGCGATGGCGGACGTGCTGCCGCTGGGCGGGCTGGGCAAGCATTCGATCGACGATCTGCAATCCATCCTCGCCGGGCGCAGTGTGGGCTTTTCCATCAGCACGGATGATGACAGCTTCCGCATGGGGGCCACCACCACCCCGCGCGATCTGGAATTGCAGCTCGATCTCCTCGCCGCCGCGATCACCGATCCGGGTTACCGGCCGGAGGGCGAGGCGCAATATCGCCGCAACATCGCCAATTTCTTCGCCCGCGCCACGGCCACGCCCGAAGACGCGCTGGGCAATGCGCTGGGCGGCATCCTGTCGGACAATGATCCGCGCTTCACGCTGCAGCCGGCCGACGCCTATCTCGACCTCAGCTTCGCCAAGCTGCGCGAGGTCATAGGGGACCGCTTGCAGCACGGCGCGCTGGAGCTGGCGCTGGTGGGCGATTTCGACGAGCAGCGGGCGATCGACCTGGTGGCCCGCACGCTGGGCGCCCTGCCCCCGCGCGAGGCGGAGTTCCGCCCCTATGCCGAAGCGCGCCAGCGGGGCTTCACCACCGATTTCAGCCGGCGCATCGTGCGGCATGACGGGGCGGACGATCAGGCGATCGTGCGCATGGTGTGGCCGACCACGGACGACAAGGATTTCGCCGAAGTCCTGCGGCTCGAACTGCTCGAACGGGTGATGCGCATCGAACTGACCGACAAGCTGCGCGAGGAGCTGGGCCAGACCTATTCCCCCGGCGTCTCGGCCAGCGAATCCGATGCCTATCCCGGCTATGGCACCTTCACCCTCTCCGCCTCGGTCGACACGGCGCAGGTGGAGGCGGCGCGCGACGCCATGCTGGAGACGGTGGCGGAAACCGCCGCCGCCCCGGTGGATGCGGACGTGCTGCTGCGCGCCCGCCAGCCGATGCTGGAAGCCTATGACAATGCGCTGAAGACCAATGGCGGCTGGCTGGGGCTGGTGGACCGCGCGCAGACGGAGCCGGAACGGATCGCCCGCTTCAGCGAAGGCAAGCAGCGGCTGGCGGCGCTGACCGCTGCCGATGTGGCGCAGACCGCCGCGCGCTATCTCCTGCCCGATCGGCGGGTGGAAGTGCTGGTGCTGCCGCGCGGCGCCTCAGAACCAGGCGCGCAGGCCCAGTAGCAGCCTGGCGCGGTGCGGGTCTTCCCCCGCCGCGCGGGCGAAGTCCGCCGTGCCGCCGAACTTTCCGGCATATTCCACGCCCACATAGGGGGCGAATTCGCGGCGGATTTCGTAGCGCAGCCGCAGCCCCGCCTCCACCGAGGAAAGGCCCGCGCCCAACCCCGCTTCGGGCACGTCCTGCGCGGCCAGCGTCGCTTCCACGCGCGGTTGCAGGATCAGGCGCTGGGTGATGCGCTGGTCATATTCCGCCTCCACCCGCGCGGTGAGATCGCCCCGGTCGGACAGGAAGGCGGCGGCGTCCAGTTCAAACAGATAGGGCGCAAGGCCCTGCACGCCGAGTACCGCATAGGCGCGCGAATCCGGCTCCAGATCGTAGCGCACGCCCGTCTGCAGATCGAACCACGGGCCGATGGCATGGCTCCACAGCGCCTGCAGCTCCGCATCCTCGACCGCGCCGGAGAAGGCGCCCTCCCCCTCGCTCTTGAGCCACAGCTTGTCGGTGTCGCCCCCGGTCCAGCCCTGCGCATCCCACAGATAGAGGTCGCGGCCCTTGCCCAGCTGCGCCTCCATCCGTTCCAGCATCAGCGTGGTGGTGGCAAAGCCGCCGTTCTCGCGTGCCATTTCCGCCCGCGCCGGCTCCATGGCCGCGGTCCCGAAGGTGCCGTCGGCCGCATGCTCGGGCCCGGTAAAGGCACGGGGCGGCGGGCCGGAGGCCGGCGGGGCGGCACCGCCCTCTTCCGGCATCGCATGGCCCATCTGCGAATGGTCCATCTGGCCGTGGTCCATTTGCGAATGATCCATCGCGCCATGATCCATCTGCGAGTAGTCCATCGCATCCTGATCCGCCTGGGGATGGTCCATCGCCCCGTGGTCCACCTCGCCATGATCCATCTGGGAATGGTCCATGGTCCCGTGGTCCATTTCCTCATGGTCCTGATCCGCCTTGGCGGGCGGCGGGTCCGTGTGGTGCGTGGAATGATCCTGCGCGGCGGCGGGAAAGGCGGCCCCGGCGAGCAGCAGCGGCAGCAGCGCGCGCATCATGCCGCCTCCTCTGGCAGCGGGCGCACGGTCACCACCTGCATCATGCCCGCATGCATGTGGCAGAGCAGGTGGCAGTGGAAGGCCCAGTCCCCCGGCTCGTCGGCGGTGAGGTCGAACGTCGCCTTCCCGCCCGGCTGCACCACCAGCGTGTGCTTGCGCGGCTGGCGGGTGGGCTCCGCGCCATTGACCAGTTCGAAGAAATGGCCGTGCAGATGGATCGGGTGGGCCATCATCGTGTCGTTCACCAGCGTCACCCGCACCCGCTCGTCAAAGCCGAAGCGGATGGGATCGTCGGTGACGGCGGTGAACTTCTTCCCGTCGAACGACCACATGTAGCGTTCCATATTGCCCGTCAGGTGGATCTGCAGGCTGCGTTCCGGCGGGCGTAGGGGATTGGGCCGGGCCGCGCGCAGATCGGTGTAGCGCAGCACGCGGTGGCTCACAGTGTCGAGGCCGAGGCCGGGGAAATCCATCCGGTCCACCGGCATGGGGGCGATCATGTCCACGCCCGGCCCGACCTCCACCTGCGGGGGCACGCTGGCCTTGTCGCGCATGGAATGGCCCATGGCGGCATGGTCCATTCCCTGCATCTTGCCCATGCCCATATCGGCCATGGTCAGCGTCACCGGATCGCGCAGCGGCGGCGGGGTGGCGCGCGCGCCGCTGCGGCTGGTCAGCGTAGCCAGTCCCATGCCGGAACGGTCCATCGCCTCCGCCACGATCGCGTGGGCGCCCTCGCCCGGCTCGATCAGCAGGTCGTAGGTTTCGGCCACGCCCATCTGCAATTCGTCCACCACCACGGGATCGACATCCTGCCCGTCCGCCTGCACCACGGTGAGCGGCACGCCGGGGATGCGCAGGTTGAAGAAGGTCATCGCGCTGCCGTTGATGACGCGCAGCCGCACACGTTCGCCGGGGTTGAACAGCAGTTCCAGCCCGTCCTGCGGACCGTGGCCGTTGACGAGGAAGGTATAGGTGGCGCCGGTCACGTCCGACACGTCGCGCGGGTCCATCCGCATGCGGCCCCAGCGCGCCCGCTCCGCGGCGGGCATATCCCCGCTCAGCGCGGTCTGCTTCTGGTAGTTGAAATAGCCTTCGCCCAGCTTCAGCTTGCGCATGATGTCATGCGGATGCAGCGGGGTGAACTCGCTCAGCAGCAGCACATATTCGCGGTCCACCGCATGCGCCGGGCCTTCGGCGGGGTCGATCACCAGCGGACCATAGAGCCCCTGCTGTTCCTGCAGGCCCGAATGGCTGTGCCACCAATAGGTGCCCGCCTGCCGCACGGGAAATTCATAGGTCCAGGTCTCGCCCGGGCGGATGCCGGGGAAGCTCACCCCCGGCACGCCGTCCTGCCGGAACGGCACCAGCACCCCGTGCCAATGGATCGAACTGTCCACCGCCAGCGTGTTGGTGACATGCAGCCGCACATTCTGCCCTTCGCGCAGGCGGATCAGCGGGCCGGGCACGCTGCCGTTGACCGTGATCGCATGGCCGGAGCGGCCACCGGTGCCGAAATGCGCCTCCCCGATCGACAGCCTTATATCCTCGCCCGAGAGCGTGCCCCCGCCCTTCTCGGCCAGCGCCATGCCCCGCGCCCAGCCGGGCATCGGCAGGCAGGCGCCGGCCGCCAGCGCGGCGGAGCCCGCGATCAGGCGGCGGCGGGAGAAGCGGATGAGGGAATCGGACATCGACAGCAGCGGCCTTGCGCGAGTGGGATAGCTCCGTTTACATACCCCCCAGGGGTATATCAACCGGGAGCATCGCCAATGGACGGCACGAAGCATCAAGGGCAGGTGAACCGGCTCAACCGCATCGCCGGCCAGGTCCAGGGCGTCGCCCGGATGATCGAGGAAGGCCGCTATTGTATAGAGGTGCTGAACCAGATCCAGGCGGCGCGCGCCGCGCTTGCCAAAGTGGAAAGCGCCGTGCTGAAGGCCCATGCCGCCAGCTGCGTGGCCGATGCCATCGCCTCGGGCGACGAGGCCGAACAGCGCGCCAAGTTCGAAGAGCTGGTGGAACTGATGGAGCGGCAGCGGCGCTAGCGCGAACGGGGAAAACCGCCCCTTGTTTGCGCGCGGCACAATCGCCATAGGCTCGCCAGCGAGTCCAATCCCCTTTGAAAGGCCCCCGCGCGATGAAGGTCCGCATCCATGTCAGCCTCAAGCCCGGCGTGCTCGATCCGCAGGGCCGCGCGGTGCACCACGCCCTGGAAGGGCTGGGCTTCGAAGGCGTCAACGATGTGCGCGTGGGCCGGCTGATCGAGTTGGAAGTGGCGGACAGCACCACCGACGCCGCGCTGGACGAGATGTGCCGCAAGCTGCTCGCCAACATGGTCATCGAAAACTATCGTATCGAGAAGCTGGAGACGGCCTGATGGGCGATTTCCGCGCGGCCGTGGTCACCTTCCCCGGCTCCAATTGCGATCGGGACATGGCCGTGGCGCTGGAGGCGGTTTCCGGCACCGCGCCGCTGCGCGTGTGGCACGGCGATGCCGATCTGCCGGACCGGCTGGATTTCATCGCCCTGCCCGGCGGCTTCTCCTATGGCGACTATCTCCGCTCCGGCGCGATGGCGGCCAACAGCCCGATCATGCGCTCCGTCGTCGCCGCCGCCCAGCGCGGCGTGCCGGTACTGGGCGTGTGCAACGGCTTTCAGGTCCTCACCGAAGCGGGGCTGCTGCCCGGCGCGCTGATGCGCAATGCGGGGCAGACCTTCATCTGCCGCACCGTGCCGCTGACGGTCGCCAACGACACCTCGCTGTTCACCCGCGGCTATCGCGCCGGGCAGGTGATCCGCATCCCCGTGGCACATCACGACGGCAATTACTTCGCCGATGATGCCACGCTGGACCGGCTGGAAGCCGAAGGCCGCGTGGCCTTCCGCTACGGCGAAACCTGCAACGGCTCGCTCCGCGACATCGCCGGCGTGCTGAACGAGGCGGGCAATGTGCTGGGCATGATGCCCCACCCCGAACGCGCCATCGAACCCGCCCAGGGCGGCAGCGACGGTCGTGCGCTGTTCGAAAGTGTGGTCGCCGGGCTGGTAAAGGCCTGAGGCTAGCTCCTCGCGGTTCCGGCTCCTACCTTCGTCATTCCCGCGCAGGCGGGAATCCAGTGCGGCCGGCATGGCCTTCGATGCCTAAGGCGAACATGGCCGCGGCAGCGCGTGGCCTTCGACAGGCTCAGGCTGAGCGGGTGTGGGTCAGGGGTGAGCACGCCAGGGTCGCAGGCCCGATCCCAGCCCGCTCGTCCCGAGCCCGTCCAATGACGCGCGCGGCTGGCTCCGCGCTGGATTCCCGCCTTCGCGGGAATGACGAGGGAGGAAAGCCGCCCCCTTCCCACTCGTCCTGATGCTGTCGAAGGACGCGCTCGGGGCTGGTAGCAGCCGTCACCCCGGGCCTGACCCGGGGTCTCGCACCGACGGCAGCGGGATGGGCCTCACCCCCCGCTCGTCCTGAGCCTGTCGAAGGACGCGCGCCACGC
The DNA here is from genome assembly GCF_003569745.1 of Altererythrobacter sp. B11. Classification (NCBI taxonomy): domain Bacteria; kingdom Pseudomonadati; phylum Pseudomonadota; class Alphaproteobacteria; order Sphingomonadales; family Erythrobacteraceae; genus Altererythrobacter; species Altererythrobacter sp. B11. The sequence continues at coordinate 3,208,020 of NZ_AP018498.1, forward strand.
CCGTGGGGTGAGATCTCGCACCCCCGCAGCGGATTTCCTACAGCCGGGTCGAACGGCTACCCACAAGCCCGCTCTTTCCACCGTGAACCACCTGCAAAAGCGCCTTGCAGAGACGCCAGGTCACGCGCTGTTGGAAAGCCCGGTTTTCTGCCAATGAACCCTGTTCCACGCCGTTCCAAGCGTTGCGGGCGTGCGACGAACCGAGTGCGTATTGCACCCTGGATTCCCGCCTTCGCGGGAATGACGAAGATACATGCCGGCAACTCGCCACTGGCAGGCCGGGCCCACCCGGACCCCGCTCGTCCTGAGCCTGGCGAAGGACGCACGCGAGGCCCCACCCGCCCCCCCGCTCGTCCTGAGCCTGTCGAAGGACGCGCGCGAGGCGCCTACTTCTTCAGCGCGTCGCGGATTTCCTTGAGCAGGTCGATCTCCGTCGGCCCCTGCGGCGCGGGCGGAGCGGCTTCCTTCTTCTCCTCGAACTCGGCCATGATCTTCTTCAGATACCGGACCATCAGGAAAATGATGAAGGCGAGGATGAAGAAGTTGATCGCTGCCGTGACGAAGGAACCATAGCCGATCATCGCCGCGCCCGCTTCCTTCAGCGCGGCATAATCGTCCAGCGGGCCGTCATAGCCTTCGGGCGTGCTGAGCAGCACGAAATAGCGGGAGAAATCGACCCCGCCGAAGATCGCGCCGACCAGCGGCATGATGATGTCCTCCGTCAGCGAGGTGACGATCTTGCTGAACGCCCCGCCGATGATCACGGCAACGGCCAGGTCGATCACATTGCCCTTGGCGATGAATGCCTTGAATTCTGCCCACATAGCGTTCGTCTCTCCCAGCAGCGTCAGCCTGTCCTGCCAAAGCAAGCCCATGGGGACAACCCCGCAGGCCGCTTGAAAGCGCGCCCCGGTGTGCTATTTAACCAACACAGTCGGTATGATCCCGAGGGGAGTTCCATGTCTTTGATGTCTTCGATTCGCAGTGCTGTGGTTGTTCTCGCGGCAATCTCGCTCGCGGCCTGCGGCATCAATTCCGTGCCAACGGCGGAAGAGAACGCGAAGGCGAAATGGGCCGACGTGCAGAGCGCCTATCAGCGCCGCGCCGATCTGGTGCCCAATCTCGTCGCCACCGTGCAGGCGGCCGCCCAGTCCGAAACCCAGGTGCTGACCAATGTGACCGAGGCACGCGCCCGCGCCACCTCGATCAACATCACCACCGAGGATCTCTCCAATCCGGAAGAGTTCCAGCGTTTCCAGAACGCGCAGAACCAGCTGACGCAGGCGCTGGGCCAGCTGCGCACGGTGGTGGAGAACTACCCGCAATTGCAGAGCCAGGCGCGCTTCGCGGACCTGATGGACCAGCTGGAAGGCACGGAGAACCGCATCGACGTGGCCCGCACCCGCTACAACGAAGCGGTGCAGGAGTATAACACCACGATCCGCACCTTCCCCGACATCATCGGCGCGAAGATCATCCATGGCGCGAAGCCGATGCAGCCCTTCTCCGCCGAGCCCGACGCCCAGACGGCGCCGAAGGTCGACTTCGGCAATATGGGCGGCACGCCTGCCGCGGCGCCGGCCAATGACAACGCCGGGGGCGAGCAGGAGGCGGCGGCCGGGGCGGCCAATTGAGCCACCGGCCAATGCCGCAAATGCGCTTCCTTGCCCTGATCCTTGCCGCCCTGGCTGCGTTTCTCGCGCTGCCGGCGGCGGCACAGGATTTCCCCGCCCGACCCGAAGGGCCGGTGCTCGATCAGGCAAACGTCCTCCCCCCGGCGGAGGAAGCGGCGCTGGATGCCAAGCTGCGCGCCTATAACCAGCAGACCGGCCGGGCGGTTATCGTGGCAACGGTCAACAGCCTCGACGGTCTCGATCCGGAATCCTACGCCCGCGGCCTGGCCGAAAAATGGGGCGTGGGCGGCGCGGAAACCGAAGAAGGCGTGCTGATGCTGGTGGCGCCGAACGAGCGCGAGGTGTGGATCAGCACCGCACGCGGCGTGCAGGCGCGGCTCACCGACGTTTCGGCCGGGCGCATCGTGCGCAACACCATCATCCCCGCGTTCAAGAACGGCGACATGCCGGGCGGTATCGCCGCGGGCGCCGATGCGATCATGGAACGGCTGAGCATGGATCCCGCCCAAGCCGCCGCGATCGAGGAAGCGGAGGCGGCAGCGGCCAAGGCGGGCAATGGCTCGGAACGCTCGGCCGGGATCGGCGGTGTGATCTTCTGGATGGTTCTCATCATCTTCTTCGCCGTGATTTTCGGCCGGGGCGGCCGCGGTCGCCGGCGGCACGGCGTGGCCAGCTCGGTCGGCAACGTGATCCTGTGGAGCGCCATCGGCAGCGCGATGGGTGGCCACCGCTCCGGCGGAGGCGGCTTCGGCGGAGGCGGTGGTGGCGGCTTCGGCGGTTTCGGCGGCGGGGGCGGCGGCTTCAACGGCGGCGGCGCGGGCGGGAGCTGGTAGATGGCCGGTTATCTCACTGCGGAGGACCATCGCCGCGTCAGCGATGCGGTCGCGCTGGCGGAATCGCACAGCGCCGGCGAAATCGTGACGATCATCGCCGACCAGTCCGACGGCTACACGGATATCGCCCTTGCCTGGGCGACCGGCGTGGCCTTCGCGGCCATGGCGGTGTTCTCCGCCGTGCCGCATTTCTATCTCGACCTGCTGGAGCGTATCTTCGGCCTGTGGAGCCACGACTGGAGCCCGCGCGAAATCCTCACCATCGCACTCGGCATCGGCGTGCTGAAATTCATCGCCATGGTGCTGCTGCAGCTGTGGAAGCCGCTGAAGTTCGCGCTCATCCCCGGTCGGATCAAGACCGACCGGGCGGAAAACCGCGCGATAGACCTGTTCAAGGTGGGGGCCGAACGGCGCACGCAGGGGCGCACGGGCATCCTCATCTACCTCTCCATGCAGGAGCATCGGGCAGAGATCGTCGCCGATGAAGCGATCACCGGGAAGGTCGCGCCGGAGGTGTGGGGCGATGCCATGGCCGCACTTCTCACCGAGCTGAAGCAGGGGCGCATCGCCGACGGAATGATCGCCGCGGTGGGCAAGGTCGGCGGGGTGCTGGCCGAGCATTTCCCCCGCGCGGAAGACGACCGGAACGAATTGCCCGACCGGCTGATCGAACTATAAGCCGCGGCGTGACCGAACGCCCCCTCTCCCCCTCCGCCCCCCTGCCCCCCGATGCCGACGCGCCCGAGCGTGTGGAATGGGCGGGCAAATACATTCTCGCCAAGACGCGCGGCCGCTGGGAATATGTCTCCCGCGCGCGCGGCATCCGGGCGGCGGTGATCCTGGCGGTGGGGGACGGTCGCGTGCTGCTGGTTGAGCAATATCGCGTGCCCCTCGGCCGCCGCAGCCTGGAGCTTCCGGCAGGCCTTATCGGCGACGATGACGGCGGAGAAGGCGAAGATCCGCTGGCCGCCGCGGCGCGCGAGTTGGAAGAGGAAACCGGCTATCGCGCGGCCCATTGGGAACAGGTGGGCGAATTCGCCTCCTCCCCCGGCATGGTGTCGGAAGGCTTCACCCTGCTCAAGGCCACCGGCCTCACGCGCACCGGTGCCGGTGGCGGCGTGGAAGGCGAAGGCATCGTGGTGCATGAAGTGCCGCTGGCGCAGGTCGCCGATGTCGTGGCCGCTTTCCGCGCGGACGGCGGGGCGATCGACGTCAAGCTGCTGCTCCTGCTCGGCGCCGGAATTCTGGGAGACGAGGCGTGAACATCCTGATCCTCGGCGCGGGCGCGATGGGCTGCCTCTATGGCGCAGCCTTCCACCGCGCGGGCGCGCGGGTGTCGCTGGTGGACGTCAACCAGCCCCATCTCGACGCGATCAATGCGCAGGGGCTGGAGCTGGAAACGCGCGCCGGCACCGAACATCTGCCGATCCCCGCGCTGCGGCCGGAAGAGGCGCGCGAGCCTGCCGATCTCGTGGTCGTCTTCACCAAGACCTTCCAGACCGATCGGGCGCTGGCCGGCATAAGCGCCGCAATGGGCGCAGGAACCCATCTGCTCAGCCTGCAGAACGGCCTCGGCAATGATCGCCGCCTCGCCGCCCATGCCGCGGAAGAGCGCGTGATGGTGGGCGCCAGCACCATGCCGGCGGATCTCGTCGGGCCGGGCAAGGTGCGCAGCCACGGCGAAGGCGGATCGAAGCTCTATCCGGCCTTCGGGGGCGACCCCGCCTGCGCGGCCGAGATCGCGCAGCTGCTGAGCGCCGGGGGCATCCCGACCACGCTCGACCCGGAAATCCACGCGGCAATCTGGTTCAAGGCGATCTTCAACGCGGCGATGAACCCGCTCTGCGCCCTCACCCGCCGCACGCCGGGCTTCCTGGGCAGCCATGCAGAGAGCCGCGCGCTGATCCGCCAAGTGGTGGAAGAAGGCGTGGCCACAGCGCGGGCCAGCGGCATCACGCTGGAGGCGAGCGCCATCCACGATCTCACCGAAGTCTCCATGACCGATCATGCGGACCACGAAGCCTCCATGCTGCAGGATGTGAAGGCAGGCCGGCGAACGGAGATCGACGCGATCAACGGCGCGATCGTGGAGGCGGCGCAGGCTGCGGGTGTGCCGGTGCCGGTGACAGAGACGCTTTACCGGATGGTGAAGCTGGAAGACGCCAAGCTGGGCTGATCCGGGCCCTTCCAATTTCCGGATAGAGTCAATAGCAGGGCGGGAACAAGACTCCGGAGAGGACTCGCATGGCCCAGAACAACACCATCACTTTCTACGATCTCGCACTGTCCACCGGCGCGACGATCAGCCCCTTCGTCTGGGCGACGAAATACGCGCTGAAGCACAAGGGCTTCGATCTGGACGTGGTGCCGGGCGGCTTCACCAAGATTCCGGAACGGACCGGCGGCATGACCGAACGGCTTCCCGCGATCGTGGATGATGGCAAGTGGGTGCTCGATAGCTGGGGCATCGTCGAATATCTCGACGAGACCTATCCGGACCGGCCCACGCTGATCCCGCACCCCAGCGTTGCCGCGGTCACCCGCGCGCTGGATGCGTGGTTCTGGGGCGCCGCCACGGGCCCGTGGATGCGCTGCTTCTGCGCCAATTATCGCGATCTTTCGAACCCCGAGGATCACGAATACATCACCTATTCGCGCGAAAAGATGCTCGGCCAGAAGCTGGAAGACATGCAGGCCGGCTATGAAGACCGCCTGCCGGGCATTTCCGCCGCGCTGGAGCCGCTGCGCATTGCTCTGCGCGAGGTGGACTGGCTGGGCGGCGACAGCCCCAACTATGCCGATTACCGCATCATGGGCTCGATCCTCTTCACCGCTTCGGTCTGCAAGACCAGCCCCGTGCTGGCCGAGGACGATCCGCTGCGCGGCTGGATCGACCGCTGCCTCGACCTCTACGGCGGCCTCGGCCGCCATCCGGGCCTGTTCCCGCTGTTCGGCCTGAAGCAGCGCGAAGGCGATCCGCCGCTGTTCATGCCGCAGGGCGCCGGCGGCATCCACAAGCGCAACACGGGGCCGGAATCCACCCGCACCGAGACGCAGCGCATTACCGAAGGCATGGCCAAGGCCTGATGGCGGAGGAACGGCTGAAGGTTCTGCTGACCCGGCGCTGGCCGGAGCCGGTGGAGCGCGCCATAGCGGAACGGTTCGAGCTCACGCTGGATTCGGCGGATCGCCCGCTGAGTCAGACAGATCTCGCCAGCGCCATGGCGGAGTTCGACATCCTGTGCCCCACCGTATCCGACCGGATCGATGCAGAAGTAATCGCCGGAGGGGATCGGGTGAAACTGATCGCCAATTACGGTGTCGGCTTCGACCACATCGATCTGGCCGCGGCCGAGGCCCGGGGGATCGCGGTGACGAATACGCCGGGCGTGCTGACGGATGCCACGGCGGACATCGCGCTGACCCTGCTGCTGATGGCCGCGCGCCGCGCCGGCGAGGGAGAGCGCGAGTTGCGCGCCGGCCGCTGGGCCGGCTGGCGGCCGACGCATCTCATTGGATCGGCACTTGCGGGCAAGGTGCTCGGCCTCGTCGGCCTGGGGCGGATCGGCATCGCCACCGCCCGCCGCGCCCACCACGGCTTCGGCATGCGCATCGCCTATTACGGCCGGCGCGAGGCGGACCCCGCCGTGGTGGAGGAGCTGGAGGCGGACTATTTCGCCGATCTGCCGGGCCTGCTCGCCGCGTCGGACTTCGTTTCGCTCCACGTCCCCGGCGGTGCCGAAACGGCGCATCTGATCGACGCAGAGGCCATCGCCGCGATGAAGCCGGGCGCCTTCCTGATCAACACCGCCCGCGGCAGCCTGGTGGACCACGAGGCGCTGGCCGAAGCGCTGGCGAACGGCCATCTCGGCGGGGCCGGGCTCGATGTCTATCCGGAAGAGCCGGCCGTTCCCCCTGCCCTCCTCGGCCTCGAGAACCTCGTCCTGCTGCCGCATCTCGGCAGTGCGAATGAAGAGACCCGCGTGGCGATGGGGATGAAGGCGCTGGCCAATGCGGAGGCCTTCGCGCGGGGCGAGGCACTGCCCGATCGGGTCGTGTGACCAGCGCGATTGAAGCGCTGATCGAGGCGGAGCAGCTTCCGCCCGATTATGCCACGATTGTGGAACGGCATTGGCGCCCCCTCGCCCGGCAGATCGCCGACCGTGTGGCGGTGGAGGAGCGCCCGCTGATCGTGGGCATCAACGGGGCGCAGGGCAGCGGGAAATCCACCCTCTGCCGCTTCCTTGAGGTGCTGCTGCAGGAACGCGGCCTGCATGCGGCCACGCTGTCGCTGGACGATATCTATTGCACCAGGGCCGAGCGGCAGCGGCTGGCCGCCACAACCCATCCGCTCTTTGCCACGCGCGGGGTGCCGGGCACGCATGACACGGCCATCGCCATGGCGATCTTCGACGATGTACTGGCGCGGCGCGAGGTGTTTCGCCCCCGCTTCGACAAGGCGGCGGATGATCGCGCGCCCGATCTCGTGGGTCCGGAGCGAGGAATCGAGGTGTTACTGTTCGAAGGGTGGTGCGTCGGCGCGGTGCCGCAGGCGGAAGCGGAGCTTGCGCAGCCGATCAACGCACTGGAAGCGCAGGAAGACGCCGACGGAGTCTGGCGGCGGGAGGTCAACCACCGACTCGCCGCTGATTATGCTGCGCTGTTCGCGCGGCTCGACATGCTCGTGATGCTTCAGGTCCCCGGCTTTGAGGTGGTGCGGGCGAACCGCCTGCTGCAGGAACGCAAGCTGGCCGCGCGGGCGCCGGACGGCACGGCTGTGATGGATGCTGCCGCGATCGACCGCTTCATCGCCCATTACGAGCGACTTACCCGCCATATGCTGGAAGAAATGCCCGGCCGGGCGGACATTGTCATCCGCATCGACAACGACCAGCGCCCGCTCGATCCGTCAGCTGGATCGGCAGCCATGCCGACAGGAAATTAGTTCGGTTTGCAATCGTTTTGAAATGAACGAATTGCGGCGCGGATAATCCTCCGCTAGGCAGGGGAATGACAGGCGCGATTCAGCGTCGGAAGAACTGTCGTTTCCACTTGGGGGAGAAGTTTCTGATGCGAACCCTGTTCGCCCTTGCAGCCGGCGCCAGCCTGCTTTCATCCAGCCTCGCGGCCCAGCAAGCCCAAGAGCCCGGACCGGCCGACTGGCCGCGCTGGGCGCGCGATCTGGGGGGCACGCGCTATTCCCCGCTACCCGATATCAATACGGGCAATGTCAACAAGCTGCAGCAGGCGTGGTCCTTCCGCCTGCGCCCCACCGGCGGCGCGAGCCTGCTGGGCGGCACCGTCCCGATCGTGATCGACGGGATCATGTATGTGCCCATCGGCAATGCCGTCGTCTCGCTCGATGCATCCACCGGCAAGGAGATGTGGCGGCACGAGGTGAAGGGCGCGCTCATTCGCCGCGGCGTCAGCTACTGGCCGGGCGAGGGCAAGCTGAAGCCGCGCATCTTCTATTCCACCGGCGGCGGCCTGACCGCGCTGAATGCGCGCACGGGCCAGCTGGACACGCAGTTCGGCAAGGGCGGCTCGATCGAGTTCGAGGGCACCCCCTACCCCTATCCGCCGTCCATCTACCGCAATGTGATGGTCATCGGCGCAGCCACGGCGGAGATGCCCTATGGCGATTCCGGCAATTCCCGTGCCTTCGATGCGCGCACGGGCAAGAAGCTGTGGGAGTTCAACACCATCCCCCGCCCCGGTGAAGTGGGCCACGAGACCTGGCTGGACGAAGGATGGAAGGGCCGATCGGGCACCAACATGTGGGTGTGGTACACCACCGCCGACCCGAAGACCGACACGATCTACATGACCATCGGCAGCCCCAGCCCCAATTACTATGGCGGGGATCGGCCAGGGAACAATCTGTTCGGCAACTCCATCGTCGCCGTGGATGCCCAGACCGGCAAGTACAAATGGCATTTCCAGACCATTCATCACGATCTGTATGATTGGGATCTGCCCGCCCCGCCGGTGCTGTTCGACGTGACGGTGGACGGAAAGACGATTCCGGCGCTGGCGGAAACGGGCAAGCCGGGCCTCATGTACATCCTCAACCGCGAAACCGGGGAGCCGATCCACGGCGTGCGCGAACAGTTGGTTGGCCGCGGGGATGTGCCGGGCGAATGGTATCCCAAGACGCAGCCGATCCCAGTGAAGCCGGAACCGCTGTCGCGCATGTACTGGACGCCGGCGGATGTGGTGACGGAGGCGGACACCACGCCCGAGCATGTCGCCGCCTGCCACAAGCTGCTCGATTCCTACGGCGGCACCTTCTTCAACTCCGGGCCCTTTACGCCGTTTTTCCTGCATCAGGAGGGCGACCTCCCCCGTGCCTCGATCAACCTGCCGCACAATGGCGGCTCCAACTGGGGCGGCAGCGCGGCCGATCCCACCAAGGGCATCGTCTTCGTCAACACCAGTGAGAGCGGCAGCATCGGCTGGATCGAAAAGCGCGACCCCAAGGGCGACTATGGCCGCGGCACCGCGGATTCGACGCAGGTCTATGATCGCGGCAGCCTGCAGGGACCGGGCGCCTATTCCGGCTTCCAGGCTTCCTTCGAAACCGCGGACGGGCAGAAGGTAAGCCTGCCCTGCATCCGCCCGCCCTGGGGCCGCTTGATTGCGGTCGACGGCAACAGCGGCGAAATCCTGTGGGCCAGCAAGCTGGGCATCACCGAGGCCCTGCCCGAAGGCAAGCAGGATACCGGCGCCAACAACACCTTCGGCGGCCCGATCGTAACGGCAGGCGGGCTGGTGTTTATCGGCGCGACGAGCGACCGCTATTTCCGCGCCTTTGACGAGAAGACGGGCAAGCTGCTGTGGAGCAAGCAGCTGGACTATGCCGCGCTAACCGTGCCCGTGTCCTATCGCGGCAAGGATGGCAGGCAATATATCGCGGTGGTGGCGGCGGGGTCGAACTTCGCAGGCCCCGGCGCGCGCGGGCCGGACGGGAAACCGCTGAACCAGGAATCGCTGGTGGCCTTCGCCCTGCCCGAATGACAAACCCGCCAAGGGACAATGGGAGAGAATGCATGAAACGGATTTCCATGATCCTCGCGCTGGGGTTCGGTTCGCTGGCGAGCTGTGCCGCGGCGCAGGATGGGGCAACTGCCGGCCGGACGACCACCACGCCCGAAGGGGCAGTGATGCAGCTGGATGACGATCTGGCCTACAAGCCGGGCGAACTGACCGACGAACAGCTGCACAGCTCCACGCGGAGCCTATTCGCCGCGAAGGGCATGAATGTGTTTCGCCGCTTCCCGCGCGATGAAACATCGGACATGGTCAATTTCTACACGAAGGCGCTGGCCCTGCGCTCGCTCAGTCCGATCCAGCTGACCCAAAGCCAGCAGATGCTGCTGACCGGGGTGGGCAGCATGCAGATCAAGCTTGCCGCGGGCCAGCAAGGCAGCCGCAAGTATGACCTGTCAGGCGGTGTGAAAGGCGGCACCGGCATCCGCTTCTTCGCCCTGTCCTACCCCAGCGAAGAGCTGGTTGTGGGGCGCTTCCGCGAAGCCGGCCTCCCCGCCCCCAGCTTCACCGACCGTCCGGATGGCAGCCGTGGCGCGCTGGTGACCGACCCCGGCGGCTTCCCCATCGAGCTGGTGATCCGCAAGGGCGCCAAGGACGGGTCGAACGACGGCGTGGGCGTGGGCATCGGCGTATCCGATCTGGCGAAAAGCCGCGCCTTCTATCGCGAGTTCGTGGGGCTCGACGAACTCCCGCCGGTGAAGGATCCGGTGCTCGGCCTCACCCTCTATCCCTACCGTCATGGGGAAACGACGCTCTATCTCTACGAGCCGACCGGCAAGGCCGTGGATAACGGCAGCGCCGGCATTCAATATGTCATCACCGATGCTGCCATGGCCGATGCCAAGGGCAAGGCGCGGAGGGTGGCGGTTGAAACGCCGCTCAACCGCCTGCGTGGCTTCGATCTCACGACCGTGTGGCTCAACGATCCTGACGGCGTGACCAATTATTACGCGCAGGTCGGCCCCGGCAGCCGCACCGCGCGGGAGCAGGCGACGGGTTCATCCGGCAAGTGAACATCACGCGCCAGGACATTGATAGCGGAACAAAAAAGGGGGCCTCGCGGCCCCCTTTGCACGTAGATGCAGCCTCTGACTACTTCTTCGCGTGGACGATGTACTGCGCCAGCAGGTGGATTTCCTCATCCGTCAGCTGCCCGCCGAAGCCTGGCATAGCGCCCTGACCATCGGTGATGCGGCCCACCGCAAAATCAACCGTCAGATTGCTGTCGCCGTCGAAGGAGGGGCCGATATGCCCCACCCCGCCGGCATCGGCCAGCGAATGGCAGGCGCCGCATGACCAGTCGGAAAAGAGCTGGCGGCCCTGCTCCATCTGTTCGGTGGAAAGGGCGGCCGTGGGATCTTCCGCGGTGGCGAACGCGCTGGTCGCGGGAATGGCAATCATCGCCAAGGCCAGGGCTGCGATGCCCGCCTTGCCCCGAACAGCATTCTTCACCGTGTTATGATCCATTCTGCCTTCCCTTCAATCTTATCTCGCGGCCCGCAAATGCCGGCTTCTGGTCAAGGATGACCCTATGAGAGTCAAGCTTTACCACAGATTTACCGGATAGAAATTTCAGGACATTGTCAATTTCCGACGTAGCCGTCCCTCGCCGTCCATTGCCCCGCCATTGGAGGGATGACGGCAGCGCCGCGTTGTAATAAGCAAGCTCAAAAGGACGGGGAGGAAAGACAACGATGCGACGCATGATGCTGCTGGTTGCCGGCGCAACAGTGCTGGCCGGATGCAATGCCGAAAAAGAGGAGAAGGCAAGCGCCCCCTACCTCAAGGCACATTCGGTGCAGCAACTCATGGCCTATTCCATCCAGCCAGTGGCGGAAAGCTATTGGGGTACGGTCCAATATATCTCCGATGAAACCGGCACTCACGACATCGTGCCGGAAACCGACGAGGATTGGGCCCGCGCGCGCAACAGCGCCGCGACCTTGACCGAGCTGGGCAACTTGCTGATGACACCGCTCTATTCCGAGGGTCGCGGCGAGGACTGGATGCAGTTTTCGCGTTCTCTGGCAGAGGCCGGCCAGCGCGCCGAAAAGGCTGCCGCAGACAAGGACGTGGACGCCGTTTTCGAAGTCGGCGGCACGGTCTACAGCGTCTGCAGCGCCTGCCATCAAGCCTATCCGCCCGCCAATGGCGAAGCGGTGAGCATGGTTTCGAAACCCGAAGAGTCCCCCGGTGCCGAATAGCCCCGCGGGCCGGCGGACGGCGCTGGCCGCGGCGGCGCTCATGCTCCTGCTGCTGCCCATGGCGCAGGTGCTCGCCCACGATCTGTCGGACGCCAACCGGGCCTATGTGCAGTCGATCCGCGGGGCAGCCCCAGTGCCGTTTCTCTATCTCGGCGCCAAGCACATGGTCACCGGGATCGATCACATCCTCTTCCTCGTGGGCGTGGTCTTCTATCTTCAGCGCATGCGGGACGTGGTGATCTACGTCTCCATGTTCACTCTGGGCCATTCACTGACGCTGCTCGGCGGCGTGCTGCTCGGCGTCGGGCTCAACGCGTCGCTTGTGGATGCGGTGATCGGCCTCTCGGTGGTCTACAAGGCCATAGAGAACCTTGGCGGATTTGCGCGGGCGGGCGTTGCCATCGACACGAGACTGGCGGTGTTCGTGTTCGGCCTGTTCCACGGCATGGGCCTTGCCACCAAGCTGATGGACCTGTCCCTGTCGCAGGACGGCCTGCTCGCCAACCTCCTCTCCTTCAACCTGGGGGTGGAACTGGGCCAGATCATCGTTCTCGCCGCCGTCCTCCTTCTTCTCACCCTATGGCGCGGAACGCGCGGCTTCGCGGCCGGCGCTCGGGTGGCCAACTGGCTTCTGCTGGCCGCCGGTATCGCCCTCACCCTCTATCACCTGTCCGGATACTTCTCAGCATGACGCAGAAACCCGCATCCTCCCGAAGGACGATCTGGATCGCCTCGGCCACCGCAGCCCTATTGGCCGGGGCCGTAGTCGTGGCATTCGTGCTGCCGGCCGAATTCGGCGTGGATCCCACAGGCATCGGCAAGGCCACCGGGCTCATCAAGCTGGCCGAAGAGGGCCAATCGGCCGAATTGCAGCGCGGGATGCAACGGCAGGGCGTGCTCCTTGCGGCGGACATCTCTCCGGCGCCAGCGGGATTGCTTCCCGCCTATGCAGGAATTCTGGCAGAAAAGGGCATTGCTGCACCGCCTGCCGGCAAGGTGAAGGCAGACCGATTCCGGTTCGAACTGCTGCCCTTCGAAGGCATCGAAGTGAAATACGAACTGGCGCAGGGCCAGCCTCTGGTCTTCGCCTGGCAAGCCGGGGCACCGCTGCAATATGACATGCACGCCCACCCTTACGAGGGCGGGGAAGAATTGACCGAGAGCTACGCGATCACTTCAGGGCCGACGCAGAGCGGCGTGTATGTGGCGCCATTCACCGGGATTCATGGCTGGTACTGGCAAAACCGCACGCTGGACAATGTCACGCTCACGCTTGATGCGGCAGGGCCGATTTCCGCCTCCTACACGTTCGATCAAACAGGGCAGCACGAACGGCAACTTGCCGCGCCCTCCGCGGATTCCGGCCAGAACCAGACCGCATCCCCCGCAACCCAATGAAGGGCCGCTGCGCGCCCGCAGGATCTCAGCAAATTGTATCAGAGCCGGATTTTGTCAAACTCGGGCACTTTCCACCCTTGTTGAACCGCCGCCATCTCGGCTAGGCAGGGCGCGCCGGCCAGAACGGGATCGGCCGGCCAAGCAAAGCTGGGAGTTGGGTGTGGGTACATCGCCGCGCGCGTTTTCATTTCGCATGAACAATCTGTTGCGCCTTGCGCGCCCCCTGATCCCGGCGGGTGCGCTGCTGCTCGCCGCGGGCTGCGCCAGCGCGCCGGCCGGCGTCGCCTCCACCGCCGCCGCGCCGCAGGGCAATTTCGATTTCACTGGGTGGGATGGTTACCTCGGCGGCTCCGACTCGTCGCAATATTCCTCGCTCGCGCAGATCGACAAACAGAATGTCGCCAATCTGCAGCTCGCCTGGAGCTACAAGACAGGTGAAGGCCAGCCCCCCCGCCTGAACCCCGTCATCGGCGGCGGGCGGATGTACGTCATCACCGGGGACAACAACATTGCCGCGCTTAACCCGGCCACCGGGCAGGAAATCTGGCGTACCCATATGGAAGGCCGCATCGGGGCACGCGGCATCAACTACTGGCAGAGCGAAGATGGCCGCGAAGCACGGCTGTTCGTGCTCAACAACGGCATGTTGCGCGCGATCGACGCGCATGACGGGCACCTGATCGATAGCTTCGGTACGGGCGGCATGGTGGACCTGCGCGACGGGCTGCCGGAAGGCTCCGAAAAGCCGAGCATGCTGCACACCGACAATCCGGGGCGGATCTACAAGGACACGCTGATCATGGCGCTCCCCGCCGGGGCCTATGACTATGCGTCCTCCCCCGCAGACATTCAGGCGTATGACGTGCGGACCGGCGCGCTGAAGTGGGTGTTCCACACGGTGCCGCAGAAGGGCGAATTCGGTTACGACACCTGGCCCGCCAAGGATCACGAGAAGTTCGGCGGCGTCCACAATTGGTCGGAATTCACCGTCGATCCGGAATTGGGCATCGCCTATGTGCCCACCGGCACCGCCCGCTATGATTTCTACGGCGGCAATCGCGAAGGCAACAATCTGTTCGCCAACTCGCTGATCGCGATCGACGCGAACACGGGCAAGCGCATCTGGCACTATCAGATCGTGCATCACGACCTGTGGGATTTCGACCTGCCCGTCGCCCCCAAGCTGATGACCATCCACAAGGACGGGAAAGATATTCCTGTGGTCATCCAGGCGACGAAGCATGGCTTCGTCTTCGTGTTCAACCGGCTGACCGGGGAGCCGATCTGGCCGATCGAGGAACGCCCCGTGCCGGCCAGCGACGTGCCGGGCGAAAAGGCTTCACCCACCCAGCCCCTCCCCACCTGGCCGCAGCCGTTCGCGCGGCAGAGCTTCACGGAGAAGGATATCAATCCCTATCTGCCGGAAGCCGATCAGGAGAAGCTGCGCGAAGGGCTGAAGACCTGGCGCAACGAAGGCCTCTTCACGCCCCCCAGCCTGCGCGGCACGATCTCCATGCCCGGCCACAACGGCGGCACCAATTGGGGCGGCACCGCGGTGGACCCGGTGAACAAGCGCTTCTTCGTCGTCAGCCGGGAATTGCCGCTGCTCATCAAGCTCAATCTGGACAAGCGCGAGAGTGCGCTGGCGGCGATGCCCAATGGCGGCGGCGACGTGTTGCCGTATAAGTCGCCGGTGAACTTCCTGTTGCAGAGCAATGGGATGGTGGCGATCAAGCCGCCGTTCTCCTTCCTCACCGCCTATGACATGAACACGGGCAAGATGCTCTACCACATCCCCAATGGCGAAGTTCTGCCGCTGGAGGACAAGGGTGTTACCGGCGTGGGCGCACAGGCGCCCCGCGGCGGCCCCGTGGCGACAGCGGGCGGCGTGCTGTTCGTCGGCACCGCAACCGATCGCACCTTCCGCGCGCGCGATGCTGCAACCGGCCAGGTGCTGTGGGAATACAAGCTTCCCGCCGCGACAGAGGGGGTGCCCACCGTGTATGAAGTGGACGGGCGGGAATATGTGACGATCCCCGTCGGCGGCGTCGGCCATTTCGCTGGCGGACTGGGGCTGCCCGAAGCGGGGGAAAGCCAGTACATGACCTTCGCCCTGCCCGCGCGGGGCCAATGACGCGGCGGCAGGGCGGCGGCGGAAAAAACGATGAGACACCGGCCACTACGCGCTAGAAGGCGTGCGGCCACAAAGAGTGCAACAGTCAGGCGCGCGGTGGGCGCGCGGCATTTAGGAGGGGCAAAATGAAACGCCTGAACACTATTCGTACGATGATGGCGGGCACCATGCTCGCGGCGATGAGCCTTGCCGCGCCGGGCGTTGCCCCGGCTGCAGCCCAGACGGCGGCACCCGCCGACCTTACCAAGCTGCCGCCCATCCCCAAGGACTACCAGCCGAAGAAGACGGCCTGGGGCGATCCCGATCTGCGTGGCACCTGGCCGATCGACAACATTGCCAGCCTGCCGATGCAGCGCCCGGCGCAGTTCGGCGATCGCTTCTTCCTCAATGATGAAGAATTCGCCCAGCGGCAGGAACAAGCCAACCGGTCCGACCAGGCTTACGCCGCGGAAGACAAGAACAACACGATCGGTATGGGCCACTGGGTGGAATCGGATGCCTCCGGTCGCCGCACCTCGCTGCTGGTCGATCCTGCCAATGGCCAGCTGCCGGCCTTCACCGAGAAGGCAAAGCAGCTGATGGCGGCAGGCCGTTCGAGCTGGACGCCCAACACCAAGTTCAACTGGGTGACCGATTTCGACAGCTGGGATCGTTGCATCTCGCGCGGGTTCCCGGCCTCGATGTTCCCGTTCCGCTACAATAACGGCATCCGCGTGTTCCAGTCGCCCGGCTATGTGGTGATTGCGCTGGAGATGCTCGGCAGCCGCGTGATCCCGATCGTGGACAAGAATAGCCCGGCGTGGCCGCAGCAGGTGGAGCAGTGGCTCGGCCACAGCGTCGGCCATTGGGAAGGCAATACGCTGGTGATCGAAACCACCAACATCAAATCCGGCGATGGGGCTACCACCGATGCATTCGCCCGCAATGGCTCGCCGCTCAACATGGCGACGCTGGGCGTGCCGCCGTTCAATGTCATCCCCACCAGCAAGCAGGCCAAGGTGACGGAACGGCTGACGATGACCGGTCCCGATTCCATCGTCTACGAAGCGACCTATTCGGATCCGGAAGTGTTCACTGCACCGTGGACCGCACGGCTCGACTGGACGCGGAACGATGAATACCAGTTCTTCGAATATGCCTGCCACGAAGGCAATGTGCAGGTGCGCAATTACATCAACGCATCGCGCGCCGGCACCTTGCAGGAACTCACCGAATCGCAGGTGGAATCCGAAAGCGGCCAGTAACGCATGATCGCCGGGGCCGCGTGCGCGGCCCCGGCATTCGCCACGGCCGCATGCAGACGCGCCGGGCAAACCGGAAGTCGGAGAGATGATGCATAAAGCCCTACCCCTTCGCCGTGCGCTTGCCCTGGCGCTGCTCGCCACCTCCGCCTGCGCCACTGCGCAGTCCGGCAATGGCGCCGCAAATGCCTCGGCCACTCCGCTCGCGGGGCCTGTTGAAACGCAGCAGGGCCTTGTTCAGGGCGCGCCGGGCAAGCTCGCTGGCGTGACCGTGTTCAAGGGCATTCCTTTTGCTGCTCCGCCGGTCGGCGATCTGCGCTGGGCGCAGCCCGCGCCTCCCGCAGCCTGGAACGGTGTGCGCGATGGCACGAAGTGGGGCAATGCCTGCGTGCAGCCCCCGGCCCCTTCGCGCTTCCCGCCCAATTCTGCCACGGATATGCCGGACTCCCCGCCGATGAGCGAGGATTGCCTGTATCTCAACATCTGGACGCCGGCGAAATCGGCGGGCGAGAAGCTGCCGGTGATGGTGTGGCTCTATGGCGGGGCCTATAACGAAGGCGGCGGCAATGCGCCCTTCAGCGAAGGCGACAATCTGGCGAAGAAGGGCGTTGTCCTCGTCACCTTCAACTATCGCGTGGGGCCTTTTGGTTTCTTCTCGCATCCTGAGCTGACGGCGCAGAGCCCGCACAAGGCTTCGGGCAATCAGGCGCTGGGCGATGCCATCGCGGCGTTCAAATGGCTCAAGCAGAATGTGGCCGCGTTCGGCGGCGATCCGGACAATATCACCATCTTCGGGGAGAGCGCCGGGGCAGCGATGGATGCCGGCCTCGTGGGCGCTCCGCCGGCGCGCGGCACGTTCGAGCGGGCGATTTCCGAAAGCGGCGCCTGGATGGGCCTGGGCATCGCGCTGATGCCGACGCGCGAAGCCTCGGAACAGCGGACGCTCGAAGCTGCCGAGAAGATCGGCAAGTCTTCACTTGCCGAGTTGCGCGCCCTGCCGGCCGAGGAGGTGGCGAAGAACTTCCGTGGCCAGGGCATGATCGTGGACGGCTATATCATCCCGCAGGATCTTTCGATCACCTTCGCGGAGGGCAAGCAGAATCCGGTAGACGTGCTGGTCGGTTCCAATGCCGACGAAGGTTCGTTCACCCGCGGCTTCGGCCCGCCCACCACGCTGGAAAGCTGGAACAAGGGCGCGGACATGCGCTGGGGTGGTCTGACCGCGCTGGGCGAAGCCGCCTATCCGGCGAGCACCGACGAGGAAGCATCGGCGCAGGCGAGCAAGCCCTTCTCCGACACCATGGCCTGGCACATGCGGCTGTTCGCCGAAAGCCAGGCGAAGATCGGCCAGAAGGCGTGGCTCTACTGGTTCACGCATGAGCCACCCTATGATGAAGGGCGCGCGGATCTCGGTGCCGGGCACACGGCGGAAATCCCCTACGTGTTCGACAATCTGGCCGCCCCGCGCACCTACCCGGCGGGCAGTTCGGTGGAGAAGATGGCCGGCAATCCGCGTGAGGAGGCCTTTGCCGATCAGGTCTCCCAATATTGGGTGAATTTCGCCCGCACCGGCAATCCCAATGGCGAGGGCCTGCCGCAATGGCCTTCCGTAACGGCGCTGGAGCCGGATCAGGCCATGCTGCTGGACGCCGATGACTCCGGCAAGGGCATGTGGCTGAATCGGGCGAAATCAGCGCTATACGATGCGATGTATGAGGAGCGGGTGGCGAAGCCGCTGGGTATTCAAAGCGGGGAATAAGCCGCGCCAATGGGGGGATGAGGATGCGGAGAGTTCGGAGTCGACAGGTGCCGCTATTTGCGTCCGCCGCCTGCGCGCTGGCGCTGGGCTGTGCCGCACTGGCGACGGCCCGAGGGCAGCAGCCGGTGCAAGCCTCCGGCAAGGCTTTCGCTGCGCAGGTGGAAGCCGGTCGCACAGCCTATGCAACGCATTGTGCAGCCTGCCACGGCGCCGACATGGCCGGCGGCCAGTTCGCCTCCTCGCTCACGGGCGCAGCCTTCCTCGCCAAATGGGGCGGCGCGCCCGCACAGGATCTCTACACCTACATCCGCAACTCCATGCCGCCCGGTGGCGCAGGCACGCTGCCGGATGAGACCTATGCCGCACTGGCAGCGCTGATCCTTTCGCAGAACGGCGGCCATGCCGAGCGTGCGCTCGCCCCCGGCGATGCCGCCAGCCTTGCAGCGGCCACCCTGCCCAAGCCGAGCCTGGCCGCTGATGCGGTGGACGAAGTCGGCATCGGCGGGATTTCCACCCGCTATCCGATGCCGCACCGGCCCGAGCCGGCGGACCGCTTCGCCAGTTTCACTCCCGTCACCGAAGCCATGCTCGACGATCCGGCGCCGGAGAACTGGATGAGCTGGCGCCGCGGCCACAACGGCCAGGGCTATTCGCCGCTGGGCCAGATCAACACGGGGAATGTCGGCCAGTTGCGCCTTGCCTGGGCGCAGCCGCTGCCGACGGGCGAGACGACCAACGAACCGCTGGTGCGCGACGGCGTGCTCTACATCTACGGCTATGGCGATCAGGTGTTCGCCTTCGATGCCGCCACGGGCAGGATGCTGTGGCGCTATCAGCGCACGGTGCCGGAAGGCACGGTGCTGTCCTCCAAGAAGACGCTGGCGCTCTATGGGGACAAGCTGTTCGCTGCCACGTCGGACCTGCATCTGGCGGCGCTGGATGCACGCACCGGGCGACCGGTGTGGGATGTGCCGATCACCGGGCGCCCGGGCTTTCGCAATCCCGGCGGGCCGCTGGCTGCCGACGGCGTAATCATGCAGGGCCTCACCACGCAGGAACCCGGCGGCGGGCTGATCGCGGCCTTCGATGCCGAAACCGGCAAGCATTTGTGGACCTTCGACACGGTGGCCAAGCCCGGCACCCCCGGCGGCGACAGCTGGAACGGGCTGCCGGCAGACCAGCGGCGCGGCGGCTCGGTATGGACCTCCGGCACCTATGACGCGGCCTCTGGCCTTGCCCTTTGGGGCGTCGCGCAGACCTATGACACGGGGCCGGTGCGCGATCGCAAGCCGGGCCTCAACAACGATGGCCTGTTCACAAATTCCACCCTCGCCTTCGAGCCGCGCAGCGGCAAGCTCGTGTGGTATTTCCAGCATGTGAAGAACGACCAGTACGATCTCGACTGGGTGTTCGACCGCGTGATCGGCACGGTCGAGAAGGATGGGCACCAGCGCCGCGTGGTGATCACCGGCGGCAAGGAAGGCCTGTTCGACATGCTGGAGGTGGAGACGGGCAAATATGTCGACACCGTCGACATGGGCTTGCAGAACTTCATCACCGCCATCGATCCCGTAACGGGGGACAAGACGGTGGATCCCGCGCTGGTGCCGGGGCGGGACAAGGGGTCCGTGTTCGTCTGCCCGCATTCCGGCGGCGGGCGCAACTGGAGCCCGACCTCCTTCAACCCGCACACCCACAGCCTGTTCGTGAACGCGCGTGACGTGTGCATGGAAATGGTCCCCTCCGAGAAGGGCTTCCTCACCAGCGGGGTCAACATCCTCTATTCGCCTCCCAAGGACGGGGACGGCAATTACGGCGTGCTGCAGAGCCTGGACATGGACACGGGCGAGAAGCGCTGGGAAGTGCGCCGCCGCGCCCCGTTCGACATGGGCATATTGACCACGGCGGGCGGGCTGCTGTTCACCGGCGGAGTCGATCGCCAGGTGCTGGCTTACGATCAGGCGGACGGGCGCGAGGTGTGGCGCAGCGCCCTGCCCGGCGTGCCCAATGGCTCCCCCATCACCTATTCGGTGGATGGCCGGCAGTATGTGGCCATGGTCACGGGCGAAGGCAACCCGCTGTCCTTCGGCCTGCCGGAAGCGTTCACGCCGGAATTGCCGCAGCCAGCGGTGAACAATGCCGCGCTCTATGTCTTCGCCCTGCCCGAAGGCGAGTGACGCAAGCGCACCGGCCGCCGAGCGCGACCCGAATGAAAAAGGCCGCCCCGAGGGGCGGCCTTCCTGTTTTCGGGCCATGCCGCGAAGGCGTGGTTAGTAGAAGATGCCGAGCGTGAAGCCGATCGCGCGGCCGAAGAACACCACCAGCACCCAGAAGATGAGCGACAGCAGACCGGCCACCTTGACCATGGCAGGCACCGGCCCGGTGCCATGCACATCCCAATCCTTCAGCGTGCGCTGAGTGATGAAGTGGAAATACATCATGTTGAGGCCGGCCAGTGCCAGCATCACCATCTTCCACAGGAAATAGGGATTGATCACATAGCTGCTGGCCTTGCTGACGAAGAGCAGCGAGCCACTGATCGCGGCCAGCACGAAGGCTGCCCAGGTCCACTTCAGCGTGTCCTGTGTCATCTGCGTGATCGAGCTTCTGATCGACGCGAGGCCGAGCAGGCGCAGGTCCATCACGGCGATCGTGCCGACAACGGTGACGAGGGCGATCACATGGATCGTCTCGATCGTGGGGAAAGCCCAGGTGCTTTCCGCGATGAAGGTACCGACCCCCGAATATTCGAGGGACTGCCAGATATTTTCAGGTTCAGGATACATCGAAAGCCCCCAGAAATCAGACCGGTGCGTAGGCGATCCAGCGACCGCACAGCATGATGACGCACCACAGGATCACGACCAGCACCGCGCCGACGCGGGCGGCAGACGAAACGCCGCCAGCGGCCTCCGCATGCTTCACCACGCCGTTGTGGAACCAGAGGCTGACGAGGATTGCCACGACCACCAGGACCATCTTGATCCAGAAGATCGGGTTGATGAGCTCGCGAACGGGCTCGCCGATGATCATGAACACGCCCGAAACGATCAGGAAGGCCAGCGACCACCAGATCCACGGTACGAAGCGCCGTGCTGTATCCAGCATGGTCAGATGCGTGCCCGACGCCTTAAAGATGCGCAGGTTGATCATCAGGATGGAGCCGAACGCCATGGCGATCGACAGGATGTGGATCACCTGGAACACCGGGATGGCCCAGAAATGGGTCACGATCCAAAGGTTCAGCGGTGTGTCGGAAATCCACAAGGCGAGTTCGACCAGCTGCGTCGTACGCAGCCACTCGGTAAAATTATATAGCAGGTCACCCATCGGCGTTACATTCCCCCATCTCTAGCCAGCGTCGCCACCGGCGGGATTCGGCCGGCAGCCCATGCTGCCTCCCACACCCCGCACACCCGGTGACGCGTGATCTCCCGGGCATTATGGCGCCTATAGTCCCTCTTGCCGAGTAATTTACCGTAACCACTGCGTTACAGCCGGTTACAACACCTCACCCGACGCCTTCCCTTCATTGCATGCTCCGCTAGCGCGACAGAGGGCGATCGCCAAGCCCCAAGTTGACTTAGTCCCGCGGCGGACCTTCGCCCGGAACTGCGCCCGCAGCCTGCGGCGCGCGGCCGGACTGTCGCAAAATTGTATCTCGGGCGGCGGATTCTGCGACAATAATTGCCGCCAGGGAGCATTGTCAAAACAAGCTCTGGACCCTAGGACATAATCAACTAGAGAGCGCGGGCGAGGCCGGGGATCGGCCTGCGCGCGGCGTTTGAGAACTGAGCGGAGGGGGTAGCGGATGCGCTTCGGAAGAGGCTTGGGGCTGATGGCCACGGCCGCACTGATGGCTGGTGGCGCCGCCATCGCCCAAGGGGCGGAACCAGATGGCGACTGGCAGACGATCAACCGCGATGCGGCTTCCACGCGTTATTCCCCGCTTACCGATATCAACCGCGCCAATGTCGCCGGGCTGAAGGAAGCCTGGCGCTATCCGATTCGCGGCTTCAACACGGCGACCCCGCTGGTGGCGGACAGCGTGATGTATTTCCCGGCCGGCGGCCGCGTCGTCGCGCTGGATGCAGTGAGCGGCAAGGAAAAGTGGTCCTTCGATGTGCCGAAGGCCGAATCCGGCCCGCCGCGCAACGCGTCCACCCGGGGCGTGAGCTATTGGCCCGGTGATCGTGATACGCCGCCGCGCATCCTGTTCATGGCCGGCAATTTGCTGATCGCGCTGGACGCGGCCAGCGGCACGCCGGTGGCGGGCTTCGGTCAGGGCGGCATGGTGGATGTGGGCGTGCCCTATGGCGGCACCCCCTCTATCGGCGGCGACGTGGCGGTGATCGGTGCAGCCACGCTGGAAAATCCGCAGGGTGTTGCCGGCAACCCGCGCGCCTTCGACATTCGCACCGGCCGCAAGCTGTGGGAATTCCAGACCGTCCCCAAGAAGGGCGAACGCTTCAACGAGACCTGGGGCAATGGCTGGAAGAACCGGTCCGGCGCCAACATGTGGGCTACCTCCGCCCCGATCGACGTCGAACGCGGCATCGTAGTCCTGCCCATCAGCGGCCCCGCAGCCAATTACTGGGGTGGCGATCGGCCGGGCGACAATCTCTTTGCCAATTCGCTGGTGGCCGTCGATCTCAAGACCGGCGAATACAAGTGGCACTTCCAGACGGTGCATCACGATCTGTGGGATACGGATATCCCCAGCGCCGGCCCGCTGATCGACGCGAAGGTGGATGGGCGCCGTCAACCTGTGATCGCCCATGTCGGCAAGGCGGCACGCTTCTTCGTGCTCAACCGCGAGACGGGCAAGCCCGCCCTGCCGGTAGAGGAACGGCCGGTTCTCGCGGGCGACGTGCCGGGTGAATATTACAGCCCCACCCAGCCCTTCCCGGTGAAGACGCCGCCGCTGGCGCGCGTGAAGCTGACCTATGACGATCTCGTCACCGCAGAGGACACCAGCCCCGCCCATGCTGCCGCCTGCGTGGCAATGTGGCGCAAGGCCGGGGGCTACCTCAACTTCGGGCCGTTCACGCCCTTCTACCTGCATCGCGACGGCGCTCCGCCGCGGTCCACCATCCAGCTTCCGGGCGGCACCGGCGGAGTGAACTGGGGCGGCATGGCGGCCGATCCGCACAGCGGCATCGTGTATGCCAATGTGCAGTCCACCTCTCTGGTTGGCTGGGTGGAGATGAAGGACAGCACCGAGAGCTACAGCTTCGATGCGAACGATACGAACCAGCTCTACGACCGCGCGAGCGTGGACGGGAAAGGCCCGTTCTTCACCTTCAGTGCACCGCTTTCCGGCGAGTATGACGAGAAGGGCCGCGCCGTTGGGCCCAGCCTGCCGTGCTACAAGCCGCCGTGGGCGCAACTGACGGCGGTGGATGCCAATACCGGCGAAGTGAAATGGGCCGTTCCGCTGGGCATGTATGAAGAACTGCCCGAGGGGCGCCAGGTGCTGGGCAATGCCGGCAATGCCGGCCCGACGGTGACGGCGGGCGGGCTGGTGTTCGTCGGCGCCACGAACGACAAACGCTTCCGCGCCTTCGATGCCGAGACCGGCCGCGAATTGTGGGAGACGGCGCTGGGCGGGAATGCCAATGCCAATCCCATGACCTATCGGGGGAGCGATGGGAAACAGTATGTCGCCATCAATGCAGGTGGCACGATCATGACCTATTCGTTATCAAGCTAACGAATACCAACGAGAGAGGTTTAGGTGGGGATGAAAAGACTTTCCATTCTGGCGGTTACCGCGGCCGCCTTCGCAATGTCCGGCGTCGCGACGCCGGTGATGGCGCAGGATTCGGCCAAGGCCCCGGCGAAGATCGAAGGCCATCCGAACATCAACGGCATCTGGCAGTCGATGGGCGAGGCCAACTGGAACCTGGAGCCGCATTCCGCTGCGCCCAACCCGGTGGCAGAGCGGCAGCTGGGCACCATCGGCGCGATCCCGCCGGGTCTCGGCGTGGTGGTGGGGGGCAAGATCCCCTACAAGCCCGAAGCGCTGGAGCGGCTGAAGGAAAACCGTGAAAACCTGATCACGCATGATCCGGAAGCGGCCTGCTACCTGCCGGGCATCCCGCGCGCCACATACATGCCCTACCCCTTCCAGATCATCCAGGGCGGGAATGACGACATCCTGATGGTCTATGAATATGCCAACGCCAATCGCGTGGTCCACATGGGGCCGGTCGGCATTCCGCCGATCGACACCTGGATGGGCACTTCCTACGGCCAGTGGGAAGGCGATACGCTGGTCGTCACCACGCTGGCGCTCGGCCCGGGTGACGTGAAGCTGCCGGGCGGCGAGCTCAAGCCGGGCGTGACCTGGCTGGACCGGTCGGGCAACTATCTCACGAACACGGCGTCGGTGGTGGAACGCTTCACCCCGCGCGGCCCGGATCACATGGATTACGAGGCGACGATCGACGATCCGTCGATCTACACCAAGCCCTGGACGATCAAGATGCCGCTGTATCGCCGTGTGGAGCAGGATGCCCAGCTACTGGAATTCCGTTGCGTCCCGTTCAGCGAGCGCCTGCTATATGGTGACTTGCTCGAAGGGGAAGGCAGTCCAGCGGCCGGCGCTAACAAGAAAAATTGAGCAGAATACAAGAAATCGAGGAGTAGTTTAGCCATGCACATCAAGAAGTGGGCGGTCGCCACGATTGGCGCCGTTCTCGCCGTGGGGACAGCGAGCACTGCTGTTGCCCACCACTCTTTCGCTACCGAGTTCGACCGCAACGCGCCGATCCGCCTGGAAGGCACCGTGGTGAAGTTCGAATGGGTGAACCCCCATTCGTGGATCCACATCAAGACCAAGGACGGCAAGGTGTGGCGCGTGGAAGGCGGCGCTCCCAGCGCGCTGCTGCGCCGCGGCTGGAACCGCAACTCGCTGCCCGCGGGCACCGAGATCATCGTGGACGCGTTCCGCGCCCGTGATGGGGACACCCGCGCGTCGGCCGCGGAAATCCGCTTCCCGAACGGCCGCGAGTTGTCGCTCGGCAACCCGACGACGGAAGCCGTCGCCGCCGCCGCGAAGCGCGCCAAGGGCGACTGACACCGCGCAGCGGGCTCCCGTCCGCAGCGCCAGAAGGGCCCGCGATCTCCGGATCGCGGGCCTTTTGCTTTGGGAAAGCGCGCGCCGGTTCTTTGCCTTCAACTGGTCTTGCATCAGGATTATACCTGCGTGTGATCGCAATCTCCCGCGAGCGTGCGATCTTCGGGCGATCGGGCCGCCATGCCGGCGGACGGCGCTGGCGCGGCATGGCCGCGGCACATGCAGAAGGAGACTGCGAATGCCCACTCTCACTCTCAAGGACGGCGTCGAATATTTCTACAAGGACTGGGGGCCGAAGGACGCCCAGCCCATCATGTTCCACCATGGCTGGCCGCTCTCGTCCGACGACTGGGACAATCAGATGATGGTCTTCCTGCAGGAAGGCTTCCGCGTGCTGGCGCCGGACCGGCGCGGCAACGGCCGCTCCACCGAAACGCCGGACGGCAACGACATGGATCACTTCGCCGATGACGTGGCGCAGCTGACGGACCATCTCGATCTCCGGGACGCGATCCATGTCGGCCACTCCACCGGCGGCGGTGAAGTGACGCGCTATGTCGCCCGCGCAAAGCCCGGCCGGGTGGCCAAGGCCGTGCTGATCGGCGCTGTGCCGCCGCTGATGCTGAAGACGCCGGACAATCCCGAAGGCACGCCGCTGGAGGTGTTCGACAGCTTCCGCGCGGCGCAGGTGGCCAACCGCGCGCAGTTCTTCCTCGATGTACCCAGCGGGCCCTTCTACGGCTTCAATCGCCCGGGTGCGAAGGTCGTTGAAGGGAGCATCCGCAACTGGTGGCGGCAGGGCATGATGGGCGGCATGAAGGCCCATTACGACTGCATCAAGGCCTTCTCCGAAACCGACCTGACCGAGGATCTGAAGGCGATCGAGGTGCCTGTCCTCGTGCTGCATGGGGAAGACGATCAGGTCGTTCCCATCGCCGCTTCCGCGCACAAGGCGATCAAGCTGCTGAAGCACGGCACGCTGATCACCTATCCGGGCTTCCCGCACGGGATGCACACGGTCGAGGCGGATACGATCAACCGCGATATTCTGGCCTTCATCCGCGGCTGAGCTGCCGGAGGGCCGCGTCCCTAGGGGCGCGGCCCTCCGCCCGGCACCTCGGGCCGGGCAGAGAGGCGGCGGGCGATGACGGCGCAGGCGATCAACTGGATCTGGTGGAACAGCATCAGCGGCAGCAGGATCGCGCCAACTTCCGCCGGGGCGAACAGCACGCCGGCGATCGGTACGCCTGAGGCGAGGCTCTTCTTGGAGCCGGCGAACAGCAGCACCACCCGGTCCGCATAGGCGAACCCCAGCAGCCGGCCCGCCCCCCAGGTCGCGGCCAGCACGATTGCCAGCAGCACGGTGCAGCACAGCAGCACCAGCGCGAGATCGGCCCAGGAAACCTGGCGCCACAGCCCCTCCACCACGGCCGCGCCGAAGGCAGAATAGACCACCAGCAGGATCGAGCCGCGATCCACCTTCGACAGGAGCCATTTGTGCCGATGGACGAAGCCGCCGATCCACGGCCGCAGCAGATGACCCACAACGAACGGCAGCAGCAGCTGCAGCACGATCTTGGTGACGGCGTCGAAGCTCATGTCCACATGCCGCCCGCCCATCAGCAGGACTGCGAGCAGCGGCGTGAGGACGATCCCCAGAAGGTTCGAGAACGAGGCGCTGCACACCGCCGCTGCCACATTGCCCCGGGCGATCGAGGTGAAGGCGATCGAGCTCTGCACCGTGGAGGGCAGCAGCGTGAGAAACAGCAGCCCCGAAGCAAGCGGCAGCGGCAGGCCGGGCACCGAGCTGAGGCCGAGGCCGAGCAGTGGAAACAGCACGAAGGTCGCGGACAGTACGGCCACATGCAGCCGCCAGTTGGACAGGCCCTGCAGGATCGCCTCGCGCGAGAGCTTGGCGCCGTGGAGGAAGAACAGCAGCACGATGCCCGCATCCGCCGCCGCGCCGACCACCGGCACGAAGCCACCGCGCGCCGGCAGCAGCGAGGCCAGCGCCACCGTCAGCAGCAGGGCCGCGATGAAGGGATCGAACAGGGCGGTCAGGCGGCGGATCATCGGCGGTCCCTTGCGGCAAGCACTCGCGCGGAACGCCGGGAGCCCGTCGATGGTTCGGACAGATATCGAACACGCGCCTTCACGGCGCCCAAAAGGAAGAGGAGTTCACTCATGCAGATAGCCCACAACGCCCTGATCGTCGTCGCAGACGGGCGCAAGATGCTGATGTTGCGAAATCGGGGCAATCCGCAGGAAATCAGCCTGGAAGTGGTGCGCAAGGAAATCCACGAAAGCCCGAAGGATTCCGAACAGAAGACCGATGCCGCCGGGGCATCCTCCTCCACCCAGTCGGGCCGCAGCGCTCCGCCGATCGCTCGTCTCGGCTCGAACCACGCACGGGGCGAAGGCGCGCAGTTCGCCCCCTCGCGCGGGAGCATGGAGGAGACGGACTATCATCAGATGGAGGAAGACCGCTTCGCCGCCGAAGTCGCCGACATGCTCAAGGACCGAGCACTATCCAATGACTTCGACGATCTGGTGATCGTCGCCCCCGCGCGCACGCTGGGCGAACTGCGCAAGCATTATCACAAGGAAGTGGAAGCGCGGCTGACCGGGGAGATCGACAAGGATTTCACCGGCCATCCCGTGCCCGAGATCGAGCAGGCGCTGGCGCGCGCCGAATGATGCGCCGCAAGAACCACGAAAGGCACAGACCATCATGAAGAAGGCAATCACTTTGGCGGCGCTCAGCGCCGCCCTCGCCCTTCCCCTCGCCGCCTGCGGCGGGGAGGCTGAGTCCAACACGGACACGACCATGTCAGGTGAAGGCGATCTCAGTTCGGCCGCCGGCGCCGGCACCACCACGCGGGCCATGGATGGCGCGCGGGCGGGCGCAGACGCCCTGCCTGCTGATGGCGCCCAGCCCGGCGGGCCTGAAGATGCGCTCACCGGCAAGGACAGCGGCACCGCCACACCCACTCCGGAAGCAGGCCAGTAAAGCCGCCGGGCCGGACTGCCCGGATCAGATCTCCGGCAGTTCGGCCAGCACCTTGTCGGGCGTGAAGGGAAAGCTGCGCAACCGCACGCCACAGGCGTGGTAGATCGCATTGCCGATGGCCCCCGCCGCACCACAGATGCCCAGCTCACCCACACCCTTGGCCTGCAGCGGGCTGGCGGCGGGATCGCGTTCCTCCACCAGCAGCACGTCGAGATGCGGCACATCCAGGTTCACCGGCAGGTGATATTCGGCAAGGTCAGGGTTGACCACATGCCCGTCCCGCCGGTCGAACACCTGATCTTCCGTCAGCGCGCTGCCGATGCCCCAGACCATGCCGCCCATGCATTGCGAGGTGGCGGTCTTCTCGTTCAGCACACGACCGAGGCTGAACGCGCCGGAGAAGCGGCGCACCCGGCATTCGCCGGTATAGGCATTCACCCCCACCTCCACGAAGAAGGCGCCATACATGGCGGCGGCGAAATTGTCCGCCACGTCGCCGGGTTTGAAGTGGCCCGTCTGCTCGATCTCCTCCCCTTCCAGCAGGTCCGGCAGAGACGCGCGCCTGTTGCCGGTCATGGCGAAGCCATCCCGCAGCGTCAGATCCTCCTCGCGGCAGCCCATCCGGCGGGCGATTTCCTCGCGCAGCGCTTCGCAAGCGATGAACACGGCGGAACCGGTGGAGGCCGCACCCCAGCTGCCGCCCGATCCGGAGCCCGGCGGCAGCGTGGTATCGCCCAGTCGGACCAGCACGTCCGCCGGATCGAGCCCCAGCATCTCGCCGGCGATCTGGCCCAGCACGGTGTAGGTGCCGGTGCCGATATCGGTCATGTCGCTGGCAACGATGGCCGTGCCATCAGGGGAAATCGTCACCCGCGCCTGCGCTTCGTTGAGGTTATGCACCCGCGCCGCGCCAGCCATGCCGGTGCCGATCCACCATTCGCCTTCGCGCCGCTGGCACGGACGGCGATCCGCGCCGTCCCAGTCGAACCGTTCTGCCCCGAGCTTCAGGCATTCGGCATATTTGCGCGAACTGTAAGGAATGTCTTCGGTCGGGTGGCGGTCCGGGATGTTGCGCAGGCGCAGTTCCACCGGGTCCATCCCGATGTCGTTGGCCAGCTCGTCCATCGCCGCTTCCAGCGCCTGCATGCCCACCGCCTCGCCCGGCGCGCGCACGGAGCCGGCGGTCAACAGATTGAGGCGCGCCACGTCGATCCGCAGATCGCGGTTTTCGCCGGGGTAGAGGAATTCGCTGGCCTGCGTCACCGGCTCGGCAAAGCTCTCGCCCGGCAGGTTGGACACGCGCGCCGCGTGGCCGAAGCCGGTGAGCCGCCCGTCAGTGTGCGCTGCGAGCCGCAAGCGCTGATGCGTTTCGGAGCGGCGCATCACGCATTGGAACACCTGCTGGCGCAGCATCACCACCCGCACCGGCCGGCCCAGTTCCATCGCGGCCACTGCCGCCGCCACACCTTCCGCGCTGATGCCCAGCTTGGAGCCGAAGCCGCCGCCAACGTAACGGGAAACCAGGCGCACCTGATCCGGCTCCAGCCCCACGGCATCGGCCAGTTCCTTCACATTGTAGCGCAGCATCTGCAGGCTGGAGTGCAGCGTCAGCTTCTGCCCATCCCATTGTGCGATGCTGGCATGGGGCTCCATCGCCGCGCTGTTGTGGCTTTCGGTGGTGTAGGTGACATCCACCGCATGGGCGGCCTCGCTCATTGCGCGATCAAGGTTGCCCTGCACGGTGGGCTCGCCCTTGGGCTCGGTGGGAAGGCCCTCGGCGTGCTGATCCACGGCGGCATCGTCATCCACGCGATAGTCCACCCGCAGACGCTTGGCGGCATCGCGCGCCTGCTCGAAGGTTTCCGCCACCACCACCGCGATCGGCTGCCCCCAATACTGCACCTTGCGCACCTGTTGCACGGGCGCCTCGCCCGCCCCACCCTGCGCAGAACGCGCGACCATGCGCTCGTCGGAGATGACGGCAAGGACGCCGGGCATGGAGAGCGCCGAGCTTTCGTCGATCGCGGTGACTTCACCCTTGCTGATCGTGGCGGTGACGAGAACGCCCTCCACGCAGCCCTCCATGCGGTATTCGGCGGCATAGGGGGCCACGCCGCACACCTTGGCGGGGCCATCGGGGCGATTCAGCGGCTTGCCGATCACCGCCTGCGCCATCGCATCCAGCCGGTTGCGCTCGTCGGGCTGATCCATCGTGACGGTGCGGGTCATGCGGCGTCTCCTGTCGCTTCGCGCAGAACCGCCTTCAGCGTCCGGCGGGCCATGGGAATCTTGAAATCATTCTCGCCTTGCCCGCGCGCCTCTTCCAGCAGCAGATCGGCCGCACGGTCGAACAGCGCATCGGAAGGCACTTCGCCCGTAAGCAGTTCGTCGATCCGCGGATCGTGCCACGGCTTGTGCGCCAGCGCGCCGAAGGCGAGCGCGGCAGAGGCTATGCGCCCGGCATCCATACGTACCACGGCACCGATCGAAACCAGCGCAAAGGCGTAGGACGCGCGCTCGCGCACCTTGCGATAGATCTGCATGCCGCCGGTTGGCGCCGGAAGCTGCACGGCAGTGATGATCTCGCCCGGCTCCAGCACATTGTCGCGCTGCGGCTCGTCCCCCGGCAGGCGATGGAACTGGCGCACGGGAAGGCTGCGCGTGCCGCCCGAAGCATCGGCAATCTCCACCGTGGCATCCAGCGCATAGAGCGCCACCGCCATGTCCCCCGGATAGGTGGCAATGCATTGGTCGCTCGCGCCCAGCACGGCATGGATGCGGTTGAAGCCGCCGATGGCGGAGCAGCCGCTGCCCGGCTCGCGCTTGTTGCAGGGCTGATCGATATTGTAGAAATAATAGCACCGCG
Organism: Altererythrobacter sp. B11; assembly: GCF_003569745.1. NCBI lineage: Bacteria > Pseudomonadati > Pseudomonadota > Alphaproteobacteria > Sphingomonadales > Erythrobacteraceae > Altererythrobacter > Altererythrobacter sp. B11. The sequence continues at coordinate 3,239,230 of NZ_AP018498.1, forward strand.
TCCGCTGGCACAGATTGCCGCCGGTGGTGGCCTTGTTGCGCAGCTGGAAGGTGGCACCGGCCAGGATCGCGCGGGCGAGCAGCGGATAATCGCGCCGCACGCGCGGATCGGCGGCACAGGCGCTGTTGGAAACGAGGGCGCCGATGCGCAGCCCGCCAGCCCGCTCCTCTATCCCGCCCAGCGGCAGGCGATTGATGTCCACCAGCTCTTCGGGCGTCTCCACCTCCAGCTTCATCAGGTCGAGCAGATTGGTGCCGCCGGCGATCGGCCGGGCGCCACCGCCGCACAATTGCGCGGCGCGGTCCAGCCCATCGGCGCGGGTGTATTCGAACGGCCTCATTCGCCCGCCTCCATGACTTCGGTGATGGCATCGACGATGTTGGAATAGGCGCCGCAGCGGCAGAGATTGCCGCTCATCCGCTCGCGGATTTCCTCCGCCGTCAGCTTGACGTCGCCGGCAAGATCATCGGTGACGAAGCTGGCCCAGCCATTGGCCGCCTCGTCCAGCATAGCCTTGGCGGAGCAGATCTGACCCGGCGTGCAATAGCCGCACTGATAGCCGTCGTGCCGGACGAAGGCGGCCTGCAGCGGATGCATGTCGTCCGGCGTGCCGAGCCCCTCGATGGTCGTCACGCTGTCGCCATCGTGCATGGCGGCAAGGGTGAGGCAGGAATTGATCCGCTGCCCGTTTACCAACACGGTGCAGGCCCCGCACTGGCCGTGGTCGCAGCCTTTCTTGGTGCCCGTCAGCCCGCAGTCGCGCCGCAGGAAATCGAGCAGGGTGGTGCGGGGATCTCCCGCGAAGTCATAGTCTTGTCCGTTGATCGTCAGCGGCATGGGCAGCTCCCTCATCGCTGGGCCAACGCCCCGCCGCCCAATTCGGTCCGAGCCAATTGGCGGGGGCCGTTGGCTGCCCCCGCGCCGTCAGAGATGCAGGTAGGAGGGGGCGAACATCGCTTTCTCTCGCAGTCGATCGTGATCCAGCACATGCAGCCGACGGGCTCGCAGCTCCACCAGCCCTTCCCGCCGCAGCGCCTGCAGAGTGCGGTTCACATGCACGGAGGTGAGCCCGGTCGCTTCCCCGATGTCCGCCTGAGTCAGGGGGAATTCGCAGCTGCCGCCCTGCGTCAGACCGAGGCCGGCAAGCCGCGCGTACATTTCGCAGAACAGGTGGGATATCCGCTCCGGCGCGGTGCGCTGGCCAACGCTCATGGTCCATTCGCGCTGGATCGAGGCGGTCACCAGTTCGCTGCGCCACAGCGCCTTGGCCATGTTGAGCGAACTGGCCACTATGGCGTCGAATTCCTCCCGGCCGATCTCTGCATAGCGGACGGTGGTGATCGCGCCGAGCGAATGGTCCATCTCTTCCAGGATGAAGGCATTCGCGTCGCAAATGTCTCCCGGGATCATCAGCGAAAGGATTTGCCGCCGGCCGTCGGGCAATTCCTTGTAGCGAGACACCCAGCCTTCGAGGACGAACTTGATCGTTTGCGGCGCGTCACCCTCGCGCAGGATGTCGCGCCGCGCTTCGACGGAACGCACCACGCGGCCCAGCGCCGCTTCGATCGCCATCAGCTCCTCCGTCTCGAAGCGACTGTGGGCGCCGAGATTGCGGGCGATCAGGGACCGGGACATCTCCATCGGGCGGTTATGCGCCCCCCTCACCCCCGTGGCAACCGAAGTGCCGGGCTTCAGGGCGACCATCGGCGCGCTGCGTCGCGGGCGGCATCGCAGGCGTCGCGCCAGCGCCGCCGCTCCTCCTCCGCATCGGCAAGCGCGCGATGCGCCGGGGGGCCGCCCCTGTCGCGCACATCGGCCAGGGTGATTACGCTCTCAACCACTTTTTCCAGCGATTCCGGAGGGATGACGGGCTGGAGGATCTGCCGCACCGACTGCTCGCGCAATTCGTCCGTGTCGCGGAGGCGCAGCGTGCGGCGGGTAAAGCCGCCGGCGCGGAGCAAAGCGCTCAGCCACTTGCCGTCCCACGACGGCGCGCTGGCGTAGAGATCGTGGCCCGAAAGCACCTCCACCATCCGCCGGGCGACGGCGTCGTGCGGGGTGCCGCGTTCGAGCAATTCGTCACGGGGGATGTGGTGGATGGCTTCGGCGGCGGGATCCCACTCCTCCCACCCCGGAGCGGGGCGGATCAGGTGGTTTTCGCCCCCGCCTTCGGCAAAAGCCCAGCCGACTTCAATGGGATAGCTCCGTTCGGAGAGAGAGGATGCTTCGAAATCCAGGAATACGATCATGCCGACGCAACGCCCCTACCCCGCCCGGAGTGCCGCAGCTGCACCGCCTCTGCAAGGCGAGTGCAAATGTTTATTCATGGATCCGCCCCCTACGCACCCCGCCCGACTGGGACATTTGCGTATACCGGCCCGCGCCCGCCTGCCCGAGAGGGGCAATATTGATCACGGTCAATTCGGCCCCGACGGGCCGCGAGGGAAGCGAGGACTTGGTAATGAATTCCTGTGAGCATTGCACGGTGCGTGACAAGGCCGTCTGCCGATCGCTGAATGCGGAGGACATGGAGCGGCTGGGCCGCATGGGCCGCCACCAGAAGCTGTCGCGTGGGCAGGTGCTGCAATGGGAGGGGGACGAATCCCTCCTCATCGGCAATGTGATCGAAGGCGTGGTGAAGCTGTCCGCCTCGACCCGGCAGGGCAAGGATCAGACGCTGGGCATCGCCTATCCCGGCGATTTCATCGGCCGCCCCTTCGGCGCGCGCAGCGCGCAGACGGTGACGGCGCTGAGCGAGGCGCGGGTGTGCACCTTCCGTCGCGCCGATTTCGACGAATTCGCCCGCACCCACCCAGAGCTGGAGCATGACATGCTGCGGCGCACGCTGGACGAGCTGGACCATTTGCGCAGCTGGATGCTCCTGCTGGGCCACAAGAGCGCACAGTCCAAGGTGGCCAGCTTCCTGCTGGAAATGGCCCACCGGCTGGGCGAGCCCACCAGCGATGGCGCGGGCGTAGCCTTCACCCTGCCCTTCGGCCGGCAGGAAATTGCTGAAGTGCTGGGCATGACGATCGAGACGGTCAGCCGCCAGATCACCCAGCTGCGCAACGACAGGCTGGTGGAAACGCCCGGCCAGCGCGACATCGTGATCCGCGATCGCGCCACGCTGCAAGACCTCGCGGAAATGGAGTGAGGCCGCGAAAGACCTTGAACTCGCCGCCGCCATGCCGGACATCGTGCCCCTCCCCCGGGTCGATAATCAGGCAGGCGGCGATGAGCGACGAGAGATTGGTCCACGTGGTCGATGACGAGGAGGCGATCCGCCGCTCGCTCGATTTCCTGCTCCGCAACGCGGGTTTCCGCGTGGAACGGTGGGAGGATGGCGAGAGCTTCCTGAAAGGCGTGGATCGCACCGCCCCCGCCTGCGCGCTGCTGGACGTGCGGATGCCCGGTATGGACGGGCTGGAAGTGCAGGAGGAAATGGCGCAGCGCGGGCTGAACCTGCCGGTGATCGTGCTGACCGGCCATGGCGACATCGACATGGCGGTGCGGGCGATGCGCGCCGGGGCCGTGGATTTCCTGGAAAAACCCTTCAACCGTGAGCGGTTGCTGCAGGCACTGGATCGCGGCTTCGCCCGGCTGGCGGACCGGCGCGGCCGGCTGGAACAGGAACAATGGGCCAAGACGCAGATCGCCCTGCTGACCCAGCGCGAGCAGGAGGTGCTGGACGGGCTCGCCTGCGGCTACCCCAACAAGACCATCGCCTATGATCTCGGCATCAGTTCGCGCACGGTGGAAGTCTATCGCGCCAATGTGATGACCAAGCTGGACGTGAGCAATTTCGCCGACGCCCTGCGCATCGCCTTCGCCGCCGGCATGGGCCGCGAGGACGAATGGCGCTCAGGCCACGGCGTGGGCCAGGGCGCCGCCGGCGGGAGCAAGCCCGCAGGGGACTGAGCCAGGCTCTCCCCTCCCCTTCAGGAGGCGGGGAATGAGAGCGCCCGGCTGAGCCCTGTTCGTCGCCGTGCTTACCCCTCTCCCAACCCTCTCCCCTGAAGGGGAGAGGGCTTCGGCGCTCAGGCGAAGAGGTCGTGTTCGCCTTCAACGGCGATGGGATCGGGCACTTCGAGCTGGAACGGCGCCTCATGCGGATGCGGGGGGAAGCCCACGGCCAGGAAGTGGTGCGCCAGCCGGTGGCACCAGGCGACATTGCAATCATGCATCGCCTGGGCCAGCTTGAACGGCGCCAGCATGAGATCCGCGATCGGCGGTTCGGCGGTCTGTTCCATCCCGGTTCTCCTTTCGCTCCGCGCCGCAGCCCGGCGGCGAAGCCTCAGTGGCAGGCCAGAATCGGCAAGGGCGGCCGGGCGAACAGTTCCTTCGTCACCCCGCCCCAGATCGTCTCGATCAGGCGCGCGTGGCCATAGGCGCCCATCACGAGGCAGGAGGCGTGCCGCAGCGTGGCGGCATCGGCCAGCACTTGCGCGACGGAGCGCCCTTCGCGCGGGAACTCCGTCATCTCGCACTCTATACCATGGCGGGAGAGATATGCCGCGCCCTCAATCGCGGGGAGGCCCTGATTTCCCGCGCCCTCCTTGCCCAGCACGCTCGCCAGCACCACCGATCCGGCCCGCGCCAGCAACGGCAGTGCTGACTTGAGCGCGCGGGAGGCTTCGGGGGAGCCGTTCCAGGCCACCACCACCGGGCCATCGCAGGCGAAGCCCGTGGTGCCGGGCGGCACCAGCAGCACCGGCGTGCGCGAATGCAGCACCACGTCGGCCGCCAGATCGGAGGCTGCGCCGCCGAACGGCTCCAGCGAGCCGAGCACGACAACGTCGCTGAGCGCGCTGCGGCGGAGCAGGCAGCCAAGCGCGGCCCCTTCATCCACCACCCAGTCCCACGCCACGTCTTCCGCCGCCAGCCGCGGTTCGATCAGCGCCCGCAGTTCGGCCGCCTTGCGCCGCAGGACAGGAACGATTTCCGAAACATAAATGCCGTTGAGATCGCCGGGCATCACTATGTCGAGCGCAATGGTCTGCAGGCAGGTAACATGCCCGCCGAAACCCCGCGCAAGGTCCAGCGCCGCCTGCAGCCGCGCTTCCAGGCATGTATCGTCTTCGATCTTGAGGAGGATGGACCGCATGTTCCGCTTCCTTTCAGCAGTTGCGCGGATGCTGCGCGATCGGCGGTGCGGCGTAACTCCGCAATTGTCCCTAGGCGTGCCCGTCGCCCCCGGGCAGGCGGGCCGCACGGCGGCGTAACTGGGCGGTGATCTCGTTCACCAGCACCCGGTCCCCGATCGGCTTGGGCAAGGCCGCGCCATAACCTGCCTGTTCCGCCCGCTGGCGCCATTCCGCCGTCAGATGGCCGCTGACGAGGATCGCCGCGCCGTCCCATCCGGCGGCGCGCAACCGGCCGAGCAGGTCGATCGCATCGCCCTGCGGCAGCAGCAGGTCGCACACCAGGCAATCGGCAGCCAGCGCTTCGGGGTCGCGTTCCAGATTGTCTCCCGAAAGGTAGGAGCGCACCTCATAGCCCTCGCCCGTCAGCAACAGCTGCAGCGCGCGACGAACGGCGGAATCATCTTCCACCAGCAGGATCCGCATGCGTGCGGGCGTATCCATCCAAGGCCTTCTGACATCGAGAGACATGCCCGGCCCCCACGGCCGGGTCTCCCGCGTCGGCCTAGATTAAACGATCTGGCGCATCCTTCCGTAATTATGCGAGGTTGGCACCCGGTTCCTGATCCAGTCCGGCCATGAAGGCGATGCGCACTGCCTCGTTCAGATTGCCCACATCAAGCGTACGCAGGATTCGCGCGCAGGCCATTTCCACCTGCGCATCGTTGAGGCCCAGATCCTGCGCAATTCCTTCGGACGGGCGGCCCGCGGCCAGCAGCGACAGCACTTGCCGGTCCCCTTCGGCCAGCGCATGGGCCCGCACCCCCTCCGCCGCGCGCCATTGGCGATAGGCTTCCGGATCGCGCTGCTTCAGCACCGCCCCTTCCAGCGCGGCGCTGATGTCCGCAGCCGAAAAGGGCTTTTCCAGAAAGGCGATCGCGCCCTGCCGCAGCGCCGCCTGCGCCACGAAGAGGTCGCCATGCCCGGTCATCATCACCGTGGGCAGATCCACGCCTCGCGCCGCCAGCGCCTGCATCACTTCCAGCCCGTTCAGGTCGGGCATCCGCATGTCCAGCAGCAGGCAACCGGGGCGCAACCCCGCCACCGCATCGAGCAGCGCCGCGCCGGAGGCGAACAGCGTGACGGCAAAGCCGCGCACCGACAACAGCAGCTTCAGCGAGGCACGGATCGGCTCTTCATCATCCACCACATAGATGGCCGTCTGCTCGCTCATGCCGCCGCCTCCACCGCGCGGGGCAGCGTGAACAGGAATTCCGTGCCGCCGCCCTGCGCATCGCGCACCGTGATGCGCCCGCCATGCGCCTCTATGATCGTGCGGCAGATGGAGAGGCCGAGGCCCATGCCGTCCGCCTTGGTGCTGGCGAAGGCTTCGAACAGCCGTTCCTTGATTTCCGGCGCGATGCCGGGGCCGGTGTCCCCCACCGTCACCAGCACCAGCCCCGGCTCCGCCAGCCCGGTGGAGATGGAAAGGCGGCGGACCGGCCGACCTTCCATGGCCTCCATCGCATTGCGCATCAGGTTCACCAGCACCTGCTGGATCTGCACGCGATCCACGAAGACCGGCGTGGCATCGGGCGCATAGAAGAACTGGGCCGATATGCCGCGGTCGCGCGCGCCCACCAGCGCCAGCGCGCTCGCCTCGTTGATGAGCGCGGGGACATCCTGCACCGTCTTCATCACTTCGCCGCGGGCTACGAACTGGCGCAGGCGGCGCACGATTTCCCCCGCGCGCAGGGCCTGGCCGGAAATCTCCCCGAACACCTCGGCCAGCACGCCCTTGTCCACCGCGCCCTCGCCGCCCAGCATCTCGCGCGCGGCCTCCCCATAGACGGAGATCGCGGTCAGCGGCTGGTTGAGCTCGTGCGCGAGGGTGGAGGCCATGGTGCCCATGGCGCTGAGGCGCGAGACATGGATCAGTTCCGACCGGGCCGCCTCCAGCTGCGATTCGAATTCGCGCCGCTCGGTAAGATCCTGCACGAAGCCGGTGAACAGCCGCTGGTCGCGGCTGATCGCCTCCCCCACGGACAGCTTCATCGGGAACGTGCTGCCATCGGACCGCTGGCCGGTGACGATGCGGCCGATGCCCACGATGCGCCGCTCCCCCGTGTGCAGATAGCGTTCGATATAGGAATCGTGCTGCTCACGGTCGGGGCTGGGCATCAGCATGCTGACATTGCGGCCGATCACCTCCGCCTCCGAATAGCCGAACAGCCGCTCCGCCGCGCTGCTGAAGGACGTCATCCGGCCGCGCTCGTCGATCACGATCATCGCATCGGGCACGGTCGCGAGGATGGAATTGAGATGTTCCTCGCGCTTCTGGATCGCCAGCTCCACCGCGCGCCGCTCCGTCGCGTCATAGATCACCCGGGCGAAGCCGCGCAGCGTGCCGTTCTCGCTGCGTAGCGGAGAGATGGAGAGCGAGGCGAGGAATTCGGACCTGTCCTTGCGCACCTGCCAGTCCTCGGTGGTGACCGATTCCTCCGCCAACGCGCGGGTCAGCTCAGCTTCCACCTGCGCCGCGCCGGCGGCTTCATCGGCGGCGTAGAACAGCGCGCAATGGCGGCCGAGCACCTCCTGCGATGTCCAGCCGTACAGCCGCTCGGCCCCGGCGTTCCAGCTGCTGACGCGCCCTTCCCGATCGACCAGGAAGATCGCATATTGCCGCGCGCCTTCCAGCAGCAGGCGCAGTTCTTCCTCGGCCAGCTGCGCGTCTTCCGCGCGCGCTTCCGCCTCCGCCAGCCGGGCCGCCGCCTCGCGCCGGGCGGATCGCCATCCCAGCGCGGCGAGGCCCGCCACCACCAGCAGGACGGCCGCGATTGCAGCCCAGGCCGCGCGGGTATCGGCCGTGCCGCCGATCGCCGCGCCCAAGCTCCAGCCGAACAGCGCCGCCGCCGGCACCGCCGCCACCAGAATGCCATTGCGCATCGGTCCGGCGATTGTGCCCGCCCTGCCCCGGCCCTGCTCCATCCGCCTCGCTCCTTCTCACCGCCACCCTAGCCCATGCGCGAGGCAAGGCTCAAGCGCGACGCCGTTTCGGAACCCACCGCGCCGCCGCCCCGTTGGCGCGGCATATCCCTTCCGCAACAGACAGGATCAGCCATGCAGCGCTTCACCGGAAAAACCGCCATCGTCACCGGATCGAGTTCTGGCATCGGCGAAGGCTGTGCCCGCCGCTTCGCCGCCGAAGGGGCCAATGTCGTGCTGGTGGCTCGCGACCGCGAGAAGCTGGACAAGGTGGCGGCCGATCTCGACCCTGACCGCACTCTGGTGTGCGAGGCGGACGTTTCGCAGCGCGAAGAGGTGGACCGGATGGTGGAGGCCGTGGCGGACCGCTTCGGCGCGATCGACATCCTCCATTCCAACGCCGGCATCGCGGTGATGAAGCCGTTCGAGGACACCACTCCGGAAGAGTGGCGCAACGTGATGGCCACCGACATCGACGGCATGTTCCACTGCGCGCAGGCCGCGCTGCCGCATCTCAAGGCGAGCAAGGGCTGCATCATTCACACCGCCTCGGTCTCGGGCACGGGCGGGGACTGGAACATGACCGCCTATGACGCGGCGAAGGGCGCGGTGGTGAACTTCACCCGCGCGCTGGCACTCGATCTCGGCAAGCACGGCGTGCGGGTGAATGCCGTCGCCCCCTCGCTCACCGAAAGCGAGCTGACCGCCGGAATGCTGGACGACGAGGAGCTGCTGGCGAAGTTCCACGAACGCTTCGCCCTCGGCCGCCATGCCACGCCGGAGGACATCGCCGGGCCGGTGGCCTTCCTCGCTTCCGAGGATGCGCGCTTCGTCACCGGCGCGATCCTGCCGGTGGATGGCGGCATGTCCGCTTCCAACGGCCAGCCGCCGCAATAGCGAGAGGGTTGGACAGCGCGGCCGCGCGGGCCTATCCGGGGGGCAGGCCGGAAAACCGGCAAATCTGCAGGAGGGAAGTGGAAGGTCGATGAGCGAAACCCCCGCCAGCGAGGCGACCCCGCGCCCCGGTATCTATGTGCGTGGCACCGAAACGGTGGACGCGATTCTCAAGGCCGCGCTGCGCGTGCTGATCGACGAAGGCGCCGCCGCCTTCACCGTGCGCCGTATCGCCACCGAGTGCGACATGCGCGTGGGCAATGTCAGCTATCATTTCCCGCGCAAGGAAATGCTCGTCCACGTGATGCTCGACGATCTGATGGAGAGCTACGACAACAAGCTCGAGGTGCAGGTGCGCCAGCCGCATCTTTCGCCGGAGGAGCGGCTGCGCATCGTCATCCAGATGTGCCTCAACGACATCTGCACCAAGCGCACCACGCGCCTGTTCACCGAACTGTGGGCGCTCGCCAATCACAATGATTTCATCGCCGACCGGGTGAAGAGCTTCTACGCCGGGGTCCATCAGGTGATCGGCGAATGCGTGGCGCAGGTCAATCCGCGCCTCAGCCCGGCCGAGGTGAACACGCTGTCCCTGTTCATCAGTGCCAGCATGGAAGGCACCACGCCCTTCACCGGCTACGAGAAGCCCTGGGCGGCCGAAATGCCCGCGCTGACGGCGATTGCGGCGAAATATTTCGTCGACCTTGCAAAGACCGTCAAACCGGGTGAGATTGCCCAGCTGACCGAAGAGAAGAAGAACGCGACCTTGCCAGCGGGAGGATGATCTGAAGGGCGGGCACGCCGTGAGCGTGCGCGGCTCTTTGGGGGGTTCGACTTGGGTCTTGCTGAACAGCGCGGCGCCCTCGCCGCGGCACCGATCATGCTGGCGTCGCTCGGCTGCCTGCAGCCGGGTATCGATCCGGTATTCCTTACGCTGCTGTCCGCCGCCGACGCGGTAAGGCCGGCGGATCACGGCTGGATCGTGGGCGCCACGCAAAGCGGCATGGCGATCGGCTCCGTCGTGGTGTGGCGCTTCGCCCGGCTGGCGCCGCTGGCCTACCCGCTCGCCGCCTTCTGCGCCTTCCTTGCCGCGCTGGCGACGGTGCAGGCGCAGAGCCTGGAGGCGCTGCTGGCGATCCGTGCCACCTATGGCCTGGCGATGGGCATCACCTATGCCCGGGCGATGAGCGTGGCCGCCATCAGCCGGCCGAACGGGGCCTATGGCGCCGTGTTCCTGCTGCAGCTGCTGCTCTCCACCCTGACGGCGCTGGCGCTCACCGAACTGCTGCGGCAGGCCGGGGCGCGACCGGCGCTGGCGGCGCTGTGCTTCGTGCCGCTGCTTTCCATCCTGCTCAGCATGCCGCGTTTCGCCCGCTCGCTGCCGCCGCGCCTGAGCGCAGCGCCGCCGGCCCCGGCCCGCGAGCCGATGCAGGAGGCCGATGCCGCCGGCTGGGCCTTCGCCATTGCCACGCTGCTGTTCATCAGCGCCACCATGATGGTGTGGAGCTTCACCGGCGCGCTGGCGATCGAGGCGGGGATCGGCGAAGGCACAGTGGGCCTGGCGGTCGCGCTCGGCTCGATCGTGGGCGCCGTCACTGCCGCCGCCGTGATGCGCGAGCGGACGCTGATTCCCCCGCTGGCGACCGGCGTGCTGGCCGGACTGTCCCTGCTCACCCCCATCGCGGCGGCGGGCAGCGGCGATGCCACCGCCTTCGTCATCGCGATCGTGCTGCTGAACATCGGGTCGACCGCCATCATCATCCGCTGTTCCGGCCTCGCCTCCGCGCGCAGCCTGACGCCGCGCTTCCGCACCTTCGTGACCTGCACGCACAGCCTGGGCATGATCATCGGCCCGGTGATCGGCTCGCTCGCCAGCATGGCCGGCGGCCGTGGCGGGCTGCTGCTCGCCGCCATTCTGACGATCGCGGCAGGGTGCGGCGCACTGCTCCTTTCCACCCTTTATCGCAGCGGAAAACCGGCATTCCCCGCTTTATTCCGCAACGCACAAAAAGGACGCTTGACCAATGTTTGACGATCGTCCAGCTTTTGTAAGTCGCAGCTAGCCGAATCAATGTTCGCGAGCTGGGCAGAACAGGGGGACCAGCCGAATATGACCGTTCCTGACGACAGGGCCGAGCGTAGCGTTTCCGGAAATAACGCGGACATGGAGCAGGCCGCGCGGCCGCCCTCCCTCCCCCGGCATGGCGCAGCACTGGCGAAGCGACTGCTGCCTCGCCGTACCGCCACACGGCTGCTGCTGCTGAGCATCTGTTCCGCCTCCGTGGCGGCGGCGCAATCGGGCGGCGCGGATCAGGCCGGCTGGGATGTGGCCAACTGGACCGAAAGCGACCCCGGCATCCCGGTAACGGACCGGCTGACCCGGCAGAAGTGCGGCACCTGCCACGCGCCTGACGAAAAGGGCAATCTCAGCCGCATTTCCTGGATCCGCAGCACGCCCGAAGGCTGGTCGCAGGCGATCAAGCGCATGGTGCGGCTGAACGGCCTTTCCATCACCCCGGACGAAGCGCGCTCCGTGGTCAAATATCTGTCGGATTCGCACGGGCTGGCGCCGGAAGAGGCGCTGCCCGTGATGTATATCCCCGAACGGCGGGTGATCGACGAAACCATCATTCCGAACAAGACGCTGCAGCATGGCTGCGCGGCCTGCCACGCCTTCGGCCAGCCGATGTCTTCCCGCCGCAGCCGCACCGAATGGGCGCTGCTGCAGAACCTTCACGTGGCCATGTATCCGCAGGCAGAGGCGCAATATAACCGCCCGGCGGAAGACCAGCCGGCCGGCGTAAGCCCGGATGCCAAGCCGAAGGACAAGGTGACGCGGCGCGAAGTGGCGCTGGACTGGCTGTCGGAAAACGCCGGCCTCATCTCACCCGAATGGGCCGCCTGGCGCCCCCGCGCGGGCACGCCGCAGCTGGCCGGCAAATGGCTGGTTTCCGCGTCGCTGCCCGGCAAGGGTCGCTATGTGGGCGAACTGGTCGTCACGCCGGGCAAGGCCGACGGCGATTTCAAGACCGCCTATACGCTGCATTCGCTCACCGATGGCTCCACGCTCACGCGCAACGGCTCCAGCATCGTCTATACCGGCTATAGCTGGCGGGGCACCAGCACCAGCCCAGGCGCTGCTTCCGGCCAGCCGGACGATCCGGGCAGCGCGCTGCGCGAAACCCTGTGGTTCTCCCCCGACCAGACGAGTGCCAAGGGCCGCTGGTATTGGGGCGAATATCACGAATTCGGCTATGACGTGGCGCTCACCCGCGCATCGGGCGCGCCGGTAATCGCCGCAGTGGGCCGCGCCGAAAGCAAGACCGGCGCCCGCAATGTGGAAGTCCACATCTATGGCGCGGACCTGCCGAGCAAGCTCACGCCGAAGGACATCAGCCTCGGCTCGGGCGTGACGGTGAGCAAGGTGGTCTCCGCCGGCCCCGCCGAAGCGGTGGTGACCATCGACGTGGCCGCAGATGCGCCGATCGGCCTGCATGACGTGGCAATCCGCGGCGCCGTGCTGCAGCAGGCGCTGCCGGTCTATGACAAGGTGGATTACCTCAAGGTGACGCCGGAAACCTCGCTGGCGCATCTTGGCGGGATCAAATTCGCCAAGGGATACCAGCCGTTCGAGGCGATCGGCTTCGCGCAAGGGCCGGACGGCAAGCCGAACACGGCGGATGATTTCGCCATCGGGCCGGTGCCGGTGACCTGGTCCATGGCTGAATTCCCGACCGTAACCTACGACAATGACGTGAATTTCGTCGGCAAGCTGGGGGCGGATGGGCTGTTCACCCCGGCGGTGGAAGGCCCGAACCCCGAACGCCGCTTCTCCCGCAACAATTACGGCGAAGTGTGGGTGGTGGCGACCGCGAAGAACGAGAAGGATCCCACCGGCAAGCCGCTCACCGCGCGCTCCTACCTCGTGGTGACGGTGCCGACCTACAAGCGCTGGGATCAGCCGGAGGTGTCGCAATGAACGAAATGACGGGAACCACGCTTCTTCCGCCCCGGCGCGCCGTGCCGGCCGGGACCCTCTACACCCGCGGGGAATTGCACGAGTTCAAGGCGGCCGATCAGGACTTCGTCTATCTGGTGACGGCAGGGGCGGTGTTTGCCCTGGATGCCGCGGCCAAGGCGGTGCTCGATCGCCTTGCCACGCAGCCCATGGCCTATGGCGATCTGGTGGCGGCGCTGGGCGCGGCCGGCCATGCGCCTGCCGATGCGGAAGAGCTGATCCGCGAGCTGCGGCTGGTGCGCGCGCTGGTGGCCGAAGGCGATGCGCCGGCCCCGGCACCTGCCGCCCCGCCAGCCGATTTCCCGCTGCAGGCGCTGGTGCTGAACATCACCAACCAGTGCAATCTCGCCTGCACCTATTGCTACGAATTCGGGGCCGACAAGATCGCCACCCCCCAGGGCAAGCCCAAGTTCATGACGCTGCAGACGGCGTGCAACTCGGTGGACTTCCTGCTCAAGCAGGCCGGCGCGCGGCAGGCGGTGCATATCACCTTCTTCGGCGGCGAGACGCTGATGAACTTCAAGCTGCTGCGCGAAGTGGTGGCCTATGCCCGCCGCCAGGGTGCGGCGCAGGGCTGCACCGTGGGCTTCAGCCTCACCACCAATGCCACGCTGCTGACGGACGAAATCATCGCCTTCCTGTCGGAAAACGAAATCGGCGTGACGGTGAGCATGGACGGCCCCCCCGACCTGCAGGATCTGCGGCGCGTGGATAAGAAGGGCCGCGGCACCTATGCGGTGATCGAACCGCGCCTGCGCAAGCTGATCGCCAACCATCGCACCCGCGCCATTACCGCTCGCGTCACGCTGACGCAGGGCGTCACGGATGTGGTGCGCATCTATCGCCACCTGAAGGACGATCTGGGCTTTCACGAAGTCGGCTTCGCGCCCGTCACCAACTCCGGGTCGCAGGACTATGCGATCGAGGACACCGAGATGGAAGCGGTGCTGGAGCAGTTCCACGAACTGGCGGACGAATGGCTGGAATGCGCGCTGCGGGGGGAGATGCACGGTTTCTCCAACGTCAGCGAGACGATCGGCGAATTGCTGCAGGGGGCGAACAAATCCCATCCTTGCGGCGCGGGGATTGGCCTGCTGGGCGTGAGCCCTTCGGGCGATTTGTCCCCCTGCCACCGCTTCACCGATGCCGACACCCACAGCCTGGGGCATATCTCCACCGGCATCGACACAGAGAAGCGCGACGATTTCCTGAGCCGGGGCCATGTGGGCGCGAAATATGAATGCCAGAGCTGCTGGGCCCGCCCACTGTGCGCCGGCGGCTGCCACCACGAAGCCTTCGTGCGCTATGGCGATACCGGCCATGCCAACCTGCATTATTGCGACTGGATCCGCCAATGGACGGATACCTGCCTGCGCATCTACGGCGCCGTGAGTGCGCTGAACCCCGGATTTCTCGAACGTTTTGCCGAGCGGAAGGGCATGTCATGAAGCATCTAAAGCCCATCAACAGGAAGGCGGCGCGCATCGACGAGATGGTGTCGCTGGAACAGGAAGACGTCGTGGCGCTGCAGGGCGGCCCCGCCCCGCATGTCCCCATGGGGTGCACCCTCTCCTTCTCGCCCGGTTGGGAAGTGGATGCGGGCGGCGGCACGGCGGGCCTGTGCCAGCCGGTGGAGCGCGACATCTACGATTGCTATGTCACCTGCTTCTGGCCGGTGCAGGTGCCCGATCACCTGAATTACTCGCCCGACTGGGCCAGCAATTGCGCCGTGGCGACCAAGGACTGGCGCAATCTGGACCTCGTGTTCCCCTGAGCCCGATCCCGCCCCAGCCATGGCCCATCCCGCTCTCCGGAGACCTTGCAGCATGAAGACGCGCTTCCTCGGCCTCTGCGCCATTCTCCCGCTTGCCGCGCTCGCGGCCCCGGCAAGCGCCGCCACCATCGTGCTGGGCGGCTATCCCGACGAATTGCAGCTGGTCGACGATGCCACCGGGGCGGTGACGCAGAAGGTGAAGCTGGACACCGGCCTGCCGGTGAATCTGCACATGTCCAACGATCGCAGCCGGATCTATGTGACCACCAACACCAGCAGCGGCATCGAGGTGTTCGACACGGCCAGCCGCAAGATCATCAACAAGTTCAGCCTCAACACGCCCAGCGTCCGCTATCGCTTCAACGGCGGCGTGCCCGATCCCACGGGTCGCTATTTCTACGTGCTGGGCATGCGCATGGACAAGGAGATCGACCGCTGGCGGGTGAGCAAGCCGCAATATATGGTGGTGGACCTCCAGCAGAAGAAAATCGTCCGCGCGGTGGATGTGGCGCCGGAGGACGAACGCGCCAGCCGCTATGCCCAGCTGGTCCTCTCCGAAGACGGCAAGAGCCTCTACATCTTCCGGGATGAAGTGGTGGTCGTGGACACGGCCGAGCTGAAGGCGGTGAAGCGCTTCGACCTCGCCAAGCCGGAGTTTCCCGGCATGCTGGACGTCAGCTTCGGCGGGGCGCTGGAATCGCTGCGCAAGCCGGACGAATATGTCTCGCTGTTCATTTCCGAAGATCCCTACATCCACAACAAGGTGTTCGGCATCGCCCGCTTCGATCTCACCTCGCGCGAATTCACCTTCGCGCCGGTCGGCCCCGCACCGGAGAACATGGCCGGGCTGGAAGTCACGCCCGACGGCAAGGATGGCTACACCGTGGCGGTGATCGGTGACCTCGGCAGCCAGCGCTGCGAATTCTGGCACTTCGATCTCACCACCAACATGGCCGTGGACAAGAGCGAGTTTCCCTGCCGCCGCCGGTTCTATTTCGGCATGTCGCCCGATGGGGCGAAGCTCTACATCTATGGCGCGGGCTTCGACATCGCGGTGTATGACGCGAAGACGCTGCAGCCGGTGCAGGATTGGGAGCTGACCAACGATGCCACCATGGCGGGCATGCTGTTCCTCCCCTGATCGTGGCGGGATTTTCCTCCGGCACCCGCGCATGAGCGGATCGGGCGGATGATGCGGGTCTGCGTAAAGGGCCGCGGGGTGGCCGCGAGCGCCAGCATCCATCTCCTCACCCGCGCAGGGCTTGCGCCGTCCTGCGATCCGGGGCCGGGCGCCGCTGCCCGCCCTGCGTCCCCCGCCGTGTTGCTGAGCGACCCGGCCGTAGCCCTGCTGCGCGACGTGTTCGGGCGGAGCGATCTCTTCGCCGACCGGCCGCGCATCCGCCGCCGGATCGTCTCCTGGGGCGGCAGCGAACCCGCCGCCCTGCCGCATGAGGCGCGCGTCCTCGCCGGCGGCGAACTGGACGCGGCGCTCCGCCCCTTTGCCGATGCCCCGGCGCATGAGGGCGCAGCCGATTTCACCATCCACGCTGCCCCGCCCTTTCCCGAGGACGAGCTGCGCCTGTTCGGCGAACGGACCGCCAATGCCGCCCCCATGCACTTGCTGCATGCGGAGGATGCCGAGGCGTGCTGGATCGAAAGCGTGGCGGAAGGCTGGCTGTTCATGCTGCCGGGCGAGAACGGCCGCGGCTGGCTGCTGGGCGTGGGCGCGCCGCTGGATGCGCTGCTGGCGCAGAGCCGCCACCTCGCCCCGCGTCTCGAGCCGCTCGGCGCCCCCACCGCCAGCTTCGCCATCAGCCCGCGCATGCGCAGCCGGCTGCGGGGGGATGACTGGCTCGCCTGCGGCACCTCGGCCATCGCCTTCGATCCGATCTGCGGGGACGGCACCGCCCAGGCCGCGCGCGAGGCAATCCTCAGCGCCGCCGTGCTTGCCGGCATCGAACGGGGGGAGGACCGCGAGGCCTTGCTGACGCATTACGAATCCATGCTGCTGGCCGCCATGCGCCGGCATTTGCAGCTGTGCCTGCAATTCTACGAAACCGGCGGAACCGGTCGCTGGTGGCGGACGCAGGCGGAGGCGCTGCGCGAAGGCTTCGCCTGGTGCACCGCACGGCTGGGCGCCATGCCCGAACCGCGCTTCCTGTTGCGCGGCTTCACCCTCGCCCCGCGCGAGCCCGCCCTGTGAGAGCCGTGCCGCCCCCGGCCACCCTGCCCCAGCCCGGCGGCCCGCAGCAGGCGCCCGCGCCGCTCCCCATCGCCGACTGGCGCAGCTATGGCCGCCTGCGCCCGTTCCTGCGCCCCTATCTGCCGCAGCTGGCGCTCGTGCTGCTCGTCAGCCTGCTCGCCACCGCCCTCGGCCTCGCCCAGCCCTATCTCTCCAAGCTGCTGATCGACCACGCTTTGCTGCAGCGGGATATGCAGGCGCTGGCCCACATCGCCCTCGTCATGGTGCTCGTCACCGTCGGTGGCTTTGCGCTCAACATGCTGGCGAGCTATCGCTACATCGCCGCCTCCGCCGCCATGCTGTTCGATATCCGCGTGGCCCTGCTGCGCCATCTGCAGACGCTTTCGCCCCGCTTCTACGGCGGGTTCCGGCTGGGCGATTTGATGTCGCGCATCAACAGCGACGTCAGCGACGTGCAGCGGGCAACGGCGGACACGCTGCTTTCGGTGCTCAGCAATGTGCTGCTGTTCACGGGCTCGGTGGCGATGCTGCTGTGGCTGGACTGGACGATGTTCCTGGTCGGCGCCGTGTTGGTGCCCGCCTGCGTGCTGATCTTCCTCCATTACCAGCGCAAGCTGATGGTGATGACGCGCGACATGCGCGAACGCGGGGCGGATCTGGGCAGCCTGCTGGTCGATACGGTGATGGGCATGCGCGTAGTCGCCTCACTCCGCGCCGGGGAGCACGAGGCCGATCGCTTTGCCCAGCGCAACAACGCTTTCGTGCAGGCGATGTTGCGGATGCAGCTGACCTCCTTCCTGGCCGGCGCGCTGCCGGGCACGCTGCTGACCGCATCGAGCTCCGCGGTGATGCTCTATGGCGGGTGGAAGATCATCGAGGGGGAAATGACGATCGGCACGCTGGTGGCTTTCATGAGCTATCACATGCGCCTGTTCGCGCCGCTGCAGGTGCTGATGAACCTTAGCTCCGGCCTCGCCTCCGCCCGAGTGTCGCTGGCGCGGATCTTCGAGCTGTTCGACACGCGCGCCGAAGTGGAGGAGCGCCGGGACGCGCCCGCCCATGCCGCGCTGGCGGGCGATATCCGCTTCGAAGCCGTGTCCATCAGCCATGGCGGGCGCCGCGTGCTGGACGATGTCGATCTGCATGTGCCCGAAGGCTGCTTCTGCGCGGTATTGGGGCCGAGCGGGATCGGCAAATCCACCATGGCCGATTTGATGGTGCGCTATCTCGATCCCGATAGCGGCCGAGTGACGCTGGGCGGGCATAACCTGCGCGACCTGCGGCTGGCCGACCTGCGGCGCGACGTGATCCTGGTCGATCAATCGCCCTATCTGTTCAACGACACGATCGGCGCCAACATCCGCTTCGCCCTCCCCGCGGCCAGCGAGGAGGAGGTGCGTGCCGCCGCCAGCCGCGCGGGGCTGGACCCGCTGATGGCACGCCTTCCCGAAGGGCTGGATACGCGCTGCGGCGAACGCGGCCTCGCCCTGTCGGCGGGGGAACGGCAGCGGATCGCCCTCGCCCGCGCGCTGCTGCGCAAGCCCCGCGTCCTGATCCTCGACGAACCCAGTTCCGCGCTTGACGAGGAGACCGAGCGGCTGGTGGCGGGTGGACTGCGTGAGGCGCTGCCGCTGGCGACGATCATCGTGATCACCCACAAGCCCGCACTGGCGGCCAGGGCAGACCTTGTCGTCACGCTCGATCACGGCGGTGCGCGGACGCAGCCTGCGCGAGTGGCCGCGCTTGCCTGAACTGCTTTCCGCGCCCCTCTGTCTGCCCTTCCCCGGTCGCACGGGCGCGGGTGTGCGGATCGCGGTGATCGACAGCGGCGTGCATCCGGCGCACGACCATATCGCCGCCGCGCAGCTGGTCGAAGGTGCGCTCATCCATCGTGACGGCACCGTGGAACGCGGGGTTGAGACCACGCTGGACCGACTCGGCCACGGCACCGCGGTGATGGCCGCCATTCAGGAGAAGGCGCCGGGGGCGGTCTGCATCCCCGTGCGCGTCTTCCAGGATTCGCTGAAGGCGAGCGCGGCCGCACTGATCGCGGCGATCCGCTGGTCCGCCGAGCAGCGGGCCGACATCATCAACCTGAGCCTCGGCTCGCCCAATCCCGCGCATGAGCAGCCGTTCGCGCGCGTGGCGGAGGAAGCGGCGGCCGTGGGCTGCATCCTGATCGCGGCGCGCGAGGCACACGGCAGCGCCTGCTATCCCGGCGCGCTGCCCGGGGTGATCGGCGTGGAGCCGGATTGGGAGTGCGACCGGGATCGCTATCGCGCGCGGTCGGGACCGGATGGGGAGCTCATCTTCCTTGCCTCAGGCCACCCGCGCCCGATCCCCGGCGTGCCCCAGCGCCGCAATCTCTACGGCATCAGCTTCGCCACGGCGCAAATGGCGGGCTTCGCCGCGCTCGCCTGCGAAGATATGCGGCTAACGGGCGCAAGCGCCCGAGGCTATCCCGGGCTCCGCGGGCGGCTCTCGGATGAGATCGGCCTGCATCTGCCAGCGTAGCGGGTAAAAGCGACTTCGATCGCAGCCGTGGTGTCAGCAGTTCGTTCGCCACGTGCGACTGCTCGAATTGGGAATCAGAGCAAGCGCGACCTGTCGAAACTCGGTTCAGGCCAGGTCGCAGCAACATCGGCAAAACCTGCCCCGCTGACGTTAACACCACCAAACCCCTGCGCTCGCAAACGAGCGCAGGGGCCATGGTCGCCGTTTACTGGATGCGGTGGCTGAACCGGATCCCGAAGAACTGCGGCTTGATCGGGAAGGTGCGTGACGATTCCGAGCAGAAGGTGATCGAACAGAAGGTGTTCATCGTCAGCTTGCCCCGCTTGTCGAAGGCGTTCTGGATGAACAGGTCCACCGACCATTCCTCCTTCTTCACGCCGGCCGAGAAATCGAAGGACACGAAGCCGGGCGTGCTGCAGGCCGCCCCCTCCCTGCCGCCGCAGACCAGCAGATTGTTGTCGAAAACGTTCAAATCCTGCGTCGCCCCCGTCTGATAGAGCGCTGCCCCCTGCAGGTAGGCTTTATAGTCGCCGATGTCGGTATCGTAGCGAACCGAGGTGGTGCCCTTGAACTTAGGCTGGCGCGGCAGGCGTGTGCCGTCTTCCGCCGCCACTTCTGCCACCGGCGGGCTGCCGAAGGTTGCGCCGGCCGTGCAGCTGCTGAGCTGGCTGATCGCCAGCGTATCCGGATTGACGGCGTAGTTGCAGAAGTTCCCGTCCAGCGCGGCGTCGTTATAGGCGCCGGATGTCGAGATGGTCACCTTCCCCAGCTTCAGATCGGCATCATATTCCACGCCATAGACGCGCGCCTTGCCGGCATTGCCCGTCATCCCGGCGCCTTGCGTGCCCGAGATCACGACGCTGTACTGGATATTGTCCCAGGTCTCGTAATAGACGGCCGCATTGAAGCGGAAGATGTTGCCCCAGGTCGTCTTTACGCCCAGCTCGTAGTTGCTCAGCTTCTCGGATTCATACGAAGGCGCGGCGGCGATGCCGACATTGCGGATGCGCAGCGGGCGGTTGAAGCCACCGGGGCGGAAGCCGGTGGAATAGGTGGCATAGACCATCTTGCGCGGCGCAAACTGCCAGTCGAGCGCCACCTTGTGGGTTTCGCCATCCTCCTTGTAGCGGCCGATCTGGTCCGGATCGGTGATATTGGTATTGCGGCATTGCAGCCGTTCCGCCGGCAGCGGAACCGGGCAGCCCAGGGTTCCGGTGGGCAAGTAGAGCGACGTGGAGGTGCTGCGCGCCGAGGCCATGACGCCGCTGAACCCTACCGTTTCGAACTTGGTCCAGAAATAGCGGATGCCGGCGGTGAGCTTGAGGGAGGGAGTGAGGTTGTAATGGCCCTCCGCGAACAAGGCCTTGTCATCCCAGGTGTTGTCACGCTCGCTATAATAGAAGGCCTCGTTCTTCACCGCAGGAGAACCCAGGATCATGGTGCCGCCATTTTCCACCGGCACGCCGAAGCCTTCGGGGTAGTTGTTGTCGCCCCCGCCCGCTTCGGTGTAGCCGGCGATCTCGCCCAGTCCGTGGATGGCGTAGTTGTTGTCGGCCTTCTGCTTGCGCCACTGGTAGAAACCGCCGACGGTCACATCGAATGGCCATGTCATCGGCGTGGTCAGGCGGATTTCCTGCGTGAACTGATCGTCGTCGGTCCAGCCCTCATAATACTGCTGCGGGCTGATCAGCGAATCGCAGCGGAAGGTTTCGTCGGCGCCGGTGCAGCTGTCCTGATCGAAGAACTGCAGGTAGTTTTCGTAACCCGGCCCGAAACCGTCATAGGTGACGGTATAGTAGGTGTAATCGTTCCGCAGGTGCACCTTGCGCTGGTAATAGCCGGTGGCGGAAACCAGATCCCAGTCGCCGATATGCCCGTGGATCGACAGCGAAGCCTGGTACCATTTGTCATCCTGCTTGGTGAGATCGTAATCGTGCACCTGCAGGTCACCCACGCGCGGATCATAGCCGAAATAGCCATAGGCGATTTCCCGCTGGGCATTGATCTGCGGCATGATCGTCCAGTCGGGCGCGGGTTCCCACAGCACCATGATACGGCCGCCATATTGGTCGAGCGGGTTGTAATCGTCTTCCGCGATCGCGGAATTGTCGAGCGTCCAGGAGGTGTCGGGATTCTCGTCGCCCAGGCTCAGGACGGAGGGCCGGCCATCGTTGAACGTGCCATTGTTCGGCGTATTGTCGATGTAGCCGCCGTCACGCCGATAGAAGCCCATCGCGCGGATGGCGAAATTGTCGCTCACCGGAATGTTGACGAAGCCCTCGCCCTGCGCGCCGAAATCGCCATCGCCATATTTGTTGCCTTCCACCGTGTAACCGGCTTCGAACATGCCGATCTTGGGCTTCTGGCTGATGAAGCGGATCGTGCCCGCCAGCGAGCCGGCGCCGTAAAGCGTACCTTGCGGGCCTGAGAGCGCCTCCACCCGCTCGATGTCATAGACATGGATGTCGGGCACGCCGGTGCCGGCGATCGGAATATCGTCGAGGTAATAGCCGACCGAAGCGTAGCTTCCGCCCGCGGGAACGATGCCGCGGAAATAGGCGGTCTGCCGCCCCGGCCCGAGGCCAGCAAAGGAAACGGACGGAAGAAGCGTGGCGAAATCCGAAAGGCCCTTCACCTGGCGGTTTTCCAGCATGCTGGCATCCAGCGCCTGGATGGAGATCGGCACCTTCTGGATACTTTCGGACCGCCGCGTGGCGGTGACCAGAATTTCCTGAAGACCCTCGGGGGCGGCGCCAGCTTCGCCTGCGGCGGCAGGCTCAGCTTCCGCGCTGGCCTCAGCCGTTGCGGCGGCTTCCTCTGCCGCGGCCACGGCCGGGGTGAGCAGCGGCGCAACCAGCGCCGTGGTGGTAAGCAGGCACGCAACTGCTTTTCGCGATGCCGATGAAATATTCATGGTCGAAAGCCCCCATATTGCCCGTGATGTCCCTTCCTCTCCTCTGAGTTGCCCGCCTTCCGCGGGTCTGCTCTTCAATGCACGTCCAGCCCCCGTTCTCGGGTTTGCGGGCACACGCCTCCTGCCCCGAAAGCCATGCCTTCGGGCGTGCCATCGGCGAGCCGATGGCGCGGAATCACATTACGAAGCGACGGGCGGCCTTCGCGGCCGCAGCAATTCGAACATCCGTCCTAATTTGGATACTGCCATCCAAAATAAGCCTGTCAAGCGGCGGATTTCGGGTATTGCGTAATTTTTGTGAAACAGCCGCTCGACGGGATGAAATGATCCGCATAAGACTTGTTCGCATGCGCACAATGCTTTCTGTCGAGCGCTTTCGCGGGCGCACACAAGCCAGGCTGACCCGGCAATGAGAGCAGGGGATTCGGTCCGAACCGGCTCCCCGTCCGGTGCCGCCCCCCTGCTTCAGGAGCACCCGGCGGAGGCGCTCGCCGCAGCCGAAGCGATCCTCCGCGAGCGCCCCGGCCTGCCCCCCGCCGAACTGCTGGCCTGTCAGGCGCTGCGCCGCCTCGGGCGAGCGGAGGCTGCGCTACCGCGTCTGGCGCAGCTCGCACATCGCGAACCCCGCGTACCTGCAGTACTCTGGGAGCTCGCGCAGGCCGCCAGCGAAGCGGGTGAGACCGAACAGGCCATCGCCGCACTGGAGAAGCTGACCCAGCGCCAGCCCGGCGTGGCGAGCGGCTGGTTCCTGCTGGGGGCGGAGCTGCGCAACGCGGGTCGGGCGGAACAGGGCTGGCGCGCCGACCTCTCCGGCGTCCACGCCGCCTCCCGCGATCCGGAACTGCTCAAGGCAGCCATGGCCATGAACGAGGGCCAATTGGACGAAAGCGAGGCGATGCTGGCCGCGCGCTTCGCACGGCAACCGGCCGATCCCCCCGCCCAGCGCCTGCTGGGGGAGATCGCCTGGCGCCGCGGAGACATGGGCGAAGCCATTGCGCAGGTCCGCACCGCGATAGAGCAGGCCCCCGGCTATGACCTGGCGCGCGACTTCCTGATCCGGCTTCTGCTCCAGTCGAACATGCTGGCCGAAGCCCTTGAACAGGCGGACATCCTTGCCGCCTCGCCCCTACAGAGCCCGGGCTACCACCTCCTCCGCGCTTCGGTGCTCGTGCGCCTCGGCGATCAGCAGGCGGCGCGGGAGGTGTATGAGCGGCTGCTCGCGCAGGATCCCGCGCAGCCGCAGGTGTGGCAGAATCTGGGCCATGTGCTGAAGACGCTGGGTCGCCAGACGGAGGCGGTACATGCCTATCGTCAGGCCGTGACGCACCAGCCCACCATGGGCGAAGCCTGGTGGAGCCTCGCCAATCTCAAGACCGTCAAGCTGGGTACCGAAGACCGACCGGCAATGCTGCAGGCGCTCGCCGCGCTGGAAGCGGAATCGGCCGTAGAAGCGGAAGAAGACGTCTTCCACCTCCATTTCTCGCTGGGCAAGGCTTTCGAGGATGCGGGAGACTATGCCGCGTCCTTCCGCCATTACGAACAGGGCAATCGCCTGCGCCGGTCCATGGTGCTGCACGACGCCGCGGCCTTCTCCGCCGAAGTCGCCGCCACCGCGCAGACCTTCACGGCGCCCTTCATCGCGGCGATGGGAGACGGGGGCTGCCCGGCCCGCGATCCCGTCTTCATCCTCGGCCTCCCCCGTTCCGGCTCCACGCTGGTGGAGCAGATCCTCGACAGCCACAGCCAGATCGAGGGGACGATGGAACTGCCGGAGATGATGATCATCGCCAGCCGGCTGCAATCGCGCGTGGACGAAGGCGAATTTCCCGATTTCCGCGCGATGGTCGCGGCGCTCACCCCGGCCGACCGGCTGCGATTGGGAGAGGAATATCTGGACCGCACGCGCATCCACCGCCGGACCGACAAGCCGCGCTTCATCGACAAGATGCCGAACAACTGGCAGCACGTCGGCCTGATCCGCCTGATCCTGCCGAATGCCGCCATCGTGGACACGCGGCGGCACCCCATGTCCTGCTGCTTTTCCGGCTGGAAGCAGCATTTCGCGCGCGGCCAGACCTTCTCCTACGATCTGGCTGACATCGGCCGCTATTACCGCGACTACGTGTCGCTAATGGCGGCCTATGACGCAGCGGCGCCGGGCGCCGTCCATCGCGTGCACTATGAAGCGATGGTGGCCGATACGGAGGCCGAAGTCCGCCGCCTGCTGGCCTATCTGGGGTTGGAGTTCGAGCCTGCCTGCCTGGAGTTCTACAAGAACGATCGGGCCGTGCGCACGGCAAGTTCGGAGCAGGTGCGCCAGCCGATCTTCCGCGACGGCGTGGAGCAGTGGAAGAACTACGAGGCTTGGCTGGGGTCGCTGAAAGACGCGCTCGGCCCGGATCTCACAAACGCAGGCTTGCCCACCTAAGCAAGAGAAGCGGCACGCGCGAAAGCGGCACGCTCACCCGGCCTGAGGGCGGCCGAAGTGCGCGTGCCGCAGCTCGCTATGCGGCGCCTTGCAGCCGCTTGCGGAAGCGCGACCGGACCAACCGATCTTCGAGAATACGTCCGACGAGATAGAGGAAGGCGAAGATCCCCGCAAAGACATAGGCGGAGGTGGGCGAGCGGCCGCGCTCCTTCTCCTTGCCGTCCTTCTTGTCCTTCTTCGGCGCTTCGGGAGCCGGCGCGCCGAGGAACTTGTCGATCGGGTTCAGCGGGATCTTGGCATATTTCTCCGCCGGATCTTCCTCGTCCTTCTTGTTCTTCTGGGACTTCTCGGACGCTTCGGCGGAAGCCGCTTCATACTCGCCCACGATCACGGTGAACCGGGCGACGGCCAGGAACAGCAGCGGCGCAAGAAAGCAATACAGCAGCGCACGGCTGACAAGGTGATAGCGCAGCACCGGCCCCGTGGGGCCCTGCTCCACCTTCAGCAGGCCGTCGTCGAAGATCGACATTTTGTCCTGCGGCGCCTGCGCCTCCTTGTGGAACACCAGCGCGTCGTCCTGCCGCTCCGCCGTGGTCCCCCGTTCCTGAAAGAACGGATCGAGCCGGTCAAACGCCTCATCGGCGGTGAGACCCGGCGCGAGGGGCAGGCTGCCCCTGACATGCCAGATCCAGTCGACCCACCGCATATTCGGAAGGCCCTTGCCGCTTCCGGGAGTGCTGCGCATTTCCTGCGCGGGTGAAGCAGCGCCGGTCATTCGGCCGGCACCGCAGTGGGAAGCGCCGCCGCGGCGTTGCGTGCCCGCAGCTTGCGCAGGCGGCGCTTGGTCGTCTTCCACCCCTCACGGAACGGGTAAACCATGGTTTCCCCTACAGACATGCGGCGGCCGCCTTCCATGCCCAGCAGTTCCGCCTCGCCATCCACGCAGGTGCCGAAGAAGCGGTCGATGATGATCCAGGTGCCGGAATAGTTGCTGCGGCTGGCTTCGAAATCCTGCGAATGGTGGACGCTGTGGTGCTCGGTCGTGTTGAACACGAAGCGCCACCAGCGCGGCGTGTTGAAGCGGACGTTGATGTGCTGGTAGCTACCCACGGCGAGGCCCAGCGTTCCGGCCAGCAGCGCGGCGCGCGGCAGGAAGTCGAAGAAGCCGCCCACGCCCAGCCCGATCAGGAACAGCTCTACGGGATTGCCCACGGCGCCTTTGTTGATGTTCAGCTGAGTGATGTAGTGATGCGGCGCATGGGTCAGCCAGAGCGGATACCAGTTATGCATGCCGCGGTGCATCCAGTACTGGCCGAAGTCGAAGATGAAGGAGATCAGGAACGCCTGCAGCAGCAGCGGCAAGGCAAGGAACCAGCTGAACTTGTCCCATGCGAAGGAGGACTGGATCGCCTCCACCATGACCCCGTCGCCGATATAGCTATCGACCATGCGCAGCAGGGTATACCCCAAGCCGACATAGAACAGGTCGGTGCAGAGTTCCTTCCAGGTGAGCCGCCAGCTGTCATGCCGCGGGTTCACCCATTCCAGCACCAGCAGGAACGCGCGGAAGGCGATCCCGATGCCAATGGCAGTCGAGGCCTTGGCGATGGAATTCGGCGCGTAGTACCAGAAGGCCACCAGCGCGAACAACACGGTGGGCTGGAACCAGGTGAAGATGAACTGCTTCACCGGCCCGCCCTGCACCCGCGGAATGTTCTCCCAGCCCACGGTAACCGGCGCATCCGCCCCGATCACTCTCTTGCCTACTCGAACTCCATTCATCGCTTTTCCCCGCGTACCCGTGTTTGATTCAAAGGTGCCGGAAAGCCTGCGGAAACGGCATACGTCATTGGACGTATGAATTCCGCTGCACCGGCATCACCCCTCCAGCGCGACGGCTTCCTCAGCCGCTTCGAAGCCGATTTTCGTATGCTGGCCGTCGCAGAAGGGCTTGGTCGTGGATGCGCCGCAGCGGCACAGGAAGACGCGCTTCTTGCCTGACACATCATAGGCGTTCCCGGCGCCGTCGCGCAGTTCCAACTGACTCAGGTCACCACTCACGACGTATGGTCCGTTCGGTTTGGCGACGATCTCAACAGCCATTTAACACTCCTGAATTTGGCATACGTATTTGAACTTTATTGGGATTCGCGCGTCGGTAGTTTCCTCCGCGCGCCCTTCATCCGATCTAGATGCGCAGTGGGTCTGCCGGGTAGAGAAGGCATGGCTATGCCACCCATCGGTCTGGTCTATGCCCCCGGCTCTCGTCGTCCTCGCGGCGCTCGCATTCACGCCGCGCGCGTCTGATCACTCGCCTCCACGCGGCCCTTTGCGCGGCGGGAACGATAGGCCCGGATCGCCGGCTCGAAGGGGAAGATGGTCTGCTCCCAAATCGACAGGCGCCGGCGATCCCCCTGCCCCACGATTGCGGCCTCGCCCTCGCGATAGGTGCCGAAGATGCGATCGAGCAGGATCAGCGAATTGCCGTAATTGCAGCGCGTAGAATCATAGTCAGTCGAATGGTGCAGGCTGTGGTGCCGAACCGTGGTGAAGAAGAAGGAGTACCACCGAGGCGGATCCGACCGGACATTGGCATGCGCGAAGACCGAGATGACCGCGAGCGTATTGAACCCGGCGAAAACGGCCGTCGTCTCCAGATCGAACAGCGCCACCACGCTGAGACTGATGAGGAAGAGCTCAATCGGGTTGCCGACGGCGCCCTTGGCCGCGTTCAGCTGCGTGATATGGTGATGCGGCGCATGGGTCAGCCAGAGCGGCGTCCAGTTGTGCATGGCGCGGTGCATCCAGTACTGCCCGAACTCCACCAGGAAGACGACCAGCGCCACCTGAACAAGCCACGGCATCTGACGCGCCCATTCGGTGGTGATACCGAGCGAGGCCTTTGCCGCCATCAGCGGATCATCGGCCAGCACCTCGGTGCACCAGGAGATCAGGGTAGCGCTCAGCACCACGTAAAACAGGTCGGTGAAGAACTCCTGCCGGTTCATGCGCCAACCCGAATGGCGCTCGTGCACCAGTTCAAGCAGCAACACGATGACCACGATCAGCGGCGAGGTGACCGCCAGCGTCCATGGATTATCAACCAGCACAGCAGGGCCCAGGCCCCAGAAGCATAGCACCGCCGTGATCATTGCAGGCGGAGCGAGATTGAAAATCCGGTCCTTCAGCGTCGGCTGCATGCACTACTCCTTTCCTTGACGCGATACTGCGCCGGAACAGGTCATAGATGCAGATGGAAAATCCCGATGAAAGTCATAGGCCGCTTCTATGCCTTGCGCTGATACCGAACGCGGCGCAGCACTTCGTCCCAGAAAAGCTGGGTGGCGGTGTCCCGCGCCGGCTCAGCGCGAGCGAGAAGGAAGATGTCGCAGGCGGGCTCCACATCGGCATGCAGGAGCGGCCAGAGCCGGCCCCGGCGCACCTCCTCCTCGGCCGCGAGCACCGGAAGGAACCCGATGCCCACACCGTTCACGATCAGCCGCCGCGCTTCGTTGATGTCTTCGGCAAGGCCATTCACCTTGGAGCCCAGGCGATATCGCCGCCGCAAATGGGTGATGATCTCGATCTCGTCATCGCCGGTGAGGACAAAGCCCTCGTCGCCCAGTTCCTGCAGGCGGCTGACGCGATAGCCGAAATAGGGATTGCTGCGCGAGCAATAGAGCTGCTGTCGCTCCACGACCAAGGGTTCATACAGCAAGCTGCCGCGCACGCTGCTGTCATAACCCACGCCGATCTCCACCTCGCCCTGCTCGATCGCGTCGAGCACCTGGCGCCAGGGCGAAACACGGATCTCTATGTGGATCGCAGGGTGGCGCCGGTGAAAGCTGGCGATGGCTTCGTCGAACTCGGGCGAAACGAGGCCGGAGATGATCTGGATGCGGACGATCCCCGCCACGCGCTTGGTCGCCTGCGCCACCTGGTGCGGCATCAGGCGCACCGATTCCAGCATGTCCTCGCACAGCGCCAGCATGGCCTTGCCCGCCTCGGTCATCTCCACGCCGCTGGCGGAGCGGTGCAGCAAGGTGGTGCCGACATGATCCTCCAGCCGCTTTAGGGCGGCACTGATGCTCGGCTGCTGGCGATTGAGCTGGCGCGCGGCAGCACCAATCCCCCCGGCCCGCACGATCTCCACGAAGGTGCGCATCAGGTTCCAGTCCACGCGGCTCGCGAACTTCCGATCCGTCATGCGCGTGTCGTCAGCCATTCTCCCCTTCTCCCGTTCGCAAGATTGCTCCCTCTCTAGCAGAGGCCATAGATGAAATCGATGACGAGCCTAGATTTATCACCCCTACCCCTATGGCCTGCGCTGAGTCACACGTTCCGGTGGAACTGCGAGGGCTCATTATGATCAAGCATGGCATCCACCACGCCCTGAATGCACGGCGCCGGTTCGCGCCGGGCCTGGCGCTGGCGGGCGCGGCAGCTCTCCTCGGCCTCGCTTCGCCCGCGGCGGCCGAGCCGCAGCCCAGCACAAGGCTGGTGCGCTGCGGGGAAGCAAGCTGCCTGCGGGTGACCGGCTATCGCGACGATGCGGCAGCGACCGTGCGAATCAACGGCTACGCCGTATCCGCCGCAGGGGAGCGCCGGTGGGAAGTCGACCTGCCACTCGAAACAGTGCGCAACTGGTCGGCACCCCACGCCCGCTCCATCGAAGTTTCGCTGGGCGAAGCGGAAGCGGCGTCGCAAGTTGCTCTGCCGATTGGACTTCTTGGCGGCGTCACCGATCTCGCCGCTCTCGTGGTGAGCGCCAGCTAGGCGCCGCCCGCCGCCGGGCCGGCCAAAGCCCGTGACATCGTTGTGAACTCCTGCGCGTTGCGCTATGGAGTGGTTCAAACCGCCGAAGAGCGGACGAACCGCTTTGCAGGAGATGATGATGATCAAGAATGGTCTTATTGCGATTGCTGGCTGCGCACTGGTTGCTTCCGTGCCCGCGGCCGCTGAAAACCCCTACGCCAAGGAAGAAGCCGTGCTGCACCTCAGCGGGCTCGACCTCACCACGGTAGAAGGTCAGCAGCGCCTGGCGATCCGCATGGACGAGGCAGCGCGCGCCGTGTGCGGCGATCGCCTGTCCAGCGTGCATCTGGAACTCGGCGCGAAGTCGCGCGAATGCCGCGCAGCCGTGCTGGCGGACATCCGCTCGCAGATCGAAAGCCGTGTCGCCCTGGCCGACAAGGCGCCGGCCACGCAGCTCGCCTACAACCGCTGAGCTTCCGCCTCTGATTTGAAGGCCGCCTGCCCCCCGGGGTGGGCGGCTTTCGACTGTCTGGCGCAACTGCCGATTGCCCGCCGGGCGCGTGCCGCTTAAGCTGGCCCCATGATTAGTCTTCCCATCCGGGCTGTCACTTGACGTTGGAAGAACAGGCACGGGCAGCCCTGAAACGCGGCGATCTTCCCGCAGCTTCGGCCGCTGCAGAGGCGCTGATCGCGGCCCAGCCGGGCGAACCGGCTGGATATTTCCTGCTGGGGGTAGCGACGGCCGAAAGCGGCCAGGTGGCGCGCGCCGTGCCCCTTCTGGAAACAGCGGTGGAGCGGCAGCCTACCGCCGAAGCCCTCGCCCAGCTCGCCAAGCTGCTGATCTTGCTGCGGCGGGATGGCGATGCCGCCCGCGCTGCCCAGCACGCGCTCGACCTTGCGCCGGACGATTCGCTGACGCTCGACACCATCGGTTGCGTCCTTGCACGTCTCGGCCGGCACGAACAGTCGATCGCCCCCTTCGCCGCCGCCGTCAGCGCCAGCCCCGAGAGGCTGGATTACCGGTACAATCTGGCGGCAGCGCATGGCTTTACGGGACAGGTGGAGCAGGCACGAGCGCACTACGAAGCCATTCTCGCGCGGGATCCCGGCGACGCCCGGGTGCATTACGCGCTCTCGATCCTCTCCCGGCAAACGGCAGACAGCCATCACGTGCCGCGCCTGCAGGCGGCACTCACCAGGGCTGAAAGGCCGGAAGACGCGCTGCGCATCCGCTACGCATTAGCGAAGGAGCTGGAAGACATCGGGCAGCCGGCGGAAGCCTTTGCCCATCTCTCCGCAGCCAACGCCGAGCAAAAACGCAGGCTTGCTTACGACTTCGCGCAGGACGCCCTCATCTTCGACGAGATCGAGGCGGTGTTCGGCGGCGGGGCGGCGGTGCACGGCCCCGGCCATGCCGATGAAACGGCCATCTTCATCGTCGGCATGCCGCGCACGGGCACGACGCTGGTGGACCGCATCCTCTCCTCCCACCCGGACGTGCAGTCGGCGGGAGAGCTGCAGGCGATGCCCCTGGCGGTGAAACGGCTTGCCCGCACCCCTTCCCGAAAGATTATCGATCCGGAGACCGTGAGGGCGAGCAGTGCCCTGCCCGCCGCCGCCATCGGTGAAGCCTACCTTTCGCAAGCCGCCCATCATAGCAGCGGCGCAGCACCGAGGTTCATCGACAAGCTGCCGGCGAATTTCCTCTACATCGGCCATATCGCGCGGTCGCTGCCCGGTGCCCCCATCGTCTGCCTGCGCCGCAACCCGATGGATACGGTGTGGAGCAACTACAAGAATCTCTTCGCCAGCCAGTCTGCCTATTACGCCTATTCCTATGACCTCATGGACACGGCGCGCTATTACGCCCGCTTCGACCGGCTGATGCGCTTCTGGGAGCAGCTGTTCCCCGGGCGCGTGCTGCAATTGTCCTATGAGAATCTGGTGGCCGATCAGGAGGGGCAAACGCGACGCCTGCTGAATCATTGCGGCCTGGAATGGGATGCGGCCTGCCTGTCGTTTCACGAGAACCGGGCGGCCGTAGCGACGCCGAGTGCAGCACAGGTGCGGCGCCCGCTCAATGCCGATGCAGTGGGCCGCTGGCGCCGGTATGAAGAGCAACTGCAGCCGGCAGCCGAATGGCTCGCCGCGCAGCGCATCGCGGTGGATTAGCCGCCGCGTCGGCAACGAAAAAGGGGCGCCGCCGCATCCGGCAGCGCCCCTTCCCATGCTACACGATCAGAACTTGTAGCGGCCTTCGATGCCCACCGTCCGCGGCGTGACCACGGTCTGGCGGTAGTAGCGCAGCAGCACCCCGTCGTTCAGACCGGTGCGGGACCGGTCGTTCGCCACGGATGCCACGGCATATTTGTCGAAGATGTTGTTCGCAAACAGGCTCAAGGAATAGCTGTCCGTTTCGTAGGTCAGCGATGCGCGGTTCAGCACATAGCTGGGGATCTTGTCACCATAGGCCCTATCCCAGCCCAGCCGCGACACCACACTTCCGCGATAGGTTGCCGTCCAGTTGGCGATCAGATCGCCATTGGTAAGCGGCATGGTGTAGGTAGCGCCGAGGCTTCCCGAGTTCTTGGTCGAGCCAGGCAGCCGGTCGCCATCCAGTGCATCCAGCTTGACCGGCGCGGAGGGATAGCTGCCCGCCGGATCATTTACGGAAATGATACCGGGCGCATCGTCCGTCAGCTTCGCATCGGTGTACGAATAGGTGCCCTGGATCGAAAGTTCCGGCACCGGCCGCAGCTGAAACGAGGTTTCAAAGCCCTGCGACCGTGCGCCGCCGCCGTTCACCGTAATCCCGGTCACGCCGTAAGTTGTCGCCGAAGCCACTTGGAGGCCGTCCCACTTGATGCGGAAGACATTGAAATTGATGCCCAATGCGCGATCGAACAGCTGCGCACGAATGCCGACCTCGATGTTCTTGGTAGTATCGGGGCCATACTGAATTTCGCTCGGCAGCGCACAGATGACCTGCGGGCCGTCATACTCGTCCGGATTCTCCGGGATAGACGGATCGCATGGCGCCACGCGGTTCGGACCACCGATGCGATAGCCCTTGCTGTAGGTGGCGTAGAGCATGACATCCGGCGTGAATTCATAGGATGAGTTGAACTTCCACACCCAGCCATCCTGGCCAGCATCACCGCCGCTCGCGTCCAGATCATACGGGCTTAACGGATCGCCAAGCAGCGGCAAAGCCGCAGCGCCGGAGATCGTGGAGTCGTATTTGAAATAGCGGGCACCGGCAGTCACCTGAAATTCCGGGGTGATGTGGACGCTGCCTTCGCCGAAGATCGCCTTCTCCGTCACCTTCGAAGTGATGTAGCTGACATACTCGAGAGCTTCGGGATTTGGCGTGGTACCGAATTCCACCCAAGGGTGGTTGGGAACATGCTCGGCATAGTCGCTCTGGTACTTGTTCTCGTTGTAGAAGCCGCCGATCACCCAGTTGAACGGTCCACCGTGGCGCGAGACGAGGCGCACTTCCTGGTTCACCTGCTTGCGGCGAGTCACCGACTCATTCCAGCTCGAGAACGCAGGGAAGAGTTCGTAGCCGTAGTCGAGGTCGAGCAGGAGGTCAGTGTTGTCCCCCTGGCTCTGAGTTCGAACATCGGTATAGGCCGTGGTGGAAACGAGATCGAAGATATCCGCGACGTTCGCGTTGATCTCCATGCTCACCAGATGCGCACGACGATTGACCGGCTCGATATAGCGGGCCGCGTTTTCATACCGGCCCGTGCCCAGCACGCCGGCGCTGTTGGACTGGGCGCCATCGGTCTTGGTGCGCTGGAAGGCATAGGTGAAGAAGACCTTCAGATCTTCACTCGTCTGCAGCAGCAACTGGTTGCGCGTGGTAAAGGTCTTCTCGAAGTTGAGATCGTCCCGCCGCATCAGGTTCTCGCCATAGCCTTCCTGCGAGACGCCGTCCGGGCCATCGGGCTGGGGCAGCGACACGCCCGGCTCCTGCACCAGCAGCGTATAATCGATGAAACCGGGATCGTAATAATAGCCGGTCACAGTGCGGAAGGCGATGTGGTCCGTGACGATCGGCAAGTTGAGCACCATATCGCCCTGATAGCCGAAGGTGTCCGCGTGGCTCTTGGCGAAAGCGCGGGCATGCACTTCCCCTTCGACCTGATCCGCATTGGGCCGGTTGGGGATGTAGCGAATGGCGCCGGCAAGCGTGCCGAGGCCATAGAGCGTACCCTGCGGCCCGAGCAGCGTCTCCACGCGCTCAAGATCGAGCAGCTTGAAATCGTAATAGAGCGGCACTTCGCCCATGTAGACGCCGAGCGCATCGTCATAGTTCAAGCCGGCGCTATCGACATCGGAGGCGCTCAGGCCGCGCAGGACGATCGAACCTGTGGAGCGGGGCCCAGTGTCCGAAATGGTGAGGCCGGGCGTGAAGTCGGCAATGTCGCGAACGTCGTCGATCCGCTGCTGCGCAAGCTCCTCCGCACCGATGGCCGAGATATTGATCGGCGTATCCTGGATCGTCGTGGCGCGGCGGGTGCCGGTGACGATGATCGCATCAGGATAGTCTGCAGCTTCATCGGCGGCGTCCTGCGCCGATGCCGGCACGGCGAAGGCTACGCCCGTGAACATCGTAGCCGAGAGGAGGCCTAAGCGTAATTTCGCGCAATATGTCATGTCTTACCCTTCTTGTTGGGGCTAAAGCATTCCTGCGGCCGGACAGATGCCTGGCCTTCGGGGCTCGATTTCAGGATCTTGCGCTTTGGCCGTTACCGCTTTCGGCTTGATCGGCCCGCTTGCTGCCCAACGTAACGCCAGGCAGCGATCCCCCTGTTTCTCCTACGACCTGCATGCGTTCGCCGGGGCGCCCGCGCGTCTGGCTCCTGCTGCACGGCACACATGCCCGCGGAGCGCCGGCAAGCTGCCAGCTGCCCGGAAGAGCAGAGTGTTGATGCTGCACAGGGAAAGCCGGCGCACCGGCGAAAGGCGAAAGACCAATCCCGCGGCGCGCGCAGCCGGCCGCACAATGACGGCCAGGGATGCAGCGATACCAACCAGGTTGGACTTCATTGAGAATCTCCTGCTCAGGCCGCCAAGTGGCCTGACCTTGCAGATCCTCTCCCCCTCATGACGTCGCTCTTCCAGGCGACATGGACACGCTATAGATATTACCAATTCCGTCAAGTGTATTAATTGACAGGGTGAGCACCTACAGGAGCCTCATCTATCTCACTGATATATAAACACATTCCTAAATCTGCGAGAAAGCCGGCGAACCGGGCCGAGATGCCGGTGCGGCAAGATCTGTAAAACGGCTGCAACAGGCGCGGCGCATCGCTGAGGGCGATTCGAGCGCCGCGCCCCTGCCGCATCTCAGGCGACCTACTCCGCCGCCTTGGGAACGCCGGTCCACCATGAAAGCGTGTGAACATCATGCGCAGTCGTCCACACGCCGGCGGGGGTATAGCGCAAGGCGCCACTCCCTGCTGGCTTGCCGGCGCGTTCCAGGATTTCCAGCGTTCGCGCGTCTATCACCGCGAAGGTCTGGTCTTCGGTCGTGCGCAGCCACACCGCGCCGCCGCCCACATCGATGTCGCCATAGGCCAGCGTATCGCCCACCTTGATGCGGTCCGTCACCTCCAGGGCGACAGGGTCGATGCGGGCCAGCGTTCCGTCACCCTGCTCCTGCACCCACACCGCACCTTCGCCCGCGGCAAGGAAGCCGGGCTGCTTACCCAGCGCGATAGTGGTCGTGACCGCATCCGCCTGCGGATCGATCCGCTGCAAGGTCTGGCCCTTGCCGCTGACAGCCCACAGGGCATCGAAGCCAAAGGCGAGATAAGAGGTACCCGGCGCCACATCGATCGTCGCGACCACCTCGTTCGTTTCCGGATCTATCTTGGCGACCTTGCCCGCGGTTTCGTTCGGGGCCCAGACGTAACCGGCGCCGGCCACGACGTTCAGTTCGCCGCTCGGGCCGAGTCCGACCGGGATCTTCGCCAGCACGCCCGGCTGCCGCGGGTCGATCCGATACACCTCGCCATCCGCGCAATTCGCCACCCACAGCGAGCCGAACGCCATCGACATGGCGCCGCAGGGCCGCGGCACGTCGACCGAGGCGAGCTTGCCCCCGGTAGACCACTGCTCCACCCGGCCCTTGTTGGTCGTCCACACCGTGTCGCCGTCCACGGCGAGGAAGTCCGCGAAGCCGGGAACGCTGATCTCCTGTTCGTGAAGCCCTTCCGCGCGCAGCGGCCCGGAGGCGCAAAGTGCGGCAAGGGCCACGGCCAGACTGGTCGATTTCTTCATGCGCATGCTCCTGTGCTTGGCCCGGAGGCGTTCAGCTGTAGGCGTAGGGGTTGCGGTCGATCGTGGTCGTTCCCCGGGTCTGGTTGCAGAGGAAGACCGTGCCGGTGAAATAGATGCCCGGCTCCTTGATGGTCTTGGCGTAGTCATAAGCCTCGCGGAGTTGCTGCACCGTCATCTGCACCGGGGCCTCGTCCGGTTGCCAGGTGACGCCATAGGCATAATCCTGTCCGGTGTTGCTGATCTCCACATGGCACCCCATCACATGGGTCACCGGATTGTTATCGCAGAAGTCGATCAGCCGGGTCATGCTATCGAACCACGGCTCCCAGAAGCTGATGTAGCAACGGCCGCGATAGAACATGTCCCCTGTGTAGAGGATCTGCGTGTAGGTGTCGTAATAGGCGAATTCCGAAATGACATGGCCGGGCGAGCCCCAGATCCAGATTTCGCGCCCGCCGAGATCGAGCGTGACGCGCTCCTCCGGAAAGTTGGTCATGCCCCAGAAGCCGACCATCTCCTCATGCGTGAGGCCCATGTAGCGGGTGTTCGGCCGGTCCGCGAACTGGTTGACCGCGGCGTAGTGATCGGCATGCAGATGGCTGAACGCGACGAGCAGCTCCAGGCTGGCAGGGTCACGGCCGTTGCGCCCGCACCATTCGGCGATGCACTGATCCACGACGGCGCGCAGATCCCAGTCATTGCGCAGCTGCACGAAGCCTTCGTCCAGCAGCAGCACCCGATCATTGCCGAAATACAGCGGCGCGAAGGGAGCCTCGTAGCTGTAGGCCTTGTTCTGGCGCAGGATCGCCGTGTGCTCGTTATACCAATGGACCTGCACCGGCGGATCGGTGTTGTCCATCAGCGACGGGGAGCCGCAGATCCACTTCTCGGGGAAGGTCCCGGGCGCGGGCAGGTTGCTCTCGAAATCGACCGGTTCGGGCCGGGTGGCTGCAGCAGCGGCTTTGGACAGCGAAGCAGTCGCTAGCGGAGCGGCGGCGAGTGCGTTGTAGGCAAGGAAGGTGCGGCGATCCATGATGGCTCCTCCGGCTCAGAAAGGACGCGGCGCGTCGATATTGGGGACACCGGCGGGCCATTCGCGCGTGCGCGCATCGGGGCTGACGCCGTTGAACAGCACGAAGTCCGGACGGATAAGCATCATCTCCTTGCCCCGCACCGCCTGCGCCGAGCCGAGCGCATCGTCGATCAGCGCCGGCTCCATTTGCAGCAGCCGTTCGTAGGGCTTGTAGGTCATGAAACGGGGATAATACTTCCCCGGCACGAACATCATGTCGATATGGCCGCCGAGCAGCCACTTGACGCTGCGGCTTGCGGCAAAGGCCCGGAGCCGCTCCAGCGAAGCGACGAAATCGCGATCGTTGCTGATGTTGATCCGGCCGGGGAACAGAAGGTCGCCCGTGAACAGGAAATCACAATAAGGGTCGTAGAAGGTCACGCCATCTTTGTGCGTGCCCGGCGTCGGGATCACCTCCACCACCCGGTCACCCAGGTCGATCCGGCCGGTTCCGGACGGCCAGCTGCTCACCAGGCTATAGAAGTCCTTCATTGCCCCCAGCGGCTTCGGCACGATCGTGGTGTCGGGCCGGCCGGCGAACTGCACCAGTCCCTGGTTCTGCGCGACATCCTCGCCCGAAGTCAGCGCGACGGTGAGCGGAACTCTGCTGCGCCCCCGCGCCTGGCCCCACCGGGTGATGATCGCATCTACGGTGGCGCGCAGCGGATAGTACTGCGCATCGGCAGTGGCACCGCTGTCGATCAGCAGCGCCCCCTTGTTGCCGAACAGCAGATAGGTGAACGGCGCCTCCCAATGCACGCAGACATTCTGCCGCAGAACGAAGGTGTCTTCGTTATACTGCACCACCTGCACGCGCGGATCGCGGTTCTTTGCCGCGACGTTGGAGCCATAGATCCAGCGGAAGGCGAGATTGCCGGCTGCAGGGCCTTCGCAGGCATAATCGTGAACCACCGGGCCCTTGCGGTGCAGCGGCACCGCGCTGTCGGTGTTGCGTACGCCGGGCGGGTTGTATCCGAGATCAGGATTGCCATTCGGATAGCTGCGCCCCGTCGCCGATTGAGGATTGCCGGAGAGGGCGGGATTATAGGTAGAGGCTTGGTGCATCGGATCCCTTCGCGAACGGCCGCAGCGCGGCGTTGAACGACAACCTTCGATGCACGCCCTCCCAGACGCTGCGGCTTGTCAGAGGCTAAGACCCCCATCCGCGCGTGCAGCAACATATCGATATTACAATTCGTGGCAATAGTAATAATCTCGATGGACAACCGCCTGCTTTGGCGCAATGCTGCATATGCGAAAGGAGCCGAATCATGCTCGATGGTATCCGCGGCGCGGGAAAAGTTTCACTGATCGCTGGCGCGCTCTTGCTGGCGTCGTGCTCGTCCTCGACGAGCGAGGCGCCAGAGGCTCGCACACAATTCAATATCGGCTGGTCGATTTACGCCGGCTGGATGCCCTGGCCCTATGCCCAGCAGGCGGGCATCGTGAAGAAGTGGGCCGACAAATACGGTGTCGAGATCAACTTCGTTCAGGTGAACGACTACGTCGAGTCTGTGAACCAGTACACCGCCGGCAAGCTTGACGGTGTTACCGTCGCGAACATGGATGCACTGACGATCCCCGCCGCCGGCGGCAAGGACACGAGTGCCATCATCGTGGGCGACTATTCCAACGGCAATGACGGCATCCTGCTGAAGGGGGCGGACAGTCTTTCGGCGATCAAGGGCCGGCAGGTCTATCTGGTTGAGCTGTCGGTCTCGCACTATCTGCTCGCCCGAGGACTGGAATCCATCAAGCTGCCGCTCAGCGCGGTCAGCACGGTGAACACGGCGGATGCGGATATCGTGGGCGCCTTCACCTCACCGCAGGTGACCGCTGCCGTTGCCTGGAACCCGCAGCTCACCACGATGAAGGCAACGCCGGGTGCCAAGGAAGTGTTCAGCTCCGCCGATATTCCCGGTGAGATCCTCGACCTGCTGGTGGTAGACACTGCCACGCTGAAGGCGAACCCCAATCTGGGCAAGGCGTTGGCCGGTATATGGTATGAAACCATGGCGCTGATGCAGCGCCAGGATGCAGAAGGGAAGGCGGCGCGCGCGGCCATGGCGAAGCTGGCGGGCACGACGCCCGACATGTTCGAAAGCCAGCTGGCGACCACCTACCTCTATGCCGAACCGAAGGCCGCCGTCGCCGCGACTGCCTCGCCGGACCTCATCACCACGATGACGCGGGTGCGCGACTTCAGCTTCTCCAAAGGGCTGTTCGGACAAGGGGCCAGTTCGGCCGACGCGGTGGGCATGTCGTTCCCGGGCGGAAAGACGCTGGGCGACAAGCAGAACATCACCCTGCGCTTCGACGACAGCTTCATGCAGATGGCCGCCGATGGCAAGCTGTGATCCGGCACGCACCAGCGGAGAGGCCCTGACATGCGCTGGGTGAACCG
Source organism: Altererythrobacter sp. B11 (assembly GCF_003569745.1). Classification (NCBI taxonomy): domain Bacteria; kingdom Pseudomonadati; phylum Pseudomonadota; class Alphaproteobacteria; order Sphingomonadales; family Erythrobacteraceae; genus Altererythrobacter; species Altererythrobacter sp. B11. The sequence continues at coordinate 3,278,569 of NZ_AP018498.1, forward strand.
CCGGATCGGCCGGGGCAACGGTATTCTGCTGGGGGCGATTCCGATCGCGCTGCTGCTGGTGCTCTATCTGACGATGGCGGCGAACCGGCATGCGGCCAATCCGAACGACAAGATCCTACCCCTGCCCGGCGCCATGGCGCGGGCGATGGGCGGGCTGCTGTTCGAAGCGGATCCGCTATCCGGCAAGCTGCTGTTCTGGGCGGATACGCTCGCCAGTCTCGAGCGGCTCGGCCTCGGCCTTGGCATCTCCACCCTTGCCGCGTTGCTGGTGGGCCTTGTGCTGGGCGCGCTGCCTCCTGTGCGCGCCACCTTCGGCCCGCTGGTAACCGGCATCGCCGTGATCCCCCCGATCGCGCTGCTGCCCATCCTCTTCATCGCCTTCGGGCTGGGAGAGGCCGCCAAGGTGGCCCTGATCGTCATCGGCATCGCGCCCTTCATGATCCGCGACATAGCGGCGCATGTCGCCAGCCTGCCCCGGGAGCAGATGATCAAGGCCCAGACCCTGGGCGCGGGAAGCTGGCAGGTGATGCTGCGCGTGGCGCTGCCGCAGGCCATGCCGCGGCTGATCCAGGCGCTGCGTTTGTCGCTGGGCCCCGCCTGGGTGTTCCTGATCTCGGCCGAGGCGATCGCCTCAGACATCGGCCTCGGCTACCGCATCTTTCTCGTCCGGCGCTATCTCGCGATGGATGTCATCATCCCCTACGTGGCGTGGATCGCGCTGCTGGCAGTGGCGATGGATTTCCTCCTCAGCTGGAGCAGCCGCCGCCTCTACCCCTGGGCCCATGGAGCAGGACATTGAGCGCCCTCTTGAGCCTCCGCGACGTGTGGGTCGAATATGGCGACAAGGTCGTGCTGGAGAACGTCCAGCTCGACATCGCCGAAGGCTCCTTCGTTTCCATCATCGGCCCTTCCGGTGCCGGCAAGAGCAGCCTGCTGCGCGTGATCCTCGGGCAGGAAGTGCCGACGCGCGGGACGATCCTGCTGGGCGGGCAGCCGCTTCCGCCCGAATGCGGGCCCGATCGGGGCGTGGTGTTCCAGAGATACTCGGTGTTTCCGCATCTCTCGGTGCTGCGCAACACGATGTTCGGGCCGGAATGCGCGCAAGCCCCCTTCACTGCGCGACTGTTCGGCGCCCGGCGGAGGGCCGCACGGGCAGCAGCGGAAGAGATGCTGGAAGCGGTCGGCCTCGGCAGCGCGATGAACCTCTATCCGGCGGAGATGTCTGGCGGGATGCAGCAACGCCTGGCCATTGCGCAGGCGCTGATCACCCGCCCCCGCATCCTCCTGCTCGACGAGCCCTTCGGCGCGTTGGATCCGGGCATTCGCGCGGATATGCACCGGCTGATCACACAGCTGTGGAGCGACTATGCGCTCACCGTCATCATGGTGACGCACGACATCAAGGAAGCCTTCACCCTCGGTACGCGCGTGCTCACGCTGGATAAGCGCCGGCACGATCCCCACGCCCCCCACCGCTACGGCGCCACCGCCGTCTACGACCTTCCCCTCACCAAGCCGGCCCGCCAGGCCGAAGGACACGACAATGCTGCTGGTATTACGATTGACAACAAAGGTAATAATTGAGAGGACAGCAGCATGAGCACCGAACCCGCGAGTCTCGCCCGGCTCAGCATGAGCCTCCCCGCAGAATTGTTCCGCCAACTGGACATCATGGTGGAAGAACGTGGTCTCCCTTCCCGTTCCCAGCTGATCGCCGAGTTGATCCGCCACGCGCTGGCGGAGCATGAGGCGCTGACGCGGCCGGAGGACATGCTGGCTGGCACGGTGACGCTGGTCTATTCGGGCAGCGGCCGCTTGCGGCAGCAGCTGGCGGAAACGCAGGCAGCTTATCTCAAGGAAGTTATCTCCTCCCAGCATGTCTTCCTAGAAGACGACCAGTCGCTGGAAGTCCTGCTGGTGCAGGGGCCGGCGGTGCGACTGAAGGAACTGTGCGACGCCCTGCGTGCCATCCGCGGTGTGCGACAGTTGCAGCTCGTCACCACCACTGCGCTGCTCCCACCCCTTCACGAACAGGACGGTCTGGAGGGGCCCACCGCCCCCGCCCGCGGACGTACGAAGGAGAGCGTGGCATGAGCGGGACGCTCGCCGATCCGGTGGCCGCGCGCGACCATGCCCGCGCCATGGCCGGCACGGTGGTCGAAGCCATGCCGCAGCTGCCGCCGGCGGCGACCGACCTGCCGACGGATGTCTCTGCCGACGACTTGCTGTGGGAAGAGACGATCGCGCCGGGCGGCTATTCCAGTCGCCGGCTGGCGCGGGGTTCGCGCCTGCGACTGATCGACCTTCAGGGCGATGCCTGCGCTTCTCTGCTGATCTTCAACGCCGAAATGCCCACCGAGCGGCTCAATGTGGCGGACACGGTGAAGGTGCAGTGGAACGCCTATCTCGGCGCCGGCAAGCTGCTGCTGTCGGACATGGGCCGGGTGCTGATGAGCATGATGGAGGACGAGGCCGGCACGCACGATGCCTTCTGCGGCACCTCCAATGCAGCGGCCAATCAGGCGAAATACGGCGAAGGCCGCAACAGCGGCGCCTTTCCCAACGGGCGCGACCGCCTGCTGCTCGGCGCTGCGAAGCATGGGCTGAAGCGGCGCGATGTCCACCCTTGCGTGAACCTGTTCAAGGGGACGCGGATCGCAAAGGACGGCGGAATAGCGCCGCTGGTTGGGCCGTATGAGCCAGGCCGGAAGGTGGTCTTGCGCGCGGAGATGGACGTGATCGTCGTGATCGCCAACTGCCCGCATGTGCTGGACCCTCGAGAGGAATGGACCGTCACGCCGCTGCGCGCGACGGCGTGGCGCGGCCCGGTGACGCCGGAAAGCGATCCGATCCGCAACGCGACACCGGAAGGGCTGCGCGCCTTCCTGAATGTCGAAGATTATTACCGTCGCTAGGGAAAGCAGGCCGAACAATGACCGCTGATCCGTATATCTCCGGCCTCTCCGGCGCGATCGTGCATGACGAGATTGTGCCGGCGCGCGCACCTTGGCTGCACCATCTCGCAGCCGGACAGACGCTGCGCATCGTCGATCTGGAAGGCAACCAGGCAGTAGATTTCCTGCTCTATTCCGCACAGGACGATGCGGAGCGCTACAGCGCCCAGGATACCGTGGCCGCGCAGGGCAATCTGTTCCTGCGCACGGGCACGGTGCTGCGCTCCAACGAAGGGCGCCCGATGATGACGATCGTGGATAGCGCGGTCGAATATCACGACACTGTCGGTGGGGCATGTTCCTGCGAATCCAATACCTTGCGATACGGTCATCACACCAAGTCGCAACATGCCTGCGTGGACAATTTTCTTGAGGCCAATCTGACCGAAGGGCGCGGCAAGCGCGACGTGGTCTCCAACATCAACTTCTTCATGAACGTGCCGGTGGAGGAGGATGGGACGCTCGGTATCGTGGACGGGATCTCCGCCCCTGGCCTCACCGTCGATCTGCGTGCGGAAATGGATGTGATCGTGGTGGTTTCGAACTGCCCGCAGATCAACAATCCCTGCAACGCCTTCAATCCCACCCCCGTACGGATGATCGTGGCCGCATGAGTTTCGACACAGTCCTGATCGCGAACCGGGGGGCAATCGCCACCCGGATCATCCGCACCGTGCGCCGCATGGGGCTGCGCTCGGTTGCGGTTTATTCCGAAGCTGATGCCGGTTCGCTGCATGTGTCGGAAGCGGATGTGGCGGTTTGCATCGGCCCCGCCCCCGCGGCGGAAAGCTATCTCAACGTTGCCGCGGTGCTGAAGGCGGCGCGGGAAACGGGCGCCGGGGCGATCCATCCCGGCTATGGCTTCCTTTCGGAAAACACCGACTTTGCAGAGATTTGCGCGGCGGAAGGGATCGTGTTCATCGGCCCCACGCCGGAGAATATCCGCACCTTCGGCCTCAAGCACAGTGCCCGCGCGATGGCGGCGGCGAACGGCGTTCCGCTTGCGCCCGGCACCGATCTTCTGACGGACGAGGAGGAGGCGGCGCAGGCTGCGCGGGAGATCGGTTTCCCCGTGATCCTCAAGGCGACGGCCGGCGGCGGCGGCATCGGCATGCGCATTTGCGAAGACGAAAAAGCGGTCCGCCAAGGGTTTGCGGCTGTCGCCCGGCTTGGCGAAGGCAATTTCGGTGACGCAGGCGTGTTCCTCGAACGCTACATCGGCCGTGCAAGGCATGTAGAAGTGCAGATTTATGGCGACGGCCAGGGCCGCGTCATGCCGCTGGGCGAGCGTGACTGTTCGCTGCAGCGGCGCAACCAGAAGGTCGTGGAGGAAGCACCCGCCCCCTGCCTGTCGGAGGCCAAGCGGGCGGAGCTGATCGCAGCCGCCGTGCGGCTGGGCGAGGCGGCGCACTATCGCTCCGCCGGAACGGTGGAGTTCCTCTTCGATGCCGAGCGGGAGGAGTTCTTCTTCCTGGAGGTCAACACCCGGCTGCAGGTGGAGCATGGCGTCACCGAAGAGGTGATGGGCGTCGACTTGGTCGAATGGATGATCCGCGGCGCGGCGGGGGATTACAGCTTCCTCGATCGCGAGCCCCCTGTTCCTCAGGGCCATGCGATGCAGGTGCGGCTCTATGCCGAGGATCCCGCGCTCGATTACCGCCCCACCGTCGGCACGCTGACCGATGTGAGCTTCCCTGAAGGGGTGCGGGCCGAGACATGGTGCATGGCAGGCACCGCCGTCAGCGCGTGGTACGACCCCATGCTGGCCAAGCTCATCGTCCATGCCCCCAGCCGGATCGAGGCGGCGGAAGCGATGCAGGCCGCGCTGGACGAAAGCCGGCTGGACGGGATCGAAACCAATCTTCGCTGGCTGCGCGACGTGGTGCGCGACCCCCGCTTCATAAGCGGCGAGGTCTCCACCCGCCTGTTGGAGAGCGTGGCCTACACCCCCCGCAGCATCCGCGTGATCGCCGGCGGCACCGCCACCACGGTGCAGGACTGGCCGGGGCGGCAGGGCCTGTGGGCCATCGGCGTGCCGCCGTCAGGCCCGATGGACGACCGCTCCTTCCGCTTGGGCAACCGCGTGCTGGGCAATGCCGAGGGCACGGCCGGGCTCGAAATCACCGCCAGCGGCCCCACGCTGCTGTTCAACGCCCCGACGCGCATCTGCCTGACCGGCGCCGACTTCGGCGCCACACTGGATGGCGAGCCGGTGGCGCGCGGCACGGCCGTGGAGGTCGCCGCCGGGCAAACGCTGGCCGTGGGCCGTGCGGCTACCGGTATGCGCGGCTATATCCTCTTCGCCGGCGGGCTGGACATCGCGCCCTATCTCGGCAGCCGCAGCACCTTCGCGCTCGGCCAGTTCGGCGGCCATGCCGCGCGCCGCCTGCTGGCGGGCGACACGCTGCATCTGGCGGAAGACGATGCCGAGGCGAAGAGCCCCGCCCCGCCCGCCCCCCCGGCGGTCGAGATGCCGGAGTTCACCGGCAGCTGGAACCTGCGGGTGCTGTATGGCCCCCATGGCGCGCCCGATTTTTTCACGCAGGATGACATCGGCACCATTCTGGCGGCCGAATGGCAGGTCCATTACAACAGCAACCGCACCGGCGTGCGGCTGGTCGGGCCGAAGCCGGAATGGGCGCGGAAAGACGGCGGGGAGGCAGGCCTGCACCCCTCCAACATCCACGACAATCCCTATGCCATCGGCGCGGTGGATTTCACCGGTGACATGCCCATCATTCTGGGGCCGGACGGGCCGTCGCTGGGCGGCTTCGTCTGCCCCTTCACCGTCATCGCGGCGGATCGCTGGAAACTGGGCCAGCTGGCGCCGGGTGACCGCGTGAGGCTGGTGCCCGTAACTGCCGAAGATGCCGCCGCTGCCGACCGCGCCCCGCTGGAGCGGCTGGAGCGGGACTTCCCGGTGCGCGATCCCGCCACGCTCTCCCCCATCCTGGCCGAAACGCCGGCCCGCGGCGTGCGCCCGCGGACGGTCTATCGCCAGCAGGGGGACCGCAACATCCTGGTGGAATACGGCCCCATCGTGCTCGATATCGAGCTGCGCATCCGCGTGCATGCGCTGATGACGGAGCTGGAGGCGCTGGCCTCCCCCGGCGTGATCGACATCGTGCCCGGCATCCGTTCGCTGCAACTGCATTTCGATGGAGAAGTGCTGGATCAGCAGGGCGCGCTGGCGCTGCTGATGGTGGCGGAAGAAGCGCTGGGGGATCTGGAGGATTTCTCCATCCCTTCACGCATCGTCCACCTGCCGCTCAGCTGGCGCGACCCCGCCACGATCGAGACGATCGAGAAATATATGGGCGCGGTGCGCGACGATGCGCCCTGGTGCCCGGACAATATCGAGTTCATCCGCCGCATCAACGGCTTGCCCGATGCGGACGCGGTGGAGCGGCTGATCTTCGATGCCAGTTATCTGGTCCTGGGGCTGGGCGACGTCTATCTCGGCGCGCCGGTGGCGACCCCGGTCGATCCCCGCCATCGCCTCGTCACTACCAAATACAATCCGGCCCGCACCTGGACCCCGCCCAATGTGGTCGGCATCGGCGGCGCCTATATGTGCATCTACGGCATGGAAGGCCCCGGGGGGTACCAGCTGTTCGGCCGCACCATCCAGGTGTGGAACACCCATCGGCAGACCGATGCCTTCGTGGAAGGCAAGCCCTGGCTGCTGCGCTTCTTCGATCAGATCCGCTTCTTCGAGGTGAGCGCGGACGAGCTGGCTGACTGGCGCCGCGATTTTCCCAACGGCCGCCGGTCGGTGGAGGTGGAGCACACCGAGTTCCGCCTGGCTGACTACCGTGCCTTCCTGGCCGAAAATGCCCGCTCCATCACCGAGTTCGAGCAGCAGCGCCAAGCCGCTTTCGACGAGGAACGCGCTGCCTGGCAGCGGTCCGGCGAATTCGATCGCATCAGCGACCTTGCTGACGAGGAAGCGGGTGCGGGCGAAGTGGCGACGGTGGATGTGCCCGAGGGCGCCGAGCTGGTGGAGGCACCCTTCGGCGGCAGCGTGTGGAAACTGATGGTCGCCCCCGGCGATACGGTGGAAACGGGCGACATCATCGCCGTGATCGAGACCATGAAGATGGAATGCCCGCTGGAAAGCCCCGGCAGCGGCACGGTGGCAGCGCTCTACATGCAGGAACGCCAGTCGCTGCAACCCGGAGCCCCCCTGCTGGCGCTGAGGCCGCACGCATGAGCCCGTCGGGACAAGGCGCAGCGGCGGCCATCGCCGCAGTGGTCAACCGCCGCACGGCCAGCGCCGTGGGCGTGGCGGAGGAGACGCTGGCGCGCCTCACCGCCTATGACGCGGTGCAGCCGCAGATCTGGATCAGCCGCGTCGCGCCCGACGCTCTGCTGGCGAAAGCCCGCGCGGTGGACGAGCGGGTGGCGGCGGGCGAGCAGCTGCCGCTGGCGGGCGTTCCCTTCGCGGTGAAGGACAATATCGATGCCGAAGGCTTCGATACCACCGCGGCCTGCCCGGCCTTCGCCTATCGCCCGGCAGCGTCTGCCAGCGTGGTCGCGCGGCTGGAGGCGGCAGGCGCGCTCTGTGTCGGCAAGACCAATCTCGATCAGTTTGCCACCGGCCTGGTCGGCACGCGCAGCCCCTATGGCATTCCGCGCAATGTCTATAACCGGTCCTATGTCAGCGGCGGCTCCAGCTCCGGCTCCGCCGTCGCAGTGGCTGCGGGCCTCGTGCCCTTCGCGCTGGGCACGGATACCGCCGGATCGGGCCGTGTGCCCGCCGCTTTCAACCATCTGGTGGGCTTCAAGCCAACCAAGGGCCGCTGGAGCACGCAGGGGCTGGTGCCGGCCTGCCGCACGCTGGATTGCATCACCGTGTTCGCCGGCACCGTGGCCGATGCGCGGCTGGTGGACGACATCGTGGCCTGCTTCGATCCGGCCGATCCTTTCTCCCGCCCGCTGGCCAACATCGCCCTGCGGCCGGCGCGCATCGGCGTGCCGCAGCGAAGCCAGCGGCAATGGTTCGGCGATGCCCAGTCCGAATATCTCTATGAGCAGGGGCTGGCGCGGCTGGCAGCTGGCGCGGAGATCGTGGAGATCGACATCGCCCCGCTGCTGGAGGCGGCGCAGCTGCTCTATGGCGGCCCCTGGGTGGCCGAACGCACCGCCGCGTTGGCCGGCCTGCTGGCAAGCGATCCCGATGCAATCGACCCGACCGTGCGGGCGGTGGTGGAGCCGGGCAAGGACATGAGCGCAGTGCAGCTGTGGCAGGGCATCTATCGCCTCGCCGAGCTGAAGCGTCATGCCGATGGCCTGTGGGGGCGCATGGACATGCTGGCCTTCCCGACCACCGGCACCACCTACCGCGTCAGCGAGCTGCTGGCTGCCCCGATCGCGCTGAACAGCAATCTGGGGCTCTACACCAATTTCGTGAACCTGCTGGACATGGCCGCGGTGGCGGTGCCGGCCGGCGCGCGCACCAATGGCACGGGCTTCGGCATCACGCTGATCGGTCCGGCCGACAGCGACCTGGGCCTGCTGGCCGCGGCCGAAACCTATCTCGCGGCGGCGGATCTGCCGCCCCCGCCCCCGCTCGACCTGGAGGGAAGAATGGAAACCGTGAAACTGGCCGTCGTCGGCGCCCACTTGAAGGACATGCCGCTGCATTGGCAGCTGACTTCGCGGGAGGCGAAATTCGTCGGCGCCTTCGAAACCACGCCCAGCTATCGCCTCTATGCCATGGCGGACAGCGTGCCGCCCAAGCCCGCGCTGGTTTACAGCGAGGATGGCGCAGCAATTGCGGTGGAGGTGTACGAGCTGGACGTGGCCGCCTTCGGCAGCTTCGTGGCCGAAGTGCCCGCCCCGCTTGCCATCGGCACCGTCACTCTGGCGGACGGCAGCAGCGTGAAGGGTTTCGTGGCCGAGCCGCGCGCCACGATTGGTGCGGAAGACATCACCCAACTAGGCGGCTGGCGTGCCTTCATCGCAGGCAGGTGAATGCACGGCGGCCATGCCCCCTGCCCGCCGGTGCGGCCGTGAACGAAACCGCTCAGGCTCCGCCGTTCGGCCGGCTTGCCGGCGCCGCGCGGCGGCTGCTGCGCGGCAATGCCGAGATTGCCGCACTCCATAACCGGATCGCGGCCTGCGAGGCCGAAATTGCGGAGCTGCGGCGCGCCAAGGAAGCGGCTGAAGCGGCGAACACGGCGAAAAGCCGCTTTCTCGCCAGCGTCAGCCATGAAATCCGCTCCCCGCTCAATTCGATCTATGGCTATGCCCAACTGCTGGAGCGCGCCGACGGTGCCGGGGCCGTGCAGGCGGCGCGAACCATCCGCCGCAGCTCCGAACATCTCGCCAATCTGGTGGAGGGCTTGCTTGATATCTCGCAGATCGAAACGCGCGCCCTACGCCTCAACCGCGATGTCATTCGCTTCCCTGCCCTGCTGGCGCAGATGGTGGATATGTTCGAGGCGAATGCAGCCGCCAAGGGGCTGACCTTCCATCTCGAGCGCCCGGCTGCGCTGCCCGAATTCGTCCGCGGCGATCAGAAACGCGTGCGGCAGGTGCTCATCAACCTCCTCTCCAATGCGATCAAGTTTACCGAGAGCGGCAGCGTCACGCTGGCGGTGAGCTATCGCAACGAACTGGCGACGTTCGAAATCGTCGACACGGGGATCGGCATCCCCCCGGCGGATCAGGAACGCATCTTCGCCCCGTTCGAGCGTGGCAGTGACGCGTCGGTCCATCGGCAAAGCGGGGTCGGGCTGGGCCTCGCCATAACCCGTGCGCTGGTGGACATCATGGGCGGCGACATGCGGGTGACGAGCGAGGCTGGGCTGGGGTCGCGCTTCACGGTGCGGCTGATGCTCTCCCAGCCGCTGTCCCCGCCGGCGGATGCCACGCCTGCAGCGGTCGTAACCGGCTATGCGGGGGCGCGCCGCACCATCCTGCTGATCGACGACGATCCGGCACAGATCGCCATGCTGCGCGAACTGCTGATGCCGCTGGGCTTCGATGTGCTGGCTGCGCAGGATGGGGAAGAAGGCATCGCGATCGCCCGCAGCGCGCCGCCCGATCTGGTGCTGCTGGATATCTCCATGCCCGGGAAATCGGGCTGGGAAACGGCGGATATCCTGCGGCGGGAGCATGGGCCAGCACTGCGCATCGTCATGCTCTCGGCCAATGCGCATCAGTTCAATCCGGGCGAGGATGGGCACGCGGCGAACAATATGTTCCTGCTCAAGCCCTTCGAATTCAACGCACTGCTGGATGTGATTTCCGGCCAGTTGCATCTCGAATGGATCGGCCCGGGCGAGCCGGAGGCACGCCTGCCCGCGCGGCGCTCCGCCCCCGCCGCGCTACCCCTTCCGCCGGAAGCGCGCGCCGCACTGGGCGAGATCGAACATCTGGTCCGCATTGGCCATGTGCGCGCGATCGAGGCGCGGATAGACGAGTTGGCGGCGGCTTTCCAAGAGCTCGGGCCGCTAGTGGCGGAGATGCGCGTGTGCCTCGATGCTTTCGATCTCGAAGCGCTGGCGGCGATCGCGCGAAAGGCGGGGCGCCATGGCGACTGACGCGCCCGAAGGGGACCGCATCCTGGTGGTGGACGACACGCCGGAGTCGCTGCGCTTCCTGGTAGACACGCTGGAACGCGAAGGGATGACCGTGCTGATCGCGCGCAGCGGCGAACAGGCGATCGAACTGCTGCGCCATGTCACCCCCGATCTGATCCTGATGGACGCGGTGATGCCGGGGCTCGGCGGGCTGGAAGCCACGCAGCGCATCAAGCGCGATCCTGCCTCCGCCGACATTCCGGTGATCTTCATGACCGGACTGGCCGAGCCGGAGCACGCCGTCGCCGCCTTCCAGAGCGGCAGCGTGGATTATGTGCGCAAGCCGATCGTGATCGACGAGCTGCTGGCGCGCATCCGCGTGCACCTCGCCAATGCGCGGCTGTCGCTCCGCTCGCGGCTGGCGCTGGACGAGGCCGGTCGGCACCTCGTCGCGCTGGATGCGGAGGGCGCGCTGTTGTGGTGCACTCCACGCGCGCAGGCGTTGCTGGCGAAGGCCGATCCGGCGTGGAGCCCCGATAGCGGGCAGCTGCCCGAGCCGCTTCGGTTGCCCGCGCGCCAGCTGGTGAGCGACGACGCGCCTTCGGGTGCCTCCGCGCGCATTCCCCTGGCCGACTGCGAGATCGAGCTGACCCCGCTGGAGAACGGCCGCCCCGGAGAGCATCTGATCCGCCTCTCCGAGATCTGCGAAGGCGCCGCCGTGGCGCTGTTGCAGAAGCAGAACGGGCTGACCCCGCGCGAGGCCGAAGTGCTGCTGTGGGTGAGCTACGGCAAGTCCAACCGCATGATCAGCGAAATCCTGGGCATCAGCCCGCGCACGGTGAACAAGCACCTGGAACAGGTCTTTCGGAAGCTGGGCGTGGAGACCCGCGCCGCCGCCGCCGCGATCGCCGCCCGCGCAGTTTCGGACGGATAGCGCAGCGCGGCTCCCGCCGCTTCCCGCCACGCGCCTTGTGATACGGGGCGGTGCCCTTTAGCCTCCCGCGCATGAAACATCATGCCCTTGCCCTGCCGCTGCTGCTGCTCGCCGGATGCGCGACCGTGCAGCCCGCCGACCGCCCGATCTCGCCCGCTCGCCTCTCCGACGATGTGCGCGTCCTCGCGTCGGAACCCTTCGGGGGCCGCGCGCCCGGCACGGAGGGCGAGACGCGGACGGTCGAGTGGCTGATCGGGCAGTTGCAGGCGATCGGGCTGGAGCCGGGCGGCCCCGGCGGCGAATGGACACAACCGGTGCCGTTAGTGCGCACGCAGCTGCAGCCGGGCCGCACCCTCGCCCGCGCCGGCGGAACGACACTGGACCTCGCGCAGGGCCGCGACGTCTATGTCAGCACGGTGAAGCCAGTGGACCGGGTCGAGATCGCACAGGCGCCCATGGTGTTCGTCGGCTACGGCGTCTCCGCGCCGGAACGCGGCTGGGACGATTTCAAGGATGTTGACCTCCAGGGCAAGGTCGCCGTCTTCCTGGTGAACGACCCCGATTTCGCCGCCGCCCCGGGCGAACCCGCTGCGGGCCGGTTCGGCGACCGGACGATGACCTACTACGGCCGCTGGACCTACAAGTTCGAGGAAGCGGCGCGCCGCGGCGCCGTGGCGGCCCTGATCGTCCATGACACCGAAGGCGCCGGCTATGGCTGGGACACTGTCACCGCGCCGGCGGGGGAGAATTACGACATCGCCGACGCCACGGGCCGGCTGGCACTGCAGGGCTGGCTGGAAGGCGATGCCGCCGCGCGCCTGTTCGCAGCGTCAGGTCTCGATCTGGCGGCGCAACGCCGCGCCGCACGCTCCCCCGATTTCCGGCCGGTTCCGCTGACCGCCACATTCACCGCCGATATTCCGGTGACGCATGACCGATTGCAGAGCCGCAATGTGCTCGCCCGTATTCCCGGCACCACCCGGCCGGAAGAGGTCGTGATGTACGGCGCGCATTGGGATGCTTATGGCCGCGGCGCCCCGGATGCCGAGGGGCGGACGATCCGCCCCGGCGCCAATGATGACGCCATGGGCGTGGCCGGGCTCCTGGAGATCGCCCGCGCCTTCAAGAGCGCGCCGGCGCCGGAACGAAGCGTGGTGTTCGGCTTCTGGACGGCGGAGGAACGGGGGCTGCTGGGTTCGGAAGCCTACGCCATCCGCCCGGTCTACCCGCCCGCGCAAACGGTGGCCAACATCACGCTCGACATCCTGCAGACCGGTGGCCGGGCGAAGGATGTGATCCTGGTCGGCCAGGGACAAAACACGCTGGAGGACGATCTGGCTCGAGAAGCGGCACGGCAGCATCGTGTGGTCACTGCCGAGACCTTGCCGGAGCGGGGCCTGTTCTACCGCGCCGATCACTTCTCGCTCGCGAAGCGCGGCGTACCGACGCTGCTGTTCATGGCGATCAGCGGCGTTCCCGACCTGCGCGAGGGCGGGCGCGAGGCGGGCCGGACCTGGCTCAACGACTACATGCGCTGCTATCACCAGACCTGCGACGCCTGGAGCGCCGACCTGGACTTCGCCGCCGCCGTCGAGGACGTGGACCTCGCCTATGCCGTGGGGCGCGACCTCGCCACCTCCACCCGGTGGCCTGAGTGGAAGGAAGGGTCAGAGTTCCGCCCGATCCGACAGGAGAGCCTGAGCCGGTAGGCGAGCCTGCCCGGATAGCGCGCGGGCATCATCGGGCGGAGAGCGGCTGCACCCCCGCGGCCGGCGTGCCGAGCGGTGGCAGCGGGCGCGGCATCAGCGGCGGAATGGGATCCTCCGCAATGCGCGACTGCAGCAAGGAGACCGCCGCCTGCAGCTGCGCATCCTGCCCCTGGAACGTAGCGTAGGGGGTGTTCTCCACCTCATAGTCCGGGCTCACGCCCGTGCCTTCGATGATCCAGTCCCCGCCGATGGAATATTGGGCATTCTCGGCAACGCGCACCGCACCGCTGTCGCTCAGCCGGTTGCGGTCCGACAACCAGATGCCGGCGCCCGCCGTGCGCGTGCCGATCAGCGGTGCCACGCCCAGCGACTTGATGCCGGCCGCGAAGGTCTCGCCATCGGAATAGGTCCGCTCGTCGATCAGCACGGCGACATGGCCGCGATAGGCGTTCTGCATGTTGGTTGTCGGAACGCCCTTGCCGTCGGGCCGAGACCAGTAAGCCCACGCCCGCCGCATCAGCGTGGAAATGAGAAGGCTATCGACATTGCCCCCGCTGTTGTTCCGCACGTCGATGATCAGGCCATCCTTGTCCAACTGCGCGAAGAAATCCCGCGCGAAGCTGGCGATGTCATCCGGCCCCATCGCCTCCAGATGCAGGTAGCCGATCTTGCCGCCCGAGAGGCTCGCCGTCGCCGCACGCTTCTCTTCGACAAAGTCGCGATAGCTGGCGGTCTGCTCCCCTTCGAGCGTCATGGGCTCCACAATTGCGCTCAACGGCGTGGCGCCGCGCACAAGGTCGAGCCGCACCTGCTGCCCGGCCTTCGAAGCGAGTTCGGAACGCAGTTCAGCCAGAGATGCGACCGGCCGCCCGTCTACGCGCCGGATCACGTCACCCACGCGCACATCCACGCCGGGACGGCGCAAGGGCGGGCGCAGGGAAACGAGATCGGCTTCGGCACGAAAGATGCTGTCGATCCGCAACCCCTGGGGAACTTGCGTGTAGCGCGCGCCGAGGAAGGCCATCTCGCTGTTTTCCTTGTCCTCCGGTAGATCGCCCGGGCGGACTTGGCTGTGCAAGATGCCGAGTTGGGAAGCCATTTGCCCGAGGATGGTGTTAAGCTCCGCACGGTGGCCGATGCGGTCCAGCAGCGGCTCGTGCTGCGCGCGCACCGCCTCCCAATCCACCCCACGCAGGCCTGGATCATAGGCGAAATCGCGATGCAAGCGCCACGCATCGACGAACATCTGGTGCCATTCGGCCCGGGGATCCACCGCCAGCCGCCAGTCGTCGAGGCGGACCATGTCAGCTTCTGTCTTATCCGGCATCTTGTCCTTGGCGGGGACCAGCGCCAGCGTCGGCTTGTCGGGCGATCCCGCCACGATCAGCGCGGTTTCGCCGTCCGCCGAAAGCGAAATGTCCTGGGCGCCCTCGGCGAAGGTCGTTTCCTTCGCGTCCTTCTTGTCGATCGCGATGGAGACAACATCCTCTCCTCTGACCGTGTAGAGGAAATCGCTCGTCGCCAGCAGCGTGCCTTCGACGCCGGGCTTCACTGGAAGTTTGTACAGCCGGTCTGCGAGGCCGGTGAGGACGATCCGCGCGGGCTTCGCCTTCTTCTCCTTGTCGTCCTCGTCGCGGGTGTCATCGCTGCTTGACTTCGCCTGGGCAGCATCGCGCTTCTCGACCTCGTCGGCCGACATGGTCAGCTCATTGTCCTCGCGGAAGCGGAAGTCCGCTGCGGGATCGAGCTGGAGGGCATAGATCTCCCCGCGATCAGGGAAGGCAACGCCCATGTTGCGGTCACCCCAGGGATTGTCCGGCGTCGGCTGGAAATTGCGATCCGACAGGAAATAGAGCCATGCACCATCGGGCGCGAAGGCCGGGGCATAGTCGCTGTATTTGGAAGAGGTTGCCTGCACCCGTTCCCCGCTGGCGAGGTTCTGCACGAAGATGTCCGAGGTGTTGGCGTTGTTCGCCCTCGACGTCTCGGCATAGGCTATATGCGTGCCGTCAGCGGAGAAGACCAGGTCGTGGAACGGCGCGTCGTCGCCCGTTTCATTCGTCGCCAACGTGGTGACCCGCCCACTCGCGACATCGACTTTTTGCAGCCGCGCCTGCTTGTCCCACAGGACAATCGTCTTTCCGTCCGGCGAGACGGCGAATGACCAGATATAGGCATCATATCCGCGCGTGACCGCCACCGGCTCCCCCGATCCATCGGCGGACATGACGAAAATGTCGCCCCGCTCTCCCTGGTCGAGGATCATGAAGGCCCGCTTGCCATCCGGCGCGGCGACGGCCTGCCGCGCGCGGGCGTTCAGTGGAGTCGCGAATTCGACGCGCCGGATGTGGCCGGGCGCGGCCAGCGCCACGCGGCCTCGGGCTGTGACGGCAACGCTCTCCCCCGAAGGCGAAATTCGCGCCGCTTCCATCTGCCGAAGGGGATCGCTGATCGAACGCAGGCGCGTCTGTTCGCGATCCGTGACGATGTCGATCGCCAGCTTGCGGAGCGTGCCCGCCGCAGTTGAATAGACAAACAGATCGGCGCCGTTCTGCAGGTAGATGTCACCCGCATCCATATCCGCCTGCAGCACGGGGAAGGGCATTTTGGGCGACAGCGCCGTCGCGCCGCTGCCGTCTTCGGCCACGGACCACACCTGATCCGCCCCGTCCTTGTCCGAAATGAAATAGATCCGCCCGCCATAGGCCATGGGGTGCCGGATCGGGGCGCCGAAATCGGCGAGCAGCTGGGTGGCCTCCTGCTGCGAGCCGTACTGCCAGCGCCACAGCTGCTCCATGCCGCCGCCGCGATAGAGCACGGCATTGTCCCGCGCGCGGGCATAGAGGCCGCGCCGGGTGAAGAAGAGTGTGCGCCCATCCTGGCCGAAGGTTGCGTCATTCGCCCGCCAAAGCGGGATCGGCACCGCCTCACCACCTTGCGGATCGACGACATAAAGCACTTCGCCCTGTCCGCCGCCGGCGAGGCGGGAAGAGTAGATAACCTTCCCGTCCGGCGTCCAGCCGACGGTGCGCACGAAGCCGCCTTCGAAGGTCAGGCGGCGGGGTGGGCCGCCCGCCACGGGCATGACATAGACATCGGCCTTGCTGTCGTAGCTGGCCGTGAAGGCCACGAGCGCGCCATCCGGCGAGATCACCGCATCCGCCTCTTCCGCCGGGTGGTTGGTCAACCGGATCGCGCTGCCGCCGCCGCGGCCTGTACGCCACAGATCACCCTCGCTGGCGAAGACCAGCACATCCCCGCGCGCGGCCGGATATTGATAGAAGCCCTCTTCTGCCGCTGCCGTTGCGGCCACGGACGCGAGCAGGCACGCGGCGAGAGTGCGAAGTGTCTTCATGTGCAGGAGCCCCGTTTGTTTCCTGCAGGATAGCGAAGCGCAGTAGGCTGCGCCAGCTTCCGCATCCCGCAAAAGTGCGGCTACCTACCCGCGCAAGCCAAGTGTGGCTGCTGTGTGAAGCGAGATCATCCGCTCCTCGTCTGTCGGAATTATCCGTACGGTCACCGGGCTGCCAGGAGTGCTGATTATAGCCGCATGCGCAGCATTGGCCGCTCCATCCATCTCCACGCCGAGCCAGCTTAACCGCGCACAGATGCGCGCGCGCATGGCCGCATCGTGTTCGCCGATTCCGGCCGTAAACACGATGCCATCGAGTCCGCCCAGACTGGACGCCAGGGCTCCCGCTTCTCGCCCGGCTCGATATGCGAACAGCGCCATCGCATCCTCGGCCTCGGGCGCCTCGCTGTCCTCCAGCACGTGCATGTCGCTCGAGATGTCCGAGACGCCGAGCAACCCGGCCTGCTTGTACAGCAGGGTTTCGACCGCCTTCGCGCTCATACCCTTTTGCTGAATGAGGTGCAGCACCACGCCCGGATCGAGATCGCCCGCGCGCGTGCCCATCATCAGGCCGTCCAGCGCCGTGAAACCCATCGTCGTGTCGATGCTGCGGCCATTGTCCATGGCGCACATCGAAGCACCATTGCCGAGATGCGCCGCGATCACGCGGCCGGCGGCCAGCGCCGGATCAATCTCGAGGAGGCGGCGAGCGATAAATTCGTAGGACAGGCCATGGAAGCCGTAGCGCCTTATGCCTTCATCATGCAGCGAGCGCGGAAGGGCAAAACGCGTGGCCAGCGCCGGCATGTCGTGATGGAAGGCGGTGTCGAAGCAGGCCACTTGCGGCACGTGCGGGGCGATGGCCTCCACCGCGCGGACGGCAGCGAGATTGTGCGGCTGATGCAGCGGGGCCAGCGGACAGAGCATGCCGAGCTGCGCCACCACCTCCGGGTCGACCCGAACCGGGGCAGCGAAGCGCGTGCCACCATGCACGATCCGGTGGCCGATGCCCGCAAGGGGCGCGCCGCCGGCGTGGGCGTCGATCCACTCCAGCAAGGCTGCCAGCAGAGCCTCGTGCGTCAGCCCCGCTCCGTCCGGCCACGTCCGCTCCGCCACCGTCCCGTCCTGATCGCTGTGCGCATGCAGGCGCGGCGCCGTGCCGATGCCTTCGATCTGGCCGCGGGCGAAGCGGCTGAGATTGCCATCCGACGTGAGTGAATAAAGCCCGAACTTGATGCTGGACGACCCCGCATTGAGGCTGAGAAGCGTGCGCGTCATTCCGCGGCCTGCGGGAGCCCTGGTGCCGCCAGCGTCGCTGCGCGCGCAAGCAGCACCGCAACGGCGCAGGACGCGAGGCGGGTGCGCAGTGAATCCGCCCGGCTGGTCAACACGATCGGCACGCGGGCACCGAGGACCACGCCGGCCGCATCGGCATTGCCCAGAAAGGTGAGCTGCTTGGCGAGCATGTTGCCGGCCTCGATATTGGGGACCAGCAGGACATCGGCGCACCCTGCGACGGGCGAAACGATGCCCTTCTCCCTCGCCGCTTCGACGCTCACTGCGTTATCGAGCGCAAGCGGGCCGTCGAGGATGGCGCCCTCGATTTGCCCGCGATCGGCCATCTTGCAAAGCGCGGCGGCGTCCAGAGTCGCGGGCATGGCCGGATTGACCGTCTCGACCGCGCCCAGAATAGCCACCTTGGGAGTGGCGATGCCGATCACTTTCGCAAGGTCCACCGCATTGCGCACAATGTCCGCCTTGGCATCGAGATCGGGCGCAATGTTGATCGCCGCATCCGTGATAATCAGTGGTTCCGCACGGCCCGGCACGTCCATCACATAGGCATGGCTGATCCGGCGTTCAGTCCTAAGCCCGTTCTCGCGGCAGACCACCGCTCCCATCAACTCATCGGTGTGCAGGGCACCTTTCATGAGCAGCTTCGCCTTGCCATCCCGCACCATCGCCACTGCCGTGTGGGCGGCGGCGTGGCTATGCGGTGCGTCGACGAGTTCGAAGGCCGAAATGTCGGCGCCGGCCTCTTGAGCCGCGGCCTCGATCCGGCGGCGCGGGCCCACAAGGATGGGCATGACGATGCCCGCGTCGTGCGCCTCAATCGCCGCAGCGATCGCCGCAGGGTCGCAGGGATGCACGACCGCAGTCGGCAAGGGAGTGCCACCTCGCACCCGCTCGAGGAGGCGCCGGTAGTGTTCGTGCGTGGCAAGGCGAAAATCGGGCAGCTCCACCCGACGCCGCCGCACTTTCTCGGCCGGGGCGATAACTTCAGCCTCGCCGGTGATCACTTCTTCGCCAAGCTGGTTGGTGCAGCGGCAGTCGAGGATCACGATCTGCTTGTCCGGCCGCTTTTCCTTCACCACGACGGTGGCCGTGATCTCGTCGCCCAGACCCACCGGCCGGCGAAAGCGGAAGCTCTGGTCGAGGTAGATTGTCCCCGGCCCCGGCAACTGAGTGCCGAGCACCGCCGAAATAAGGCCCCCGCCCCACATGCCATGCGCAATCACGCGATGAAACATGTCGGTCGCCGCATAGTCCGGGTCCAGATGAGCCGGATTGACGTCTCCCGAGACCAGCGCGAAGAGCTTGATGTCTTCGGCCGTCAAGGTGCGGGAGATGCTCGCGCTGTCGCCGAGCTTGAGCTCGTCGAAGGTTCGGTTTTCGATATAGTTGGGATCGTTCATGGCTCAGCGCTCCAGCACATAGCGGCCGGGCGCATTACAAAGAGGCGCATAACCCGCCTCTGCATTGCCCAGGCGCGGCGGCGGCACCGGGCCGCCGCTGTGATCGCCGAGCCAGGTGCCCCAGGCTGGCCACCAGCTTCCCTCCTCGCTCGCCGCGCGCTGCAGCCACTCATCGGGATCGATCGCGACCGTGTCAGCTGCTCGCGTGTAGCGCTGATAGTGCCGATGGGGGTGACCGGGCTCTGACACGATGCCCGCATTGTGACCTCCGCTGGTGAGGACGAAGGTCACCTCCGCATCGCTGAGCATGTGGATCTTGTGCACGGAACGCCACGGCGCCACATGGTCGCGCTCCGTCCCGACGACGAACATCGGCTGGCGCAGCGACGACAGTGTGATGGTGTGGCCGTCCACGCGGAAATGCCCCTTCGCAAGCTCATTATCCAGATACATGCGGCGCAGATATTCGCTGTGCATGGCATAGGGCATGCGCGTTCCGTCCGCGTTCCATGCCATCAGATCGGTCATCGGCGCGCGCTCGCCCATCAGATAAGTGTTGAGCATGCGCGACCAGATGAGGTCGTTGGACCGCAGCATCTGGAAGGCGCCGCCCATCTGATCCGTATCCAGATATCCCCGGCTCCACATGGCGCCTTCGAGCAGGTTGATCTGCGCCTCGTCGATGAACAGGGCGAGTTCTCCCGGCTCCGAAAAGTCGGTCTGCGCGGCCAGCAGTGTTATCGTCTTGAACCGCGCGTCCTGACGCCGCGCAAGTTCGGCCCCGGCAATGCTGAGCAGCGTCCCGCCGAGGCAATAGCCGGCTCCATGCACCTGATTGGCACCCGTGATCGCACACACCGCATCAAGCGCGGACAGCGGACCCAGCCGCAGATAGTCGTCCATGTCCAGATCGCGATCCTGCGCATCCGGATTGTGCCAGCTGATCATGAAGACAGTGAAGCCCTGCCCGGTCAGCCAGCGCACCAGCGAATTCCCGGGCGACAGGTCGAGAATGTAGTATTTCATGATCCACGCCGGAACGATCAGCACCGGCTCGGGCCGGACGGTATTCGTGGTCGCCTCATACTGGATCAGCTCGATCAGATCGTTGCGATAGACCACCTTGCCTGGCGTCGCGGCGACTTTCTCGCCGACGGGGAAAGCCTCTGTACCAGCCGGTGGCTGGCCACGCATCTGCCGCTCCATGTCTTCCAGGAACAGCCGCGCGCCCTCGACGAGACAATGGCCGCCCGTTTCGGCTATGCGGCGCTGGAGCACCGGATTGGTGGCGATGAAATTGGTCGGTGCGACCATGTCGAGCAGCTGGCGGGAGACGAACTCCACCACCTCCTCATGGTGGCGGGTCACGCCGGGGACCTCCGTCGTCGCCGCGTGCCACCATTGCTGGCCCAGCAAAAAACTCTGTGCAAGGAGGTCGAAAGGCGGTTGCATCCATGCCGCATCGTCAAAGCGATGATCCTGCGGCAGCGGCACAATAGCCGGCGTCCCCGCCTTGCCCGCGCGGCTTCGCGCGACATAGTCCGTCAGGCGCATCACCTTCCGGCCCGATTTGGCAGAAAGCTGCAGCTGCTTGCCCGGAGCCGTCGCCAAATGGACAAGCCAGTCAAACCACGATTGGGCCAGAGTAATCGGACTCAGCCCATGAGTCCCCTGGGCCACCATGCTCATGGCCAGGCGGTCGAGCGTACCGGCCAGTCCGTCTAGCGGATCATGAGTATCGGGTTCCATAGCGGCCTCCCTGTGGCGGATCGTGCGGACGAGATCATGGCCTGTGTCGCGGGCGGTGGCTACGGGCGTCCTCGCGCAGCTCTGCCGCCCGATGCGAAAGACGTCGTTGACGCAGCGCAATGGCGCGGCGTGAGCAGCTCAGGCGCTAACGCCGAAGGACCTATCCTGCATAGTCCGTGGCGCGATGAAACATGCGCACGACACGGCGGCGGAACTCCTGCCGCCGCTCAAACTTGCCGGGGGCGGCGGAACGGACCACCGCCTCGCAACCCTCCGCGAAGGCGACGGCCTCCGCATCCTCTGCACAGCGAGCGAGCCACTGTGCCGATGTCGCGAGCGCGCGATGGTGAATGGCTGAAGCCTGCTGACACAGCGCCGGCATGTCGTCACTGCAGCCCATAGCGAGAGCGAGATAGGCGATATAGTCGGGGTGCCAGACCTCGTCGGGGACGCTCATCTCGTCCGCGCTCGGAACAGTGTCCGCGAAAATTTCGCAGCCATTGCCATCGATGAAGGGCTGGTCGGTCGTCGGGAAGCAGGACCGCGAGAAGCTGCCAAAGGCTCGCTCGACGTCGGGCGCTCCGGCAAGGCCTTTGCGATAGATGATCCCCAAATATTTGCAGGCATAGGGGCCGGTGCCAACATCGTCCGATTCACAGACCTGCAGCATCCTGTCCCTGGATTTTCGATAGTCGCGAAGCGTCTTATTGAGGAAGTAGATCTTGCCGGCCTCGTAGCAGCCGCCCATCTGAAACCCTGCCGCGCATGAGGCTTCATAGGCGGCGAGCGCCCCCGGGGCATCCCCACGTCGTTCAGCAGCCACGCCCGCTCTCCAGCAGCTGTCAACATTCGCGTCCTGCTCGCAAGCGGAGGCCAGGGGGCCATTTGCCGCAGCTTCCGAAAGAGGCCCCGGTTGCGCGATCGCCGGGCCCGAGATGGCCACCAGGCTTATCATCACCGCGAAAACCATCCTCAAGAAGCGCATGCTTGTCTTTCCCTAGCGTCGGCGCGAAATGGCAGATGCACTTCGCTTTTTGCCCCAGGCGCTATGGAAGAAAACCATATGCGCTCTAAAAGCAATGCATGCTGATCTCACCCTTCGGACGCTCTGTGGTCCTGTGCTTCTTCGCAAGTCTCGTCCCTGCTGCCCCCGCTCTCGCCCAGGAACCGCCGGAAGCTGCACCGGCTCCTGCTGCAGACCCTGCTGTTGGAGATTATGCTGCAGCAGAGATGGAGCTGGTCGCCGGCCTCCGCCTCAATCCCGATGGGACTTTCCAATACGGCCTGAGCGTCGGGTCGCTGGACGAGCAGGCCCAAGGCAACTGGCAACGCGTGGGCACAAGGATTGAACTCACCAGCGAGCCCAAGCCGGTGCCGCCGGCCATTTCCGCCGATGGGATCAAGGCTGCACCAGGGCAGCCTTTTGCGATTAGGCTGCTCGCCCCCAACGGACAGGATGTCCCGGCGATCGATCTGCGGATCGATTTCGACACAGGCGAGCCGCTCATATCCTATCTCGCGGGTGGCCCCTGGTCGCTGCCGTTGGACGAGAAGCGCCAGCCCCGCTCTGTCACCTTCAGCAAGCCGGCCTATCATATTGATTCCGGGCCGTTGCCGCTGCGCGCAACGGACGGGACCGTTGCAGTCTTCCGGCTGACGCCGAACGACCTCGGGGTTGTGGACCTGACGGGCGCCTATCTCGAGCAGGATGGGGAAGACTTCGTGTTGAGGCGGTCCGAGGGTTTGCTCGCCTTCAGGCGTATCGATCGTTGAACCTAAGTCGGCTTGCCGGGTGGACATCTATCCCGGCAGATTTGCCGAGGTGCTCACCCAGGCCGCACACACTTCATCTTTCATGCAGGCATCCCGCGGCTGACAGCGTTTAAGGAGCCTATCGATGCGTCTGTTCAGGCCGCTTATCCTACCACTCCTGGCCTCAGCCCTTCTCTCGGTGCCCGTTGGCGCTCAAGCCGAAACCGGACCTAGCTATGTGCAGCCGACGCCGGCTGTCCCGCCCCCGATCGATCACGCATTCGCGGGCACTATCGAGCTTGATGTGGACGCGACCGACATCCGGCGCCGCATCTTCTCCGTGCACCAGCGGATCCCTGTCGCCGCGGGCGCCATCACCCTCCTGTATCCCCGATGGGAACCAGCCAGCCACGGGCCGAGCCTCACCGTTACCGACCTGGCCGGCCTGACCATCGAGGCCGAGGGGCGCCGGCTCGCGTGGCGGCGCGATCCGTATGAGCCGCACGCATTCCACCTGGATGTGCCGCCTGGCACAAAGGCAATCGATGTGCGCTTCCAGATGGTTGCAGGGGACGCGCTGCTGACACCGGACGTGGTGGCCGTGCCATGGCAGCGGCTGACCCTCTATCCTGCAGGGTGGTACGCCCGGAACATCCCCGTCTCGGCCAGGCTGACCTTGCCCGGCGGGTTCCGCCCCTTCACCGCGCTGAATGTCAGGGACAGCGAAGGCCCGATCGTTCGCTTTGAACCGACGTCGCTCGAAATCCTGCTCGACGCGCCGGTGCTGGCGGGACGCTACACGGCGCAAGTGCCGCTTACCGCGCCCGGCCCCGGCGCGGTGTCACTCGACATTGTGGCCCTGCGGACGGGCGATCTCACCGTCCCAGAGGCGCGAATTGCCGAGATAAAGAGGCTTATCGTGCAGATGCGCGCCGTCTTCGGAGCGACACCCTTCGCACAGTATCACATTCTTGCGCGGCTCAGCGACGATGGCTCATCGGGCGGAACCGAGCATCGGACATCGAGCGAGAACGGCCTTGCCTCATCGCATTTCCGCGACTGGCAGGCCGAAATCCTGTCGCGCGACCTTATCGCGCACGAGATCGTCCATGCCTGGAACGGCTTCTACCGCACGCCCGCCGATCTCTGGGCACCCACGCCAAATGTTCCGGTCGCGGGGAGCCTGCTGTGGGTGTATGAAGGACAGACGGAGTTCTGGGGGCGCGTGCTGGCCACACGAGCGGGGCAGTTCACGCCCGCCGAGCTGCGGGACCGACTAGCGCTCGAAGCCGCCGAAATTGCCGCGCGACCAGGGCGGGAATGGCGCCCATTGTCCGACGACGTAAACTATCCCTCCTTCATGTTGCGCCAGCCCGTTCCCTGGCGGGATTGGCAGCGGCGGCGAGATTACTATTCCGAAGGCGTGATGCTGTGGCTCGCTGTGGACGCCGAATTGCGCGAACGCAGCGGCGGCACGCGCAGCATCGACGATTTCGCGCACAGTTTCTTTGCCGGCGCGACTCCGGATGCGCCGAGCCGCACCTATACCTTTGCCGATCTGTGCAAAGCGCTCAATCAAGTGGCGCCGGGCGACTGGGCGGGCTTTCTGCGGAGCTGGCTTGACGGACATGCCGAGCTCGACACGACAAGCGGACTGGTGCGGCACGGTTGGCGGTTGGTTTTCACCGACATCCCAACGGCAGCCTTCCGCGCGAATGAGAACGAAGGCGGCGTCGTGGATCTCAGCTACTCGATAGGCCTGACAGCGCGCAGCGACGGCACGATCCGGGCGGTGTCATGGGACAGCCCCTCCTTCGAGGCAGGATTGCGGCCGGGAGTCCGTATCCTCGCGGTCAACGGAACGCCATATGGACGCGACGTGCTGCTGGCAGCAGTCCGCGATGCTGCGAACCATCCGGTCGTGCTGACCGTCGAGCAGGATGGCGAGCAAAGGGAAACGCCGATACGCTATGTGGGCACCTTGCGGTATCCGCGGCTTGATCGCATTCCAGGCCGGCCCGATACGCTTGCCGCCCTTCTGACGGCGCGCTGACCTTCTCCACCCGAAGAATAGAATCGTCTCGATGGTGGCGCCCACCCCCCGCCGAGACTATCTCCCGCGATAGTGCCGACGCTCCTTACCCTTTGCGTGAACGCCCTGCCCCCGCGGGCGCGACGAATGCTGGTGCGCGCGGATCCGGGAATGTTGCGAACCGCCCGCGGATCGCGCGCGATGCTTGCCTTCCTGCTGACGCTCGCAGTCACCTTTTCGATCGGCGAGGCGGTCGGTGTACCGGTCACGGCCTTTCTCATCGCCTTTCCGGTGACGGTCTTCTGCTGTGCGGCAATCAGCGATGACGAAACCCGCGCACGCATCGGCAAGATTGCAGCGCTCTCCGCTTCGGCAGGCGCGATGTTCACACTCTCCGCGCTGCTTCACACGAGCTGGGTCAATCATCTGGTCTTCGTCCTGGTGATCGGTGTAGCTGCCTATATGCGCCAGTATGGCGGGCCTTGGGTGCCGGCCGGGCTGGCGGCCAATGTCAGCTACTTTTTCGGCGCCTTCCTGAAGCCCGACATCCAGATGCTGCACTGGCAATGGATCGGCGTCGCGGTCGGGGCAGCCTGCGCCCTGCTGGTGCATCAGCTGGTCGTGCCGCACCGGCCCTGGCGGCGGATGCAATGGTCCGTCGGATCGATCCGGATGCGAATGGGGGCACTGCTCGCCGCCGCCGCCAGTCCCGGTGGACGGAACGACGGCGCTCGCCTGAAGCGCGATTTGGCGCGCGTAGCCAGTGCGGTCACCATCGCGGAAGCCGAGCTGGAGAACCTTCCGGGCGGTCGTCTTGCCCACCGCCCGCTGGCCGAGGCGTTGATCGCGGTTCTGGTCCTTGCGGAACGGCTAGCCTTGCAGGTGCAGGACGCGCCGGACGGGCTCGGGGCGTCTGACGTGCGAGCGGCGCTCGAACGCCTGTCCCGCGCCCTGATCTGCTACACGCCGGTTCCGCACGAAGGCGATGTCGCTTCGATTGCCGCGGCGATCGAAGACCTCGAACGATCGCTTCGCCTGCCGCCCGATATGGACGCGGCGAAGTCCATGGCTGCACCGCCCACTGACCGGAAGAGGCCGCATCTGCGTTCCGGCATCCAGTCGGCGGCGGCAGCCGCGCTCGCCATGGTGGGCGGCTCCATGCTTTCGCCCGATCGCTGGTACTGGGCCGTCATCACGGTGTTCGTGATGTTCACCGGCACCTATTCGCGCGGGCAAGCGCTGGCGAAATCGCTGAAGCGCGTCTTCGGAACGCTGGCCGGCATTCTCGCGGCAATGGCGCTCGTCTGGCTGCTGCACGGCAAGGTTCACATCGCGCTGGCGCTTATGCCGCTCGCGATTTTCTTCGTCTTCTATGCGTTCGTACAATCCTACACCTGGATGGCTTTCTGGATCACCGTCACCGTCGGACTGCTCTTTTTGGTGATGGGGCGCTTCACCGACACGATGATGCTCCTCAGGCTCGAGGAGACCGCCGTCGGCGCCTTGGCGGGGATCATCGTGGCAGCAATAGTTCTGCCCAAAAGCACACACACCCATGCCCCCGAACAATTCAACGACCTGTTGGACGCGACACACGCCGTGATCATTACCGCGCTCCCGCGTGCGCGGCTTGATCGGCTGCACCTCACCGCTACACTCCACGACTTCGAAGCCAAGCTATCCAGCTTGCGCGAAGCCGTGGAGCCGCTGCGATTTTTCCCGTTG